>CASEYR010000006.1 GCA_949292205.1 uncultured Alphaproteobacteria bacterium
ATGAAACTTGGAGTGAAGAAAAGCAGGCTTGTATCTCAGAGGGAACTCCGTGTTCTTCTCAGGCTGATTGTGGCGATTTTATTTGCACGCCGGAGAATATTTTAGAGCATGGACAAGATCATACTTGGGATACAGAGGTATTGCCTCCCCACTGTTGTCCGAAAGATAAACCTTTCTGGCGTAATGGCGTGTGTACGGATCGCTTTGATTTGGAAAAGGGATATGGTTATCGAGAATGGGGAAATTGGAATTCACGTATATTCTTCTTAGGAAAATATCCGGAATCATATACTTTGGATTGTAGCCTCAAGTTTGATGATGGTGTGCTAATGTACTTTGATGGTAACTGGGATAGATCTGTTTTTAAATGTTTGTCCCGAAAACAAAAAACGATTCACGTTAATAAAGATCAGACGTTTGAAATGAAAGTATGGAATCATGAAAGCGGTGGTTTTGGATGCACCTATAACAACTGCTCCGGGAATCACTGTATTATTCGGTTGAACTCACAATAATTTTTTATGGGCTGATTATGGCGTGTAGGAATATGTCTTGGTTTTTTAGTCGGGATAGGGATTTTTGTTGCTAAGAAAAAGGATAACTAAGCGTGTTCTTCTTGATAGATTAAGCGATATATTACGCCATAATCCGACCCTATATTGCTCTTGATTGTATCACAAGCTGTCTTTTGACCGGAACATAAGTAAAAAAAAAGAGTAGCTTGTTTAAGTTTCTTTCTGTGTGGGGTGCTTATTGGTTTTTATGAGGATAATTATTTTCTGGGGTGGTCTGGGATAATTTCCGGCTTGTGTGTTTGGGGGTTATAACGAATTGATAAACGACCTTGTTTAAATAGAAGAACTTTTTCTCCAAAAACTTCACGACGCCAACCCGTCATACACGGAACTTGATTGTTGCCTCGAGCTAATTGTGCTAAATCTTCATGTGTGGCTATAATCTTGGGGGCAACACCCAAATCGGTTGCTATGACGGATAATAGCAGCTGGAATAAATCTTGGACCGTTCGTTGGGTTGCTGTTGGCTGTTTTGGTGGTGCCCAGTCCTTAGGCCACGCAGAAGAAGGATCAGCTTCTGCTTTTGTGATGACTTCTAATATCTCGTGCCCTAATTGACTGTTCTCAAAACCGTTCGGTATATGACGAAGTTGAGATAACTCCTCTGCCGTCTTGGGCTTTGTCGCAACAAGCTCAATCAAAGCATCATCTTTCAAAATATGACGACGCGGCTTGTTTTTTTCTTTTGCCGTTTGTTCTCGCCAAGCACAAAGACGCGAAAAAAGATGTATCTGCGCCGGCTTTTTAAAGGGCGTCTTTATCTTCTTCCAAATCATATCATTATCAACTTCATACGTTGCAGGATCGTTTTGAATGGCAATTTCTTCCGATAACCATGATGTACGCTCTGTCTTTTGAAGCGTTTGATGAAGGCTTTTATAAACGTCTCGCAGGTATGTTACGTCATGCAGTGCATAGTCTATTTGTTCCTCTGTTAATGGACGATGACTCCAGTCCGTAAAACGAAGCGATTTATCCAAAACCGTCCCCGTTATGTCCTGTACCAGTTGTTGATAGCCGATGTTTTCTCCATAACCGCAAACCATGGCTGCTATTTGGGTATCAAAAAGTGGTGCCGGAACTTTTTGGGTCAGATGATAAAAAATTTCAATGTCTTGACGGGCTGCATGAAATACTTTGACTATATTCGGCTTTTCAAGCAAGTTAAACAGGGGACTTAAATCTAAATCCGGAGACAGCGGGTCTATGCAAGCGGCTATATTATCCGTCGCAATTTGAATCAGGCATAAAACCGGATAATACGTCTTTTCGCGAATGAATTCGGTATCCAGTGTGATATAAGAAGCTTGTGAAAGTGTTTGACACAGCTGAGACAATTTTTCGGTCGTTGTAATAATCATTTTTGGAATCATACAGTTTTTTTCATTGCATTGCAAGTGATTATTCGTTAAACTAGGCAATATGATTGAATTGTGGACTCCTTCTGTTTTGACAATAAATAAGGCACTGGGCGGACGTATGCGTTTGGTCGGGGGGTGTGTGCGCGACTTTTTATCTGATAAAAGGCCTCATGATTGGGATATCGCAACACCGATTGAGCCGAATGAAGTGTCTGTGTTGCTTAAAAAAGAGGGAATTCGTGTTATACCGACCTCATTAAAGCATGGGATTATGACGGCTTTTATCGACAATCAATCGTATGAAATTGCAACTCTGCGAGAGGATGTTATGACTGATGGCAGTCAGGCAACAATTCGTTATACAGATAGCTATGAGACGGATGCCAGACGGCGTGACTTTACCATTAATGCACTATCTATGGATCTGGACGGAAATGTCTATGACTATTTTGGGGGCATCGCGGATTTGAAAAACAAAATTGTTCGGTTTATTGGGGATCCTGCCGATCGTATTCCGGAAGATTTTATTCGTATTTATCGCTATTTCCGTTTTTGGTCCGTCTTCGGCGGACCTGAGCCAGATCCGAAAATCGTTGATTTGTGTCAGAAACATCGTCAGGGCTTGTCTTGCGTATCTAAAGAACGTCGAAAAAAAGAGTTCCTTAAAATTTTAATGAGCCCGCGTGTTATAACAACTTTGGAATGGATGACTCGTGTCGATGTTTTGAGATATATTTTACGCTCTCCGGATATTGCCGGACTTAAAATGTTGTTGGATTTGTATCCGGATGCCGGTCTGTTAGAACGTTTGGCTATCGTGAGTCGTGGAGTGGATTTGTCTTATCTGAACTTAGAGCGAAATCAAAAATCGTTTTTGGAACAATTAGATCAGCCTGTCGCTTTTCAAGATGAGCATGCTTTGAAGCTGATTCGCGGATTTAAAGGGGAGCGCGTTTTTCGCTTCTTGTTATGTCGCGGATTGATTCAAGGTAAAATATCTAAAAATCAATATGATGCTTGTATGCAGTTACAGGTGCCGGAAATGCCTGTTACACTGTCGGATATTCAGCTAATGCCGGGAATGAAAAAAGAAAGAAAACGTCAAGAGGCTATGCAAATCTTATGCCGTTTATGGGTTGATTTGGACTTTCCCGCTGATAAAGCTTTTTTAATGCAACAATATACTAACTATTTGAAATCTATTAGGAGGTTATAATGGCTATTTCTCAAAATGAATCCGGACGAAGCCTGATTGAAATGTTGGCGGTTATCAGTGTGATCTCAATGATAACTATCGGCTCTATCTCGGCAATGAATTACGGAATGCAGACTTATCGCGCTAATGCAAGCTATGATTTGGTTGAATCTACGGCTCAACGTGTGTCGGATTTATATTCTTGGGTGCGAACATATCCTTCTGCCGATAAAATGAAAACCCAAATCTGTGAAAATGACATTTTTGATGGTGGTTGTATTGAAGGAGAGTCTGTCGCAACGGCTGCCGCGCCATGGGGACAGATTAAAATTGATCGTGAGGATGATGCGACTTTTAGAATTACATTGACAAATGTGCCTCAACGGGGATGCGAACTTTTGAAACAAATGGGATGGCAATATGTGCAACCTTTGAACGGAACCTGGCGTGACTATTCTTGTCCCGAGGGAGCGGCCGATATTATTATGACATCTTATTAACGTTAGTCGCACAAAAAAAGCGGAGATTAACCTCCGCTTTTTTGTGTCCCTTGAAAGAGATGTATTCTGTTGACCAGATATCAAGAGCGTCCTTGCAGTTGATTTTTTAGTCGCCACTGTTGCAATGCATTGTTATCAGGTGCATTGGTAGAAGAACCTTGTGTCTTGACGATTTGTGCCTCCCGATGGCGAGTCAAAACTTGATATCCGATCAAAGATAGGGATTTATTTTCCGGATGAAGGTTTCTAAAATCAGATAATGCCCCAACGGTTGCATCAAACAAAGACAAATTCGGATTAGATAAACGTCTGTCCTGAATATCTTGAGAAATAGTCTTAAGTGCTAATGCCGTTTCATTCGGGTTCATAGCCTGCCAAGTTTCTTGCTGTTGCGTTGAGAACCCAATAGATGGTCCAACCGCTTCCATATAGCGTATTTGTTGGGCTGGAGTCATGCCTGATAAAACGGATTTCATGTTATGTCTGTAATTATCAATCATATCGGCACAAGCAACCATATTATCAACGGTAAATCGATCAATAACAATTCCGTCCACAGTATATACGGAAATACGTGGTCCCGCTATTTGATTGCGTGCTAATTTATTTCCGATGGCATCGCTGATTCCGACATTATTTCGCTTCATCGTTTCCAAGAAAAAACTATATTCATTTTGAATAATAACTTGGTCTTTTCCGCCGACGGGAATATGTCTATTCCGACCTGTTAACGGAAATGCCGTCCAATTGGCTTGCACTAAGCGGGTGCCTGACATACGAGGCATAGGTGTCCATGCGCGTGCTGTCGTCGGATTGCTGTATCGGATTGTTCCCGAGGGAGTGGGTGATGCAACCCGAGTGATCGGTTTTGTAACACGAACAACTTCCGGTGCCGGTTTTGTTTCGTCTTCTTGTTCCTTGTCTGCATCGGCAACCATATGAACGGGAGGTAATTGGGTAGATTGATTATCTTTCCTATCTTTTTTACCAAATCCAAAAAAGGCTACCAATGTAGATAAGCCGATTATACCTGCCGCAGTAGAAAGTGCGGCAAATTTCATTAAAGAGCTTCTTTGATTCAACGGAACACTTAAAATAATGTCCCCCATTGTTTTATCATAGTTCTTGTGGAATGCTACCGGTCCTAATATGGAGGGGCTTTTTCCGCGGAGTAGATCGTTTAACTTGACCAGCGACTTATCATTGTAGGCATCTCGTTCGGTTGTCCCAATCTGTTGTTCCGATAAATATGTCTTGAACGGTTTTTTCCAATAGTGGCAAAAGTGTTCAAAATCTTGTTTGTCATCTCCTTCAGATTCATAATCTGTTGCTTTGAATAACGCGTTACGATAGATTTCCGTTTCATAATACTGACGTAACGTTTCATCAGCATATTGTATTTGATCTTGTTCGGGCTGAGGTTCCGGTTGTGGCTCGGGCTGAATCTCTTGCTGTGGCTCGGGCTGAGGTTCCGGCTGTGGTTGAACGCTATCCTGTCTTTGTTGCACTTTTCTCTTTAAGGCTTCCTCTATATCCTGATAGTCGTGAATATTGCGGAACTCTAAACTTGTCAGATTTTGAGCGGCACTTTCCGGAACAATGGTTTGATTATTTAATTCATCAATCCGTTTGTTTAATGCTTCTTCTTGATCCATTTCTGCCCAAACGGCATCTAAATCAAAGCGTCCGTCATCCATGGCATTCGGAATGAAATCCATCATATCATGATTGTCCCGTTCTTGTTCCATTGCGGATAAACGTGCTTGTTCTTCCTCTTGATCCATCTCTGCCCATGTCGTATCAACATCAAAGACTGTCGGCATGCCGGCAGGAATATAGGAGGATGGTGTGTGATTATCACGATTTTCCTCTAAAAAGCGAATCTCTGCTTGTTTCTTATTGACTGCTTCCTTTTCATTCTTATGAACGATAGAGCGTACAATTCCTTGTTGTGCTTTATTTAATGTTTCTTTCAGTGTCGCATTTTCCGCTTTCATTTCGGCAATGGTTGCGTTTTTACCCTGCTTGACAGATGGCTGATTCAGCTGTTGTCGAAGCATATTATTTCGCTGTGCCCAAACGGCTTTCTCCGTTTCTGTTCGATCTTGAAGAGCCGCATTTTCTTCCATTAATTTTTTAAGCGTCTTGCCCCCCGCTGTTGTCGGAATTGGCTTGAACAACTGTTCTCGCAACTCTTTATTATCTTGTGTCCACTTGGATTTTTGTTCATTTAGATCCGCCATCTTGCGACGCATTTCTTGTAGACTTTCATCCGATTGTAATGCCGGTTTTAAGACAACTTGGGAAATGGGGGTGTTCCAATCCTCTTTAAAAGCTTGCCAGCTTTGTTCTATTCCTTGTCCGTTGATTCGACGCAAAGCCCGATAATAGCGTTGAACCTCTACATCATGAAAAACCGCTTCTATATCTTGAGCCTCTTTGCCGGCATGCCGTTTCCGATAAATGTTGGAAAACAAGTTTTGTGGTGTTGTTTCCAATAATTCTTGAACTTCCTCAATCAGGATAAAGCGAGCCGGAATCCCCTTGATTTGTGATACGGCGGTCAACCCCCGAGATTCTGCCGAGGATAAATCGGCGCGAATCAAAGGACGGCGTTCAACCAGTTCAAATAATGATTCATTCCAGTCTCGTCTTAAAACCGATGTCGGAACTTTTTGTCCGGACGGTAGACGGTATAGTGTTTGCACCGCTTGTAGGAATAAGTCGTTTGTTGCTGCCTTTGTTATTGATTTTTCATGTGTCAGAGCATAAGCCAATGTCGCCAATGTTTTTGTGTGTGCGAAATCAGACACATCCGAAATATCAACCGCACGACCGACTGTTCCGTGTGTCAGGTTGAAAATCTTGGTTAATCTCTGTTGATCGGGTGTTTTGAGTGACGGCAAGCGCGGCATCCGTTGACGTCGTTCTGTTGTTTCGTTTTGGGTTGGCGGTAAGGAAGCCGTTGTCGTATCTTGAGTTGACTCTGAAGAAACAGTCCTGACGGATGTTGCATCAACAATCAATGGATCTTCCCCTTGGGTCAAACTAACCTCGGGATTGGCTGTGCGTTGAACGCGTCTCCGATGAATGATTGTTTCCTCCTCAATGATTTCCTCTGCATTGAATTTATTGTCGCTCATAGAATCCTCCTTAATCATAATTTATTCTTCAATTATATCAGATTTGCTTGCTTTGTCAATATTTTTATGAAGTTCGGTTTTCATAATGCGTGTTTTGGCGTAGAATGAGCGTTGGCGGGTCGGGTCAATATCCAGGCCCAAGCTGGTCGGAAGACCTTCTTTCAAGCCACGAACAACAAGCTCGACTTTGTCTACCGCAAGACGATCTCCGACTTCTATGTCTGTGAATTCTTGTTTCATAAATGCAGAGATGGCGGTGCTCAACAAATCTTTTGGAACGTGAATGCCGTATAAGGAGACTAACTCTCCAAATGTCGTTTCGGGCGATATCGGAAAATCGCCGAATATATCTCGCGGATCAACCGTATCCGTATCGTTTCCGTCGCCATAAAGATGATCTAATTCTAATCGGCGACTGGCTGAGGGGAGAAAAACATATACTTTGTCCCCTTCTTTGAGCTGTTTGCGAATGGTTCCCGAAGAATAGGCTATGCCGTTACGCACAACCAAAGCGGGGTTCGCCCAACGGGGAACGGGAGTGCCGAGGACTACCGGACTTTGTGCTGTTAGTTGATACAAAACCAGGGAACTGTCGGCAAGTCCGGGTAAATCTACCTCGGCAACCGCCGGCGGGAGTGTTGTTTGCGGAACGGTTACGTGGCACAGGCGTGCTACTAGCGGTATTAAAAAACCTTGCAAAGACAGACTGAGCAAAACCATCACAAAAATAGTGTTGAAAAATTGATCCGCAAACGGTAGTCCGTAGACAATCGGGGTTAGGGCTAATAAAATAGAAGTGGCTCCGCGTAGACCGACAAACGAAATAAAGTTTTTTTCGGTGCTTGAATAGCTCTTGAAAAATGATAAGATACTCCACACCATAACCGGTCGTGCAACAAGCATTAAAACAAATCCTAAAAGAAGTGCCGGCTTCCAATATTGCTCTAGTCCCGATACGGTGACAAAGAGTCCGAGGCAGGTAAACATGGTGATTTGAGAAAGCCATGTAATTGTTTGTTGAAACTTGGATATTTGATTGTGCACTTGTATCGTGCTGTTCCCGCTTAGTAAACCGGCAATATAGACGGCTAAAAATCCGGAACCGCCCAGCATATTTGTTAAAGCAAATCCGAATAGGGTCAGACTGAGAACAAATATAGGATATAGAGCGGTTTCCAGTTTGACATGATTGACGCAAAAAGGTATCGCTTTTCCGAGTAGATAGCCTACGCCGCCACCGATTAGCAGTTGTCCCAAAAATAAAAGCGTCAACATCCAGTAAGATGTTGGGGTGCCACTGGCTTGGTGTTGAATCAAGGTAATGCACGAAACGGTTAGGAAAATTGCCATCGGATCGTTGGCTCCGGATTCTACCTCTAGAATTGCCTTGACTTTTTCTCGTAATCTAATCCCTTGTGATCGTAGCAGAAAAAAAACAGCGGCCGAGTCGGTGGAGCTGATGATGGCGACAAGTAAAAAAGCCGGCAACCATCCGATTGAGAGAACCTCTTTTGCAAACGGTGTCGTTAAAAGCGCTGTTAAAACAACGCCGACTGTTGCTAGTAAAATGGCGGGACGGTTGGCTAATCTGTAGTTCTTCATCTTTGTTTGAAAACCACTGTCAAATAAAATTAAGGCTAACGCCAATGAACCGATAAAAAAGCAAATGCGGGGTCTTTGTAGGGTTTCTAACATATCAAAACCACCAATGCCCGCTATGACACCGATACACAAAAATATCAAAATTAAAGGTATGCCGATTCGGAGAGAAACTAAACTGGTCAGAACACTGACTCCGAGTAAAAGTCCAAAAAGCAGTATCGGCAAATTAACAAAGTCCATATAACTTATCCTTTTCGGCGGACAGAACGTCTTTTGAGAGAGCTTAATTTGTAACTGACGGCTGCTGTATCCCGTCCCGATTTGGCGAGACGATTATACATGCGTTCAATTTCCTTATTGAGGTATGCGCTTTCTATTTGTTGAGTCAGTTTTTGCTTCCTTGTTTTTCCCGTCCCTTGTAAAATCATATCTTTTTCATCTAAAATATCGGAAATACTTTTGTGCGGGCATATCGTCTTTTGTTCAATAACATAGGGTAGGTCGTAAATGATGTGTTCAACGGTTTCACGTGCCTGCATTTTATCCATTTTGTGATAGTATCGTCCCAGCATCTCAAAGGCTATGCCTGCTTCCAGACTATTATCTACAACAATGAACGGCATCGGATCGGAAAAGCCTTTTTGATGAATGTCTTTTAAATACTCTAACAGATGATGAAAAAAGCCCTCTGTATTGAAAAGAATAAATGGCTTGAAATCCAAAAAACCATCTTGCATGGCTACACAGTCATAGGATAATTCATCTAGTGTTCCGACACCGCCGGGAGTAAAAATAACAAAATCGGCATTTAAAAGCTGTTGTTTTCGTTCTTCCAGTGTGTGAGCTACAATGATGTCAGAAACCTGATCTATGACTTCGTCACTTTGGTAAAGTGCAAGATATTCTTTTGTCGTAACAGCATGTATCGGGGTTTGTGAGCGACGCCCTTTTCGCGCCCATGTATCTAAAACACCTCGTGCAACGGCCCCCATAATGCCTCGGGATGAAAGTCCGAAGTCAAGTCGGTAATTATGACGGCCGATTTCTTGTCCTAAGCGAAAGGCTTCTTGCTCATAAACTTTTCTGTTTCCGGAGCGAGAGCCTCCGGCAACAAAGACGCGTGTCGTTCCTTGTTCGTTTTCGGACAAAAATGCCGAGGCGACTTTGCCGGGCTTTGTTGAATTCAGTTGATATTTTTGCTCTCGCTCCAGAAGGCCGGATCCTCGTTCTAGCGAAATTTCAATCGGTGAACTCATGCTTCTATTCCTTTATAATTTAAGCCTGTTTTCTTTAATATAGCATCTTTTTTTGAAAAAATGCTAGCATTTATTTAAAAAAAATGCTATACAGTGAAAGATTAACAAATTATTAAGTAAAGGAGCGTTGTATGAAGAAAAGTATTCTTTGGGGCGTGGCTGCTCTGGTTTTAATCGGGGGCGGATATGTCGGGTATCAGTATTGGATCTCTACCCAAAATCAAACACAGGCGGAAAGACCAACTCAAGCGGTTGATGTTATTACTGTGAAAATGCAAAAAATCAATCCTGAGGCCAGTTTCGTCGCTAAAATTGAATCTAAAGATAAAGTTGGCTTGCGCGCTCGGGTAACGGGCTTTTTACAGGAACAGCTGTTTGAAGACGGCGATATGGTCAGTAAGGGACAACCGCTTTTCTTAATCGAAAAGGTTAACTTTGAGGCTCAAGTTCGTCAGGCTGAAGCTAATTTGGAAAAAGCAAAGGCCAGCGCCGTTAATGCAAAGGCTCAATATGATAGAACAAAAACGCTGTTTAAGACGAAAGATGTATCAGAGGCAAAATTGGATGAGGCAAAGGCTGCTAATGATTCTGCTGTCGCAACGGTTGCCGAAATGAAGGCTTTGCTTGATTTGGCTAAAAAGGATTTGGAATATACAACGATTGTTGCTCCGATGAATGGTAAAATCGGTGAAACGACTTTTTCTGTCGGCGAGTTAATTGGTCCCGAATCCGGTGTTTTGGCTGAAATCGTTTCCATTGATCCGATTGATGCTGTCTTTTCGGTCAGTGAAAATCAGTTGTTGATGTTGCAGAATTTATTTGGAAAGGAAACGGATACAGAGGCTGTCTTTATTGCTGCAGATGGTCGGGTTTATCCCAATAAGGGTCAAATTAACTTTATTGACGTCGCTTTGGATGAAGCTATGAATACCTTGAAAATGAAAGCTTCTTTCCCGAATCCGGATCATCGCTTAATCTCAGGACAGTATGGACGTGTCAATTTGAAGGGAATTAATCCGATTGATAAAATTGTCATTCCGATGAAAGCCGTTCAACGGGATATGTCCGGTGCTTTTGTTTATTTGGTTGATGCCGATAACAAAATTGTTAAGCAAGCTGTTCAAACAGGATTGGAACTGCCGAATTTTGACGTGGTTATCGAAAGTGGGTTGACAGGCGGAGAAACGTTGGTCGTGGCGGGTTTCCAAAAAATAGCCCCTCAAATGACGGTTGATCCCGTTCCGGTTCAATAAGGAGAGGTTGTAGTATGATTGCAGACGCTTTTATTAAACGGCCTCGCTTGGCGACGGTGATCTCTCTGGTCATCGTTATGGCCGGTATGTTGGTTTTAAGTTCTATGCCGGTGGAGCAGTATCCTGATATTGTTCCGCCTTCCGTATCTGTAAAGGCAACCTATCCCGGCGCTAGTGCCGATGTTGTCGAGTCTTCGGTGGCTCAACAAATCGAATCGGCGATTAACGGCGTGGAAGATATGCTTTATATGAGCTCGACCAGCTCGGATGATGGATCATATGATTTGACGGTTACTTTTGAGGTCGGTACGGATCCGAATATCGCTGCCGTGAATGTTCAAAACCGCTTGAAAACCGTTGAGAGCTTGTTGCCGGATGAAGTGATTCAACAGGGTGTGACCGTTCGTTCTAAAACCGGTTCTATGTTACAGGTTTATACGATTTCGTCCCAGAATCCGGAGCACGATTCCGCTTATCTGACGAACTATGTTTTGATTAACGTCAAAGATGAGTTGGCCAGAACGCATGGCGTGGGTGATGTGTTCGTGTTTTCTACCCAAAATTACAGTATGCGTATCTGGTTGAACAATGACAAATTGAAAAGTTTGAAGTTGTCAACGAATGATATTTTGAACGCTATTAAAAGTCAAAACTTACAGGCTTCCTTGGGACGTATCGGTGTTATGCCCACCACGGACGATCAGGAATTCCAGTTCTCTTTAACAACGGATGGTCGTTTGACGACTCCTGAAGAATTCGGAGAAATCGTTATTCGGGCTAATACAGACGGATCCTTCTTGTTATTGAAAGATGTGGCTAGGGTTGAATTGGGGGTGAAGTCTCAGGCAATGGAAGCTTCTTATAACGGGCATCCGGCTGTTGGTTTTGCTATCTTCCAGACGCCGGGGTCTAACGCTATGGACGTTGCCGCCGGTGTTTCGGCTAAAATGGTTGAACTGCAGAAAAAAATGCCTTCCGACTTCCATGTCGCTGCCATGTTTAATACCGCTCAATTCGTTGAATCCTCTTTGCAGGAAATTTTCCAGACGATTATTGAGGCTTTCATCTTAATCGTTCTGATTACATACCTGTTCTTGGGGACTATGCGGGCTACGATTATTCCGACATTGGCTATTCCGGTTTCTTTAATCGGCGCTTTCATCGGAATGGGTTTGTTCGGCGTGACGGCGAATACTATTTCTCTGCTCGCCTTGGTTCTGGCTATCGGCGTCGTGGTTGATGATGCTATCGTTGTCGTCGAAGACGTTGAAACAATGATGCAGGAACATCCGAACTTGAAGCCGGCCGAGGCTGTTAAAAAGTCTATGGATCGAATTACAGCCCCCATTATCGCTATTACAATGGTGTTGTTGGCTGTGTTCGTTCCGGTCGCTTTTACCCCCGGTATCTCCGGTTTGCTGTATCGCCAATTCGCTATTGCTATCGCTGCAGCTATGGTTATCTCGGGGATTAACTCGCTGACATTAAGTCCTGCTATCGCTACAATCGTTATGCGACCGAATCAAAAGCCTTTCCGTATTGTTCAAATCTTTATGGAATGGATTGACAAGGCCAGAAATGTGTATTCGGGTTCCGTAAAACGGATTATTCCTTTTTCAAAAGGTATTTTGGTCGTGATGGCTTTGTTTGCCTATATGTCCTATTGGCTGATTAACAATACGCCAAGTGGCTTCTTGCCCGCAGAAGATCAGGGGGCCTTTATGATGGAGGTTCAACTGCCTTCCGGAACGTCTTGGAATCGGACAAATGAGCTGATGAAAGTCGTTGCCGAGCGCGTTAAGACCATTCCGGAAATTGATGCCTACATGGCGATTACAGGATATGGTATTATGTCCGGTGTTCAGTCGTCCAGTAACGGCTTTTTCGTGTTGCACTTAAAACCGTATGAAGAACGTCAGGGAAAAGGGCAAGATGTGAACAGCATCATTTCAAAATTGTATGCTAAAACAGCGGATATTAAAGAGGCTAGAATCTTCCCCTTTAATATGCCGGCTATTTCCGGTATTAGTATGACCTCGGACTTTGAATACATCTTGCAAAGCACGCGGGGAGATTCTCCGGAGCAAATTTTGAGCGTTGCTAATCAGCTGATTGCAGAGGCCAATAAAGATCCCAGATTGCAACGCGTTATGACGTTCTATACGGTCGATTCGCCCCGCGTTAAGCTGAATATTGATCGAAAGAAGGCGTATGCTTTGGGCGTGTCTATATCCGATATCTTTGCGACAATGCAAACAATGTTGGGCGGAACGTATGTTAATGACTTTAACCTGTACGGACGGGTCTGGGAGGTGAATGTTCAAGGGGACGTTATGGAACGTCGGACTTTGGATGATATCTTTAAAATCAATATCCGAAATGATAAGGGTGAAATGGTTCCGTTGCGGTCTTTGGTGACGGTTGAACGAACTATCGGAGCTCAATCCATTCAACGGTATAATAATTATCGCTCTGTCAAAATCACAGGCTCTCCCGCTGACGGACAGGGATCCGGAACGGCTATGGCCGCAATGGAGGAAATATCTGCCAGAATGTTGCCGGACGGATATCAATATCAGTGGACCGGTATGGCTTTACAGGAGCAAGAGGCTGGTAACACGATTATCTTGCTGTTCGGCATGGCTTTCTTGTTTGCTTACCTGTTCTTGGTCGCCTTGTATGAAAGCTGGATGTTGCCGCTGTCGGTGATGATTTCAATTATCGTCGGTTTCTGTGGCGCTATTGCTATGCTCTTCTTTAGAAACATTACCAATGATTTGTATGCTCAGGCTGGCTTAATCGTGCTAATCGCGTTGGCGGCTAAAAATGCTATCTTGTTGGTTGAGTTCTCAAAAGATCAGCATGAAAAAGAGGGCGTTCCTATTCGAGAGGCTGCCGTGAACGGTGCTCATATGCGGTTCCGCGCGATTATGATGACGGCGTTTTCGTCTTTGATGGGATTCGTTCCGTTGGTTACTGCAACGGGGGCCGGTGCTATGGCCAGACAAGCTATCGGTTCGTCTATCTTTGGCGGATTGGCTACTGCATCGTTCATCGGTATCTTCTTTGTTCCGTTGCTATATGTGTTCTTCCAAGAAGTGTTGGAGTATTTTTGGGGAGCTCGCAAAAAAGACGATATTGAATAAATACTGATGTCTTTGAAAACACGCTGATTCTTATCGGCGTGTTTTTTTCAGATCTTGACTTTGTTTGTGCGTGTGTGCTATCTTGAAGACTATCTGATAGGTAAGAAAGGTCAATAACATGATGGAGCAACAAATTATTTATAGGAAAAGCGAGGGAAAACAAAATGAGGCCGGACGGACAATGGTTGAAATGTTCGGTGTTGTTGTGATTATTAGCGTCTTGGCTTTAGTTGGTTTGGGGGCCTTTGGTATGGCATCCGACTATTTTCAGGGAAATCGCATTTCTCAAGCCGTTTTGCAGGAAAGCGCTTTGTTCTTATCCCGCAGAAATTATGCTGATTTAAAAGGCAGTTCCGAATCGGCTACCGGTATTCAGGATTTATTGCCGAGCAATGCCGGATGTCAAGTGACTCAACAAACAGTGAATGGATATCGTGCTATTCATATTAAATTAACGGGATTGAAAGAAGGTGTATGCCGTCGTGCCGCATCCTTATCTGCTAACCATATAGAAGTGTTGGAAACGTGCGATACCGGAACGGTTGAATACACCGTCAGTAAAGGATTATAGATAGGGTTATAATTTAATGCGTTTAATGTCGGCACCCAGTGATGATAGCTTTGTTTCCAGATGATCATATCCCCGATCAATGTGATAGATTCGTTGAACAATGCTTTCTCCCTTTGCCGCTAAGGCTGCTAATACTAATCCAACACCCCCACGTAAGTCAGATGATGTTACAATCGCTCCGGATAATTCAGGAACACCTGTAATTAATACACTTTGATTATTAACTATTTGAATATGGGCACCCATACGAATCAGTTCGGGGACATGCATAAAGCGGTTTTCAAAAATGTGTTCCGTGACTAAGGCTCGGCCATCGGCTAAAGATAAAAGAGTCGTCATGAGCGACTGATCATCTGTCGGAAATCCAGGGTATTCTGCTGTCTCAATCGGTGTGCTCTTTAAAACAGCGTGCTCGGCATTCACTTCTAATCCGCGCTCTGTCTGCCGAAGTATAACATTGCTGAGCCGTAGTAAATCGGCTACGGATTCCATTAAGTTGATGTCGCCACCTTGAATGAAAATCTTTCCCTTTGTGACGGCTGCCGCAACCGCAAATGTTGCCGTTTCAATTCTATCCGGAATAACTGTGTGAACGGCTCCGTGTAATTTCGAAACACCTGTAATTGTTAATGTCTTTGTCCCAACCCCTTGAATGTTGGCTCCCATCTTTCGCAATAAATTGATTAAATCAATCGCTTCGGGTTCTAATGCCGGATTATGAATAATCGTTGTTCCCGGTGTTAAAACGGCCGCCATAATCGTGTTGTGTGTCGCCCCGACGGAGATTTTCGGAAAAAAGATTTCGGCTGCATGCAGTGGTCCGGTCGCGTGAACGTAGCCGTTTTCAATATGCGTTTCCGCCCCCATCTCTTGTAGCGCTTTGATATACAAATCGACCGGTCGCGCTCCAATCGCACATCCTCCGGGAAGGGATACACTGGCTTGTCCAAAGCGTCCCAGTAACGGGCCGAGAACCCAAAAGGCTGCTCGCATCTTGGACACATACTCATAGGCTGCCGTTGTTCCGGTTAAGGCGTTCGCTTGAATAACCAATGTGTCCGAAGCGTGGGTGACAGATGCCCCCATACTGGCCAATAACTCGGACAGGACAACCACATCGGATAGATAAGATATATTATGCAGAACGACCGGTTCGTCTGTCAGCAATGCTGCTGCCATCAGCGGTAAAATCGCATTTTTGGCCCCTTTGACTTGAACCGTTCCCGAGAGCTTTTTACCCCCGTTTATCTTGAATGCATCCATTTTCTTGTCTTTCTTTCCGTTGTTTCTGACGTAGTTTTAAATTGCGGCGTAGGGCTTGTGCCTGCTTTAAAAATGTTGCCATCTTTTTGGGGGATAGCGACAGATTTTCCCGTGCTTGCTTTTCAAAAGCAGACATATCTGATGATATTTCGTTTTCCGTCATTTTTGAGCGCTTTCCAAAATAAATGTTGCCGGCCCATCATTCTCTATGGACACAAGCATATCCGCCCCGAATACACCATGAGCTACGGGAACACCATAAGCGGCAACTTTCGTTAAAAATAAATCATATAATTCCTGTGCTTTGATAGGATCTCCTGCACCCGTAAAGGACGGGCGTCGACCGGTTGAACAATCTGCTAACAATGTGAACTGCGAAACAATTAAAGCAGAGCCTTGGATATTCAGTAGGGATAAGTTCATTTTTCCGGCACTGTCTTCAAAAACACGCAGATGTGTTAATTTGTCGGCCATTTTATCCAAAATCTGTTCCGTATCATCAGGGGCTATACCGACAAGAACACAAAAGCCTTGCCCGATTTCTCCGACAACTTGACCGTTGACGGTAACAGATGATTTTTTGACGCGTTGTATTACTAATCTCATAACGAAAATCATCATAACAATTTTCCCGAAAACTGTCAAGAACCGAATATCATCGGGTGCTTTGTGCATTAAAAAAAACTTGAATTTTTCAGAAAAAAAAGGTATCTTAAAAACAGTTTGAAATATAGGGATAAAAATGCGTTTACTGTCAACGTTGATGAGTTTGTTCTTTTTCGGTTGCTTTTTGATGGCCGCCGTTGTTTTTGTTGTCGTATTACACTATTCAATGGATTTGCCTGACTATCAACAATTAGCCGTTTATCAACCCCAAATTACAAGTCGTTTGTATGCTGCAGATGGCTCTATGCTGGCGGAATATGCTACGGAAAAACGTATCTTTGTCCCCGTCAATAAAATACCCCCAATGTTACGTTCCGCTTTTATCGCTGCGGAAGATAAAAACTTTTATACGCATGGCGGAATTGATTTAACCGGCTTGGCCAGAGCCGTTCTGATCAATATCAAAAATATCGGAAAAGGGCGACGAATGGTGGGTGCTTCAACAATTACGCAACAAGTGGCTAAGAACTTTTTGTTGACGTCGGAACAATCTTTGTCGCGTAAAATAAAAGAGGCTTTGCTGGCTCGTAAAATGGAGCAGACCTTTACAAAAGACCATATTTTAGAGCTCTATCTGAATGAAATCTATCTGGGTATCGGATCTTACGGTGTTGCCAGCGCTGCTTTGAACTACTTTAACAAATCGATGGATGAGCTGACAATCGGTGAAATGGCTTTCTTGGCGGCTCTCCCAAAAGGACCGAATAATTACCACCCCGTTCGGCGTAAAGAGGCAGCTATTGAACGTCGGAACTGGGTTTTGGGCCGAATGGCTGAAGAGGGATATATTACTTATCAAGAGGCTGCTACCGCTTCTCAAGAACCCATTCAAATGGTGGCTCGGGAAAATGATGTCTTGGCTGGTGCCGGCTTTTATGCCGAGGAAGTTCGTCGCTTCGTCGCCGCTAACTATGGTGATGAGGCTATGTATAACGGCGGCTTGTTCATCCGAACCTCATTAGATCCCGTTCTTCAAAAGGCAGCAACCGAGGCTCTGCAAAACGGATTGCTGGCTTATGATCGGAAACATGGTTGGCGAGGACCGGTCGGAAAGTTTGAAACCATTGAGGCCGGACAAGCATTTTTAACTTCTCATGAAGTGCCGGCTTATGTGCCCGAAGGGTGGCAATACGCTTTAGTTCGTGAGCTTAATGACAAAGAGGCAATTCTGCTTTTAAAGGACGGAAAAACAGGAACCATTTCTTTGGCCGATTTGTCTTGGGCAAGACATGCCTTGGGTGAGGGGCGAATCAGTAATCAGAAAGTTCAAAAGCCGGCCGATGTCTTGGCTGTTCATGATTTGATTTATGTCGAACCAAAGAAAAAAGATGGCTCTTACTTATTACGACAGGTGCCTGAGGCGGAAGGGGCTCTGGTCGCCTTAGACCCTCATACCGGTCGTGTCTTGGCTATGGTGGGCGGTTTTTCTTTCCAAAAAAGTCAATTTAATCGCGCTATGCAGGCTCTGCGGCAGCCGGGGTCGTCCTTTAAACCGTTCGTTTATCTGGCTGCTTTGGATTCCGGATATACACCCTCTAGTTTGATTTTAGATGCTCCCTTGGTGATGGAAAATCCAGACGGTACAAAATGGAAGCCCAGAAACTACAGCAAGATTTTCTATGGCCCGACCACACTGCGAGTCGGTATCGAAAAATCAAGAAACTTGATGACCATCCGATTGGCTCAGGCTATCGGTATGCGTAAAATCTTGGCTTATGGTGAAAAGTTCGGTATCTCGGACAAATTAGAACCGGTTCTGGCGACCGCTTTGGGCGCCGGTGAAACGACTCTGATGCGGTTGACTGCTGCCTACGGTATGCTTGTCAACGGCGGTAAAAAAATAACTCCCTCTTTGATTGACCGAATTCAAGACAGAGATGGAAAGACTATTTATAAAAAAGATACGCGGGTTTGTTCGGGGTGTGTCGGTGAAACGGCTTCTCCGGATATGAAGCCGGACGTTCCCGATGAGCGAGAGCAAATTCAGGATCCGGCCAGTGCTTATCAAATGGTCAATATCTTGTCGGGTGTTGTGGAACGCGGAACCGGTCGTGTGGCTAAAAGCTTAAAGAAAACATTGGGAGCAAAAAGCGGAACAAGTAACGATAGTTTTGATGCTTGGTTTGTCGGATTTTCTCCTGACCTGGTCGCCGGTGTTTGGGTCGGCTTTGATACACCCAGAACTTTGGGCCCGAACGATACCGGTGGTGTTGTCAGCGGTCCTATCTTTAGAGATTTTATGAAAGAGGCTTTGAAAGATAAAGCCGATATTCCGTTCCGTATCCCGCCTTCCGTTCAACTGGTTCGGGTGAATGCAACAACCGGAAAGCCGGCTGAACCAGGGGATAAGAATGTAATTATGGAGGCTTTCCGACAAGGAACGGATTTAAGTCGGCCGACAAAAATCGTCGGTCAGGATATTACCATCCGAGAAGATGATGATGCGCCGGATATGGGCGGTTTATACTAACGATTCAAATAGGAGAAATTAATGAAATCCGAAGTTTTGACTCTACATGATAAATACAAAAAAGCAGTTCATCTGCTGAAGGAGCGTCTTTGACTGGGATAATGCCTGTTTAAGACGTGAAGAATTAGATGCTTTGACCGCTGATCCGAATTTATGGGATAATCCTGAAAAAGCTCAAAAACTAATGACAGAGCGAAATACTCTTGTTGCCGCTCTGGATCGCGTTCGGGATTTGGAAAGGCAAATCAACGATACTTACGAAATGATAGAGCTTGCCGAAGCAGAGGGGGAATCTGATCTGGCTGAAGAAGCTACCGCCGCTTTTGAGGCGTTGGCTGAAGACGTGGAACGGGCCGAATTGGAAAGCCTTTTGTCTCAAGAGGGAGACAAAAATGATGCCTTCTTGGAAATTCACGCCGGTGCCGGTGGAACAGAGTCTCAGGATTGGGCAGATATGCTCTTGCGCATGTATATGCGTTGGGGGGAGCGAGCCGGTTATAAGGTTCAGCTCTTGGAACAAAGTGAAGGTGAAGAAGCCGGTATTAAATCGGCTACAATTAAGGTCGTGGGACTAAATGCTTACGGTTGGTTGAAATATGAATCCGGTGTTCATCGCTTGGTGCGGATTTCTCCTTTTGATGCAAATGCCAGACGTCATACCAGCTTTGCCTCGGTGTGGGTTTATCCCGCCGTTGATGATTCGATAGATATCAATATCAATCCTGCTGATTGTCGTATTGATTTGTATCGTGCTTCCGGTGCCGGTGGGCAGCATGTTAACCGAACCGAAAGTGCTATCCGTATTACTCATATCCCGACCGGTATCGTTGTGGCTTGTCAAACACAACGCAGTCAATTTGCTAACAGAGATGAAGCTTGGCGAATGTTAAAAGCGCGCTTGTATGAACGGGAATTGCAAAAACGTCGCGAGGTTCAGGGCGCTGTTGAGGCGGCTAAAGGAGATAACGGTTGGGGAAATCAGATTCGTTCCTATGTCTTGCAACCGTATCAGATGGTCAAAGATTTGAGAACCGGTTTTGAAACATCGGATACGGCCGGTGTTTTGGATGGAAATCTAGATGGATTTATGCGGGCCTCTCTGGCCGGATTGGCAAACGGAAACAAGGAGGAAGAATGAGCGAGCTTGTCCTGTTTAAAAAAACGCGGGAATTAGAGGGTAAAATTACAACCTTTCTGATGAATATTATTCAAAGCGGCTTTTTGTTTACACGGGCTTTGGAAACGTATTTTGCCAATGGGGTCAAGGATGAGTTTTTAGATTTGAAAGCTAAAGTAAGTGCTTTGGAAGCCGAAAATGACAGTTTGCGTCGTGATGTTGAAAGCCAGCTCTATGTTCAAATGTTGTTGCCGGATATGCGGTCGGATATTTTACGTATGATTGAGGGATGTGATAAAATTATCAATAAGTATGAAACAGACTTGATTTTAATGTCTGTTGAACGTCCGAAAATACCGACTGCTCTAAAAGAAAACTTAGAGCAAATGATCCGTGTCAACATTGACTGCGTCAGTGCAATGATGTCTGGTTTAAAGGCTGTTCTGGGGGGGATGTCTGCTTCTGATTTTATCCAACAGGTGTATGTTTTAGAGCATCAGGTCGATTTATTGGCTATGAATTTAAAGCAACAAGTCTTTCAAGAGTTGAAATTACCGCTGGCTAGGCAGTTGCAATTAAAAGAGTTTATTTATAGTATTGAAAAAATATCTGACATGGCCGAGGATATGGCTGATGTCTTGTCTGTTTTTGTGGTGAAACACGAGATATGAGCTTAATCTTTTTTATCGGAGCGTTGTTTTTGGGCTGGAGCTTGGGACGAAATAACCTAAGTAATTTGTTCGGAACTGCTGTCGGAACCCGAATGATATCATTGAAAACAGCAATTATATTATCTATTATCTTTATTTTTTTGGGCGCTTTTTTTAGCGGGCAGGCAACAACTTCCAGTGTTCTTCGCTTGAGTGAATTGACTTCAGTGTCAGATGCTTTTATTGTGTGTTTATCTGCTGCTGTTGTTTTGGAGTTGTCATCTCGATTAGCTATACCGGCTTCTATTGCTCAAACGACTATTGGCTCTTTAATCGGTTGGAATCTGTATTCGGGACGTGATATGGATTTGTATGTTATTCAAAAAATGGTTGGATCATGGTTTATTGCTCCCTTTTTGGCGGCTTTTATCGGATGGGGCGTTATGAGACTATTTCGCACGATATTGAGAAGATATCCCATCTCTTTATTTACGCGTGATGCTTTTGTTCGTGTTGGGTTGATTGGCGCGGGGATTTTGGCTTCATATTCGCTGGGGGCAAATAATATCGGGACGATTACTGCACCTTATCTTTCCGTGGTGGAGGGGGTGCCAAATAAGTTGGTTTTGATCGTTTGTTTGTTCGTGGCTTTGGGGTGTTGGATGGCGGATAAAGCCGTTATTAAAACCGTGAGTAATGGCTTATTTCCTTTGTCTCCGAGCGAGGCTTTTGTTGTTATGACGGGAACAGCTTTGACGATGTTTCTTTTTACGTCACAATATTTGCGACATATGATGACATTACTTCATTTCCCTTTATTTCCATTGGTTCCGATTCCGATATCAAGTACGATTATTGGATCTATCGTCGGAATTTCTTTGTCCAAAGGTGGTTATGGCTTGCGATTTTCTGTTTTAGGACGTATTATTTTGTCATGGGGTATTGTTCCGATTTTATCGGGATGTATCTGTTTCTTTATTATGATGGGAGTAGCCGAGTAGAGGTTGTATGTTAAGGCGAGCGGGACGATTTTCAAAAGGAACCTTAAAAGTTATCATCCGCACGGTTGAAACGGTTATTGCTTTTGTTATTGTTGTCGGCGGATTGGCTTTCTGGAGATTATATACCGAACCGATTGAAATGAAGGATATGTTGCCGGAGTTGGCTGCTCGTATCATTCCTGCTGAGTCTGGATTGGGAATTCAAGCAGAGTCGGTCGTGTTGAGTGCGGAACTGCGAGATGAAGGATTGATTCATATCAGTATTCGTAATTTGACTATAACTCGCGGAGATGGCGTCGTTGCCGTTCGCTTGCCGAATGTTGAGATATCTTATGGTCTTTGGCATATTGTAACTTTGAATTATATGCCGGATAATTTAAGTATTCGAAATCCTTTTTTACAATTGATTATCGGAAAAGATGGGCGGATCTATGTGCGAAATGATGATTCGTCGGCAGAGTTAAGTGAATATCAAACGGAACCAGCAGAGTCAGAGAATCAAATTGGGCTAGATACTACGGTTATAAGAGAAAGGCAATTGGCGGCTATTCATTCATTTTTAAGGTATCTTTTATCTTTTAACGTGATGTCGTTAAATGATGCCAGTGTTGTTATTGATGATCGTCAAAAAGGGGAAAAATTAAGTATTCCCAATTTGGATTTGGTTCTGGAACGACAATTCGGATTTAATCACGCCTTGAAAGCTAAAGCGGTTCTGTTGGTTGATACGGATTTGATGAACATATCCGTTGAGGCTCAATTAAACAGATTGACCCGCCGAATGAGCTTTGAGATTGATTTTGATGATGTTGTTTTGAAAAAGTTGGGACGAGTTTTTTCTGTTTTGCATGAAGCTGATTTAGTTGTTAAAGGGCATTTGAATGGTCTTTTTGATTTTTCAGATGATAATCGTGATATTCTGTCCTGTTGGCAGGAAGGGGCTTTTCAGATTAAAGTTGAAAAGCCGGGGCAGTTGATTCTTCCCGCTCCTTTGACGAATGTTTATCCGATTCAATCGGCTGTTGTTAACGGTGCTATCGGTGAGGGCATCGGGCAAATTAAAATTGCCAGATCTAAAGCTGTCTTGTCCGGTGGACCTTCGGCCGATATAGAGGTTGATGTAACCGGAATTGATGATTTTTGGAAAACCGGAGAGTTATCTAAAGTGAAAACTACTTTGATGGCGACGGTATCAGAGTTGCCGATAGAGCAAGTCCCTAGCGTTTGGCCGGCGTCATTGGGCCCTGATGCACATGCTTGGGTACAATCAAATCTGACTCAAGGTCGTGTTGTTCAGGCCGATTTTAAGCTCTTTTTTGCCGGATCGGATTTGGTGGATTTGTTTGGAAAAGTTCCGGTGGAAGGGGTTCGTGTGCGATATTTGGATGACATGACTCCGGTTGATCAGGTCGGGGGAACGGTGTTGCTCTATCCGGATAAAGTTTCAATAACCGCAAATAAGGGATTTATCGGTGATTTACAACTTGTTAAGGCTGATATTGACTTAACTGAATTGAATGATGATATTTCAAAGGCTCATATTGTGATTCAGGCACGTGGTCCCGTTCAAGATGGTATGCGGTTAATTGCGATGAAACCCTTGGAGTTTCCTCAGGTCTTTGGTCTAAATCCGGAACAAACAGGCGGATATGCTACCGTATCCGTTGACTTGAAGTTTCCGTTGATTGAAACGTTGACTCAGAAACAGGTTCAAGCCGATGTTACTGCCGATATTGTTGATGGTGTCTTTGCGACGCCTATTCGGGGAATGACTTTAAAGAACGGAAAGTTGAAGCTGAATGTTACAAATAAAAAATTAACTTTATCCGGAAACGGAAATATCGGATCAATCCCTTTGACTTTGACATGGAGTGAGTTTTTTGATGCTGTTAAAAAATCAGATCTTCAATCTGTTTATGATATAACGGCATCTGTATCAGCCGAACAGATAGGTGCTTTTTGGACAGAGGCCAATCAGTTTTTATCCGGACATATCCAGGGAACCGCTGTTATTGAAAAATTGGTTTCCGGTCATATGCGGGGACGTGTTCGTGCCGATTTAAATCAGTCCGGTATTAAAATCTATCCGGTTTCTATTGATAAACCGATCGGCGTGCCGGCGATTCTTGAAATAACAGGGGATATTGGCGAAAGTGCTTTGTCGGGAAATTTAAATATTCATTTGACCGGAACCGCAGATAAATTGGGTTTAAATCCTTTAAAGTTTTTGGGGCGTGCCTCGTGGGGCGATGGGTTCAGGGTTGTTGTTGATCGCTTCCAAAGTATCGGAACAGATATTTCCGGAGAGATTCAGATGAATCCGGGTGCTTTGTTTTCTGTTAAATTAAAAGGAGCATCTTTGAATTTAAGTGGCTTGTATGATATGCCCGAGTCAAACAGTCAAGAGAACAAAGAAGAGTCTGGATATATTCCGAATGTGCAACAAATTCCGCCAGAAATTATTTTGGATATTTATTTGGATTCTTTAATACTTAATCAAAATAAACCGTTTGGAAGTGTTCGTGTTAACGGGCAACGAAAAGGATATTTTTGGCAGAGCTTGGCGGTTAATGCTGAAGCGGCCGTGCCATTTTCTCTTCTTTTTAATCCGGTTACGCGTTCGGTTGGAGCAGAAACCGATGATTTAGGTGATTTTTTAGAGCGATTGGGCGTGTCTCGGCGATTTGAGGGAGGAAAGCTGTCTTTACAGGCAGATCAACCGGCAACCGGTGGGTTTGTCGGAACGATTAGTGCTACTGATTTTTCATTGAAAGATCCGGGATTTTTGGTTCAAGCCGTTACAATCTTGGGTATTGTTGATGCTATTCGCGGAAAAGAATTATCTTTTAGCAAGGCTAATGTTCCTTTTGAGTTGACACCTCATTTGACTTTGTATTTGAAAGAAGGATATGCTTATGGAACAACATTGGGCTTGACCTTTAAAGGACGTATTCGTTCAGATGCTGTGGATTTGGTCGGTTCGGTTATTCCGGCTTATGCTTTGAATAGTTTGCCGGGTAAAATACCGTTAATCGGACGATTGTTCACTGATGGAGACGGAGGGGGGCTGATGGGCGTTAAATATGAGGTTAAAGGAGAACCGGCAAAGCCTTCTATTCATTTTAATGCTTTGGGATCTATTGCTCCGGGGATTTTTGGAAACTTCTTTCAATGATTTTTGAACGAAAGTCGGTATACGCTTTGCTTTATTTTTGATTGAAATGATCTTATATCAAATGCTATGATGTGGGAGGATTAAATGAAGCGAATTTTATTATCGGGAATCTGTTTAATGGGTGTTTTGGGATATGCGGATGCTTATGCAATACCCATTCAATCTGAAATCACACAACAAGTTAGTTCTCATCGTAACGGTTCGGATAGGCGAAAGTATGATCTGTTTCGTCATCTGCAAGTTGATGAGCAGACTGCTGAAAAAAAATATGCCGATTTTAAAAGTTGGTTGAATGATAAAACCGGTCTGACTTATTCTTTGGATATTTCCTTCTTGGGACAGCGTGGGGCTCCGAACGGTAAAGGAACTTCTTGGCAAACACAATACTATGGAACGGCAAATTGGGATGCTTTTCAATCAGATGTCTGGGGAAGTGGCTCTGTTCAAATTGCTTATACCGCTGTTCGGTATTGGGGAGTGAATGCTCGGGTGTTAAGTAATAGAATCGGTGTTATCTCTCCTATTAATGATTATACGACAAATACAAATAGTTTTGATCAATTGAGCTATACGCATCAACTGCCGGGGAAGCTGGATGGTGTATCTGTTACTATCGGTCAATTCCCCATTTATAACTTTGACGGGGGATCGTATGATTCAAACCAGCAGATTAATTTTTTGAACTATTCTTTGTCTCAGAATGGATCATCAACTTATCCGACCGCAAGTTTGGGCGGTTATGTGACTGTTTCTCCGAATGATATATGGAGCTTTTCAGTCGGTTTTCAGGATGCTAATAATGTATCCGGAGAAACAATCAGTCTTCACAAATTCGGTAAAGGACGATTTACAAGTTTTGGAAGCGTGACATATAGTCCAACAATAGACGGTTGGGGTGACGGGAGTTATAGCCTTATGGTTTATAATCAACCCGGCGTGTGGGAACAGCCGGGAACAAGTACCGGTTGGAGTTTGAATCTGCAACAATCTTTGGGAGATAAGTTAACTGTTTTTGCCAGAATGAACGGAGCTGCTAACTCGCCGGAAACAATACAACAATCTTATGTGTTGGGCATTGTTTATAACAACCCGTTTAATAGAAACGCTTTGGATCAAATCGGATTTGCCGGTGCGGTGAATAAATTAAATAAATCCGTAGACGGATCCGGAACACGATCGGTTGAAAACGTGTTGGAGGCTTATTGGGCTTGGGGAATATCAAACTTTATGACAATTACGCCCGATATTCAATTCTATATTAATCCGGGTGCCGATACTGACCAAACAACAGCAACGGCTGCCTCTGTCCGAATGACTTTAATGTTTTAATATATCCTAAAAAAGGTTGAATCGAATTGATACCCTATACCTGACGATACTCTATGCCGGGGAGGTGTTGTAATGCTTCCATCGTTTCCGGCAGTAGTGTATAGCGCTTGGGTAAAGCGATTTCAACTTCGTGCCCCTTAATATGTGCCAGTATGAATACTTGACTTTTGCCGGGCTTGTCTTTTGATAGCAAGCGTCCTAAAGATAAAGCTTGCTCCGGTTGCGTCAACGTTACCAACAGCGTTGAGGCGGTCTTGGACATAACCTCCGAAAGATACTCAACATTATTCAGACTCATCCGTATTTCATCTTCCTCACCCCGCTTGTCCGCCGTAATACTTAACAGTAGCGGTTGTCCGGATTTGAGCTTGTCTCGGTTGGCTGTCAGTGTGTCCGAAAAACACATAAATTCAAAACTGCCCGCTTTGTCGCTGGCCGATATAAAGGCAAATTTGTTCCCTTTTTGGCTAATCCGTTCCCGAACCGAAGCAACAATCCCCGCTATTTGAACGCGTGCCGCTCCGGCTAATTTGACCATGTCCGCAATGTCCCCTGAGGAAACAACGCGTAATCGTTCAAAGACAGCATCAAAGCTATCCAGCGGATGTGCGGATAAGTAAAAACCTAAAGCCTCTGCCTCGTGCTCCAGTCGCTCAACATGTGGCCAATCCGGACAATCATCCAGTTTTAAGCGGGTCACCGCCGGATCCGATCCGAACAATCCTATCTGGGCACTGTTACGCGCCTCGGTTGCTTGAGACGCAAAGGCAATCATCTTTTCAATGTTGTTGAAAATCTTGGCACGATTTTTATCCAAGCAATCAAATGCACCGGCTTTTGCCATATTTTCTAAATAACGTTTATTAAGCGCGGACGCATTTACCCGTTTTAAAAAGTCTTCCAGTGAACGAAACGGTCCGTTCTTGTCCCGCTCGGCCACAATGGCTTTCATCCCCGCTTCACCGACGTTCTTTATCGCCGACAGCGCATAGCGAACGGCTCCGTTTTCAACCGTAAAGTTGACCTCGGACTTGTTGATGTCCGGTTGAAGCACATCTATCTTCATCTTGTGCAGATCGTTTTTGAAAAACGCCAGCTTGTCCGTGTTGATTTTATCCAGCGTCATCGTTGCGGCCATAAATTCAACCGGATAGTGGGCTTTTAAATACGCGGTTTGATACGCGACATAGGCATAAGCCGCCGCATGCGATTTGTTGAACCCGTACTCCGCAAACTTTGCCATCTTGTCAAAAACTAACTCGGCCGTTTCTTTCTGAATCCCGTTCTTTGTCGCACCCTCAATGAAAATACCGCGTTGACGAACCATCTCTTCCTTAATCTTTTTTCCCATCGCACGGCGTAATAAGTCGGCTCCGCCTAAGGTGTACCCTGCCATCACTTGCGAAATTTGCATCACTTGCTCTTGGTAAATCATGATGCCGTAGGTCTCTTTTAAAATCGGCTCTAAACAAGGATGCATATAGTCAGGCTCTTCTTGCCCTTTCTTGCGGGCAATGTAGCTGGGGATGCTATCCATCGGTCCGGGACGATACAGTGATACCAACGCGACAATGTCTTCAATCTTGTCCGGCTGCATGTCATGCAGAATCTTTTTCATTCCCGTCGATTCTAATTGGAAAACTCCCGTCGTATTTGCTGATTTTAACAGCTTGAACGTTTCTTCGTCATCTAACGGTAAATTGCCCGCATCAACGGTTATGCCCCGTTTTTGAATCAGCTCGACCGTCTTGGCAATCGTTGTCAGCGTCTTTAATCCTAAAAAGTCAAACTTGATTAAGCTTGCCGATTCTACAAACTTCATATTATACTGAGTAACCGGCATGTCCGATGACGGATCTTTGTAAATCGGGACGATTTGATCCAGCGGCTTGTTCCCAATCACAACGCCGGCCGCATGCGTGGATGAGTTCCGATACAGCCCTTCTAACTTTAACGCTATTTCCAATAACTGCTTAATCGATTCATCGCCGGCAGCTTCTTTTTCAAACTCGGGCTCTTGCTCTAACGCCTCTTTCAACGTAATCCCCAGAGTGTTGGGAACCAGCTTGGACAGTCGGTCTACCACCGGATACGGAATCTGTAAAACACGTCCGACATCCCGGATAACCGCTTTCGCTTGCAACTTTCCAAACGTGATGATTTGGGCAACATGATCAAATCCGTAATGATTTTGAACATACTCTATCGTTTTTTGACGCTTTTCTTGGCAGAAGTCAACGTCAAAGTCCGGCATGTTAACTCGCTCGGGGTTCAAAAAGCGCTCGAAAAGCAAATTAAAACGGAGTGGGTCTATGTCCGTAATCGTTAAACACCATGCAACAACCGAACCGGCACCCGAACCACGTCCAGGACCGACCGGAACACCATGCGCTTTGGACCACTGAATGAAATCCGCCACAATTAAAAAATAGCCCGGAAAGCCCATTTGCTTGATGACGCTTAATTCATACTCCATCCGCTTGCGGTATTTTTGACGCTCCTCCTCTGAACGACCTTGCATACGCATTTCAAACCCTTTTTCCGCCATCTCACACAAGATTTCATCCTCTGTCTTGCCATGACAGTCATAGTTCGGAAACGCCGGCTTTTTATTCTCGGCCATAAACGCACACCGCTTGGCTATTTGAACCGTGTTTTGAATGGCCTCCGGAATGTCTGCAAAAAGCGTTTTCATCTCGTTCGCTGTTTTTAAATAATGCTCGGGCGTGACGCGTCGTCTGTTCTGTTCGGATACAAATGTCTTTTCCGCAATACATAACATGGCGTCATGTGCTTCATACATGTCCGGACTGATGAAAAAGGCTTCGTTCGTCGCAACTAACGGCACGTTTTGTGTGTAGGCTAAATCTAAGAAAAACGGTTCGGCTTGCTCCTCAGCCGGCAAACCGTGGCGTTGCAATTCAATATACGTTCTGTTTGGGTAGGCTTGGGTTAGACGCTTGAGTAAATCAGCCGCAAAATCAGAATGTCCGTTTACTATCGGACGTCCTAAAATCCCTTCTATGCCCCCTGTTAGTAAAATTAAACCCTCTGTTTTCGTTAATAGCTCGTCAAACGTTAAGTGGGGCGTTTCTTGCTTGTCCGCCCCCATGTAATACTCGGAAAAATGCAACAGCAGGTTTTTATAGCCTTGCTCGTTTTGAACAATTAAAACTACTTTGTCAAATGTCGGTTTGTCCGTTGAAAAAGCGTTTTGTTCCCGCACCGGTGTTTTGATGAGCAGTTGACACCCTAAAATCGGTTGAATCCCAGAATGAGAGGCTTCCTTTGCCAGCAACATCGCCCCGAATATGTTGCCACTGTCCGTCATGGCAATCGCAGGCATTTTTTGTTCGGTTGCCCACTTGACCAATTTCGCTGTCTTGATGGCTCCTTCTAAGAGCGAGTGTTCCGTGTGAACTCGGAGATGAATGAATTCGGGGTCTGTCATAATATCCTCTGTCTTAAACCCCGCCAGTTTATCCGAAAGATGCCTAAAAGTCAAGAAATGGAAACCCGATTTTAAAAAGCCCGCCCCGATTTTTTCGGGACGGGAAGGTGCTTGGCGTTAAGTGGTTTCCGCTTGCGGTCCCGATATGAATTCAATTTGAACGCGACGGTTTAAAACCAGACCTAATGCAATTATCAGAGATAACGGTAGGTTTTGAATGCGCTCAAGCTCTATACGTTCCAGCGTCTTGGACGTTAGGACTCCGCCACTGTTAATCGCAACGACTTCGGATAAAATACCTTCGGCAGCCCGAATCCGCCGACTTTGGGTAGCAATATCGCGACATAAACGACGTTGTTCTTGAATGACTTGTTTTAAAAGTTGATCTTTGTTGATGTTTAGCATACTAAAGCTCCATTTTTCAAAGTTAAAAAAACCACCTTGACAAATTGCCAAGGTGGGCGGAGCTACAAAACTGAAAACACACAGCTCGGGTTATTCAACCAGATGGTTTTATTCCCCGACATCCGCCCGAAATGGACAGACTTGTGTTTTAGAGGTTGTAGCCTCTTGCAGGCACCTTGCCTTGCAGGGACAGATTGTAACAAATTGTCTGTTTGTTGTCAAATGAAAACATTGTAATCATATGTAGGTGGGCGGAGCTACAAAACTGATCAAACACAGTTCGGGTTATTTAACCGAATGGTTTTATTCCCCGACATCCGCCCAAAATGGAAGCATCACCCAAGAGAGGTAACAGACTTATTAAAACAGTCTAATTCAAAAACAGAAAAACATCAATTGAAAAGAGCCTTATTCACGTCAGCATTTTTTTGATTTGACATTTTCGGGCTTTTGCCTTACGTTCATAAAAAACACATCAGAAAAAGGAATGTAAACAATGTATGCAGGTTTGCCTTATCCCGATATTGATCCCGTGGCTTTTCAGCTGGGATGGGTCGTTATTCGGTGGTATTCGTTGGCTTATATCTTTGGCTTAGTCGGGGCTTGGCTGTTGGCTCGGCAGATGTCTCAAAAAGCGAAAAGTACTTTTACCGTCTTGAAAATAGATGACTTTTTACTCTGGGCTACCTTTGGCATCATTCTGGGCGGTCGATTGGGGTATGTCTTGTTTTATAATCTGCCCTATTATTTGGAGTTTCCGGAAAAAATCCTTGCTGTCTGGGAGGGCGGCATGTCTTTCCACGGCGGTTTGTTGGGCGTTGTTTTGGCTGCCGTTCTGTTCGCTTGGAAAAAACAAATTTCTTTGTTGGCTATGGGCGATATTTTGGCCTGTGTCGCCCCTATCGGTTTGTTTCTGGGACGATTGGCAAACTTTGTTAACGGCGAGTTGTTCGGACGTGTTACTCAGTCCGTTCCTTGGGCGATTGTTTTTCCGAACGGTGGCCCCTTGCCAAGGCATCCCAGCCAATTATACGAGGCTTTTTTTGAAGGGCTTGTCCTATTCATCGTCTTGAATACGCTGTGGTGGTTTGTCCCGAGATACAGAAATCGTCATGGCTTTATGTCCGGTTTGTTCTTTTTATTGTATGGGCTCTTCCGATTCGGAATCGAGTTCTGCCGTGAGCCTGATGCTAACCTTGGCTTTGTTGCCGGCTCTCTGTCCATGGGGCAACTGTTGTGCGTCCCGATGATGTTGTTCGGTATCTGGCTTATCTTGAAAAGCAGTCCCGCGACTGTTCTGAAAAAAATAAAGGATAGTGATATCTCATGAAAAAACATCATTCCTTTTGGGAAAACTTGAAACGAATAACAAAAATGCGCTTGGTCGTGCCGTTGCTGCGGTCGCCTCATCCGCCGGAATATAAAGCTCGCGGTGTCGCCGTCGGCTTGGCTTGGGCGATGACGCCTCTGGTCGGAATTCAAATGTGGACCGTCTTTATGACTTGGATCGTTGCCAGAAAGGTTTTTAAATGGCACTTTTCTTTGGCTTTGGGTATCGCTTGGACTTGGGTAACCAACGTCTTTACTATGATCCCTTGCTACTACATCTTTTATGTCACCGGTCAGCTGATGCGTTGGCGGGTGGAATCTATCAGCGGTTATCAGAACTTGTCTCGCATTATCCAAAATACTTTTATGAGTGATCTGACTTTTGGGGAAAAATGGACCCTCTTCTTTAAACTGCTGTTGGAAGACTGGGGACTTTCTATGGCTATCGGTTGCTTGCCCTGGGCCGTTCTGTTCGCCGTTCTGGGATATCGAATGACTCTGCGTTTTGAAAAGGCCAGACTTGCCAGACGAAAGCGTAAAGCCTTAATGAATAAAAACGGAGCTGATTATGAAACAAGCGTCTAATCTAAAAGAACTGTCTTTTGTGGTGCACGGATTTTACAATGCCGAGGATTTTCAAAAAAGTCCGAATCCTATCTTGATGAATCAAGTCCATTCCGCTGATGTCTTGTTCTTGGCTGATGTCCCGCCGGCACCGCCTTCGGTTGATGCTTTGGTGACGGCAACCCCTTATCTGAACTTGACCGTTAAAACGGCTGATTGTGCGCCGGTCTTGTTGGTGGATTCTTTCTCTAGAATGATCGCCGCCGTTCATGCCGGTTGGAAAGGGGCTTTCCAAGGTGTCATCGAAAATACCGTCTTGACGATGATTCGTCATGGCGCCAGATTGTCCTCTATTCGCGCGGCCGTCGGACCTCATATCCAGCTGCAGAGCTTTGAAATCAGTCCCGAAACAAAAGCTCTTTTCCCCGTAACGGAAAACCACTTCTTTACCGAAAATGACGGACGTATCTTTTTTGATTTTGATGCTTATGTTCGCTATCGCTTGATGCGTGCCGGTGTGTCATCCATTGAATCTATTGATGATGATACTTTTACCGACCGGCACTATTTCAGTTATCGCCGGCAACCCGATAATCCCGGATGCCAATTCAGTTCCATTATGATTGAGGAGAAATAATGATGTTGGACAATATTGAATTTATTATTCCTTGCGGTGGGAAAAGTACTCGGAACTATCCGCATTCAAAGAGCATTGCTCATAAATCTTTGCTTCCTTTCGGTGATGGACGTTTGATTGACTATGTGCTGCATGACATTATTAAAATGGGCGGACGACATATCACAATCGTTTGTTCTAATCAGGATACCATCGATCAATTCCGTGAGGCTTTGGCTACCGATATCGCAACGGAACAAAAATTGAGAAAAGCCGGTCGTATCGCTATCGCAGATGCTTTGGCCGAAACGTTTTTGCCGTCTGATGTGGATTTGAAATTCGTTGTGCAATCGGAACCGTTGGGAACGGCTCATGTTCTGGGGTTGGCTCATCGGGTTTCTCATGAGCGTCACGGGATTATGATCTTCCCCGATGATGTCATCGTTTCAAGAGATCCTCAAAGCACTCACATCCAACGCATGGTTGAGGCTTTCTTAAAAGATGAAAAACAAATCTTGCTGACCGGTGTCGAAAAAGAAGATGTCAGCAATAATGCCATTATTCACGAGGGACGCTTGATTGAAAAGCCAAAAGAACCGTATAATCATATCGGGGGATACTCGCCGATTATTATTCCGAAAGCGACGCTTGATTTTATTGAGCAACAAGTGGGTGTCTATGAACAAACCGGACATCTGCCCGATAATTTGCCCGGCGGGGAGTGGGTCTATACAGACGGTATCAACCAATTCTTGGATGCGGAGCCCTCTGATGCCGAATGGACGTTGGCTATGTTTATGAAAAAAGAGGGAGACTTGTTGTTGGATACCGGAACGCTGCCTCTGTATGAACAGGCTCAGCTGCGCGCTTTGTTGAAGCTGTCTCGATTTAGCTCCGATAATCGGATTGTGGCTCAGAAACTATTGGCTGAGGATTAAATATGCGTTTTTTGGCTATCACGATTTTGTCCGTTTTCTTTTTGACCGCTTGTCAGGCGCCTGTCTTGAAACCCTTTACCGTGAAAAATTATCACGATGAAGCGCCCATCCAATTACGCGTTTCTGAAATTCAAATCGATAATCAAATGACGGTTTATTCGGAGCTGCCGCACATCGAAAAACGAATGCCGGTTTCTCCGGCTACCGCTTTGCAGGATTGGATTCGAAATCGCTTCGTCGCCGCCAATCCTACTAGTCATGATGTCGCTCGGTTCGTCATTCGAGAAGCCTCGATGGTTCAGAAAACAAAGCCCTCCGGCAGTTGGTTTGTCCTAGATAATACTGTCTATACATTGACTTATAAAATTGATGTGCTGTATCTGCGAAACGGGCGTCAAATCGCTTCGCAAAGCGTTGCCGGTTGGGAAAAACAAGGCTTGCCGAAAAAAAGCTCTTCTCTGGCCGAAAAAGAGGCTGTCTGGCAAAAAATGCTAAACACAATGATTCAAAAAACAAATGATAAAATTATCTCTGACTTGCCCCATGAGATTTGTTTGAACGAATGTCCTTAATTTCCCCTGCTTTTTATAACTTACTGCAAACAGAATATAAAAATATATCCGTCTTTTATATCGTCGCTTTTATCGCCGGTATCTTGTGTTGGTTGGACGGCTTTCATCCTTCGGGATTCTTGTGGGGCTTTTTGATTGCTCTGCCGTTTGTCTTATTGCTCCTAAACAGAAAACGGTATCGTTGGCCGCATGTTCTGGCTTTTATGACTCTCTTTTTCGGTATCGGTTGTTTCGCAACAGCTTTTCGTGCCGAATCCGTTCAGGCGCCGACAATACCGAAACCGATGTATCATGTGGTGCTGACGGGAACGATTTCCGATGCCTCGGTTTTGATGGACTCGCAGAAAGTCATTGTGACGGATGTCCGTTTCCTGAATGAACCCGCTGTGATGCCGCCGACAAAAATAAAATTGACTTTTCATCAAACGGAGCCTCGCTTGACGGTTGGACAAACAGTGCAGGCTGAAGTTTTCTTGCGGCCTCCCGGAAGACCGGTGGCCCCCGGAGCTTATAACGAAGCCAGAGCGTTATGGTTTCAACAAATCGGTGCCGTCGGAACAATCAACAAAGTCATTCATCTATCAGAGGCACCGCACGTATCTGCTATTAAAAAATATATTGAGCGGATTCGAACCGTTATCAGTCTGCGTATTCAAAAGGCAATGCCGGTTGAACCGGCCCGAATTGCTATCCCGTTGGTTATCGGAGAGCAGGGCGTTGTTTCACAACACTTGTATGATATTTTTCGGAGTGCCGGTATCACCCATGTTCTATCTGTTTCGGGTTTCCATTTGAGCTTGTTGGCGGCTCTGGTCTTTTTTCTGATACGCGGCGGATTGTCCTTTTTTCCGAGCATTGTTGAACGCATCTCGACCAAAAAAGTGGCGGCTTTTACGGCGCTGGTTTTCTCGGTGGTCTATATCGCTATTTCGGGACTTCAGATTCCGGCTATCCGATCCTTGATTATGATTGCCGTCGTCTTAATCGCGATGCTCTTTGACAGAAATGCTTTCTCGGTTCGATCTCTATCAATCGCGGCCTTCTTAATCTTAATCGTTCGTCCCGAAATGGTATTAAATATCGGATTTCAACTTTCTTTTATGGCCGTTCTCATCCTTGTTACTTTGTATGATCCTTTGGTGCACTTGATTTTTCCGAGTCGCCCCGTTCATTTGCTGCTTCGTTTCGGTGCCGTTATCTTGAGTTTTATCATTGTTGATATTTTGACGGCTTTGGCTACAACTCCCTTTATTATTTATCACTTTAATCAATATGCTCTTTACAGCGGTGTCGGTAACTTGTTAACCGGAACTATTTTATCCTTTTGGGTGATGCCGATGTTGTTGTTTGCGACTTTGTGTATGCCTTTCGGCGGGGAGGTGCTTTTCTTAAAAGGGGCTGCTTTGGGATTAGAATATGTCGTGGTTGTGTGTGAGGCAATCCAAAATTGGCCGTTGGCTTTGACGACATTCCCCTCCTACGGCGTGGCCGCTTTGTTGACAATGACTTTCGGTGTTATTTGTTTATGCTTGATGCGGACGCGGTTGCGTTTCGTCGGATTTGGGGTGATTTCTCTTGGGGTAATCTTGGCTATTCTGACGCCTCGTCCTGATTTGTTGGTCGGTGATAAGGGCTTTTCCGTTGCCGAGCGGACAGCTGACGGCAAGTTGCACTTTTTAACGACCGGAGAGTCGGATTATGTTCGGCAGGCTTGGTTGTTGCGAAATGGAGAAAATCCTTTGGATAATAATGTGGCTTATCGGCAAAAATTGCCCTCGGCTATTTGGATGAAGCATCAGAAAATTGCTTTCTCGGCAAAAGAATGCTTGGATGCCGATCTGTGCTTTCTCCCCGAGCCTAACCCCACGATGCCAAATGCTTTGCCCTTATACGAGTTTAATACGCGCGCCGTCTATATAACGCCCCTTGGCATCATCGTTCGTCGCGCCGAAGAGAGTGATGTCGGAAAGCCTTGGTTCTGATTTTTATCTTGATTTTTAATCTAAAAAAAAGTAGAATGCGCTTCATGATGAAATATATGCCTCTCTTATTTTTATGTCTGACCGTGTCTGCTTGCTCGTCCGTTCCCGTTCCGAGTGAGGCTCCGGCTTCTCGAGAAAAAGTAACCGCTTTTTTGGCGGATAAGTCTCAGATCCAAATTGAACGAATGTTGGGCGAGCCGGCTGTTGTCAGAACCGAATCACCCTATCAGCTATGGGCTTATCAAACAAATAATTGTTCGACCCTGATTTATTTTGATCAGTCCGGACAATCTCAATATGTTGATGTGCGTGGACCATGTTCGAAAACCGTGGCTAGCCGATGAAATGAAAGGATTTAAGTTATGAAAACAACACCGAGGACTCTGTCCGGCTTTATGGAGCTTTTGCCGGCAGAACAGTTGGTCTTTAATCAGATACTTGATGTTATTCGCGATTCGTTCGAATCGTATGGCTTCGTCCCATTGGATACTCCCGTCCTGGAGTATGCCGATGTTTTGTTGGCTAAGGCCGGTGGTGAAACCGAAAAGCAAATCTATCGCTTTCAAAAGGGTGATTCCGATTTGTGTATGCGCTTTGATTTGACGGTGCCTTTGTCGCGCTATGTCGCTCAACATCAAAACGATATTACTTTCCCGTTTCGGCGCTATCAAATCGCAAAGTCTTATCGAGGAGAGAGACCTCAGAAAGGACGCTTCCGTGAGTTTTATCAGGCTGATATTGACATCATCGGCAATGAACGGCTATCAATTATTCACGATGCCGAAGTTCCCGCTATCATGTATGGTATATTACGGCGCTTGGGACTGAATCGTTTCCGAATCAAAATGAATAACCGAAAATTGTTAAACGGATTTTATCAGCCCTTAGGACTGACCAAAAAGGCTACCGATATCTTACGCATTATTGACAAGTTTGATAAAATCGGAGTTGATGCCGTTCAGGATTGCTTGGTGGATTTGAGCCTGTCCGATGATCAAATACAATCAGTATTGTCTTTTGTTCAAACATCGGGAACGACGGATCAGGTATTATCTTATTTAAAGGGCCTGAACATCCAAAACGAATCGTTTCAAACCGCTATTTCTGAATTGGAAACGGTTGCAAATGCATTAAAAACGCTGGGTGTTCCCGAAACGCACTATCAAATTGATTTAAAAATTACACGCGGTCTGGATTATTATACCGGAACGGTTTATGAAACGTATGTTGAGGGTCATCCCAATTGGGGTGCTATTTGCTCTGGCGGACGCTACGATAATTTGGCCGAAAATTACACCGATCGTAAAATGCCGGGGATTGGTATGAGCTTGGGTGTGACACGCTTCTTTGATCTATTGAGAGGTGAAGGACTTTTGAATTTTGGTAAAATGACTTCTGCCGAAGTTCTGGTGTTGCCGATGGATGAGGATATGTCCTATGCTTGTCAAGTTGCAACCGTATTGCGACAAGGGGGTATTAAAACGGAGTTATACGGGGCAACGACTAAATTTAAAAATAAAATGAACTACGCCAATAAAATCGGCGTTCCTTTCGTTGCCATTATCGGAGAAGATGAGCGACAAAATAATCTTGTTTCTTTGAAGGATATGGTTTCCGGAAATCAAACAAGTATTCCACTGTCCGATGTGGTCAAGTTTGTTTTTCAAAAACGATCCGAACAGCCGGAGCAACCGATTATTTTGGAAGTATCTCGTACTTCTAAATAGTCGGATGGTGAATCAAAAAAATCCCTTTATCGTATAGGATAAAGGGATTTTTTGCTACAGATGCCGTTAGATGTGGATGAGTCCGCGTGCAAAAGCGTAAATGGCAATTAAGGCAACGGCCACAATTGCAACGGCTAAAGCTTTTTCCGGTTCGGAAAATAACGGCTCTTTAGAGGGGGTATCTTGTCTTGCCCAAATATAAAACGGGATACCTATTGCGATAAAGATAGCGGCCATCAGTAAGTAGCTGAAGCCGGCTGCATACAGCAACCAAATCGCATAAACCGTTCCTAATATTCCGGTTGTTAACGCTGTAAAGCGACTGACGCCGGTTGTTTTGGGTAATTCATTATCCTCGCATAATTTCCACAAAAATAAGCAGGACATCAGATAGGCCGGTAAGACCATAACTCCGGTAATCGATAACATGGTGTTCCACGCATTATTCGCAAAATAAACCAAAATCATAGCCGCTTGCATTAAACCACTGGTAATCCAAAGAGATATATTGGGCGAGCCTGCTTTATTTTCGTATCCGAAAATTTTTGGAAATGTCCCATTCTTGGCCATTGCATAGGGCATCTCTGCAACAATCATTGTCCAGGATAGCCAGCTGGCTAAAATGGCAATAACAACGCCGATGTTCATCAACCAAGAGCCCCAGGGACCAACAACAAGCTCTAAAACACCTGCTGTTGACGGATTGGCTACCGCTGCCATTTGAACACGTGTCATAAATCCAAAGGGCAATACAGATAGCAAAACATAAATGGCTAAACACCCTAAATAACCAATTAAAGTGGCTCGCCCAACATAGGATTGTTTTTCGGCGCGTCCCGATAAAACAACGGCTCCTTCAATACCAATGAACGCCCACAGTGTAACCAGCATCGTGTTTTTAACTTGGCTTCCTAAATCTCCTAATTTGTCGGTCGACAGCTTACCCCAGAAATCAAAATCAAATTTATCCATATTGAAAACGGCTGTCATAATGATGATAAAGAGGAGTAGAGGAACGATTTTTGCAATTGTGACCACGAGGTTTATCATGGTCGCTTGCTTAACGCCTCTTAACACTAAGAAGTTAAAAAACCAAATTAAAAATGATCCGCCGATGACGGAATATAGATTGTTTCCTCCGGTAAAAACGCCGGGGAAGAAATAGTCCAGAGCATCCATTGTGATGACTGCGTAGCCGACGTTTCCGAAAATTTGACACAGCCAATAACTCCAACCGATATTAAATCCCATGTAGGGTCCGAATCCCGAACGTGCATACATATAAATACCCGATGTTAAATCGGGGCGTGCATCTGATAAAATCCGAAATGTGTTTGCTATAAAATACATCCCAAAGCCCGTTACTAACCAAGCTAGGATGACGGCTCCGACCGCTGCACTTTGTGCCATGTTTTGCGGAAGTGAAAAAATACCGCCACCGATCATGGAACTGACGACGATACCGGCTAAACCGAAAATGCCTAATTTACCCGCAGGGCTCATTCCTTGTTGCTTATTTTTTTGAACCATTTTATCCTCCTTTTGACAAAGGGGCGGTTCTTGACTGTTACGCCTTGAACCGCCCGATTATCAATTGAACTTTACTTTTTCAACTCGACGGCCGGTGCGTTTTCAAAATTCAGAAATCCTAATGCCGTTAAAGAATATCCAAATGCTTGCTCTATATTGACAAAGTTATGGAAAAATTGAAAATCACTATGTTGTTCCATACCGCGAAGCTCTAACTCATGCTTCAATGATTTTGTTAACCACATCTCGGCATGTGCTTTCGCAATGTCGTCATCAATAAACGTGTCAAAGTATTCAACATATTCGGCTGCCCAACCGCCGACAAATTGATCGTCTTTTTTACCCCAGACAATCCCGACACCTGTTGCAATTGCTTTGTGATCTTCACGACGGGCTCCGTTTCCGGCAATAATGACCTCTAATACGGCTCCGTGCTTAAATGTGTGGGCAACTTGATCAACGGGTACAATGTTTCCAAATAGTTCCGGCGGTAATACCGATGTGTATGGAACGACATTGAAGTCTTGAATCTTGGCGGCGGTTAATGCCGAATCATAACAAAATGTTTCAAACGGTTGCGGCGGAATGCCGTCTTCTGCTTGACCGGCTCCGCCGGTGTGAAAAGCAAGTGTTGGATATCTTGTTCCATATGCCATTTTTTTTCTCCTTATGTCTTATTAATTGCTTGATTGCAATCATTATAAAAAATAGGTTTTTTTATAATTCCTCGTCAACCTGACCAAAAGTCGGATGGACAGCCATTTTTTTAATCCCATATGACTTTTGTAACTTTTTACAAAGGAGAAAAATATGAAAAAACTGTTAATCGCCGGCGTCGCCGCTCTTGTTTTGGTCGGAACTGCTTCTGCTCGTGCAGAAACAATTCAGGGGAAAGTTTTATCAACTAAAGGAAATATGGTTACCATTCAACAAAAAGATGGTACGATCAAGTCTTTGACGATGACCGATAATACGACTTATCGTAAAAAGAAAATGATGAAAAAAAATAAAATGAAACATGGCCACTTGAAAGAAAAAGGGAAAACATATTATGAACCAATGATGGAGGAAGATGATTGGATTGAAATCGTTTATACTCCGACTTCCGATACTGAAATGGTCGCCGAAGATGTAACTGTCTATGATGATTAAAGATGTTATCACTTTTTATTTGAGGCTTCCGTTCGGAAGCCTTTTTTATGTCGCTTGAACGGGAGTTGTGTGTAAAAAAAAGATGACTTCTTGATTTGGGCATGCTATAATGTCGCCAAATAAGAAAAGGCTTTTCATGAATTTGATTTTATTTCGCTATATTTTAAAGCAGTTTGCTCTGATCTTTTTCGCAACCCTCTTTATCTTGACGGCTGTTATTATGCTGTTCGATGTTATTGAACTGCTGCGAGAGGCTTCAAAACATGAAGGCGTCGCTTTCTTTGATGTCGGGGTTTTGGCTCTGCTGAAATCTCCTCAGATGATTCATATCATCTTGCCTTTTGTTACCTTAATTGCCGGTCTTGTCTTTCTGTTTAAATTTAGTCGATCCTCGGAGTTAATCGTTATGCGCGCCGTGGGGCTTTCCGTCTGGAACTTTATCCTGCCCTTGATTATGTTTATCACGATTGTCGGCGTTTTTGATGTGACCGTTTTTAATCCGATTGCCGCTTTGACAGCTAAACGATTCGAACGTTTGGAAGAACGTTTGGGTATGACGCGTTCAACCCCGTTTTCCTGGTCCGAAGAGGGGTTCTGGTTGCGGGATATTCGCCCGAAAGAAGTCTTGGTTATCAGAGCGTCCCGCGTGCGTCAGGATAAACAAGATGTTTTGTTGGATAATGTGTCCGTTTTTGAACTGGATAATCAGGATAACTTTAAACGTCAGAGTGAGGCTGAATTGGGGACTCTTCAGGGCGGAATGCTGACCTTGAATAATGCTTTCGTCATCGATTCAGAGTCCGAAACCGGACGAACCGTCGGGCGGTTGTTATTTAATACCGGTCTTAACCTAGATCGTATCTTGGAAAAATTTGATGAACCTCAGACTATGTCCTTCTGGAGATTTCCTTATTTTATCCGCTTTTTAAAAGAGTCCGGTTTCGCTTCACAGGCTCATGAAATGTATTGGCATGAACTTATCGCTTTTCCGGCAACTCTGGTGGCGATGATTCTAATCAGTACCGTGTTCGCTCTGCCGCCGACAAGTCGGCAGGGAAAGGTCTTGCTACGTGTCTTGTTGGCTATTCTGTCCGGCTTTACACTCTACTTCTTATCTCGCGTGACCAATGTCTTGGGGCAGTCCGGAAGTTTGCCGATGTTTCTGGCCGCTTGGGGCCCCGCTTTAATCGTTATCCCCTTGTGTTTGTCCGCTTTATTACATTTGGAGGATGGTTAATCATCCCCCCTTTAATGAAAAGAAAAACACTCGGGCTTCTCCCCCGAGTGTTTCTTTCAGAACTATTTCTTCTTCGTTCCGCATCCGCAACCGTCCATCATGATATCCCTCCTTTCGTTCCATCAATTTGTTGTGTTACATATTTCAACTAATAAGACGTTTCTTGCTTGTCAAGAGACTCTCTTTTTGTTATGATGATATTATGAGGTACTTTTTTATACTCTTGTTATCTTTGGTTTGTGTCGGATGCGCTCATCGAAATCCCCTGTCCGATTTTCGGTTTCAGACGGTGACTGCACCACCATATATCTTGGCGTCGTGGTATCAAATTACTCAGCCCGGCGAGCCGATAAAAATCTATATTGAGGGAGATGGAAATGCCTTTGATTCCAACGGAGTTCCAACCGATAATCCAACACCGACCGGTGAGTTTATGCGCCGATTGGCCGCCGAAGATCCGTCCCCAAATGTGGCTTATCTGGGAAGACCGTGTCAGTATCTACAGGCCGGTGCTTGCTCGCAAAAAGATTGGACAACCGGACGCTTTTCTAATCAGGTCATTGATAGTATGGATCAATCCGTTCGCGCTTTGATGAAAAAAGCACGCACAAATCAAGTCATCTTAATCGGCTTTTCGGGTGGGGCTCAAGTCGCCGGTCTTATCGCCGTTCGGCATCCGAATCAGGTCAAACAAGTGATTACAATCGCCGGCGTTTTAGATGTCGATGCTTGGGCTGATTATCATGGAGATCCAAAATTAGTGGACTCTTTAAATCTGAAAAATCAACAGGACTCTTTTTCGAAAATTCCTCAAATACATTATGCCGGCGGACGAGATGATGTCGTTCCTGCTAAACTTATTCAGGATTTTGTTAAAGATGAAAATCTGGTCGTTGTCGTGCCAAAGGCATCGCATGGCAAGGGCTTTGATTCTATTTATGATGCCCTTTATAAGGTTAGATAAATGTCAAAAATATGGTTGTTAACAGATGATCGTATGGGAAATGTTAATCAGTTATTGGGGATTGCCGAGGCTTTGGAACAGCCTTTTGAACGACGCGATATTCGCTATACTTCTTGGGTGCGATTGCCGAATTTTTTGCGCGGAAAATCGTTAATCGGGGTTGATGAACAAACTAAACAGTCTTTGTTGCCTCCATGGCCCGATGTCGTTTTATCCGCCGGTCGTCGGTCTTATCCCGTTGCCAGATATATTCGCAAAAAATCCGGTGGTCAAACGAAAATCGTTCAACTGATGAACCCTGGATCTGCCGGTTTTGGGGAGGCCGATATCGTTGTTTTGCCGGCTCATGATAATTATAACGGACGGACGGATAATGTTCTGGTCGTAACGGGGGCGCCTCACCGTGTTACGGGGGCTAAATTAAAGGAGGCTCGTCAACAATGGAAGGATACGTTGGGGCAATATCCCTCTAAACGTGTTTCTTTAATCGTTGGCGGTGCAACAAAAAATAGGCCTTTTACCAGTCAAATGGCTCGTCAATTGGTGGACGGCGTTAAGGCTTTGAATCCTCAGTCCGTTCTGGTTACAACCTCTAGACGAACCCCAAAAGAGGTTGTTGCTATTTTGAAACAAGAGCTATCACAACCTTGCTTTTTCTACCAGTTCGGTGATGCGGGTGATAATCCTTATTTCGGATTGCTGGCTTGGGCCGATGAAATTGTGGTTACCGGCGATTCAATGTCTATGTGCTCGGAATGCTGTGCTGTCGGTGTCCCCGTGTTTATTTTTGCTCCGAATGATATGATGAGCCCGAAACATAAACGTTTTCATCAAACACTCTATCGCGATGGGTATGCCGCACCGTTGGGGGCTGCAACCGTTTTTCCGAAAGGCAGTCTGAATCCTTCCTTTACTATCGCAGAAAAGATTTTGCAACATATTTCAAGATAGGGTTCTGAACTAAACTTGAATCAATCCGACTGAATATAAAAAATACCCCGACCATGGGGTATTTGAATGGCGGATGGGGCGAGATTCGAACTCGCGTTAGGCTTTAGACCTAAACACACTTTCCAGGCGTGCGCCTTCAACCACTCGGCCACCCATCCAGTAAAGACAAAAACCTTATACTCTATTTTTTTCTGAAAATCAAGTCTTTTCTTTTGGGGTATATTAAAAAAAGGGACATTAAATTGTTACGCTTTTACCCTTACCATAAATCAAAAATCATTACAAGTCTTTTTTAAGATTTTTTTTATTTTTTGAGTTGCTTTTTAGATGATTACTTATTTCTTTATGACATCAACTTTAGCGTAACAATTTAATGTCCGTTAAATTGTTATAGAAGAGGAGTCGATTAATGAAAAGCAAATACCATATGACATCTATTGATGTAGCGGAAGAGTCAGCAGAGTTAAATAAAAGATATACCCGAATAAAGAGAAGTAAAGAGAATGAATCGGGGCGAAGTATGGTCGAAATGCTGGGCGTTCTGGCCTTGATGGGTGTGTTGGCTATTGCTGGTGTTATGGGGTATCGATGGGCTATGGATAAGTATCGGGCAACGGATACCATCAATGAAGTAAATCGGCGGGCAATTGTTCATTCCACTCAACTGATGTCATCAGGCGTTTTAAATGCTTCCGAGTTTCCCCTGGAAACACGTCAAGGATATGGCACAGAGGCAACTCTGCTGACCGGAAATCAAACGGGTTATTTTGAAATTTCTCTGACAGACGTTCCTGGTGGGGTGTGTCGCGAGATATTAAAATCCGACTGGGTATGGCCGGTCATGAAGAAAGCCAACGGAATAGACTATACAGGCAATGCTGATATTTGTCGAACCGATACAGGCGTGCGAATGGTATTTGTATTTTCCAGTGATTTAAGCGGAAAGTCAGCAGACTTCAGACAACGTTGTCAAAAAGATGATGATTGTCGGAGTGCTTGCGGTGTCTGTGACAACGGATATTGCAGCAGTCAATGTCGAGAGGGAGAGACATGTGGACGAACCTATGATAATTCGGAATTTTATGCGTGTTGTTCAAACGATAAAGTCCTGAACGGCGTATGCTGTCCGACGATTATGAACGGACAATGTTGTGCCAGTATCGGCAGTTGTTGTCCTGCGGATAAGCCGTTAATGGACAAGGACGGGAACTGTCATACCTGTGATGAGGAAGGCTCTGTCAATGTTACGGGCAATACGGTGATGTGTGGTATTTGCGACGGGCAGGACGGCCGAACGAAACGGGAGTTAAACGGAAATACATGTGTCTTGCCATGTCCTCCGGAAACACCTTTGATGGATAGAGATGGTAACTGTCATCGGTGTGATGAAGATTCTATTCAAATCACCGTTGCTAATAAATCAAAGTGTGATGTTTGTCCGGATAGAAATTATTGGGGACCAGGTGCACGATGTGAATTACCTTGTGGCATAAATTCATTTTTAGGAACTTACTCTAATTTGCCTTGTAATCCCTGTACGACAACAGACGCTATTAATATCACATATCGTTCCGCTGAAGAATGTATAACAAAATGTGATGGTAGCTCTCCAGATCGACCAAAGCGAATAGATATTTCGGCTGGGGCAGGATTGGCAACACACTTTTGTGCTTTGGCTTCTTGTCCTAAGGATAAACCGATACGTTCATCAAGTGGAACATGTTATGCCTGTGGCGTTCGAACTGTAAATGTAACAGGATTTGAGCAAACATGTTTTTCATGTCCGGGCTATGTTTTAAGAGGGAAAATATGTACGAACACAGGGTGTCCAACAGGATCTCAAGCTAATGAAGAAGGGCGTTGTGTGTGTGATGACTCGACACAGGTGCAGGATTCAAGTGGAAATTGTTATCCCTGTGATTCGGGTACGATTATTGATGTAACGGGAGTTTCCGAAAACTGTGATGTGTGTCAAGGGAGGCGTGTTACCAAGGTTTTTTACCCAAGTGTTACAAAATGTATGAAGCCGTGTGCAGATGATGAGTTCTATACTGGTGAGGGATGTCGCAAATGTAATGATACGGCTGTCATAAGTATGTATGATGATGCTGAGTATTGTTTATACTGTGATGGGCAAGAGGGACGTGCACAACGCGTATGCGTCCCAGGGGCGTGTCATGCTTGTGCGTTGGTGTGCTCTTCGGGTATGACGATGGCAGGAGACGGCACGTGTCATACATGTGATGAAGTGGAACCGTTTAGTGTGTCAAACGGTATGACAGCCAGCTGTAATACTTTTTGTGCCGGAAAGAGATATCTGGTCGGAACGATGTGTTATAAGTGTCCGCCGGATACATACAGTCCCGATGCAAAACAATGTATTCAATGTCCTTATAACAATATGGAAACGCTAACACGAGAAGCTGATTGTCAGGCTTGTGGTGGTTCGTGGGACGGAACAACGTGTCAATAAAAAAAAGAGCCGAAAGTTATTTCGGCTCTTTCATCTTTAGAGGATTATTTGCGTTTATCCGGCGTACCTGCTTTTTGGGATTGCTTGAAAAACTGTGCTAAGCGTGCTTCAATCTTTCCGTTGATTGAGCCACTTGTCCAACGTCCGTTCTTATCCCTTTTGCCGGCTTTGTGGCCCGTCAGAATTTCCATGCCCTCGTCAATCGTTCGGACGGCATATAGGTGAAATAATCCTTTTTCAACCGCTTCAACAACCTCCGGTCGTAACATCAGATTTTGAATGCTTGTCGCCGGAATGATAACGCCTTGGTCGCCGGTTAATCCGTTTTGTTTACAGACTTCAAAAAATCCCTCTATCTTTTCATTGACGGCTCCGACAGCTTGAACTTCTCCCAGCTGGTTAACCGAACCCGTAACCGCCAGAGATTGACTGAGCGGAATATCGGCAATCGCCGATAATAAACAATACAACTCTGCCGTCGATGCCGAATCTCCGTCTACTTCGCTATACGATTGTTCAAACACTAAACTGGCATCCAAAGACAACGGTGTGTGTTGTGCAAAGCGGGATGCTAAAAAGGAGGATAAAATTAACACGCCTTTTGTGTGAATCGGTCCGCCTAATTCAACTTCTCGCTCTATGTCAACAAAATCACCGTGTCCCAGACGAATCTGGCACGTAACACGATTGGGGCGACCAAATGAGTAAATGCCGTAATCATGAACGACTAATGCATTGATTTGACCGACCTTGTGTCCGTCCGTATCTATGGCAATAATGCCTCGACGAATGGCTGTCAATAACTCTGTTTGAGCGTTCCCAAATCGCTTGCGTCGTTCGGCCAGGGCTTCCTCTATATGTGTCACATCAACAAATTTTGATTTTTGTGTGACGGCAATATAGTTGGCTTCCCTCATTAAATCGTTAACGTGAACTAAATAAGTGCTGAGCCGTTCTTGGTCGGTTGCCCAGCGAGAGGCTTGCTCAATCATACGCCGAATCGCCGGTGCCGAAAACGGACGGAGGCGTTCCGAACGAATGAAATTGGCCAGTAGTTGTGCATAGGCTCGCTCGGTTTGGGGTGTCCGCTCCATCTTTTCCGAAAAACGAGACTGTATTTTAAATAACTCACCAAACTCATCATCCTGTCCCGCCAAAGCGTAATAGAGAGAGGGCTCCCCGATTAAAACGACTTTGACAGACAGGGGAATCGGAGTCGGGTCTTGTGAAATAACGCCGAAAACAGAGTTGTCGTCAATGCCTGACTCCATCTTTATTTTCTTGGAAAACAGGCACCGTTTTAAAGCATTCCATGTCGACGGATTATCTAATAAATCTCGTGCTTCAATGACTAAATACCCACCGTTTGCCAGATGAAGAGCTCCCGGACGAATCAAAGAAAAGTCCGTCATGAGTGAGCCTTGCAGCTGAATCCGCTCTATCTTTCCCAACAAATTTGACAGCGTCGGATGGTTGACGTGAATAACCGGTGCCCCTTCGTCTGCTTTGTGACTGACGATTAAATTGACGGCGTAACGTGACCATAATGCGGCACTTTTATCAAAGTTTGTTTCTTCTGCTCCGTCCGTGTCCGGAATTAAAACTGAAACGTTATCTAACAGGCTTTGGCGAATACCGTCTAAAAATGCTTTGGCACCACTGTGCTTGGCATAACTTTTATTCAAATTCTTCATAACGGCATCAATCGTTCGGGAAGCTAATGAGATATTTAAATTATTTACCTCTTCTTGTTGATCGACTTCAAAAGACGGTGTATCACGGATCGCTTTTTCCAGTTTTGTTTGAGCCGTTTTCATTTGCTCTAAAATAGACTTGCGTTCCGGCTTTGGCAGGTTGTTGAAAACCTCCGGTGTTAAAACCTCGCCGTTCTTGGTGGGTGCAACAACAACCCCTTCGGGCATATGCATTAACGTCACATTTTCGCTTTGAACCAATTTCTGAAGCGATGTGAAAAAGGCTTCTTTTGCAGCACGATACTTTTGATCAATCCGAGCGATTTTTATCTTATACGTTTCATCCGAAAAAACAGCATTTAACTGCGTCTTGAGTGATGTGGCTAATTTTTTGATGTCCCGCTCAAAAATACGCCCTTTCCCTGCCGGAAAGTTAATGGCTTTCGGTTGATGCGGTGTATCAAAATTATGAACAAAGCACCAATCGTCCGGCGTCTTTTGCGTGGCTGCGTATTGTCGGATAACGGCTAATGATAAACTGGTTCGTCCGACCCCTTTCGGTCCCGTGCAAAAAATATTATATCCGTTCGCCTGCATTCGAATGCCGAAAGAAATAGCCTCTAGTGCTTGCTCTTGCCCGATGATGAGCGATTCATCGGACAGGGTTGTTAGGTCTTCGTCCGTTAATTGTGAGGGTGCATAAATCTGAGAAACTGTTAATTCATTTTCTGTGTGTTTTGACATTTCAATTCCTTATTCTTACGTATCATTTCCTATTTATACTCATTTTTAAATTAAAAAAAAAGAAAATAGTTTCGAAATGTGAAAAAAAAGTGTTTTGGGGAGCATATTTTTCTTTTATTCGGAGAGATTTTCGGGTATAATTTGAGCTAGTTTTTAACAGTGTAAAAAGGAATATATAAAATGATTAAATTAACGATTGAAAGAGCCCAATTATTAAAGGCTTTATCTCATACTCAAAGCATTGTGGAACGTCGTCAGACAATCCCTATTTTATCAAATGTATTGATTGAATCGGTTGAGGGGGCAATCGTTATTCGGGCAACTGATAATGAAATTGAAATTATGGAAAAAGTCCCCGCCGTTATCGAGGAAAGCGGGGCTGTGACAGTGCCGGCTCATAAATTATACGATATCGTTAAACGCTTGCCGGATGGCGTTCAGGTATCTATGAGTGTTTCCGGTGAATCCGGTCAATTATCGTTGACCTCCGGTCGGTCAAAGTTTGCTTTGGCTGTTTTGCCCGCTGATGGCTTTCCGACAATGGTTCAGGAAAATATGCCGTTCTCGTTTGATGTTTCCGGTGCTGATTTGTTGGGCTTGATTAACAAAACCGGATTCGCAGCTTCTATGGAAGAAACACGTTATAACTTAAACGGTATTTATTTGCATGAAAAAGAAGGTGACACTTCTTTCCTGACCGCTGTCGCAACGGACGGTCATCGATTGGCTTGTGCTAAAATGATCTTGCCGGAGGGCGCAAAAGGAATGCCGGGTGTTATTATTCCGCGTAAAACAATCGGGGAAATTTCTAAATTGGCTGCCGAAACCGAGGGGAGTGTTTCCGTTTCGTTGTCCGCTAATCAAATTCGCTTTAAGTTGGGTGATGTCGTTTTGGCTTCTCGCTTAATTGACGGAACTTACCCCGAATATGAAAAAGTTATACCTGTCGCAAATGATAAAGTGGTTGAGGCTGATGCCACCGTTTTGGCCGGTGTTATTGAACGCGTGTCGGTCGTTTCCGAAAAATCAAGAGGAATTAAATTGAGCTTGTCACAAAACCTGTTGCGTGTGACTGCTGCTTCGGCAGATGAAGGCTCCGCCGAAGATGAAATGGATGCCGCTTATGCCGGTGAGGAAATGGAAATCGGATTTAATTTTAGATACTTGCTGGATATATTGGCTCAGGTTAAAGGCGGAACGGTTCGTATCAGCTTGAATGATAATATCTCGCCCGTCGTGTTGCGGGATACAGCCGATGAAAACGCTTTGTACGTTTTGATGCCGATGCGGGTGTAATTATGGCCTTAATTCAAAAGACGGGTATTCTTCAGTTGCGATTGACGCAGTTTCGATCTTATGAAACGGCTTCTTTACAACTGAATCCCTCTTTTGAACCGGTCGTTTTGACAGGACATAACGGTGCCGGAAAAACTAATATATTAGAGGCTATTTCCTTTTTGACACCGGGGCGAGGATTGCGGTCGGCTAAATTGAGCGATGTTGCCCATCGTTCGGATATGACAGAGGCAATGTCGGGCGTAGATGTTTTGCCGTCGCGGTGGAGTGTTTCTGCCGTAGTTCAGACGCCAACAGAAAAAGTATCTGTCGGAACAGGAACGGTTGACGGTTCCGAGCGGCGTCAAGTGCGTATTGATGGTAAAACGGCTTCTAAACAAAGTGATTTGGGACAGGTTTTGCGGTGTTTATGGTTGACACCGGCTCAAGATCGTTTGTTCTGTGGTGATCCGGTTTCCAGACGTCGCTTTTTAGACCGCCTTGTGCAGGCGTTTGATGGACAACATGCTAATCGATTGAGCGATTATAATGCCGCCTTTAAACAATGGAGCTGTTTGTTGAGAGAAGGACGTTGGGATAGCACTTGGTTAGATGCCTTGGAACAACAAATGGTTGAAACCGGTGTCGCGGTGGCGGCGTCTCGTTTAGATGTTGTGTCCAGAGTTTCTCGCTATTTGGACGTGTCCGAAGATCCATTGTTCCCAACCGCCGAAATCTGCTTGACCGGTGTTTTGGAACAGGCTTTGCAGACTCAGGCCGCCGTCGATGTCGAGGATTTGTTCTTTGATAAATTACGCCGTAGTCGGAAAGTGTATGCCGAAGGCGGTTCTTTGGCCGGACCTCATACCGCCGATTTTAGAGTCATTCATAAACAAAATAATCGAGACGCTTCCTTGTGTTCTACCGGTGAACAAAAGGCTTTGTTGCTCTCTATTATTTTGGCGGAAATGCGCGCTCAGATGCAGGAACAAGGTATGTGTCCCTTATTGTTATTGGACGAGGTGGCCGCTCATCTGGATAGTCGTCGGCGTAATACCTTATTTGATATTTTATGCAGTCGTCCGACTCAGATTTGGATGACCGGAACAGATGAAGAGGCTTTCGGGTACTTGACGAATCGCGCTTCTTTCTTTACAATTCAAGAATCAGAAATCAGTTTACAAAAAGCAGCATAGAGGAAAAAATATGACAGAGCAACAAGATATTTTACAGGCGGAAGCAGCCTATAATGCGGATTCCATTAAGGTCTTAAAAGGCTTGGATGCCGTCCGAAAACGCCCAGGTATGTATATCGGGGATACGGATGACGGAACCGGCTTGCATCATATGGTTTATGAAGTCTTGGATAACTCAATCGATGAAGCCTTGGCCGGTTATTGTGATCAGGTGGATGTTATCTTGAACGCCGACGGTTCCGTAACCGTTATTGATGACGGTCGCGGTATGCCTGTCGATATGCATAAAGAAGAAGGCGTATCTGCCGCCGAAGTGATTATGACTCAACTGCATGCCGGCGGAAAGTTTGATAATAACTCGTATAAAGTTTCCGGCGGGTTGCACGGGGTCGGTGTTTCTTGCGTTAATGCTTTGTCCGATTGGTTGGATTTGACTATCTGGCGGAATGATAAAGAATACTATGCTCGCTTTGAAAGCGGGAACACGGTTAAACATTTGACGGAGGTCGGTGAGGCTGCCGGAAAACACGGAACAAAAGTTACTTTCCATCCCGCTAAAGAAATTTTTGCTATCACCGAGTTCAGTTTTGATACCTTGGAACACCGGATGCGTGAGTTGGCTTTCTTGAACTCGGGCGTTTATTTGCGCTTGACCGATAATCGCGGCGGAGAACCGAAAACCGTTGAATTCAAATATGAAGGCGGTATCCGTGAGTTTGTAAAGTATATTGACCGATCTAAAAATTCATTGCATCAAGAACCATTTGCTCTGTCGGGTGAAAAGGACGGTATCGTCGTGGAAACCGCTTTGGAGTGGACAGACGGTTATCACGAAACGTGTCTGTGCTTTACCAACAATATCCCTCAACGGGATGGTGGAACTCACTTGGCCGGATTGCGGGCTGCTTTGACGCGAACAATTAACAATTATGCCGCTTCATCCGGTTTGGCTAAAAAAGAAAAAGTAGAGCTTGCCGGTGAGGATATGCGTGAAGGATTAACCGTCGTTTTGTCGGTGAAAGTGCCGGATCCGAAGTTTTCTTCTCAAACAAAAGACAAATTGGTGTCCAGTGAGGTTCGCCCCGTTGTTGAGGGTATTGTCGGAGACAAACTTTCTCAATGGTTGGAGGAACATCCCACGGAAGCCAGAATGGTTATCGGAAAAGTGGTTGAAGCCGCTGCCGCCCGTGAGGCTGCTAGAAAAGCCAGAGAATTGACCCGCCGAAAAGGTGCTTTGGATATGGCTTCTCTGCCGGGGAAATTGGCCGATTGCCAGAGCAAAGATCCTGCCGATTCGGAAGTCTTTATCGTTGAGGGAGATTCGGCCGGCGGGTCGGCTAAACAGGGGCGAGATCGCGCTCATCAGGCCATTCTCCCCTTACGCGGAAAAATCTTAAACGTAGAGCGCGCCAGATTTGATAAAATGTTATCATCCGCCGAAATCGGAACGATTGTAACGGCTTTGGGAACCGGTATCGGACGCGATGATTTTAACGCCGATAAGTGCCGTTATCATAAAATTATTATTATGACCGATGCCGATGTGGACGGTGCCCATATTCGGACTTTGTTGATGACCTTCTTCTTCCGTCAAATGCCGGAGTTGATTGAACGCGGGTATTTGTATATTGCTCAGCCTCCGTTGTATCGTGCAAAACGCGGTAATTCGGAAATCTATCTGAAAGATGATAAGGCTATGGAAGAATACTTGATTCAAGTCGGAACTGCCGAGGCTGTCTTGGTTCTGGCCGATGGAACTCAAATCGCCGGTGCCGATTTAATCGCCAGAGTTGAGCAAGCCAGAGTTGCCCGTAATTTGATTATGGCTATGTCTACCCGTGTCCCGTATCGGATTATCGGACAAATGGCTATTATGGGAATGTTTAACTCGGGCAAGGTTTACGATGATACTTTTGCCGCACGCCTTGATGAAATGGAACCTGAGTATGAACGCGGTTGGCAGTGCACTTATACCGATGAAAAAGAGTTCGTCTTTACACGAACTTTGCGGGGGGTCACGGAACGATTCGTTGTGGATCAGACTTTGCTGAACTGCGGAGAGGCTCGTAAACTAGATGAAATGGCTGCGGATTTACAGGAATTTTACGCAAAGCCATCCGTTTTGAAAACAAAAGACGGAGATATGATAATTCAAGGTCCGGTGTCGTTGGCCGAAGCCGTCTTTAAAGTCGGTAAAAAGGGTATTGCCATTAACCGCTATAAAGGATTGGGTGAAATGAATCCGGAACAGTTGTGGGAAACAACTTTGGATCCAAATGCCAGACGCTTGTTGCAGGTCAAAATTACACACCAAGATGAGGCCGAACAAGTCTTTTCTACCTTGATGGGTGATGTCGTTGATCCGCGTCGTGAGTTTATTCAGACAAATGCTCTGGACGTGGCCAATCTGGATATCTGATATGTGTTTTATCCGACAACACGCCTTGTTTCAAGGCATGTTTGTCATATCCTAAACGTATTTGCCCGAAAATATAAACCTTTTTAAAATTATTTTTAAAATAACTTGACTTTAAAATATAACATCTGTATACTTTCGTCGGATACGATGTCATCGTATCCTGAGTGCCGATAGGTGCAAAAGGGCCTTAACAAGCTCAAGTAGTAAAGGGGTGGGAGAGCCACCCTACCGGAAAGAATGTCTGTCTTTTTTCGGACAGAGCGTGTATTCTTTCAAATCATTCCTTGACTTCGGTCGGGGAGCCTGTGGTGTATGTTCAGGGGCTTTGTTCCTTTGGGCATTGCCCTTGGGCATAGCTTCAAAGACTACAGGGGTCTTTTACTACTAGACTTGTTAACTCCCCGATCGCCTTTGTCAATCTCGGCAAGGGCTTTTTTGTAACGATAAAAAAAGGAGTTTAATATGTTTAATAAAACTAAAATCAGTATGCTTTCAGTTTTTGCATTGACGATGGCGGTGTCATCTGCCGGATATGCTTATGACTTGAAGCCCTATGTCGGAGCCGGATATACTTATACCGATGTGGAGCTTAATCATCACTTTGACGCAGTCGCCGAAACCGATTATCATTCGGCCTTTATCGCCGCCGGTGTTCAGCCTCATCAAAACTGGGGATTGGAAATGTTTTATCAAGCTTCAAAAGAAGAAAGCAAATCTATTGCCGGACTTGTGAAAAATAAAACGGATTTTCAAGCTATCGGTCTTGATGCTCTGGGATATTTGCCCGTTCATCAACGCGTGAATCTAATCGGCTCTGTCGGCTTGGGCCACTACCGCTTTCATACAGATGCCGATGGGCTTGTTTCACTCTCTGAAACAGAGAAAAATTTGGGCTGGCGATTCGGCGCCGGTGTCCAATATCAACTAACCGATAATTTGGCTCTGCGTGGTATGGCTCGCTATGTTATGCTGGATACAGACTCCGGCGATGTCGTTGATCGTATGATGGATGTATCGGTGGGGGCTTACTGGCAGTTTTAACTCCGGAATGGTTTAATTTACTCTGATAGGGAGGAATTGTATATTTAAAAACGACTTTATGGCTGTTCGTTTTTGGTGAATTATTTTATCGAACAGCCTCCTTGCATTTCAAAAAAATCCGATGCCGGCGAACATCGGATTTTTCTTTTTTGTCCTTGTTACTATGAACGACGTAACAGACGTTGTTCCAGCAATACCAGTTCGGCATCCATCTCAATCGGCAGACGATCATCCTGCCGGAATTTTTCAAAATGTTCTGATATTCTGGTTACGTCTTTCAGCGCTAAATCCGTATCAACCGACATTAAATCATCAAATTGCTTTTTAGATAAAGACAACCCTTTCCAATTTAAGTCTTCATAAGACGGAACAAAGCCTAAAACGCTTTCGTTTGCCCGTATCCGACCGGCTGACCGTTTGACAATCCATTCTAAAACGCGCATGTTCTCGCCAAAACCAGGCCACATAAATGCTCCCTTCTTGTCCTTACGGAACCAGTTGACTCGGAATATCAGCGGTAAATGTGATACTGTCTTGGGCATATCCAACCAATGTGCCCAATAGTCTCCCATATTATATCCACAGAATGGCAGCATGGCAAATGGATCTCGGCGAATCTCTCCGGCCGTTCCTTCGGCGGCTGCTGTTTTTTCCGACCCCATGGTGCTGGCTAAAAAGACGCCGTGTGTCCAATTAAACGATTGATATACAAGCGGTGTATTGGTTGCCAAGCGTCCCCCGAATACAAAAGCGTCTATCGGAACGCCTGCCGGATTTTCCCAATCTTTATCAATAATCGGACATTGTTTCGCCGGTGCCGTAAAGCGGGAGTTCGGATGTGCTGCCGGTGTCGGGCTGGCCGGTGTCCAATCATTTCCTTGCCAATCTATCAGGTGGTTCGGTGCTTTGTCGGTTAAGCCCTCCCACCAGACGTCTCCGTCATCTGTCAACGCAACGTTTGTGAAAATCGTATTCTTGCGACAAGATTCTATCGCATTCTTGTTCGTCTTTTCACTGGTGCCGGGGGCGACTCCGAAAAAGCCTGCCTCGGGGTTAATGGCATACAAACGTCCGTCTTTGCCGGGCTTAATCCATGCAATATCGTCTCCGACCGTGGATACTTTCCAATCAGACAGTACTTTCGGCGGAATCAACATCGCCATATTCGTTTTGCCGCAAGCGCTGGGAAATGCTGCTGCTATATAGGATTTTAACTTCTCTTTCTTATTCTCTAGTCCGACAATCAGCATATGCTCGGCCAACCAGCCTTCTTCCCGCGCCATCGTGGAGGCAATTCGTAATGCCAGACACTTCTTTCCCAACAACGCATTTCCGCCATAACCTGACCCGAAAGAAATAATTTCTCGCGTTTCGGGAAAGTGCGTTATATATGTATTTTCGGGATTACATGGCCAAGAAACATCTTGCTCCCCTTTCTTCAGCGGAGCTCCGACCGAGTGGAGGCATCTGACAAAATCATTATTCCCAAGGACTTTCCAAACCGCTTTGCCCATCCGCGTCATAATCCTCATGTTGGCGACAACATACGGTGAGTCCGTTATCTCAATCCCGATTTGCGCTATCGGTGATCCCAGCGGTCCCATCGAAAACGGAATGACGTAAAGTGTTCGACCCTTCATACATCCCTTCATCAATCCCTTTAATTTTTTCTTCATCTCTTTCGGATCGGCCCAGTTGTTTGTCGGACCGGCATCAATTTCTTTTTGACAGCAAATGAATGTACGCGACTCTACACGTGCGACATCCTTAGGGTTAGAACGCGCTAAAAAAGATCCGGGGCGCTTTTTCGGATTGAGCGGAATAAATGTGCCCGCATCAACCAATTTTTGACAAATCGCTTTATTCTCTTTCTCGGAACCATCGCACCAATAAATGGTATCCGGTTGCGTTAATTTGGCAACGGTGTTAACCCAGTCTATAACAAGCTTGTTCTTTGTCGGGATTGTTTGTTTGGTCATATTTCCTCCTCAAAAAATAAATAACTTCTGTTTTTGTTGTAGCTATTTTTTGAGGAGGTGTCAAGACGTATTTTGACAGTAACCAGATTACTCGCGTGCGTGCTCGGTTTTCGGAGACGGTTGAGCCATCATCTGGTTATCAATCTTTTTTGCTTGTCTGCCAATTGCTACGGCAATGATGGCTTGGATTTGGGGAGTAATTTGTGTCTTGTTTTGTTTCATGATATCGGGCAACGATGTGCCGTGCTTACTTGTTACATGAACCGACGCCCCTAAATCCAATAATTTTTGAAGAACTTTGGGTTTGTTCATCAGAGTGGCACAAAAAACAGGGGATTCTTCTACCTTTGGAATCCGTTGATTTAAATCAACCCCGTTTTGATGAAATAAATCAATCATTGCCGGCATATCTTGTATTAATGCTATTGACAGGGGGGATAGCCCTCTTTTATTTTGCGTCATTCGTGCGCCGTTTTTCAGTAAAAAGCGTGCAATCCTTGTGCGGCCGGCAGTGACAGCAAAGATTAATGGCGTGTTGCCATTCTCATCAGATACGTTAACATCAGCTTTCAGTTGTAGAACCAAATTCTTTACGGTGTCTAATTGGCTTCCCTCGGATACGACGGAAAGAAGTGTTTGTGAGGCTTGTTTCCGAACGGAGCGTCCGATATGTTTCGGGTTAAACAGACCACAGGGATTAACTGTATCGGCACATAGATTGATGTTAAGGCGTGCCATATTAAGCGCTATTTCAAGTCGTTGAGTTTGACGAGCTTGAATCTGTTTTTGTTGTTCCGGTGTCAATCTGGCCCAGATAGATTGGATACGTAGTTGCTTTTTGTCGGGGGCTTCTATTGTAGGTTCCGGTCGTTTTTTGCGAAAAAATAATCCCATTTAACTCTCCTAACTAAAATTGAACCAAATCTGAATTCTAATGATATCATTTGCCAGATGTGAAGTCAACTTGAAAATCCGAATATGAAAAAGGTCGTGTGTTCGTGTCATTTTTTGTTGCAAATTAAAACTTTTATTGTTACCATATCAAAAAAAAGAAACGGGGAAAATATGAAGAAATTTTTATATCTGGTTATCTTGGGGGGTGGCTTTTGCTTGGGGGCTTGTTCGTCTCCTGATGTCGTTGGGGATTTGCCTCCCGAAGATCTGTATCGTAAAGGTTATGATGCTTTTCAGGAAAAGGATTATGAAAAAGCGGCCGAGTACTTTGATGAGGTTGAAAAACAACATCCTTACTCGGTTTGGTCGGAGCGTGCTCAGATTATGGCGGCTTATGCTTTCTATCAAAAAAATGAATACGATGATGCTATCTTGGCTCTGGATCGGTTTATTCAACTGCATCCGGGTAATAGAAATACCCCTTATGCTTTCTATTTGAAAGGACTTTGCTTCTATGAGCAGATGTCCGATCCTGCCAGAGAACAGTCTTCAACAGAGCACGCAAAAGAAACTTTTGAAGAGTTAATTGCCAGATATCCCGAATCTGTTTATGCAAAAGATGCTAAAGCAAAAATGGCATCTATGGAAAATAGATTGGCGGCTCAAGAAATGGTTGTCGGACGATACTACTTAAAGCAACAGGATATTATTCCCGCCATTAACCGCTTTAAAACGGTTGTGGAAACTTATCAAGGGACAAATCAGGTTCCGGAAGCTTATTATCGCTTGAGTGTCGGATATATGATGTTGGGTATGACGGAAACAGCCCAAAAGATGGTATCTATTTTGCAACAGAACTATCCGCAAAATAAGTGGACCGAGCGGGCTGAGCGTATGGTGAAAAAACAAGGAATATCATTTTAAATGTTAAGTAGGTTATCCGTTCGTAATGTCGTCTTAATTGATAAACTGGATTTGGATTTCGGATCCGGTTTGAATGTCTTTACCGGTGAAACGGGAGCCGGTAAATCAATTTTATTGGACTCGTTGTCCTTGGCTTTGGGCATGCGAGCAGACAGCTCCCTAATTCGGCATGGTTCAACCGAGGCATCCGTAACGGCTTGCTTTTCCGTTCCAATGTCTCATCCGGCAGGACTTTTGTTATGTAGTCATGGTTATGATTTTAACGGTGATATTATTTTGCGACGCGTGATTTCATCAGATGGACGGAGTAAAGCTTTTATCAATGATCAACCTGCCAGTGTCAGCTTTTTGAAAACAGTCGGTGATTCTTTGGTGGAAATACATGGTCAGTTTTCTTCGCACCAATTGTTGAATCCGGCGACCCATTTAAAAACATTAGATTTATATGGGGCTTTATCGGATTCGGTAACAACTTGTCGGCGGGCATATCAGCAATGGCAATACAAAAAGAAGCTGCGAGATGATGCAGAACGTCAAGTAATGCAGGCGTGTCAAGAGGAGGTCTTTTTGCGTGAGTCTGTTGCCGATTTGGAACAGTTGGCTCCGACGGAAAATGAAGAAGATTATTTGGTTCAGCGGCGGACTATGCTGATGAATAGTGAAAAGATTGTATCTGCTTTAAATGCAACGTATACTTTGTTGTCCGATGAAAATTCGGGGGTTTCACATCAGTTGGGTGTAGCAATAAATCAGTTAGAGCGGGCAAATGCTCTATCCGATAATGCGATGGGTGATTTAGTTGATTCTTTAAATACAACAGCGTCTATCATCGGAGATGTTGTCGGCGGTTTGGAAGGGGCTACCGAACGGTGGGGAGATGTTTCGGAGCTACCCCTTATTGATGATAGATTATTTGCTTTGCGAGATATGGCAAGGCGACATCAGGTGGGTATTGCAGAGTTACCAAAATTGTTGATTCAAATGAAGGAACGTTTGGCCTCTGTTGAGCAAGGGGAAAAAGCGATAGATTCTTTAAGAAAGGAGGAAGAGCAGGCACGATTGGAGTATGTGTCATGTGCTCAGGCCTTGTCTCGAGAGCGACAGTCAGCTGCGGAGAAGCTAGATGCTGCTGTTCGGGCGGAATTGCCTGCTTTAAAGCTGGGGAAGGCTTCTTTTGAAACAACGCTGTCTATTCTGTCGGAAGATGAGTGGGGAGAAACGGGTATGGATAGAGTTGCTTTCTGGGTCGCAACAAATGCAGGAGCTTCGGCTGCTCCGATACATAAAGTGGCTTCGGGGGGAGAGTTGGCTCGGTTCATGTTGGCTTTGAAGGTTAACTTGGCCACTGCCGATCAAGTGGCAACTCTGATTTTTGATGAGGTGGATAGCGGTGTCGGCGGAGCAACCGCTGCGGCAGTCGGTAGACGCTTGGCTCGGTTGGCAGAAGATCGGCAGGTTTTGGTCGTTACTCATTCACCGCAGGTGGCAGCCTTTGGAGAGGATCATTACTCTGTTCGTAAAGGGGAAAGCACCAATGGAACAATTACGGAGGTGGGGGCGTTGGCCTTGGATGAACGGCAACAGGAAGTTGCTCGGATGTTGTCGGGTGAAAATATAACCGATACCGCAAAAGTGATGGCTCAGGAGTTATTAGATACATGTTCGAAAAAGAAGCGGAAATCTTAACGCGAGTTGAAGCTGAAACCGAACTGGCTTTTTTGGCGAAGCGATTGGCCGAATTGGATGTGGCTTATCATCAAAAAGATGCTCCGTTGGTGTCGGATGCTGAATATGATCGGTTAAAACGACGTAATGAAAAAATAGAAGAAGTTTTTCCGGATTTAATTCGGTCGGATAGTCCCTCAAAGCGTGTGGGGGCAAAGGCTGCCGATGGATTTGGGCAGGTTAGGCATAGTATCCCGATGCTGTCTTTGGATAATATCTTCACGGAAGATGATGTTTTTGAGTTTATGAATAAAATTCGCCGTTTCTTGGGTATGGCAGAGTCGGATACAATCGAAATGGTTGCCGAGCCTAAAATTGATGGCTTGTCTTTTTCGGCGGTCTATGAAAACGGATATTTCATTAGTGGGGCAACACGTGGTGATGGAGCCGTTGGTGAAGATATTACGGCAAATCTAAAAACAATTAAACAGTTGCCGACTAAGCTGGTTCATACAAACGGAGAAGTGCAGGCAGAGTCTATTCCCGCATTTATTGATATTCGCGGTGAAGTATATATGTCAAAGCGTGACTTTTTTGATCTTAATAAAGAACAAGAGCAGGGGGGGCGTAAAACGTTTGCAAATCCCAGAAATGCCGCAGCCGGATCGTTGAGGCAGTTAGATCCAACGGTGACAGCCGGCCGAAAATTAAGTTTGTTTGCTTATGCTGTTGGAAAAGTGGATACGCCTATGTGGACAACTTATTATGATTTTTTACAGCAGTTGAAAGGCTGGGGATTTCCGGTTAATCCTGAAATCAGGTTGTGTCGTTCAGCAGATGAAATGATTTCTTTTTTTCGGGAACTTGGCGAAAAACGGGCTTCTTTACCATATGATATTGATGGCGTTGTATATAAAGTTAATCGATTGGATTTACAACAGCGTTTGGGCTTTGTTGCAAGATCTCCCAGATGGGCGGTGGCTCATAAATTTCCGGCGGAACAAGCGGTAACCAAACTCAATAAAATTAGAATACAGGTGGGACGGACAGGGGCTTTGACTCCGGTTGCAGATGTTGTTCCCGTTAATGTTGGCGGGGTTGTTGTGCGGCATGCCACGTTGCATAATGCCGACGAAATTGAACGGAAGGATATTCGGGAGGGGGATTATATCGTCATTCAGCGCGCAGGGGATGTTATCCCTCAGATCGTACGTGTCATTCCGGAAAAAAGACCGGCAAACAGTACTCCGTTCGTTTTTCCCTCAACTTGTCCCGTTTGTGGATCTCATGCCATGCGAGAGGGTGATGACGCCGTTATTTATTGCACGGGCGGATTAATTTGTTCGGCTCAAAATAAAGAACGATTAAAGCATTTTGTATCTAAGGATGCTTTGGATATTGAGGGGTTGGGACATAAAAATATAGAATTATTTTATGGGTTGGGGTGGATTACAAATCCGGCGGATATTTTTAGGCTGGAAGAGCGGCATCATATGGATATTTTATCGCTGGACGGATGGGGACAAAAATCAGCATTGAACTTATTTGATGCTATTCGTCGTGTTCGTTCTGGCGTACAATTAAGCCGCTTTGTTTATGCTTTGGGTATTCATGAGGTGGGGATTGTAACGGCTAGGATTTTGGCTGAGAGATTTGGCTCTTGGCAGGCTCTTCGTTTGGCTGTAGAACAGAAGGATGCTTGGGACAATCTGACTCAAATTGACGGGTTGGGATCTGTTATAGCAACAGATATTATAGATTTTTTTGCGGAACCTCGGAATCAATATTTGTTAGATGAGTTGGTATCTTTGGTGACAATTGTTGATGAGCCGACTCGGCAAACAATCCAAACAAATTTTTCAGGAAAAACTGTTGTTTTTACCGGTACATTGGAAAAAATGACAAGATCAGAGGCAAAAGAGCGTGTTATGCAATTGGGGGCAAAGGTTGCCAGTTCCGTATCGGCAAAAACGGATTATGTTGTTGTCGGGCAAGACGCAGGCAGTAAATTCAATAAAGCAAAAGAATTAGGGCTTAGAATATTAAGTGAAGCCGAGTTTCAGGGAATGCTTGACGCAGAGTTTAAAACAGGTTATGATGATTAGAAAAGTTTAGGGGAGTGAGCCATGGATGAAAAAAAACCACAGGAATTTCCGGCAAATCCGATGAATCAGGATTTATATAGTCAGATCGCTGCAGGCGATGAAATAAGAGTTGAAAAAAAACATAAAACATCTTTCATTATGTCTTTAATGATTGATTTTATGCGCTTGACTCTGTATCTTGACGAACAACGTCGGACACATCAAAAATTATTTCATGCACTGGGGGTTTTTTGGGCCGGTGTGATGGTTATGCTGTATCTGTCTGGTATTATGATGTTTATTATTTTGGTGTATAGCTATATCCAATTCCCGACTTATGTTCGTCAGTATTTTGAGCGTAATGGTATTTTGTTTACCAAAATGGATATTCCGGGATATGTGGTGTCCCGTGTTGAGTTAAGAGATCTTCACGATAAAAACAATACATATAAAATTGATAGATTGGTGGTTCATTCAACGTTCTCTGACTTTTTGAACGGACGGGCTAAAAGTGTTTCTTTGAATGGTTTTCGATTGACTCTGGAAGAAGATACAAACAAAACGGAATCCGATAATTTGCTTGGATTGTTGTTGCATTTGAATGACATGCGTCAGTCTCAGGTCGCTATTCAGGTGGATTCATTGGAGGTGTCTGATGCGGTTTTAACGTTGAAAGGTCGGGATTATTCTCTGCCTATCTCTTTTTCTTTGACCGGTGTTTACGGAAAAGAAACAAATATGAGTGCTTATGTGACGGTTGATGAGCCTTGGTTGGCTTTGAAGGGGCCGTTACTGATTCGTGGAAATGCTCGGGAAACAAATTGGGAGTTAGATATTCAGTCCGGAATGATTACTTTCCCGAGTCGCCCTCCGGAAAAATTGTCGGGTAAGATTGCTGTGAATACACGTGATTTTAAGGTTCAATCCGTTTCTACAGATATCAAAATGCTCTTTAATCGATTTGAAAAAGCGGTGCAAATGAAGTTTGACCGAGATAACAAGAATAAGTTTAAGGCCTCTGTTGATTTAAAATGGCAGGATATTGCCGATGATGGTGTTGGGCGTAATGTGCGTTCAAATATTAATTTGGCTATGACCGGACTTGTTTTTGGAAAAGGAGGGGATGTTAAAACAACAGAGCCGATTTCTGTCACGATGAAATCAAATTATTCAAAGGATTTGCAAGTGGAACGATTGACAGCTTCTTTGCGAGGGGAATTGTCTTGTCGTCTATACGATTCTTGTAAATATCGTTTGAAAAATTCAGCTCAGTTGACGATGAATCGCTTGCGTGTCCCAGGACCGAGTGATATTTTGGAAAGTGATAGAACGGTTACCATGATGTTGAATCCAACCGAAAAAACGTTTGAGTTGTTTTTTAAAAAGGGATTGTTGAGCTTTGATTTGTCTGGAACTCGCATCGGGTTTATCGGTAGAAAATTGACTTCTGAAGATGGAATATCTCTGCGTGCGGATAAAGCTAACATGAAGGGGACGTTGGATTTTCTGGGAAATAAAACTGAAGGGAGTTTGACTGCAACCGGTATTTCTTATGATACACCACATCAAGAAATAAAGCGTGCCTCTTTAACGGTTGCCAATATTTTTGATGATGAAAAAAATATAACTTTAAAGAGCCCTCAGGTAATATTGAAAAACAATTCGTATTTAAAGGCTCCGTTTGATTTGGATTATCAATCAGTTGATGGATCTGTGCGGGCGGTTTTGAAGTTTAAAAAAGAGGATCTACAAATTATTTTTGTCGGTGCATTCAGTCCAATGACCGGAAGCGTGAACGGGCAAATTATTATTCCGGCATTTGAATTGTCAAAATTGCCTAAGCCATTGTTGAGTTTTTCAGGTATTTTTCCCTTTGGCATGGATCAGGTTTCTGGAAAAATGGCTGTTTTTGGACGTATCAGCGGTACAACCAGATCAGAGTTAAGCGGTCCGATGTATGTTGCTTTGAGAGATGTTGATTTTACTACGGAACAAGCACGTGTAAAAGGGTTGAATACCGTTTTGACTATTCAAACATTACGACCTTTTGTTACAGCGACAGCGCAACAGTTGTTTGCTAATGAAGTCAAAACCGTATTACCTTTCCAAAATGTGCGGATGTTCTTTAAAATTGATAATCAATTTTTGCGATTGTCTTCTATGCTGGCTTCGGTAGCTGGTATCCCGCTTCGTTCTGATGTTGCCATCATTCCATATAAGGATATTAGTACCTTGATTTATTTGAAAAGTCTAAGTCAAGATTTAACTCCTGCTGTTGGGCGTATTAAGGCAAATGGCTGGGAGATCGGCGGTAAGCCTCAAGGGACGATCTTATTGCCTCTGGAAATTAAAAATAAGCAAATGGCTGTTAAAAATGCAAGTGTTCGGATTGTCGGCGGTGAAGCTTTTTATAAGGGAGACGCAAAAAACAAGCCGGTCTTTTTAGAGGAGGGCAATCAGGTCAACCTGATCAATGGTGAAATTATGATTGATGAGCCTTTGGGGTTATCAAATGAAACATCGGTTCAATTTAATTTAACCGGGGCTATTCCTCCATCCGGAAAACGAATAACAATCCAAGAGTCTTTCAGAGGTTCTATTCGGAATTGGATACAGGATGCTCCGCTAAATGAGGATGTCCCAAGTTCGATTAGAACCCAACAAAATGCTGTCTTTGATCAGGCCGAAAAGTTGCGTGTTAAATAAGTTGTGTCCCACGATAAAAAGATCTTGCAAAATAAATAAAAATCGTGTATAACAACGTCCTGTTTATGTTGTCAGCATATCCTGAAACAGGTGTATGTCTGGCGGAAGTTTAATTTGTTATAGTGAGTTTAAAATGGCAGTACCTAAGAAGAAAACATCTCAATCTAAGAAAAATATGCGTCGGTCTCATTTAGCTTTGGATACGAATGCATGTGTTGAATGTCCAAATTGTGGTGAACTTGTTCGCCCGCACCATGTTTGTGAGGCATGTGGGACATACAACAAAAAAGAGATTCTTGTTAAGAAAGAAGAAAAATAAAACCGAAAGGGTGGACCTTTGAGCGATACTTTAATTATTTCAATAGATGCTATGGGTGGTGATAATGCTCCGGCTGCTATCATTGAGGGTGTGGCTCGTGTCGCAAAGGATGACCCTTCCGTTTTCTTTTTTTTGTATGGTGATGAGGATCAGATTTTACCTTTGACCCAGCAATTCGGACTGAGAATGGATCGGTTCAAAATTCATCACACAACACAAATCGTTCGTGCCGAAGATAAACCTTCGGCAGCTATTCGTAACGGTCGTGAAAGTAGTATGTGGAAGGCGATTATGTCCGTTCGTAACGGGTATGCCAAGGCGGTTGTTTCTGCCGGTAATACGGGTGCTTTGATGGCTATGAGCAAGATTTGTTTGGGAACTTTGCCCGGTATTGATAGACCCGCTATCGCTGCTGTTATGCCGACAATGAAAGATGCCGTGGTCGCTTTGGATTTAGGGGCAAATGCAGAGTGTAATTCGCAAAATCTGGTTGAATTTGCCATTATGGGACATGTCCTATATCATGTCTTATTTAACAAAGAATTGCCCTCTATCGGTTTATTAAATATCGGGTCCGAGGAAACAAAAGGTCGCGAAGAGATTCGTGAAGCTGCCTCGGTTTTGAAAGGGTTTGGAAGTAAAATCAATTTCTACGGCTTTGTTGAGGGAAATGACATTTGTGCCGGTAAAACCCATGTTGTTGTGACGGACGGCTTTTCCGGAAATGTTGCCTTGAAAACAATTGAGGGAACAGCTAAGTTTATTACAGCTAGCTTGAAAAATGTCGTAAACGGATCGATTTTATCGAAAATCGGATTCTTGTTGGCTAGCGGTAGTTTGCGTCGTTTGAAAAAACAAATGGATCCGCGTCGTTATAACGGGGCTATGTTCGTGGGCTTGAACGGTATCTCCGTTAAAAGTCACGGCGGAGCGGATGCTTTTTCGTTTGCTTGCGCTGTTGAGTCGGCTATTCGAATGGCTCGGAATAACTTGTGCGATAAAATTAAAGAAGAATTGTTGAATGTAATGGATTCGGCTGAAGCAGATGAAAATTTGTTGAGCTCGTCCAAATAAAAAAAAAGAGGGGTTTTATGAAACGATCTGTTATCAAAGGCGTGGGTGGATATTTACCCGAAAAAAAATTAACAAATGCAGATTTGGAACAGATGGTTGATACCAGTGATGCTTGGATTCGTGAAAGAACAGGTATCCGCGAGCGACATATCGCTGCTGCGGATGAGTTGACTTCGGATCTGGCAATCCGTGCAGCTAAAGAGGCATTGAAAAATGCCGGATTGAGCGGAGATGATATTGATGTTATTGTTCTGGCAACAACAACGCCGGATGATACCTTGCCGGCAACGGCCGTGAAGGTTCAACAGGCTATCGGTATGACGCACGGTTTTGCCTTTGATGTACAGGCGGTGTGTTCTGGTTTTATGTATGCTTTGTCTGTTGCGGATAATTATATTCGGACGGGTATGGCTACCAGAGCTTTAGTCATCGGTGCCGAAACATTGTCCCGTATCGTTGATTGGCAGGATCGTAATACATGTGTCTTGTTCGGAGACGGTGCCGGTGCTGTTGTTTTGGAGGCGCAAGATGGTGATAGTTCAAAAGCGGATCAAGGTGTTTTGAATATACTATTGCGTTCGGACGGAAGATATCGGGATTTGTTGGTAACGACGGGTGGTGTTTCCAGAAATCAAAAAGCCGGAACAATTTTGATGGAAGGGCGGGAGGTTTTTCGTCATGCCGTAACAAATTTAGCCGAAATTGCTCGTCAAGTAATGGGATCTATGGATGTTTGTGCCGATGAAATTTCTTATCTTGTTCCCCATCAGGCAAATGCACGTATAATTGACGGGACCGCAAAAAAGTTAAACTTTGATGCTGAGCATGTTATCCTAACGCTGCCGTATCAAGGAAATACGTCTGCTGCCTCTATCCCTTTGGCTTTGTATGATGGTGTGACAAGCGGACGAATCAAAAGGGGGGACTTGTTGTTGTTGGAATCAATGGGTGGCGGCTTTACTTGGGCCGGTGCTTTAATTCGGTTTTAACTAAAAAAAAACTTGCACTTTTTAAAAAAATGTGTCACATATTAAACAGATAACTTTATTAAGAAAAAAGGATTGAAAAATGACAAAAACTGTAACTCGTGCTGATATTGCCGATGCATTATATCGTGAACTGGGATTTTCTCATGCTGAATCGTTTAAGTTAATTGATCAGGTGTTGCAAAATATGATTGATGCTTTGGGGCGGGGTGAGGAAGTCAAATTATCAAAATTTGCTTCGTTTATTCCTCATGCAAAGACAGAGCGAATGGGTCGGAATCCAAAAACCGGTGATAAACATGTGATCGCTCCGCGGACAGTTATCTCTTTTAAGGCTTCAAACTCTTTAAAGGCACTGTTACTGGGTAAGTAAAATGACTAAGGCAGAAAACGCCTATCGTACAATTACAGAGGTTGCTGAGCTCTTGCAGGTTCAGGCCTCTGTTTTGCGTTTTTGGGAGACTCAGTTTCATCAGATTAAGCCTTTAAAAAGAATGGGGCGTCGCTATTACAGTGCTGAAGATGTTGTGTTGTTGGCGCGTATTCGGGATGAGTTGTATAAGGAGGGATATACAATTAAAGGGGTTCAAAAACGACTTAAGGAATCATCGGGTGATATCTCTTTACAGATATCTGCTTCGGATCGGAATGTGACAGATGTTTTTGTTCGTGAGATAACCGATATTCGTGATTTTTTAGCCGATTATATTTAAGTGTATCTTTTGGAAATTGTTTTAATTTATCAGAAATTTTTATAAGTTCATTTTTATAAATGAAAACAGACACATTGTTTAGATCTGTTTTAATGGAGTAATCTGTATTTAAGAATGATATCACTTGTTCGGAGTCTGGAAAACAGGGGGCTTGAGTCCGAATATTTTTATGGGATTAATTTTTATATTTATTAGATACGAATATCCCCTGTTTTCAGGGGATATTGCTTTAATCTTATGAGATTACTCGCCGGACACAATTGTGCAAACGGTTGAGCCGATAAGATAATTTGTAATGTCATAATCGACACTGTATACTTTTGAAATGCCGGCACGTTGTTTGGCTGCCGAAATGGATGAGTCTCCGGTCGCTATGAGATACAATATGTTGTTAGAGCATGCTTTGCCCTGACGACGAATTGTGCCGATATTATCTGTTGCCCATCCAGAGGCGCGGGTTTTTGCAAATAAAGCCGGTCCGGTATCTCCACCACGGAACATACATCCGCTTAATAACCCACCGACAATACACAATAAAAATAATTTTTTCATATTTGATCCTTTCTATTAATCGTTACGACTTAAAGTATGGCATAAATTCGTATTAAAAACAATAAAAAAACTCGCCCGAGAGCGAGTTGAATAAAAGTGTATTTGTGTATTTAGGCCCCGCCCAAACTTTCCAAAACAACCGTTCCTTTCTTTTGGCGAGCCATTGTATATTGTTGGCGTAATGCATCACGAACAAAATGCGGATTTGGAATCTTTCTCATATACACCGATCCGGTCATATCGGTTGAGTCAACCGATATATTACCAAGGTTAGACCAAATATCAATCAATGATTGATCGGTTGAGCTGTTCACAATACGAAACAGTTCAATTTCATCTACGGCTTTGCTGAAAATACCGGTAATGATAATCAATCGTTGGTTTGTTAAAACATAAGAACGGTAAATTCGCTTGTAATATAAAGCAATCGGAAAAATAAACAGGGTGACTATTGTTAACACCCAATAAACGGGATTATACTTAATATCCGCAATGGATCCTGTTACATTCCAAATAAACTCTTCATCCGGATTGATGATATTACGGATAATGTCATAGTTGCTCATTTATGAAATCCTTTCTTTTAATTGCTTTATGATACAGAAAGAATAGCCGAAAAAAATGAAAAAAACAAGATTTAATTTTTTATGAATTCAAAAAAGCATATGCAGATATGATATTTTGCATACAATTCTATTTATTTTACAAAAAAGCGGATTTTATGCTGGACAAGAGCGATTTTACACCCCAAAGTTTTTAATGCTTCAAATGATATTTTTAAGAAAGGAGAATTACATGAAGAAGTATTTATTATCAACTTTAGCGGTTGCCGGTTTAATGGTATGTGCAACAGCTGTATCCGCAGAGCCGATGCGTGGACCGTATGTTCTGGGTGAAGTCGGATATTCTTTCGGAACAAAGAATAATGATGATGCCGCTATTATGGGTTTAGGTGCCGGTTATCATATCAATGATTATATGCGTGCCGATATGACCGTTTCCTATCGTGGTTGGGGCAAAGTTGATTTCAAAGAAGCCGGTTCTAAAAAAGCTGATGTTTGGTCTATCCCTGTTATGGCTAACTTGTATGCCTCTTATCCAATTCATCATATGTTTGATGTTTATGCAATGGGTGGTATCGGTATGGCTTTCAACAAAACAGACAGCATCACAAATGCCAAAGGTAAATCCAAAACAAATTTTGCTTGGCAAGTTGGTGCCGGTATTGACTATATGATCAATAACTGCTGGTCTTTGGATTTGGGATACCGTTATTCCGATTTGGGTACGGCTCGCGTCAAAGCTCAAGACGGTTTCACGGGACGCAGCAAACAAGATATGCGTTCACACGATGTCAAGTTGACAGCTCGTTACTACTTCTAAGTCGAATCAACAGTTTTTGTTGAACGCAAAAACACTCTGCTTACGGCAGGGTGTTTTTTTTAAGGTATTATGTCAAAAAGTCAAAAAAATCCCGTGATTGTCTCACGGGAAGATGTTTTTGCTGTGAATAACTTAACCGAACAAAGCTAAAGCGGCATCAATTCCGGCTTTGTCGCCAACTGATAACAGTGTTGCATTCGGTGCCATACGCTTCATTAAACCGGCAATAACTTTTCCGTTACCGCATTCAATGAATGTGTCTACCCCTTGTTCTGTCATCAATTGAGCGGATTCTGTCCACCGAACAGATCCCGTTATTTGGTCAATCAAATTCTTTTTTATTTCGTCTACCGATGTTTCAAAAGCTGCCGTTACGTTGGCAACAACCGGTACGTGCGGTGCTTTGAAGTCAGCTTGCATTAAAACAGATTTCATTTCATCGGCGGCGGCTTGCATATAGGGACTATGGAAAGCGCCTGCAACTTGCAATTTTAAGGCTCGTTTCGCGCCGGCTGCCGTTGCTGCAGCAATGGCTCGGTCAATTGCTTCTGTATGCCCGCTGATGACAACTTGTCCCGAGCAGTTGTCATTGGCGACAACGACGCGTGATTCCGCCGTGGATGACGTTGATACAATCTCTTGAACCTGCCCTATACTTAATCCTAAAACAGCGGCCATTGCTCCGGGTGTGCCTTGTCCGGCCATAGCCATGGCTCGACCGCGTGCACGCAATAATTTTGCCGCATCGGCAACCGAAAAAACACCGGCTGCACACAGGGCTGTATATTCTCCCAAAGAATGTCCGGCAACACAGGCTGCCTTATCCGTCAGAGGGTGTCCCAGCTCGCTCTCTAAAGCACGAACCGCAGCCATGCCGACTGCCATAATGGCCGGTTGAGCATTTTCTGTCTTTGTGAGCTCTGCCGCATCTCCTTCAAACATAAGTGTGCTCAGCTTTTCATTCAAAGCTTCATCTACCTCTTGAAAGACTTGGCGTGCTGCCGAAAAGTTATCAAATAAATCGCGTCCCATACCGATACTCTGGGAGCCTTGTCCCGGAAATACAAATGCTGTTTTCATATACAATCCTCTTTATATAAAGTTAAAATCGGACTCATTATACACAAAAAACAGTAAAAAGAAATCCTTTTTTGTGACATTTTTTTGATAAGAATAAATGATATTTTGAAAATATCACTCCCTAATTTGAAAAGAAGTATTTTATGAAAAAAGTGCTTGACAAGAGAAATAAAAACGAATACAATAACTCGTCCGAAGTTTATCGGGGTGTTTTGTGAACCTCGAAAGCGAAGTAGATAATAGGGGCATAGCTCAACTGGTAGAGCGTCGGTCTCCAAAACCGAAGGTCGTGGGTTCGATCCCTACTGCCCCTGCCATAAAGAAAGAAAAGGAACAAAAATGAAAACATCGCCAGCTCTGTTTGTTCGTCAGGTAAAACAGGAAGTTTCCAAAATTACGTGGCCGTCTCGTGCCGAAACAATGCAGGGGACCATTGCCGTTATCGTGATTTGCTTGATTTTGGCGGCTTTTTTGTTTGCTGTTGATTCTGTTTTTGCAAATGTTATTCGCTGGATTATAGGAGGTTAAACTATGGCTGCTCGTTGGTATGTGATTCATACGTACTCGGGTTTTGAAAACAAAATTGCCGATTTTATTATGGAACAGGCGGCTAAAAAAGGTCTGTCTGATAAGGTGGAGCAAGTCTTGGTCCCTTCTGAAAATGTTGTTTCGGTTCGCAATGGAACACGCTATGAATCTCAGCGGAAGTTCTTGCCGGGGTATGTCCTGATTAAAATGGAAATGACCGAAGAAACTTGGTATTTGGTTAATGAAACGCCAAAAGTAACCGGATTCTTGGGTGGTAAAAAGCCGACTCCAATCTCGGAGGCTGAGGCTATGCGTATCTTGAATCAAGTTCAGGAAGGTTTGGAAAAGCCTCGCGCTGCGGTCAGCTATGAGGTTGGTGAGCAGGTTCGTGTTGTGGATGGACCGTTTGCTTCCTTTGTTGGAACGGTTGAAGAGGTGGATTCCGAAAAAGAACGTTTGAAAGTGTTGGTTTCGATTTTTGGACGAGCAACACCGGTCGATTTGGATTATATCCAAGTGAAAAAGGCTTAACTGTCCGAATTTGAGTCGGGGTAAAACCAGTTCGTGCCCTTTGACTTTGTAGGAGATGAGCCATCATCGGACTACAGAACTTCAGAACAAGAAATTGTTTGATGAATTGGAAAATTTGTTAGAGGTTTAAAAATGGCAAAAAAAATTATTGGCTTTATTAAGCTTCAGATTGAAGCCGGTAAAGCAAATCCGTCTCCTCCGGTTGGTCCGGCTTTGGGTCAACGGGGCTTGAATATTATGGAATTCTGTAAGGCTTTTAATGCTAAAACACAGAAAGAAGAACCGGGGTCTCCGATTCCTGTGATTATTACGGCTTATGCAGACAGAACGTTCTCATTCGTAACAAAGTTGCCGCCGGTCAGCTATTTGATTAAAAAGGCTGCAAATGTTAAGAGCGCTTCTAAAGAACCGGGACGGAGTAAAGTCGCAAAGATTACGAAGGCTCAAGTTAAAGAAATCGCCGAGAAAAAAATGCCGGATATGAACTGTCATACGGTTGAATCCGCTATGGAAATGGTTGCCGGTCAGGCTCGGTCTATGGGTATTGAAGTGGTGGAGTAAGACGATGAAACAAAGTAAAAGATTAAAAAAGGCTTATGAATCCGTTGATACCAATAAAGTGTACTCTTTGGAAGAAGCTATTGCTGTGGTTAAAGCTAATGCAACAGCTAAGTTTGACGAAACAATTGATATCGCCGTTCGTTTGGGTGTTGACCCGCGTCAATCCGACCAAATGATTCGGGGGGCTGTTTCTTTGCCGGCCGGAACCGGTAAAACTTTGACAGTTGCCGTTTTTGCAAAAGGCCCGAAAGCTGAAGAAGCTCGTAAAGCCGGTGCCGATATCGTCGGAGATGAAGATCTGATGAACGATATTTTGGCTGGAAACATTAACTTCCAACGTTTAATCGCAACGCCGGATATGATGGGTGTTGTTGGCCGTTTGGGTAAGGTTTTGGGACCGAAAGGTTTGATGCCAAATCCGAAATTGGGAACTGTGACGATGGATGTGGCTAATGCAGTTAAAGCAGCTAAAGCCGGTCAAGTTCAATTCCGTGTCGATTCCGTCGGGGTCGTTCATGCGGGTATTGGTAAAGCCAGCTTTGATGCCGATAAAATTGCAGAAAACGTTAAGGCTTTTGTGAAGACTTTGGCTGGTATGAAACCGGCTTCCTCTTCAGGTGTTTACCTGCAACAGGTTGCTTTGTCAAGCACTCAAGGTGTTGGCGTTAAGGTATCAATTCCGAGTATCGTCGGATAGAAATTAAGTCCGTTCATCGATGATGATAAAGATGATCGATGAACGGCATAAATACCTGTCCTAGACTGCGGGTATCTTATCACGGGATAAGATTTAAGGGAAAGCATTCCGCCGGCACAGACAGAAATAAATCAGTGATTCCTTAGGGAGTTAAAGATGAAAGTTTCTAGGCAGGGTATGAGTGGGTTTTGAGAAAGAAAGCTTTTGATAAACCTGTGTAGAAACCGAGGGGAGGGATTTCCCAAACCTCACATGAAAATGCGGAGACATTATCGTGAAACGTGAAGAAAAACAACAGCTGATTTCCGAAATGAAGGATGTGTTCAATTCTTCTGCTTTGGTCGTCGTTGTCTTGAATAAAGGCTTGACGATGGCTGAAACAACTGAATTGCGTAATAACGTCCGGAAAGACGGCGCCAGCTATCGTGTTGCTAAAAACCGTTTGGCTAAATTGGCTCTGGCAGGAACACCGTGCGAATCTATGGCGGATTTGTTGGTCGGCCCAACCGCAATCGCGTATTCGGAAGATGCTATTGCTGCTTCCCGCGCTGTTGTGAAAATGGCTAAAGACAATGATCGCTTTGAAGTCGTCGGCGGTATTATGAACGGACAAAAGGTAGACGCTAATATGATTAAGAATTTGGCGGCTCTGCCTTCTTTGGACGAACTGCGCGGCAAAATTATTGGTCTGTTGCAGGCTCCTGGCGGACAATTGGCTCGGTTGGCCAAGGCTTATTCCGAAAAGGAACAGGCTGCTGCTTAAGGCAATTTAACAAAATTCAATCGTGTTCTGTGAACACATTAACTTATTAAAGGAAATTAAAATGACTGATTTGAACAAAATTATTGATGAACTGTCCGCTTTGACAGTGTTGGAAGCCGCTGAATTGGCTAAAATGTTAGAAGAAAAGTGGGGCGTTTCTGCCGCTGCTCCGGTCGCTGTGGCCGCTGCCGGTGCTGGTGCCGCTGCTGAAGAAAAAACTGAATTTGACGTTATCTTGGCTGATGGCGGTGCAAATAAAATTGCCGTCATTAAGGAAGTTCGTACAATTACTGGCTTGGGCTTGAAAGAAGCTAAAGACTTAGTTGAGGGTGCTCCGAAGGAAGTCAAGAAAGGCGTTGCCAAGGACGAAGCTGAAAAACTGAAGAAACAGTTAGAAGCTGCCGGTGCCAAGGTGGAATTGAAGTAATTAGAACTTCTATCCGTGTGTTGGGTCGCATCAATTTCGTGTAAATTGATGACGACCCGATACCGGTAAATAAAGACTAACGGGTCCCGGTGCCCTTTCACCGGCCAGATTTTTTGATTATTTTATGGGGAAAAACGCATGATCAAACAAGAAACGAATCGCAGAAGAGTTCGTAAAAATTTCGGAAAAATTGAAGCTGTTGCCCAAATGCCCAACCTGATAGGGGTTCAGACGGATTCCTATAAGGAGTTTTTGCAATGGGGCGTTCCTGTTTCAAAACGTCAGGATACCGGACTTCAGGCTGTTTTTAAATCTATCTTTCCGATTCACGATTTTGCCGGACGCGGCGATTTAGAGTTCGTTAAATATGAACTGGATGAACCAAAGTTTGATGTTGATGAATGCTTAAAGCGGAGCTTGACTTTTGCGGCTCCCGTTCGGGCTACTCTGCGTTTGGTCGTTTGGGATGTTGACGCCGCAACAGGTGTTCGGTCAATCCGCGATATTAAAGAACAAGACGTTTATATGGGTGATTTGCCCTTGATGACGGAAAAAGGGACTTTTATTGTCAACGGAACTGAACGGGTTGTTGTTTCTCAAATGCATCGTTCCCCCGGTGTATTCTTTGATCATGACAACGGTGAAACACATTCTTCGGGGAAATTCTTATTCGCTGCACGTATTATCCCCTATCGCGGGTCTTGGATTGACTTTGAATTCGATGCTAAAGACTTAATCCATGTCCGTATCGACCGTCGTCGGAAATTGCCGGTATCTTCTTTCTTGTATGCTTTGGATAGCGATTATACCGCTCAGAAAAGAAAAGAAGCTGCTGAAGCCGGAACCGAAATTAATCCGGCCGATGTCTATGGCATGAGCAAAGAAGAAATTTTAAACTATTTCTATCAGACCGTTGTCTTCAAAAAAGACAAAAAAGGTTGGAAAACCGCTTTTGAGCCCGCTTTGTTGAAGGGCCAAAAATTGTCATTTGATTTGGTTGATGCCAAAACCGGTCAAGTTGTTTTTGAAAAAGGTCAAAAATTGATCTCTGCCAAAGCAAATAAGCTGAAAAAAGATGGTCTGGAAGAGTATTTAGTTCCGGAAGAAGAGTTGAATGGTCGCTTTGTTGCTACGGATATCATTGATGAAAAAACGGGTGAAGTCGTTTTGGAAGCCGGTGATGAATTGACCGAAGATGATTTTGCTAAATTGCACGAATTGAAGATGAAGGAATTGCCGATTTTGCATATTGACTATGTAACGGTTGGTCCTTATATCCGGAACACATTGGTTGCCGATAAAAATACAACGCGTGAAGAAGCTTTAATCGATATCTACAAAATCATGCGTCCGGGTGAATTGCCGGTTGTTGAAACCGCTGATGTCTTGTTCCGTAGCATGTTCTTTGATTTGGAACGCTATGATTTATCCGCTGTCGGTCGTGTGAAAATGAACGCTCGCTTGGGCTTTGACAACGAAGCTGTCCCAGATACCGTTCGTGTCTTGCGTAAGGAAGATATTTTAAAAATCCTGAAGACTTTGGTCGAAATTAAAGATGGACACGGTGAAATTGATGATATTGATAACTTGGGTAACCGTCGTGTTCGTTCGGTTGGTGAGTTGATGGAAAATCAATATCGCTTGGGCTTGTTGAGAATGGAACGAATGATTCGTGAAAGAATGACGTCCAGCGAGATTGATTCGGTTATGCCCTATGATTTAATCAATGCTAAACCGTTATCGGCTGCAGTCCGTGAGTTCTTTGCCGCCAGCCAGTTGAGCCAGTTTATGGATCAAAATAACCCCTTGTCCGAAATTACGCATAAACGCCGTTTGTCAGCTTTGGGGCCGGGCGGTTTGACTCGGGATCGGGCCGGTATGGAAGTTCGCGACGTTCATCCGACTCACTATGGCCGAATTTGTCCGATTGAGTCTCCGGAAGGTCAGAACATCGGTTTGATTAACTCGCTGGCTTCTTATGCACGTATTAACAAATACGGCTTTATCGAAACACCGTATCGGAAAGTTGTAAACGGTAAGGTAACGGACGAAGTCGTCTATTTGTCCGCTATGGAAGAAGCGCGCTATAATATTGCTCAGGCAAACGCAAAACTGAACGATAAAGGCGAATTTACGGAAGAGTTAGTTACTTCTCGTCATGCCGGAGAAGTCGTCTTGGTTAAACCTGAAGAAGTGGATATGATCGATGTTTCTCCGAAACAGGTCGTGTCTGTTGCCGCTGCTTTGATTCCGTTCTTGGAAAACGATGACGCTAACCGTGCTTTGATGGGTTCTAACATGCAACGTCAGGGCGTTCCTTTGTTGAAAGTTCAGGCTCCGTTGGTCGGAACCGGAATGGAGGCTGTCGTAGCTAAAGATTCAAAAGCTGCTATTACCGCAAAACGGTCAGGTATCGTTCAACAAGTCGATTCTTCTCGTATCGTTATTCGGGCAACTGATGAATTAAGCTCAACCGCTTCGGGTGTTGATATCTATACTTTGGAAAAATTCCAACGCTCGAACCAAGGTACTTGTATGACGCAACAACCGATCGTTAAAGCCGGTGAGTTTGTCTCAAAGGGCGATATCATCGCTGATGGTCCATGTACTCAATTGGGTGAATTGGCTTTGGGTCGGAATGTCTTGGTCGCTTTCGTTCCTTGGAACGGATATAACTATGAAGACTCTGTCTTGATCTCAGAACGAATTGCTCGTGATGATGTCTTTACCTCGATTCACTTGGAAGAGTTTGAAGTGACGGCTCGCGATACAAAGCTGGGTCAAGAAGAAATTACGCGCGATATCCCGAATGTCGGTGAAGAAGGCTTGAAAAACTTGGATGAAACCGGTGTCATTTACATTGGTGCCGAAGTTAAAGCCGGTGATATTTTGGTCGGTAAGGTGACTCCGAAAGGCGAAACAATCATGACACCGGAAGAAAAACTGTTGCGGACAATCTTCGGTGAGAAGGCTGCCGATGTACGCGATTCTTCTTTGCGGGTTCCTCCGGGAGTTTCCGGAACTGTCGTTGATGTGCGTGTCTTTACGCGGCGTGGTCTGGAAAAAGACGAACGGGCTCTGTCTATTGAACAAGCTGAAATCAGTCGTTTGGCAAAAGATAGAGATGATGAAAAGGCAATTTTGCAAGGCAGCTTCTACGATCGTATTCGTGGCTTGTTGGCCGGTCAGAAAGTTTCTAAGGCAGAGGGCTTTAAAGCCGGTACGGTTTTGACGGCTGATGCTTTGGCTGCGGTTAAGAACTATAACTTGCGTAAAATCAATGTGGCCGATGATAAAATTATGAGCGAGATTGAACAGTTGCTAACAACTTTGGATCAAGCCGAGGCTGCTTTACAGGCTAAGTTCGAAAATCGTGTTGAAAAATTGCAACGCGGTGATGAAATGATGGCCGGTGAGTTGAAGAAAATTAAGGTCTTTATCGCAACAAAACGTAAGTTGCAACCGGGTGATAAAATGTCCGGTCGTCACGGAAACAAAGGTGTGGTCTCTCGGGTATTGCCGATTGAGGATATGCCTTATACCGAGGACGGAACGCCGATGGATATCGTTTTGAACCCCTTGGGTGTGCCGTCTCGTATGAATGTCGGTCAGATCTTGGAAACGCACCTAGGCTATGCTTGCCGTGAGCTGGGTCGTCAAATCGGTGCTATCGTTGATCAGGTTAAGGCTCAGAAGGTCGGTATGGACGATTTGAAAGCCAAATTAAAAGAAGTCTATGGTGATCGTGAATACAATAACAAAATCGCCGATATGGATGATTCCGAATTGTTGGCGATGAGTGAAAACCTGAAAGATGGTGTTCCTATCGCAACACCTGTCTTTGATGGGGCTCATCAAGACGATATCAACAATATGTTGAAAATGGCTGGCTTGAATACTTCCGGTCAAGTAACATTATACGACGGATTGACGGGTGAACCCTTTGATCGCCCGGTGACAATCGGATATATGTATATGCTGAAATTGCACCACTTGGTTGATGAAAAGATTCACGCTCGCTCCATCGGACCTTACAGCTTGGTTACACAACAACCGTTGGGCGGTAAGGCTCAGTTCGGTGGTCAGCGCTTCGGTGAAATGGAAGTGTGGGCTTTGGAGGCTTATGGTGCCGCTTATACGTTGCAGGAAATGTTGACGATTAAATCAGATGACGTTTCCGGTCGTATTAAAGCCTATGAAACCATTATTCGTGGTGACAATAACTTTGAAGCCGGTATTCCGGAATCGTTCAACGTGTTGGTCAAGGAAATGCGTTCCTTGGGATTGGATGTTGAATTGAACCAGAACGAAAGCAAATAATATCACGGGGAGGGTTTATCCCCTCCCTTTAACCCAAACAAGAGGTAGAAAAAAAGATGAATGAATTGATTACAAACTTTGGTCAAGTAGCAAACCCGCAGTCTTTTGATGATATTCGGATTTCCATTGCTTCTCCGGAAAAAATCCGTAGCTGGTCGTTCGGTGAAGTGACTCGTCCAGAAACAATTAACTATCGGACTTTTAAGCCGGAAAAAGACGGTTTGTTCTGTGCTAAAATTTTCGGACCGGTTAAGGATTATGAATGTTTGTGCGGTAAGTACAAACGAATGAAATACCGTGGTATTACTTGTGAAAAGTGCGGTGTTGAAGTGACTCTGTCCAAGGTTCGTCGCGAACGTATGGGACATATTGAGTTGGCTTGCCCTGTCACACATATCTGGTTCTTGAAGTCTCTGCCGAGCCGTATCGGGACTCTGCTGGATATGATGTTGAAAAATCTGGAAGCCGTCTTGTACTTTGAAAAATATATCGTGATTGAACCCGGCTTGACCAGTTTAAAGTTACATGACTTATTGACGGAAGAGCAATATCAACAGGCTTTGGAAGAATATGGTGAAGATGCTTTCCGCGTCGGAATCGGTGCCGAAGCCATTAAAGAAATGTTAAGCCAGATTGACTTGTCTGCCGAAGCAGCAAGTTTGCGCGCTGAACTGATTGAAACAAAATCCGATATGAAACGCAAGAAAATCGTCAAGAAATTAAAATTGGTCGAAGCGTTTTTGGAGTCCGGTTCTCGTCCGGAATGGATGGTTTTAGATGTATTGCCGGTTATTCCGCCGGAATTACGTCCGTTGGTTCCGTTGGATGGTGGTCGTTTCGCTACCTCTGATTTGAATGATCTCTATCGGCGTGTTATTAACAGAAACAATCGTTTGAAACGGCTGTTAGAGCTACGTGCTCCGGAAATCATTATTCGAAATGAAAAACGGATGTTGCAGGAAGCTGTTGATGCTCTGTTTGATAACGGTCGTCGCGGTCGTGCCGTCGCTGGTGTCAATAAGAGACCTTTGAAGTCTTTGGCTGATATGTTAAAGGGTAAACAAGGTCGTTTCCGTCAGAACTTGTTAGGTAAGCGTGTTGACTATTCGGGTCGTTCCGTTATTACGGTTGGTCCGGAATTGTTGTTACACCAATGCGGTTTGCCAAAGCGGATGGCTCTGGAATTGTTCAAGCCCTTTATTTACGCTAAATTAGAGCAATACGGTATGGCTTCGACAATTAAGGCCGCTAAAAAGATGGTTGAAAAAGAACGTCCGGAGGTTTGGGATATTTTGTCAGAAGTTATCCGCGAACATCCTGTTTTGTTAAACCGTGCTCCGACATTGCACCGCTTGGGTATTCAGGCGTTTGAACCGGTCTTGATTGAAGGTAAGGCTATTCAGTTGCACCCGTTGGTTTGTACGGCATTTAACGCAGACTTTGACGGTGATCAGATGGCTGTTCACGTTCCTTTGTCATTGGAAGCTCAGTTGGAAGCTCGTGTCTTGATGATGTCTACCAACAACATTTTGTCTCCGGCTTCCGGTAAGCCGATTATCGTACCGACGCAGGACGTTATTTTGGGCTTGTACTATATGTCTATGGCTTTGGACGGTGAACCGGGCGAAGGAATGGTTTTCTCTTGCCCTCAAGAAATTGAACATGCTTTGTTCAATCATGTGGTCACGTTACATTCCAAAATTAAAGTTCGTTTGACGATTATGGAAGATAACGGACAAAAGAATACGCGTGTCGTTGAAACAACGCCGGGACGAATGAAATTAGCTGCTTTGTTGCCGGATAACAGTAAGATTCCGTTCAGCTTGATGAACCGCTTGATCCGTAAAAAAGAGGTATCCGATATTATTGATGCGGTTTATCGCTATTGCGGTCAGAAAGAAACGTGTATCTTTGCCGATCGTATTATGGGATTGGGATATCGTCAAGCGGCCAAGTCTGGTATTTCTTTCGGTAAGGATGACTTGATCGTTCCGGAAGCAAAGAAAAAACTGTTGGCTGAAACAGAGAAAAAGACAAATGAATTCGAACGTCAATATCAAGACGGTTTGATTACGCGTTTGGAAAAATACAACAAAGTCGTTGATGCTTGGGCCGCTTGTACAGATGCTATTGCCGACGCGATGATGAAGGGTATTTCTAAAATCGAGCCGGGCAAACCTGTGAACTCGGTCTACATGATGGCAAACTCCGGAGCTCGTGGTAGTGCGGCTCAGATGCGTCAGTTGGCCGGTATGCGTGGTTTGATGGCTAAACCGTCAGGTGAAATTATTGAAACGCCTATTCGTTCTAACTTTAAAGAAGGGTTGACCGTTATGGAGTACTTTAACTCGACTCACGGTGCTCGTAAAGGTTTGGCGGATACAGCTTTGAAAACAGCGAACTCAGGTTACTTGACACGCCGTTTGGTAGATGTGGCTCAAGACGCTATCATCACGATGGAAGATTGTGGAACCGATAACGGTATTACAATTCAACCGATTATTGAAGGCGGTGATGTTATCGCAACAACCGGTGAACGAATTCTGGGTCGGACGGCTGCCGAGGATATTAAAGATCCGTCAACGGGTGAAGTCATCGTTCCGAAGAACAAGTTGATTGACGAAAACGACGTTGAGAAAATTGATGCTGCCGGCGTTGATTCCGTTAAGATTCGTTCTGTTTTGACTTGTGAAGCTGAAGACGGTATTTGTGCGGCTTGCTATGGACGTGATTTGGCTCGCGGAACGGCGGTTAACTTGGGCGAAGTTGTCGGTATTATCGCGGCTCAGTCCATTGGTGAACCGGGGACTCAGTTGACCATGCGGACCTTCCACATCGGTGGTGCGGCTCAACGGGGTGCTGAACAATCCAGTATTGATGCCGCTTTTGATGCTAAAATCAAATTGGGGAACTGTAATACAATCAAAAATTCAGCCGGTGATACAATTGTGTTATCTCGTAATTGTGAGGTTTCTTTGTTGGATGCCAATAATCGCGAGAAGGCTCGTCATAAGGTGCCTTATGGTGGAAAATTGTTGGTTGAAGATGGGCAGTCTGTAACTAAAGGCGCTCGCTTGGCTGAATGGGATCCGTATACAACTCCGATTATTGTTGATAAGGCCGGAAAGGTTAAATTTGAAGATTTAATCGATGGTGAAACTATTCGTGAAGTCATTGATGAAGCTACCGGGTTGGCTTCAACCGTGGTTATGGATTGGCGTCAACAATCCGGTAAGCATGAACGGAAACCGCATATTGCTTTGTTGAACGAAAAAGGTAAAATCTTTAAGTCGGCCAGCGGAGCAGAGGCTCGCTATTACTTGGCTGCTGATGCCGTCGTAACCGTTAAAAACGGACAGGAAGTTATGCCGGGTGATGTCTTGGCAAGATTGCCTCGTGAATCAACAAAAACAAGAGATATTACGGGTGGTTTGCCTCGGGTTGCCGAATTGTTTGAAGCGCGTCATCCAAAAGATGCTGCTATCATTTCCGAAATTGACGGACGGGTTGAGTTCGGGGCTGATTTCAAGACTAAACGGCGTGTCTTTGTTATCGGTGAAAACGAAGAAGATAAACGTGAGTACATTATCCCGAAAGGTCGTTCCGTTGCCGTTCATGAAGGCGATATCGTTCAAAAGGGCGATTTGATTGTTGAAGGTGCTTTGGTGCCTCATGATATTTTGCGCATTTTGGGTGTGGAGGCTTTGGCTCACTACATGATTAAGGAAGTTCAAGCCGTCTATCGCTTGCAGGGTGTGCGTATCAATGATAAACACATCGAAGTTATCGTTCGTCAAATGATGCGTAAAATGGAAGTTGTTGATCCGGGTGATACAACTCTGTTGGCCGGTGAGCAAGTGGATAAAGAGACTTTGGTCGCCGAAAATGTTAAGGCTTTGAAAGCCGGCGGACGTGAAGCTAAGGCTGAACCGGTCTTGTTGGGTATTACAAAAGCCAGCTTGCAAACAAACTCGTTCATTTCTGCTGCATCGTTCCAAGAAACGACTCGTGTCTTGACCGAAGCTGCTGTCGCCGGAAAACGAGATACTCTGCACGGCTTGAAAGAAAACGTCATCGTTGGTCGCTTGATTCCTGCCGGAACGGGGGCTCAAATGCAACGACTCCGCCAGATTGCGGCAGAACGGGACAAAGAGTTCTTGGATGCTCGCAATAAAGAAACAGGAAATGCTGTCGGCTAAATGGCGAATACACCAAAAGAGCGTCTCGAGTTAATCGGGACGCTTTTTTTATTAAAAGTGATGCTTTGTTCAATCGGGGGAGATAGTTTTTTCAAATGTTAAAAAATTGAAGTATTCTGAACAAAAAAAATACCCCGAATAGATCGGGGTATATCAATTAGCTCCTTAGGTTAAGCATCCGATAAAGTATCATCTCCGACCATCATCTGCTGAGACAAATCCTTTGCATCATTTCGGATGGCTGTTTCAATTTCCGCAGCCAATTCCGGATGAGCTTTCAAATAAGCCTTAGCTGTCTCACGTCCCTGTCCGATTCGCTCCCCTTTACAAGAGAACCAAGCCCCAGCTTTTTCAACAATACCGGCCTTTACCCCCAAATCCAACAATTCACCGGCTTTAGAAATACCCTCACCGTATAAGATATCAAAATCAACAGTTTTAAACGGTGGAGCCACTTTATTTTTAACAACCTTAACCCGAGTTTGACTTCCGATAGTATCTTCCCGATCCTTGATAGCGCCCACACGCCGAATATCCAAGCGGACGGAGGCATAGAACTTTAAAGCATTTCCACCGGTTGTTGTTTCAGGGTTACCGAACATCACGCCGATTTTCATACGGATCTGGTTAATAAAGATGACCAACGTATTTGCACGAGCGACAGAGGCTGTTATTTTGCGAAGTGCTTGACTCATTAAGCGAGCTTGCAACCCCATATGCGAATCTCCCATTTCGCCTTCCAACTCTGCTTTTGGGACCAAAGCAGCAACCGAATCAACGACCAACACATCAATAGTTCCCGATCGAACTAAAGTATCTGCAATTTCCAATGCCTGCTCTCCCGTATCCGGTTGCGAGATCAACAAATCATTAATATTCACGCCCAATTTACCTGCATACGACGGATCCAACGCATGCTCGGCATCGATATAAGCGCATACCCCGCCTTTTTTCTGAGCTTCTGCAACAACATGCAAAGCCAGAGTTGTTTTTCCCGAACTTTCCGGTCCATATATCTCAACAATACGACCTCTAGGTAATCCACCGATACCCAACGCCATATCCAATCCCAGCGAACCGGTTGAAATAGCGGGAATCTCAACGGCATTACCTTGTTGCCCCAACCGCATAATAGACCCTTTACCAAAAGCTCGTTCAATTTGGCTGAGAGCCGCTTCTAACGCTTTATCTTTTTCCATTTGTTCCTCTTTTGTTCTCTATTGTTTCGTAAAGTCACTATACTCGATTTTTAGATCATGTGCAACTACTTTTTAATCTTTTTGTTAAAATCCGAAAATTCGCTTCAGGCAGAAAAAAACCCTTGTCTAACAAGGGTTTTTAAGGTTATTTTAATCACGTTGCAAACATCCGTTTTGTGAATATTTCCAAAAGAATAAACGAACGATTGGATTTTTAATCTGGGATCCTCTGCAGTGTAAATATTTCACCCTGTTTTCCTTACTGCATTTTGGATGGGAAATAATTTTAAATGCTACCTGAGCCCACTTACCGGCATACACTTTTGCATTGCACATAGACAAAGCCAAATCCAGCATATTCTCCCGCAAGCCGGTCTCTTGATTCGGATTAAAAGTCCGATGGCTAATAATTTTCGAAGCCAAATCAAAATCATATTTCTTTAAAGCTTCTTTTAAAGGCATTGATATCTGACCAAAACGAAAGGTATCACTGGCGCGCCATTGTGGATTTTTAACCAACAGACTAACAGCCTCATTCATATCATTATCATAAAACAATTCAAACGGACAAACATCACCGTCTTTTAATAAAACATGCATATTAGGATCGGCTCCGTTTTGCAAAGCCTGAACAGCAACAGCTTTCCATTTTTGATCAGCCTCTTTTTTTCTGGGACTTGCAATTTTGATACAAGCCAATCTCAGATTTTCATTAGCAGACAATGTATTGACATATTGAATTTTTTTAGTCATAATCGTCCTTTCAGTTAAACTGTAAGGTCATTCTATCCCTATTTTTTTATTTTGTCAATATATTTTTTTATCAGATATTCAATTAAAAAAAATATTCATTCAAGATTTCATAAGCGACAGGACTTTTACAAATCAGTTACTTTAAGATGATTCTCTAAACCATATAAAAAAACACCCCGATAAAAATCGAGGCGTTTGCATTACTTTGATAAAGATTATTTGATCTTTTTTTCACCAAACTCTTCATGTTTCCGCGTTTTTTTGTCATACTTACGCATAACCAGTTTTTCTGTTTTTGTCCGCGGATTCTTTTTTGTAACATAGAAAGTACCCGTTCCGGCCTTGCTTTCTAATCTGATTTCAATTGTTGTCGGCTTTGCCATTTTTTTATTCCTCTATTTAGTTAAACTGTTTGGTATTATACAGAAAAATTTTTCAAAGTCAAGAAAAAAATCCAACCCATCCCGATTTTATACCGGTAGATTGATTTCATACCCATCCTGCTCTAATAAATCCATTATACGAACTAAGAAAGAACGTTCCTTATCGTCTACACGTCCATCAGCCATAATAACATTCAGCATTGCTTCAACCAACCCTTGAACGGTTGTTTGATCCTTTGCCAAAGATTTCGCCAATGCAACGGAAAAACACTCTTCATCCGGAGCCAACGAGATAATATAATCATTCAACTCCTGATCATCATAAGACAAATCGGTTGTTCTGGATTTAGCATACTCAAAAACTTTCTGACGCTCGGTCTTATCGCGAGCCCCATCAATTGCAACCAAGTACATCAAGACAGTTACTTCCTGTGCAATTCGCTCAATAGCTTTTGCGAAATCATCCTTCGGATCGGAAACAACAACTGCCGAAGACTTATCCCGAACCGATATACCCAAACGATTTTGAATAAACTCATATGGATTATCATAAACACGACCGGATGTAATATCTCTGATTGCGGAAATATGTCCCACTTTAATCAAACGTGGAGCCCGCACATCCATAGCAACACCATCAATATACAGATCACCCTTCGTATGGATAATTCGTCGAATCAAAATATCTCTGTCTTTTACGTTACCGGATAAAGACTTATAAGACATAGACACCAGCAAAGAGATACCGGCAGCATCTTCCTGACCTTGTTCCAAAGTTGATTTAATATTTTCAGGGACAGCTTTAGCTTGTTCCGGCGTTGAAACAGCAACCGTTCCCCGAGTCAACAATCGAATAGCTTCTCGTAAATCTTGAGTTTTAATTTCCATATTTTTTCCTCTTAAAGAACTCAGTAATTGCGACACGTCCGGCTTTATACAAAGCTTCAGGATGATCGGTTACCAGAGTATTATCGGGCAAATAAGTCGAAAAAGCAAGTAATTTTGCTTGTTCATCCGAAAAAGCCCCTTGTGTTTTTGTTTTTAAAAAATCAGCCCAATCATCTTCCGATAACGAAGCGACTTGCTTTCTGGGATAGCGAATCAGAGCAATTCTCTTAAAGAGTGCAGACATTTGTCGAGCCAAAATAACAGGATTATCTGTTTTTTGATACATTGATTTTAATTCACGCAAAGCATACTGTTTCGGTCCGGAACGCCAGAAAAAGAAAGCGACAAGACAACAGCTCAAGACAAAAATCAGAGCCGTGACAACGATCCACCAACCGATAGCCGGTGGCCACCAAGAAGGTTCAACGGGGATATGAATATCACGAAGTCCCGATAAATCAATTTCCGTCATACAGCATCCTCTCGACTAAACCGACTCAGCAGACTCAAATAGTCATCTGTTGTTTGAATCGGCAAATATCCCCAACCATATTTTTTAACAGCCTGTTGAATTGCATCTGTTTGCTTGTTAAAAGATGATTCAAAAGTCTCCCGAACCGATTTTTCATAAGCATTCACAGATACCGTTTGGCTACCATCTGTCATAGCCCATACCCCCTCGGGTAAATTTTTCTCCAATCTATCGTAGATGTGAATCAAAGCGATTGTGCGACGAGAGCCCATTCTTCCCAACCGAAAAGCCGTATTCTCATCAAAGTCATGAAAATCGCTACATATAAAGAGCAAAGCACCACTTTTCAAAGTCGGCTCCAATTCCTGCAGAGCCTGATTCAGAGTTGTTTCATCGGTTGGGACAACTGTCGGCAAAGAGGCTGCCACCAAATCGGGAATCAAAGCAAGAGAACCTTTATCACTTAAGCTTAACGACATGGTTTTAATCATATTCGGCAACATAATCAACGTATGAACACGATCTTTTTTTTGCTCAGCCACCACAGCCAAGAACATTGCCATTCGTGCAGAGATAACGGATTTAAACTCCCCTTGACTGGCGAACTTCATATGACTCCGCATATCACAGACGATATAAACCGGACGTTCTTTTTCTTCCGTATATAATTTTGTAAAGGGCTTTCCATACTTTGCCGTAATCCGCCAATCAATTTGCCGAATATCATCACCGGGCTGATAAGCTCTTACCTCTTGAAAATCAAGACCACGTGTCCGAAAGACAGATCGCGTTTCACCGACACCAAGATAAACCGGTTGAAGTGTTGCCTTTAATGAAATATTCCCAGCCGACGCCTTCAAAGCAATCAAGCTATCTTGATCCACGACAACGGGACTGTATGTTTCATCAAAAGCCATTACTCCCCCTATGGTAACGGCACCCGCTCTAACAACATACGCAAAACATCATCAGTCGTTACATGGGCCGATTTAGCCTCAAATGACAACAAGATACGATGACGCAACACGTCGGGAATAAGCGCTTGAATATCTTTAGGCGTTACAAAATCACGTCCGTCCAGCCAAGCGGCGGCACGAACGACGATGTCCAAAGCAATTGTTCCGCGAGGACTGGCACCGTATCGGATTAACCGAGCCAAATCCGCACCATAAGCTTCCGGATGACGAGTCGCCATAATAAACTGGATTAAGTACTCTTCCAGTTCCGGAGACATATAGATATCCAAGACCTCACGTCTGGCTTCAAAAATTTGTTCTTGTTTAATTCTATTAAAGCGAGGCGTTGGAATCTTTTTTTCCTCCCCCTGAACCAGTTTTAAAATACGCCGTTCCGATTCGATATCGGGGTAACCGATTTTAACATACATCAAGAACCGATCCAACTGCGCTTCCGGCAAGTTATAAGTTCCTTCCTGTTCAATCGGATTCTGAGTCGCCATCACCATAAATAAGTCCGGCAACTGATAGGTTTCATTTCCGATAGTCGCCTGTCGTTCACCCATAGCTTCCAACAAAGCGGACTGGACTTTTGCCGGAGCCCGATTAATTTCATCAGCCAAAATCAAGTTATTAAAGATAGGTCCTTTTTGGAAAAAGAAGCCATTTGTTTCTGGGCGGTAGACATCACTACCGGTAATATCAGAGGGCAACAAATCCGGAGTAAATTGAATTCGTTGAGATCCGGCATCAATGGTATCAGCCAACACTTTAATGGCTTTTGTTTTTGCTAACCCCGGCAATCCCTCAACCAACAAATGCCCATCACTCAACAAAGCAATCAACAATTTTTGAACCAACCCTTTTTGCCCAATAATGCGACTGTTCATATATTCTTGCAATCGTTCAAAATTATCTCTGATAATAGTCATGTTTATTTTCCTTATTTTTTCTTTTTATAATTATCCATAATATATATTTTTTCATAATTGATTGCAATTGTTTTTCTGGACAAAAAACACTTTTTAAGGTATACTGACCAAAAAGGAGGATTATCATCATGGTTAATTTATCCAAGCAAAAGTCTTTGTCGGCACGGGCTCGAACAAAATACGTCAAAACTCGTCAACACCCACTCAGCAAAAGGCAGATACAACGCTTTAAAGAAAAATCTAATCAAAAACAGCCCCCTGAATTATTACGTCAAAAACAACTTGAACAGCAAAAGATGATTGCCGAGATTCGTCGAGAAAAAAATCCGGACAAGTTAGCCGAACGGATGAATCAGGCAAAAAAAAGCGGTTTAACAGCTCTATTACAACAAGATGCCGACCGTCTTCAAAAGATGCAAAAAGCTCGTGAGCGGTTAAAAGAGGCCGTCACACGTTTATTATCGACACAAGTTTCGGCCTCTGTTAAAGAGGGCTCCTCAAAGATTCAATCGGGACATATTGATTCCGGATTACGGGACATTCAAGACACCGGTCGTGACGGAGCTATCGGCAATGATATAGCAGATGCCAGCTCTGATTTAGCCAAAAACGCCAAAAAACTTGCCGGATTAACGGGCAAGCATTTTGATTCAATTATGTATAGAACACTTCGCGATAATTCTCGTCCGGCAGACACCATCAATCAAGAGAAAGACAAAGAAGACCGCGACCAAAATCTGGAAGGTCGTATTACGCAAAAATCAACAATTCGTCAGGTTATGGAAAAAAAGAGAAGAGACGGACGATAAGATATCATCCATTCAAGAATTACCTAAAATCAGGCATTTTTTAATATTACGAGCATCTGATTCAAAACAAATGCCCCATCTCTAAAAAAATGGGGGCTTGTATTAAAAACGCAAAGGCCGTTGGCAGAACAACCTAACACACTATATCGGTTTCATTTTTTTCAGACCTATCAATTCACGTGCCGTTATTAAAATAGCTTTTCGAGCGGCAGCCTTACCACGCAACTGATAAGGTGTTAATTCTTTCATATCACGATTTAACGACATCCAAACAGAAGAAGGCATATTCCGAACAAATGCATCACGTACTGCCATCGGAGCCTGATGTAAAGCCAAAACAGCCACCTGACGGTCTATATACTTCAACAAGATTTTAATTTGATCATCTGATAAGTGTGCCAAATCATCAAATTGCATCATCCAAGAACCCACTTTTTTTGCAACCTCCGGCTCTTTTTTAGAAACAGCAGATATCAAATCTGTTTTATCCTGCTTATTCATCGCTTTCAAAATCGCTGTTGCTTTTTCCACACCTGTTTTGCTTCCCGATTGTTGGATTAGTTCACACACTCGGACTGCAATCTCTCGTTCCAGTTTCTGACGAACATCGGAACGCACATGCTTTAAGTGTGTTAAATGAATCATCAGACGCGTTGCAAAATCCCTATCCAGCAACCCCAAGGCCCGAGCAGACACATCATCAGATAAATGGAATAAGATCAAAGCCGCCGTTTCAGGTTTTTGTTCAGCCAAAAAAGGAACCAAGATACCGATATCCAGTTCATTTAAACGACTCCAAACCGTTTGTCCGCCGGAAGACAACCGAATTTCAGAATACAGCTGATCACTGGTTTCCTTTGGCATCGTTCGATCAAAAACACGTCGCACTTGTTCGTTTGTTCCGGTTACACCGATCGGAGATGACACATCATGAATAAATTTATCCAAGCATTTCTGAACATCTTCAACACGAACCGATCCGAGAGAAGAAATTGCTTGCCCCAACGAACGCACATCGGCCTCATCCATGCGTCGGAATAAATCGCGAGCCACCCCATCGCCCAAAGTCAAAATCAAGATAGCGGCTTGCTGTATCGGAGAATATCCCCGCCCTTTATACAGCGGATAGCGAATCCAATTTTTCAAGACTCGAATAGCGCGTTCTGGATTTTGTCGACAGACCAAGATAGCCTTTTCCAAAAGGGAACGTTCAACACGTTTTATTTCAACCGGTTTAGCAACGGGACCACTGATTAGTTGACGCATCATAGGAATGATGAAGCCGGCACACAACCAGACGATAACGCCCAACAATAAGAACAAGCCAAATCCTTGAGCCCAAGCAATCGGTTTAATTCCCAAGAAAGTTCTGGCATCTTCCGAGAAAGGCAAGTTCAAAACCTCCAGAGTGTCCCCTCTTTCCTCTTCAAATCCAACGATTGCCTTAATTAAAGTCGTATAATTTTCCATTTCAGCGCGCGTTCTGGGCTGATATAGGACACTTCCGTCCTGTTCTTGAACCATCTGTCCATCAATCAGCACACTAACGGACAAGCGTTGAACGATACCGGCGGTAGATTGAATCCATGATTTTGTGACGGACAAATCCGAAAGAGCCTCATTTTGAAAAACGACACTTTCTTTTTCCCCCGAAGCCAGAGCGCTTCCCTCAAAAGAGTCCCCGCTCGGAATAACATCTTTTTGATGAACGGTTTCCCGAGTTAAGTTTAAATCGACCTGAACGGTTGCATAAACCGTACCTGCGCCGGTTGTTCTTTCAATCAAAGAAACGATTTCTTTTTGCAGAGCCTCGGCATATTGTCGTTGAAGAACAGCCTGTTCTCCGAAAGAGTTTTCTGCGGGTTGTTTTTCGGCAAGGACGCCCCAAACAACTTTTTCACCGGCAGTCAGTTGAGCCATTCTCGGGATAAAATATCCAACCGTTCCGGCAAGAATCATAGCCAGAATTAAAACTGTTATCAGACGTATCAGCTCGGCTGTTTTTGTCACCTGCCAAAACTCCTTTTTGCCTGTTTTTTAATGCATTCCATTAAACACTTAAAATTCTAAATTTTCGGTTAATAAAGGTATTTTTACAAAGTCTCTTTAAAAGTAATAATACTTTCTGCACGTCCTTTATCAGGATTAACAACGAACAGTCGGCGTCCCGATTCGTGACCGATAGTCAACACGCACAACATTTCCCCGCAAGGCAAGACATCGCGAATACTTTCCGGAAAAACCAGAGTCACCTCAGACGATTGAATAGGCAGAGGCTTGCTTTTCATTCGAAGATCTGTTATTTTAAGAGCGACGGCAACCAAACCGGCTAGGATTAATAAGCTCATGCCGATAGTAAGTGCTTTCAAGAAAGTTATTGTTTTCATTTTTGACCTCACTGGAGTAGAATATGGATACGGAATCCGATTTTGATGACGATCAAGACATAGTATACACGATGTCCACCCCACTTGTCACGCCAAAAGTGACATCAGATACTCCGAAATTGCGTTTAGACAAGTTTTTAGCAGAAACATTTCCGCAATTTTCCCGCAGTCAAGTCGCACGAATGATTGAAGCTGATGCCGTTCGACTACAATCAGATCGGACTCGAGTTTTATCATCGGATGATAAAGTCAAAGAGGGGGATATTTATGAATTGACGCCACCGGAAGCTGTTTCCGCGAACCCCGAGCCCGAGGATATTCCACTGGATATTTTGTATGAAGATGACGATTTATTGGTTGTCAACAAACCGGCAGGATTAGTTGTTCACCCTGGGGCCGGCAATCCGCGAGGAACTCTGGTGAATGCACTGCTGGCACACTGCAAAGACTCACTTTCAGGGATCGGTGGCGTTAAACGCCCGGGTATTGTCCATCGGATTGACAAAGACACCAGTGGGATTTTAGTTGTTGCCAAGAATGATTTTACGCACCGACATTTATCCGAACAATTTGCCGAACACACGATTGAGCGTATTTACCAAGCTTTTGTTTGGGGATATATTCAAAAAACGACGGGCATCATAACCGGAGACATCGGACGATCTCAGACGAACCGCCAAAAAATGGCTATAGTTCCGCACGGCAAAAAAGCCGTTACGCATTATGAGCGTATTGCCGTTTTCGGGAATGGTATAGCCTCGCACATTCAATGCATTTTGGAAACGGGAAGAACACATCAGATTCGTGTCCATATGGCGTCTAACGGACACTCTTTAATCGGAGATCCGGTCTATGGTGTTATTCCCAAAACGGCACCGGATTTTGCGAAGTATTTTCCACGTCAAGCCCTGCATGCCGGCTTTTTAGGTTTTATTCACCCGACAACGGGGGAACATATGTCTTTTGAAGCTCCCTTACCGGATGACATGCAAGAACTACAGGACAATTTAACAGCTCTGTAACAGCATATTAATAATCTTCTTTTCAAGAATTCGCTTTTTTCTGTTGAGCCTGCTTTTATTTTCGGGTATAAATAAAATATGTCTTTATTATCTTCCATAGCCACCGTCGGTGGATGCACAGCTGTTAGTCGTGTTGTTGGTTTTATTCGAGATATTTTAATTGCTCGATTTTTAGGAGCCAGCATGATGGCTGATGCATTTTTTGTTGCCTTACGATTTCCGAACTTATTTCGCAGTCTATTTGCGGAAGGAACACTCAATGTTGCCTTTGTTCCGCTTTTTTCCGGTGAGCTTCATGGCAAGGGAGAAAAACGTGCCCGCACCTTTGCCCGATCGGTCTTCAGTTTTTTATTCTATCTGCTTTTAATATTCACCGTTGTTATGGAAATCCTGATGCCGGCACTAATGTTTTTACTAGCCCCCGGATTTGAAGAGATTCCCGGAAAACTGGCTTTAACGACAAGCCTCAGTCGAATTACGTTTCCGTTTTTACTCTGCGTTTCACTTGTTTCTTTAATGTCTGGCATTTTGAATTCAGTCGGTCGTTTTTGGGCGGCAGCCTTTACGCCAACGATTTTAAATTTAACGATGATTACTTTTTTGCTACTGGTAACCCCATTGATTCACTCACCCGAAGCACCGGCTTATGCCTTAGCCTGGGGTGTTTTTGCCGCCGGATTAATTGAATTTGTTTTTCTGGCGTGGCATCTGAAAAAAGCGGGTATGACATTTAATTTAATCGGTCCCGTCAAAGCACTTTTCCATATGACGAAAGGGGTTAAACTTCTTCTTCGTCGCATGGCTCCGGGGGTTCTCGGTTCGGGCGTCTATCAAATCAATTTATTTTTAGATACGCTGTTTGTTTCGTTTGTCGGGGCCGGAGCCATCTCATGGCTCAATTATGCCCATCACTTATTTCAGCTACCGATTGGAATCATCGGCGTTGCCATTGGGACAGCTTTACTACCGGTTCTGTCAAAGCACATTAAAGCCGGCGAATTGGATTTAGCTAATACGCAACTTAATCGCGGATTGGAACTATCCATAGCTTTGTCCTGTTCATCTATGACAGGTTTAATTTTACTGGCTTATCCGATTATCGGGATTTTATTTGAACGCGGAGCATTCACGATAGAAGATACACTGAATACATCACGCGCTTTGATTGCTTTTTCATTCGGGCTACCGGCCTATATGATGACCAAAGCACTATCGCCTTTTTTCTACGCGCGCGGAGACACCAAAACACCGGTCAAAATAGCAATTGTTGGGGTTGCCTTAAATGCGATTTTAGCTTTAACATTGATGCAATTTTTGGGATACGTCGGGATAGCACTGGCAACCAGCATAACTGTGTGGGTCAATGCGGGACAGTATGCGATTCGTCTTATGCATCGGGGAGATTTCAGTCTGGATAAAACGTTCCGATATCGGCTTCCGCGTATTTTATCTGCCTGTATCATTATGGGGTTAAGTTTAAGGGCAGCCGAGCTTGGATTAAGCTATTTATTTCCCGATTGGCAACAAGACACATCTATTCACTCCATTGTGCTTCTCGGAGTACTTATCGGTGGTAGCATAGGTGTCTTTTTGATAGCACTCATTATCAGCGGAGGCATTCCGATGTCTCAGATTCGAAATATTCTCCACAGACGTCATTTATCATAAAGGAGGCAAGAATGAAACTCAAACAGATATTTGGTTTTTCATTTTTATCACTCGGATTGATTTGTTTTTACCAAGCATTTCAAGAAAACTCGATTTCTCCCCGCCTTGACACCCCTCAACAAGAGGAAGTCAATTTAATAGAGGGAACACAACAATATCTCCCCGGAACAATCATCACCCCCAAGACGACGGCAGATTTACGAGCTTGGTTTTCAAAAGCGACGCGTTATCAAATGCCACGCGTTTTTGTAGATCGCTTGCCTGATGATTTTGCGGAAAAAGGGGATCCGGCATTATTTATTCAAGTCATCTCTGCGTTAATTATGCGAGAGAACGAGCAAGCATTGCGTGAGCGGATTGTTTTGATCGACCTGAATCGGAAACAGAAAAGCGGAGAATCTTGGTCTGAGTCAGAAACCTCATTTTTCAATAATCTTGTTGAAAAATATGATGCGAAAGCGAAACGCAGTCGAGAAAGTCAGCTAGCCGATTTAATGAAAAAAGTGGATACCATTCCCGTTTCCATGGCCGTTGCACAATCTGCCTTAGCGACAGAATGGGGGACCAAGAATCTCTCTCATCCTTTTGATCAAAAAGGCTGGTTGGATAACAAGACTTATGACTTTTTACCTTTTGATTCGCTGATTCAAGCAACGAACAGTTATTTCAAAGAGTTAAACGGTATGCCTCCGCTCTTTGAATGGCGTGTCTCACGTGATCAATTTCGCGACCTAACCGCCAAAGATAAAGGATATCGTTTTTTACCCGGATTATATGCCTACATGCCATGGGATGACACATATGTTGACCGACTAAAAACAAAAGCCGACGAGATGGATGTAATTGCGATTGATGCCTTAACATTTCTTCCAATGGAACAACCGATATCATTTGAAACGGGAAAAACGATTATCAAAACACAGACAGGGGAGCATACTTTTATAACGGAAAAAGCGATAACACCGAAACAACGAGCACGCGGTTTAATGTTCCGAACCGAGTTGGCATCGGATGCCGGTATGATTTTCATAAACGAGTATTCCCGTCCGATAGGTCTGTGGATGAAGAATACGCTGATTCCATTAGATATGGTCTTTTTTGACGAGCACGGCAAAGTAACGGATATTGTTGAAAATGCCCAACCCCATGATGAAACCAGCCATATGTCTTCATCTCCGGTTCAAGGAGTCATTGAATTACCGGCCGGCACCGTTCAAAGACTAAAAATCAAATCAGGTGATACCGTTATCATACCCAGATAACACAGATTTAATTTGCCTGATTCAGTAATAATCGCTGATATCTGGGAGATGATTTAATCATTTCGGCATCCAGCCGAGGATATCCGTAGCGCTCTAGCAAAGTTGGTTCTTGACGCAGTAAAGAAACCCCCAAGCCTAGCTTTCCATCCACGACAGGGACTTCGGCTACATCCAGTATCGTAGGTCCCCAATCAAACTGAGCAAAAGGTTTTTGAATAACATAAGGATAAATACTTTTTCGACCGATAATGACATTGTATGTCTTTCGATTAGGATACAAAGCCAAATCTTGATTGATCTCATCGGCTTCCATCATCAAATGATCGCCGATGATAAAGATAACGGTATTTTCAAAGAACGGCTGTTGTCGGCACCATTCAACAAAATCAAAGATAATTTTATCCGAACACATAATAGCATCACGAATATCGCCGTATTTTTGAAAGCACCCTTCATTCAGATATCCATTTGGAAAATGCGTATCCAAAGTCGTTAATGATAAAAAGAAGGGGTCATCATTACGGCTTAATTCAGTAAGCTTTTTTCTAGCAAATTCAAAAAAAACTTTATCATTTATTCCCCACTGTGATAGTCCAATATCTTGTGCTGAGGCATACCCATGTTCAATCAATTCATCTCGGCCCCATATTTCATCAAAATGATGTTCTCGGGCAAAGCTATCCGTTCCGACAAATTCCTTATAGGCACCTTTAGCAAATACGGTTTTATATCCGGCACGTTTTAACAGATCCGGGACACAAACGGCATTCGGCATAAAAGAATCTGTCTGAACCCCCAATCTATCTCTGAATTGTGTTTTAAAAGGAACGCCGCAAAAGACAGCGACTTGAGAAGCCAACGTCCAATTTGTCCCGTTAATATGATTATATCCCTCAACGGTTGTGTATCGATTTCCCAAGCGTGTTAAATAAGGTATTAAATTTTCGCCCCAGTAAGCACGATCAGCAAAAGTCTTTTCCATGGATTCCGCAAAAATAAGAATAATATTTTTCGGTTTTTTCGGCAATGGTCGTTCCAAGAGCGGGGTAACATAGAATTGATCATAGACTTTTGTTTCCTCTAAAGACAGTTGTAGCTGAGTCCAAAAAGGAATTGGTTTTTCTCCATTCAATTTTGATACTTGCATAGGATAACATCCGACGAACCCACAAAACAAGCAAATAAACCCAACAACCAACCAAGTTTTCCGATGAATTAAAAACGTTACGCATAACGTAAAGATTACGATTAAAAGAGTTGATACCCATCTTTGAGTAAGCTGATACATATCCAAAAAGGCAATATGAAAAAGCAATTGATTTAAAGAGATGCCTCCGAAATAGAGTTGGCTCCAAATAAAGACGGTAGCACCTAATATAAACAAATAGAGGAAAACAAACCGTATACAGGAAAAAAGTTTAGCAAAAAGGGTTGGTTGTTTCATGGCGAATTACCATACATCAAGTTTCATCAAAAAGCAATGTTAAATTAGGAACAGGTCTTTTGAAGCCAAAGACCTATTCCTCAAATAGCGTTATTAATCGCAACTGTTTTAGTTTATGTCGGATAGCCTCCAAAGCCTCTGTCATTTTAGACACGTCAGATCCTCCGGCCTGAGCCATATCCGGACGACCGCCGCCACCTTTTCCGCCAACAACAGCTGCCGCCACACGGACCAAATCAACAGCGTTTAGTTTCTGAGTCAAATCCGGTGTTACACCGACAACGACAGAAACCTTTCCATCACTTTTGGAAACCAGAGCCACCACTCCAGAGCCGACTTTTTTCTTAAATTCATCAGCCAACGGTTTTAATTCCTTGGCCGGTGTTTCGGTTAATATTTTACCGATGAAGCGGATACCGGCGACTTCTTCAATTTCATTTGAAGCCGATCCCGAACCACCCATAGCCACTTTTCGACGCAGATCAGCGATTTCCTTTTCCATTTGGCGTCGTTCATCTAAGATATGTGTGATTTTAGTTTTTATATCTCCGGCCGAAGTTGATTTTAAAATCCCCATAATATCGGCAATCAAAGCATCGTTCTCTTGAGCCTTTTTCAAAGCAGTGCGACCGACAATAGCTTCGATACGACGAACGCCGGAGGAAACAGCAGACTCAGATATAATTCGGAAAGATCCGATATCACCCGTTGCCGATACATGCGTTCCGCCGCACAGCTCACAAGACAAGCGTCTATCTCCCTGCCCCATAGACACGACACGGACCGTTTCGCCGTATTTTTCATCAAACAAAGCCATAGCCCCTTGTTGAACGGCTTCTTCGGGTGTCATTAAATCGGTAACGACATCTTCATTCTGTAAAACCATCTGATTGACTAAATCTTCCACCTGATGAATTTCATCAGAGGTCATAGCCTTATTGTAGGTAAAGTCAAATCGAAAACCTGTCGGAGTTACCAAAGACCCTTTTTGATGCACACTCGGCCCCAAGACTTTTTGCAAAGCGGCTTGCAACAAGTGTGTTGCAGAATGGTGTCCACGGATATCAAACCGTCGTTTGTTGTCAATTTCGAACAAGCCGTTTTCATTTTCTTGAATTATTCCGCTTTCCACGGTTCCGAAGTGAACAATCAATGCCGTATCAGCTTTCCGTTGTGTATCCGTTACGCGGACAACGCCGGAAGCCGTTTTAATGGTTCCGATATCACCGACCTGACCACCCATTTCACCATAGAAAGGTGTTTGATTAGCAACAACAGCAACCGCCTCACCGACTTTTGCTTCCGAAACGGTATTGCCATTAACGACAATCGCTTGAATAACAGCCTCAGCTTTATCCGAATCATATCCCAGAAATTCGGTTGAACCGGATTTCTCTGCGATTTGGAACCAAATTTTCTCATCGGCATTATCACCCGAACCGGCCCAAGATTTTCTGGCTTCGGCCTTTTGTCGTTCCATAGCGGCTTCAAATCCCGCAATATCGACCGAGATTTGTTTTGACCGCAATGCATCTTGAGTCAAATCCAGAGGGAAGCCGTATGTATCATATAGCTTGAAAGCGGTTTCACCGTTCAAGACATCGCCGGCCGACAAGCCATCAGTTTCCTCAGCCAACAGTTTCAAGCCCTTATCCAAAGTCTGTTTAAAACGTTCTTCTTCCAGCTTTAAAGACTCCGTAATCAATTTTTGATGAGCCTCTAATTCCGGATAAGCTTCTCCCATTGTTTTCACCAAAGAGGGGACTAATTGATACATCAACGGTTCTTTACAGCCGATTAAGTGAGCATGTCGCATTGCCCGTCGCATGATACGACGCAGAACATATCCGCGACCTTCATTTGAGGGCATAACACCATCGGCCAACAAAAATGAAGTCGAACGCAAGTGATCGGCGATAACACGTAAAGACGTTTTAGCCTCTCCATAGGGATCAACACCGGCGATAGCAGCCGATTGTTCAATTAAGTCTTTAAAGATATCGATCTGGAAGTTATCATTTGTTCCGTGCAGAATAGCGCTCAAACGTTCCAATCCGGATCCGGTATCAATACACTTTTTAGGAATTTCAATCCGTTTTCCGTCGGGCAAATCTTCAAACTGATCAAAGACCAAATTCCAAACTTCAATGAATCGATCACCATCTTCTTCGGGTGTCCCCGGACGACCGCCCCAGTATTGTTCACCATGGTCATAGAAGATTTCCGAGCAAGGACCGCAAGGCCCCGTATCCCCCATTTGCCAAAAGTTATCTTTGGTAGCGATACGGATAATATCTTCATCTTTTAATCCGGCAATTTTTTTCCAGAGGTTAAAAGCTTCATCATCGGTATGATAAACCGTAACCAGCAATTTATTTTTATCAATACCGATTTCGCGAGTCAACAAATCCCAAGCATAATAAATAGCTTTTTCTTTAAAATAATCTCCGAACGAAAAGTTACCCAACATTTCAAAGAAAGTATGATGACGCAGTGTATATCCCACGTTATCCAAGTCATTATGTTTACCACCGGCACGAACAGACTTTTGAACCGTTGCGGCGCGCGGGAAAGGAGGCTTTTCAGCACCCGTAAAATAGTTTTTAAATTGAACCATCCCGCTGTTTGTAAACATCAAAGTCGGATCATTCCGAGGAATCAAAGAGCTTGCCGGAACAATCGTATGATCGTTTTTCTTAAAGTAGTCAATAAAAGCCGTTCTGATTTGGCTGGTAATATTTTTCGTCATAAATCTATTTTCCTTTGCTTAAAATTTGCCGAAAAGGATACCACAAAATGCGACGCCCGTCAATCGGATAATAACACGCAATCCTTTTTTATCCAAAAAAAATCAACCGGTTTTATTTTTCAATAAAAATCCGCCGTCCATTCGATTCAACTTGGATGAAAATATCATCTTCTACCGGAATAGGACTTGCTTTTTTAAACCTTTTTTGCTACAACAAAGACAGCATTTCAAAGAAAAGGAGAAAAAATATGCAATTTAAGACATTAAATGATTTTGATTTTAACGGAAAAACCGTCTTTATTCGAGCAGACTTAAACGTCCCTGCAAAAGACGGACAAATCACGGACATGACACGTATTGATCGTTTTGTTCCGACATTGAAAGAGATTGTTGAAAAAGGCGGGAAAGCCGTTGTTGCCTCTCACTTTGGTCGTCCTAAAGGAGAAAAGAACTCTGAATTTTCATTGGCTTTTTTGGCTCCGGCTTTAGAAAAAGCAAGCGGCTTAAAAGTAACCTTTGTAGATGATTGTATCGGGGAAAAACGGGACACAGCCATTCGCTCTATGAAGAATGGCGAGGTTATTTTATTAGAAAACCTGCGTTTCTATTCGGGAGAAGAAAAGAATGATCGTTCTTTTGCCGAACAATTAGCCAGTGGCATTGATATCTATATTGATGATGCCTTTTCAACAGCACACCGAGCTCACGCTTCCACCGAAGGAATGGCGCACTTACTGCCTCGCGGAGCCGGTCGCTTAATGCAGGAAGAATTAGAAGCTCTGGACAAAGCGCTGGGCAATCCGGAACGTCCGGCCGTTGCGTTAGTTGGCGGTTCCAAAGTCTCCACAAAGTTGGATTTATTGGCTAACTTGGTCAAGAAAGTGGATTACTTGTGCATCGGTGGCGGTATGGCACACACATTCTTGGCAGCGAAAGGTATTCCGATGGGAGAAGGCTCACTGGTTGAACCGGGCATGATTGATACGGCAAAGAACATTCTGGCAAACGCCGGTAGTTGCACGATTGTTCTGCCGACAGATTTAACATGGGCAGATGCGTTCGGTGAAGGTCAAATACCGCATGTATCCGAAGCAAACCAAGTTCCGGCCGGAAAAGTATTATTGGACATCGGTCCGAAGTCAGCCGCCGAATTCATTGCCACGATTGAAAAATGCAAGACATTGATTTGGAATGGTCCTGTCGGAGCTTTTGAAATCAAGCCATTTGACAAGAGCACGAATGAGATTGCGGCAGCCGTTGCCAAGTTAACGAAGGAAGGCCGTTTAACATCCGTTGCCGGAGGCGGAGATACGGTTTCAGCATTAAAGAAAGCAGGGGTAGAACCGGAGTTAACCTATGTTTCCGCGGCAGGCGGAGCATTTTTGGAATGGATGGAAGGAAAGACATTACCGGGAGTTGCCATTTTAGAGCAATAATCCATTCTTCAAGAAACGAAACGCTCTCGAAATGGGAGCGTTTTTTATGATTCGAACGTAACACTACCTGCGTAAGCAGGTAGATGTAGACATACCAGCCCAGCCGTTAGGCTTGCGAAGCTTTTGGGCTGGGCGAACGCTGGGCGAACGTCGTTCGGAACAGATAACACCACTTGCGTTAGCGAGTGGAAGTTTATTTATTGAAACAACGGTCACTAACACAAATATTGTATATTAAGAATAATATCAAAGATACCTAAAAAGGAGTAGAGAGTGGACTTCCACCGTCCCCTCTTGTGTTTTTTATTTGCTTTTTGTGAAAAATATGGTATAATCCTACCGTTCGGCTCTTGTCGGACTATGATGCTAAACGAAAAGCGGAATAGGTGTAGTGGACTCGGGGGCGGTACCCGACACCTCCACCATTTTTATGAATTCCTGCCGTTTCGAATCTTGCCGAGTCTTGTCTTGGCTTGTCTAAAACAAAGGAGTTCGATCTTGTTCAGATGTCTGAATCAGGATTTTATGGGGGTGAAACAGGATCGACACGCATAGTAAAGGCTTTGTCTTGCATTCGGTATGGTACCACCGTTATCGGACTGAAAAAAATAAATGCAAATGATAATTTTGCTCCGGTAGCTTTGGCCGCTTAATAGCGTCTGAAATACCAATCAATTCCCGAACAATTTGAGCGTTTGGGTGAGGCTTCCCGAGGGCCCAGCAACAGAACCTCGGGGCTTTTTTTATCGTGTTTTTCGGATGGATTATGACTAAAGACTATAAACCCTTTTTACAAAAAGCTTTTCGCGGTGTCGTTCGGGATATTTTACAGGACGTTGCCAAAAATGGGTTATCGGGAGATTCCCACTATTTTATTACATTTCAGACGAATCGTGACGATGTGATTATGCCTGATTTTGTGCGAGCAAAATATCCTGAGGAAATAAGCATTATCTTACAAAATCAATTTTCTAACCTAATCGTATCATCTGATTCTTTCTCGGTTGATTTGGCTTTCGGTGGTGTTGAATCGACTCTGGTCGTTCCTTACACGGCGTTGACTGTCTTTGCCGATCCGGCGGCTCAATTTATGTTGAGCTTTGAACCAGAGCAAAAGAGTCTGTCTGAAAAAAATGAGGCTTTGGCTTCAGAATCTACGCAACATTCTGAAATTATTGATTTAACACGATTGCGGACGGGTAAATAACATGGAAAAACATTCGGTTGTCATTTTAGGACATGCAACCAGTTTGTCTATGGAACCTGAATTTTGGGCTGTTTTGAGGGGTATCTCGAAACAAAAAGGCGTATCCGTCGCCGAGTTGATTCGTCAAGTTGATTGTTCACGACACTCTAACTTATCCAGCGCCGTTCGGGTCTTTATCTTGACTGAATTACAAAAAATAATACAGAACAATCAATCCTAAAATTACTCTGTAAACGGCAAAAATAGCAAATGAAGCGCGTTTTAACCACTCCATCAGAAAGTAGATTACTAAAAGTCCGAAAATGGCGGATAAGCTGATTCCTATCAACATAGATGGGGCTAAAAATTGGCTTATACTATGATTTTCAAAAGATACCCAGAGAATATATCCTGCCGCAGCTGATATGGTCGGGATGGATAACAACATTGAAAAACGGGCGCTATCCGTGCGATTGAATCCAAGGGCTCGGCAACAAGTCATCGTAATACCGCTACGGCTTGTTCCCGGAACAAGGGCTAAAATCTGGGCACAACCAATGCACAATGCTTCTTTCCACGACATGGATCGTAAATCTGATTTCGGTCGAAATGTGGCATCCACAATCCAGAGTAAAACTCCATAGAAAATAGATGTTCCGGCTATGATAAAGGGGGAACGTAAGCGTGTAATGATTTCTGCCCAAAAAGCACCGGCTAATAAAATTGGGATGGTGGCAATGATCAGGTTAATGGTAAGTTTTTGATCATCTCCCTTATAAAACAGATTCCTAATCATACGTAAAATATCTTGAGAGAAATAAATCAAAACGGCAAACAAGGTGCCAACATGTAATGCTACGTCCATAGACAGAGATTGACTTGAAATGCCAAAACGTTCACTTAATACAAGATGTCCAGATGAGCTGACCGGTAAAAATTCTGTAGCACTTTGAATAAAAGCTAAAAAAGCCGTAACTAACAATGTCATTTGTTATCCGTTTGTTCCTAGGTGATGGCTGTCGGCATTTGACGTCCGGTCAATTTTTTTAAGTCCGAGATAATCCGACTAATTTCTGCCAATGTCGCTAAAGCATCTATCGGGCAATCATTAAAGTGATCCGAATCCGTTGTGCGTTTATTTAAATAAACACGCAATGTTGCTCCACATGATCCTGTTCCTGACAGACGAAAAACAATGCGTTTATCCGATCCAAATAAAATGCAGATACCTTGATTTTGTGTCTGTTCGTCCGTAACCGGATCCGTATAAGCAAAATTAAAGGCCTCGGTAATTGTTTCCCCTAAAACTTGTGTGCCGGGAAGGTTGGGTATTTGCGCATTGAGTCGAGCCATCAATGTGCATGCATCTTCGGTAGCCAATCCTTCATAACTTTGCAACATCGCAAAAACACGTCCTTGTTTTTGCCAGAGCTCTCGTGTTAGTTGTTCAACCGTTTTCCCTGTTTCAGCTAAAATACTGAGCCATGCTAAAACTGCCCATATACCATCTTTTTCCTGTAAGTGGAATGATCCGGCTCCAAAACTTTCTTCTCCGCACAGCGCTATCTTGCCGGCGGTTAGTAGATTTCCGAAAAACTTCCATCCTGTCGGTGTTTGATAGAGAGGAATATTTCTACTTTTTGCAACACCATCAACGGCAAATGAAGTTGGCATGGAGCGAGCGACCCCAGATAACTTGCCTTGATAAAATGGAATAGTATCCAGATATTGGCTTAAAATGGCCAAGCTGTCCGATGGATTTAAAAAGAAAGACGGGGCTAAAATCATATAGCGATCACCATCTCCGTCCGAGGCAGCCGCAAAATCCGGTGCATTTTCAGTATACATCAAATCTACTAAATGTTTTGCATAAGTTAAATTCGGTTCGGGATGTAAGCCACCAAAGTCCGGCAATGGTGTTTCATGAATGACAGATCCTTTTTCAGCCCCGAGAATATCTTCAAATATACGAACGGCATACGGACCTGTGACGGCATTCATGGCGTCATAGATGAATGTCATTCCGTTATCAAATAGTTTCTTAATCTTGGCAAAATCAAAAATTTCTTGCATGTATTCAACATAATCATCAACCGAACTGATAACTTGGATGACCGTATTACCGAATATTTGTTCACCAATCGTAGATAAATCAACATCAGGCATATCTGTTGTCCAAAACCGGTCAATCGTCCGTGTGCGTGCCGAAATTTTTGCCGTTAACTCTTGCGGTGCAGGGGCTCCGTGTTCGTTATCAAACTTAATCCCAAAATCTCCGTCCGGACCGCCCGGATTATGACTGGCAGAAAGGATGATTCCGCCGATAGCTTCGTATTTAACAATAACATGAGAGGAGGCCGGCGTTGATAAAATACCGTTTTGACCAATAATAATTCGACCAAATTGATTGGCTACGGCGATTTTTAGTATAATTTGAATGGCTTGATCATTATAACAGCGTCCATCGCCACCGATAACTAAAGTCTTGCCTTCAAAATCTTCCAGACAGTCAAAGAGGGATTGCACAAAGTTTTCAATATAGTTTTTTTGTTTGATGACGGATATTCGTTTGCGTAGTCCGGATGTTCCGAGCGTTTGGTCGTTATAAGGTTCTGTTTTTATCGCCGTAATATCCATTTAAAACCCCCTTTGTGTTATCATAATCTATTTTATAGCACCGCCTTTATTGGAAAACAAGTCTTCCCCCCAAATATTTTTAAGTAAGAATCCAAGCTCTTGACGTGCAATGTTGGCAGAAACAGAGCTGGGGACATGAACATTGTTATCACGAAAATCTAACATGGTTAACCCCTTTAGGAATAATTCTCGGAATACAACACGTTCGGAAATCCCTCCGGCCAATACAAAGTGGATTCGTCGGGATAGTGCATTTAATAAAATGGACATATTCTGAGAGTTCTTGCTTTTACTGTATAAAAGACGATTCCGAACAACAATCCATGTGATGGGAGGTTTCCGTTCCAGCATGCGTTGTTGGCGTGTGCTCCAAACCGTTTGGGCAAAGTGACTGGGCCCTTTAATTCGTAGTGTGTCACCGTCTACAGATGCCAGAATATCTAAATCCACTAAACTGTCATTTAAAGGTGTGACCAGACAATCTGCCATAACCATAGCTTGGCTACCTAGTTCGCTATGAGCGCCCGGCGTGTCAATGACAATGGCGTCAACACGATTTAATACTTTTTCAATTTGACCGCGAAGCGTGTAAATCTTAGCAACCTCATCCGTCCAGCAGGTATGTTCCGGAACGGGAAGCGGAATATTCTTTTCCTTCGCAAAACTTTGCCGATTTTCAATATAATGCGTTAAACTGCCTTGGCGCGCATCTAAATCAAATGAGGCAACTTTTTTTCCTGCACGCAAGAGTGCGACGATTGTATGCATGGCAAGTGTTGACTTGCCGGTGCCGCCCTTTTCATTGGCGAATACGATAATTTTTGCTGTCATCTCTATTATTCCTTTTTTATGAGTGTTCCATAGTATACTCCTTAACAGGGCTTTTGTCAAGCAAAAGACCTGTTAAGTGATATTGTTATCTGAAAATTATTGTCCCGAATTGGTCTACGAAAAAGTATTATTTATTTGAAATTCGGATTTGATGAAACGACCTTAGTCACCCCTAGAGGGGGGGATATAGCGTTTGGGCGGAAAGTATTTATCTTTAAGCTTTTGAAAGCTATCATCGTTTTCCATAAAAGAAGCCAGATTGTTGATCTCCATACGGCATTGTCTTAGAGGGATTCCCTCAAATGAAAGAGATGTTAAAAAATGTCCGGCTCGCCTCATAATGGCACGCTTTTCGGCCGAACATAAAGAACATGGCGTGAGCAGAATCGTGTCACGAACAACCTTTCCTGCACGTGCAATAATCGTATGAGCCATCTGTCTGTTATCTGATAAGTTAAGAACTTTTTTCATCAGAAAAAGAGCATCATCCGGTTTTATTATGTCTTTTTTTAAAATCTCTGTTATCTGCTGAATTTCATCGGCAGATAGCTTTGGCATCCTTTTCTGAATCGTTTCCGGCAAAATCATTTTTATCTCCTTTTAAGAACCATTATATCATTTTTTTTATCTTGATACAATAAAAAAGGTCTTGCAAATTATTTGTAAGTCCATATATATATGATATTATTGTATGTTGAAAGGGTTGAAAATGGCAGAAGAAAAAATGGCTTTTCAGGCCGAAGTTGCTAAAGTATTAGATATTGTAATTCATTCTTTGTATTCAAATAATGAAATCTTTTTGCGTGAGTTGGTTTCCAATGCTTCGGATGCGTGTGATAAATTACGCTATGCGCTATTGGTTCATCCCGAATTGGCTTCGCAAACCGGTGATTTTCGTATCTTGATTATTCCGGATAAAAAAGCCGAAACATTAACCGTTCAAGATAACGGTATCGGTATGAATAAAGATGATTTAATCAATCATTTGGGAACGATTGCCAGATCCGGTTCGTCCGAGTTTATGAAAAATTTGACGGGTGATAAACAAAAAGATATGGCCTTAATCGGACAGTTCGGTGTTGGCTTTTATGCCTCATTCATGGTTGCCGATAGGGTTGTTGTTAAAACAAAAAAAGCCGGCGATGCTTGTGGTTGGATTTGGGAATCGGACGGAGCAGGCGCTTTTTCAATTAAAGAAGATAAAGAGGCTCCGCTGGGGACTTCCGTTTCGTTGCATTTGAAAAAAGATATGCTCGATTATTTAGAGCCTATCCGAATTCGCCATTTGATTAAACAGTATTCCGATCATATCTCATGGCCGATTGTTTTAAAAGAGGGCGAAAAAGAAGAAACGATTAATGCCGCCAGTGCTTTGTGGACAAGAAATAAAAAAGAAATTACAGATGCTCAATACAAAGACTTTTATCAGTCGGTTTCTCATGCTTTTGATGCTCCTTGGATGATTTTGCACTATAAAGCCGAGGGAATTATTGATTATACCGCTTTGCTGTTTATCCCGACAAAGCCTCCATTTAATCTGTTTCAACCGGATCGAAAATCGGGAATTCAACTTTATACAAATAAGGTCTTTATTACCGACGATGTCCCGGAGTTAATGCCTTATTTCCTGCGATTTGTAACAGGGGTTATTGATACCAACGATTTGCCCTTAAACGTGAGTCGGGAAATGCTACAAAAAACACCCGTTATGTCTAAAATTAAAAAAGGTATCGTGCACCGTATCTTGGGTGAATTGAAAAAACGAGCCGAAAACAAAGAGGATTATCGTGCCTTTTGGGAGAGCTTTGGTATCGTCTTTAAGGAGGGACTATATGAACCCATTGATGAACGGAACGATGTCGCAGAACTCTGCCGTTTTCATTCAACCGCAGGAGATGAGCTGATTAGCTTTGCCGACTATGTCGCTCGGATGAAAAAAGGTCAGGAAAATATCTATTATCTAACCGGAACGGATTTGGAAACCTTGAAGTCAAATCCTCAGCTGGAGGGATTCTTGGCCAGAGGTATTGAGGTGTTGTTATTGACTGACCCGATTGATGAGTTTTGGGTCCAAACATTCAACGACTATCAGGGTAAAAAAATCGTATCCGTTATGTATGCCAAATCTGATATCGATTCGATTCAGCCCGAGCAAACGAATTTGGGCGAGGCTTTGAGCCCAGAGGCAGCTGCTCCGCTGATTCAAAAAATTAAAGATATCTTGGGTAAATCAGTCGGCGATGTCAGATTAACGGATAGACTGACAAAAAGCCCGATGGCTTTGATTACGCCCGAAGGACAAATGAGCTTGAATTTGGAACGCTTGATGCGGGCTAACGGGCAGGCAACGGCGTTTGATAGTACTCGGATTTTGGAGCTTAATCCCCGTCATCCGATTATAATCAGATTAAGTGCTCTGGTCTCCGATTCGGCTGCCGACAATAAAGTCCAAGATGCTGTCTGGGTCCTGTTTGATCAGGCTTTGATTGCCGCCGGTGAGCCGATTCGTCAGCCTGCCGACTTTGCCGAGCGATTAAATCGATTCATTATTGGCGGGTTGGAATAACTCCCCTGTCAAGGAATATGAAAAAGCGAGTCGGCTGACTCGCTTTTTCGTGGCTTTCCCACTCAGATGAGGGGATTATTATTGGACTGGGGTTGTTGTTTCTGGAGGTGTACCACCGCTACTTGTGGAACCTGTTGAGCCAGAGAAGTCTAATGTACAGGCATCCTTCGTACACCCAGCACTGCCAGCCTTGGCTCCGGCAATGGAGTCAATAACATCGTAGACAGCATTACATCCACTGTCCAGTGTTATCGTAACAGCTCCTGTTTTGTTTGCACTGATTGTACTTAAACATGGTACTGTTCCGATACCTGCTTGTGCCAGACTCGTTATTGGTGTATCAGCCCCAGCACCACCATTGGCCGTCATGGCAATGATAGCCATTTTGGAAGCGGCATCAATCACTTCGTTAGCACGATAGCGGTTCATAGCCATTGTATAACCGGCGATACCACCGATGGACAAAACACCGATAATAGCCAAAACGCCCAACATTTCAACCATTGAACGGCCTGATTCGTTTACATTTGTCATTTTGTTTTTCCTTTCTTAATCAGAATAAAACTAGGTGGATGAACCTTTTGAGCCAGAGAAATCAATAGTGCAGTTAGTACTCGTATTGCTACAAGCCGTACTTGTTTTGCTACCCGCAATAGATTCTATGACATCATAGACAGCATTACAAGTAGAGTCCAGTTTTACCGTAACATTTCCCGTTTTATTTGCGTATACAGAGTTCAAACACGGAACTTTTCCTAAACCATATGTGCTCAAGTCTGTTACTTGAGCAGTTGCAGTTCCAATATCCTGTCCAACACCGCCGTTGCCTGTCATAGCCATAATAGCTAATTTAGAGGCGGCATCAATCACTTCGTTGGCACGATAGCGGTTCATAGCCATTGTGTAACCGGCGATACCACCGATGGACAAAACACCGATAATAGCCAAAACGCCCAACATTTCAACCATTGAACGGCCTGATTCGTTTACGTTTGTCATTTTGTTTTTCCTTTTCTTCTTCAAGTTATGTTATAGAGTAAAATAACAGTCTTTTCTTGCTTTTCCGCCATTGTCGCATAATGTATATTACAGATATTTTTTAATGTTTTTTTTAATTTCTGTATTTGTCCTTTTTACCTTCTAAAATAGAGCTAAAAATTAAATTCTAAAAATTAAATTGATTTTTTTAAAAGAATAAAAAAAATCATTTTTTTTAATATGTTATATAAAAAGATATATGTTGTGCGGAAAATCTCTGACCTAAAAAAACAGATGATTGATATTTTAGGATAAAATATTTTTGTTTAAAAATTTAAAAATATAAACTTATAATTAAATACAGCAGAGCGCTAAAGGTTAATGATTTCAATTTTTGAATAACAAGTATCAAATCTTAATAAAACACTGGGAAAGACAAGCACTCAAACCATATTTTTCTAAAAAACATCTGTTTTTAACACCGTGTTGAGAAAAAAAGAGAAAAGTAAATGATAAGTTAATAACTCTCTTTTTTTTAAAAAAGTGTTTATTTTATGATAAATAACACTTGCAAACCTAAAAAAGAGGTGCTAAACAAAGAGTGTGAGCAGGTAGAATAACTGCCTTTCTTAAAATACGCTTTGAGACTATACAGTATATACATTATGCGACAATGGTTAAAAGGTGGTTGGAAAGATCGTTGTTTTACTCTATAACGTAACTTAAAAAAGAAAAGGAAAAACAAAATGACAAAC
>CASEYR010000007.1 GCA_949292205.1 uncultured Alphaproteobacteria bacterium
ATACTTCAAACAGTTAACCGCTGAACGTCAGGTCGTGAAAATCAGCAACGGCTATCCGAAACCTGTGTGGGAAAAAGACCCAACACGGCGAAACGAAGCATTGGACTGTCGGGTTTACGCCCGCGCCGGCGCGGCGATTTACGGGCTTGACCGTTTCTCCGAAAAGGCTTGGCAGGAGTTGAAATCGGTTATTCCTCAGGATATTCAAGAAAAGCCTATCAAAAAGAAACCTGTATTTGTTCCATTAAAACCTACAAAAGTGAGTGACCCATGGTTATAGATATTGAAACATTACGAACACGACTGGCGGAAGCCGAAGAAGCCTATCATAAGTTGCTCATCGGCGAAAAGGAAGTATCGGTGAGCGTTGGCAACTTCGGCTCCACCACATACAACCAAACCAGCCGGTCAGCGTTAGAGACTTACATTACTTCCTTGAAGCAACAAATCAATCTGGCTGAAGGGAAAACCTCATGTCGTAGAAAGATTATAAAAGTGAGTTTTTAACGTTTAATATCTCTGTAAAAGTTTTCATGAGATCCGATAGCAACAAATGTCAAAACAAGGATATCCTCTTCATAGGTATATGCAATGAGAGTCAATTGATTAACCATCCTGAATTTATAAACACGAATATCAGCTAAATCCCCTTTTTTTGGAACCCCAATCAATGGATCATCAATAATCTCATGTAAAGCCTGATTGACATCCGCTCTTTGATTGGGATGTAGCTTCTTATAGGCTTTTTGGAATGCCGGTTTTTGTTCTATTTTCATAATTCAAACTCAAAAGGAATAGACTTTTCTTCTTTTGCCAGCAAACATTCTTTTATAAATGATAGGGGCAAATCCGGATTGTCTTCCGCGCAACGCCCAAGTAAAGCCCAATATTCGATTTGTTTCGGAATGGTCCGTAAATTAACATTTGCATAATGGGAGGCTTGATTAACCAGCTTTTCGGGTAATCTGACAGCAACTGTATTCATAATATGCTCCTTTCTTTGATAACAATTACAATATATCACAAATTGTAGCAAAATGCAACACAAAAATATGGATAGGTTAAAAAAATGACAGATACAGCACATACATCAGCATCAAGGACTTTGCGGGAGATTGCCTCGTGGCAACCGGTCAAAGGGTCTGCGGATAACGACCTGTTGCCGGAACTGTCCACGATTGTGGCACGTTCTCGGGATTTGGCACGTAATCACGGTGTCGCCGGTAGGGCTATTCAAACTTTGTCAGACAACATTGTCGGGCTTGGGTTTCGCCTGTCAGCCAAACCGGATTACAAAGCCTTGGGTAAATCCAAGGAATGGGAAGAAGAATGGCAAATCAAAGTGGAAAGCCTTTGGCGGTCGTGGTCGGAAACTTTTGACTGCGATGCCGCTCGTAAATTGACCTTTAACGGTTTGACGACTTTGGTTTTTAAATCGTGCCTGATCAATGGCGAAGCGCTGGCTCTGCCGCTATGGTTGAAAGACCGCAAGTATTCAACGGCGATTCAATTGGTGGAACCGGATCGTCTCTCTAATCCTAACGATGGATTTGATACTGATAACCTTCGTAGTGGGATAGAAATTGACGGATACGGCGGTGCGGTGGCGTATCATATTCGTAAAACGCACCCCGGAGACTATTGGACGGGCAAAAACACATCAGAGTGGGAACGCATTCCGGCTTTTACGCCTTTTGGCCGAAGGCGTGTCATTCATGTGTTTGATGCAACCCGTATCGGACAGACACGAGGCAAGCCCGTCCTCTCGTCCATTATGCCGATGTTCAAAATGCTGGACCATTACGAGCGGTCGGAACTGCAAGCGGCGATTGTGAACGCCATGATAGCGGCCTTTATTGAAACCCCGATGGACGGCGAGAACCTCAACGAGCTGTTTGGCGGAAGTTCGGACGACTACCTGAATGCCAAAAAGGACTGGAAGGTCAAGCTGGAGGGTGGCTCCATTATCCCGATATTCCCCGGAGATAAGGTCGCCCCATTTACACCGTCTCGCCCGAACTCGGCTTATGGAGCTTTCGTTGAAAACTTGCTTCGTCATATCGGAACAGGATTAAACATTCCGTATGAGTTGTTGCTGAAGGACTTTTCAAAAACCAATTACTCATCCGCACGTTCTGCCTTATTGGAAGCTTGGCGGTATTTTAACGGACGACGGCAATGGTTGTCCGATTGCTGGGCAACGCCGGTTTATGAGCTATGGCTGGAAGAAGTCATCAACAAAGGCTTGATTAAGGCTCCAAACTTTTATGAGAACCGCTACGCCTACACAAGATGTAAATGGATTGGTCCGGGTCGCGGCTGGGTTGACCCCGTAAAAGAGGCACAGGCTTGTCAAATCCGAATGGAGATAGGACTTTCAACATTAGAGGCCGAATGTGCCGGTCAAGGCTTAGACTGGGAAGAAGTTTTGGAACAACGTGCGAGAGAAAAGGAACGTATGAAAAAACTTTTTGACGAGCGTTGATAGCGAGGAAAATTAGTTTTTCTGGTTCCTTTCGCCGGATTACCGGTAAAATGCTGATAACAAAACGTGCGACAGGCAAACTGCCAAACTTGCAGAATTAGGTTTAACATTAGGAAATTTAACCCGAAGGGAGGAAAAAACGATACAAAATGATGATGAAATACAGACTATAGAATAAAATTTTTATATATTTGGCAATTTTTATTGAATTATCTGGGAATATCTGGGAAATTTTCTATTTTGCAAAATAGAAAAAATGCAAACAAATAAAATATGACTTGCTTTTATATTTATTTTCGGCTATATTGGAGTCATATTCCATTTTAGCCGAAAGGATGTCTTATGTATCAAAGAACTTTATCTCGTCATCTTGACCGATTAACTAAAAATTTTCCGGTATTATTAATTACAGGTCCTCGTCAGGTTGGTAAGTCAACGTTATTAGAAACTTATATTTCTGATAAATATAATCGTGTTACATTGGACGATTTGAACGAACGAACAAAGGCCATCCATGATCCTGCTTTATTTTTACAGGAACATCAACCTCCTGTTTTAATCGATGAAGTGCAATATGCTCCGGAACTTTTTAGTTATATTAAAATATATGTTGACCAAAACAGAGATAAAAAAGGATTGTTTTTGTTGACCGGTTCACAAAAATTTCATCTTATGAAGGGAATTCAAGAAACTTTGGCTGGTCGAGTAGCGATACTTGATTTATTGGGATTGTCTAATCAAGAAATAAACAATCATCCTGATACTGTTCCTTTCCTTCCAACGGATGATTTTATTGATGAACTGAAAAAACAAAAAAAATCTCAAAGCACATTGCAAATGGTTTATACAAATATTTTTAACGGTTCTTTCCCTGAACTGGTTAGCAGAAACGGTGAAGACAGAGATATTTATTACAGTTCTTATGTAAAAACATATATAGACCGAGACGTAAAAGGTTCTTATAATATATCTGATGCTATCAGATTTAATAATTTTATAAAAGCAGTGGCTGCACGAACTGGACAATTATTAAACATTGCAGATATTGCCAGAGACGTATCTATTGATAATAAAACGGCACAATCTTGGTTAAATATTTTGGAAGTTTCCGGTTTGGTGTATTTATTACATCCTTACTATAATAATATTACTAATCGTATTATAAAAACACCAAAGATTTATTTTTTGGACACAGGGTTATGTGCATATTTAACAGGTTGGGATGCTCCAAAATCTCTTGAAGCGGGTGCTATGAGTGGAGCGATACTGGAGACATACGTGTTATCTGAAATACTCAAATCATATTGGCATAATGCTAAAGAACCAAATATTTATTTTTACAGAGATAAAGATGCTAAAGAAATTGATTTTATCATAGAAGCGAATAATACAATTTATCCGATAGAAGTAAAGAAGACAATGATGCTTGATTCAAATGCTTATAAAAACTTTAATGTACTTGAAAAACTGCAAAAGCCAATAGCAAAAGGTGTCGTTTTATGTTTAAAACAAGAAGTATCTTTTATTTCTAGAGAAATTGTTGCCATACCTATTGCTTTTATTTAAGTATCTATGAAACGACACATAGCCTCACTTCTTGTGGGGCTTTTTGTTATCCAAAACACAAAAAGTAAAGGTTATCAAATTATCCTTTACTTTTTCAAAAAGAAAGTAAAGGTTTTCGTTTAAGTGAAAGGAAGTTAGAATGAAACTATTAAACAAGACAGTTTGGGCAATAACGCCCGAGATGTTGCAGACGATGATGACGATAGCGAGGCAGAACAACAAAAGCCCTGAAGCAGTCGCCAGTCAATTAGGTAAAGAGATGAAAAACACAAACGTCGTTTCAATAAGAGACGGCGTTGCTGTTATCAGGGTTGCCGGCCCATTGTTCAGGTATGCAAACCTTTTCACTCGTATTTGCGGTGCCACCTCTTATGAGCTTTTCGCACAAGATTTTAATAAAGCACTCAAAGACCCAACTGTTCAGGCCATTTTGCTTGATGTTGACAGTCCGGGAGGCGAAGTGAACGGCTGTTCAGAAGTTGCCGATATGATTTATAAGGCTCGTGGCACAAAGCCGATTGTCGCTTATGCATCCGGTTACTGTTGCTCGGGGGCTTATTGGATAGCCTCTGCCTGTGATAAAATCTTGGCGGCGGATACGGCCATTTTGGGTTCTATCGGCGTGGTTTCTATCTTTGAAACGGACGATGACAAACCCGATGATAAAAAAGGCAGTGGACAACCTGTTTCTCAAACAGGGACAGATAGCACTCTACAAAAATAAGGAGATTCGGATTTTGCTTACTGAACCTGATACTGTGGTCAAATTGGTTTTGCCAACACCCATTCCGACACACATAAGCTAAAAATCAGGATATCCGAAGCCCCCAAACTCAAAGTTGGCAATCAGTTTATCATTGGTGAGGAAACTTTGGCGGTTTATACCGAACCGAAAAAAGATATGCATAAACTGATTTGGAGCTGTGATTTGACATGCGATTAAAAGCGGCACTTCAAGGAAATTTAGCAGAACTCATGGAAGAACACTATTCTGACGGAGCAAAAGCCGTGACCTTGGGTATCCGATCGGCGACCGATGGCTTAAAGTTGGAAATGCGTTCGCAGGTGCGTTCTGCCGGTTTAAGCAGTCGGCTGGCTAATACGTGGCGGGGCGACACGTTTCCGAAATCCAAAACCAGTATCAATGCGGCCGAAGTGGAAGTCATTGTGCAAGCCTTAACGCCGGCGGAACGTGATTCCCTGTTAGATGTCCTTATTGAACAGATCGGCACAATCTTAAAAGCCGATACAACCTTATCCGGTACGGTGGATTATTGCTATCCCAAAGCTCCGGAATTCTTGGAGGAAGTGATAGAGGGTGCTCTCGCCATGAAAGCGGCAATCATTCCGGTTGTCCTTGAATATGCCTCTGAAACATCTCTTAACTGAAAGGAAAAAATTATGTCAAGAGCTTACGGCTGGAATGCCAAACTATTAATCGCTGAAGAAAGTACCTACGGCACACTTTCCGATGGCACATATACGCAAGTGCCGTTTGCCTCAAGCACAATCGACAGCGAGCAAGGTTTAATCGCCTCTAATGTGTTGGGATTGGGTCGTGACCCGACCACGCCGTTTCAAGATGTGATTAACGTGGGTGGCGAGTTGGCTGTGCCGGTGGATTTACGAAACATCGGGATTTGGCTAAAGGCTATCTTTGGCACTCCGACCACAACCGAGGACGGTGGCGTTTACACCCACACCTTTGAAAGCGGAAAAGTTTCGTTGCCGAGTTATACCTTGGAGGTTGGCTTACCGGAAGTGCCGGAGTTTATCCGTTTCCTTGGTGTCAAAGCGGACAGTATTGCCTTTAACTTTGCCCGATCCGGTGAAGCTCAGGCGACTATATCTCTCTTAGCACAAGGCGAAACTGCCGCCACGACAACGGTAGCGGCCAGTCCGGAAGTCAAGAACTATACCCGCTTTTCACAGTTCCAAGGATTTATTAAATCGGACGGACAAGCGTTGGCCAATGTAACGGCGGCGAGTTTGTCCGATATGGCCAAACGCATTAAATTGGCAAAGGATAACGGATTAAAAGACAATACTTTGCCGGATTTGGATAGCCCCACCAAGCGTGAAGCATACGCTGACCAACAGCTTATTTTAGGCTTGGCCTTGGCAGGCATCATTGAATGGGATGGCGTTTTAGAGGCCGAAAGCGATGAAAAAGCACCTTTGACCCCCGAAAAGGTTGAGGAGTTGTTTACAAACTTTTGGCTTGTTGCCGAAAACTTCCGACAACAGTATTGCGGTATTCAGGAAATCTTGGCGGCAGAAAAAAACGCCTCTACGCCCGAGCCAAGTGGCACTTTGGTGACGGGCGAAGTTACTGCAAAGGATGCGGACAAAAAGAAACCCTCTGCCCCCTCCACAAGTGCCGATACATTGAAACAGCTTTGAAAACCGTTGAAGGTTATCAGGCTTGGGAAGTCTTGCTTAAACTTTCCGAGCCTAACCTCAGCGAGGCCTTGAAAATAGCGGAACATTTAGGATTTGATATGGCAATAATGAGTGAGTTGTTGCCTGTGGGAATACAGGGAATGAAATGTGGACTTGATAACAATAATTCAGAAAACTCCTTTGGAAAAGTGTAATATTAGTGTGAAAAGTCCTTTGGAAAAGTGTGAAATTCGCACTAAAAGTCATTTGAAAAAGTGTAAAATAATACTTGAAACCCTTTCCTGGGACAGCATATAAACAAAATGAAGTTATTACAGATATTCCTTACTCTGACCAACTGATATACAAGGTATAAAGGAAGGAATATATGAAAAAACATGAAAATCAGTATTCAAAAAAGATGGCTTTATTTTTATTTAAAAATGTCTATAAAAAAGCGACATATTTAAATAATTTTACAATAAGGACTTGTTTTTTTATTTTATTTATGTTTTAATATGTCTATGAAAGAAGGACATATTATGATAAATTTAAAACAACTTCTCTATGAATCTTCACCCAATAAGATTTTTGTTTCTTCTTGGTTGGAGCAACAAGGTATAGATCGTAGGTCTACCTATGCATATAGAAAAAATGGCTGGATAAGACCACTTGGACGAGGAGCCTTTGTAAAAAAAGGGACAATACCTATGTTCGATTCAGCTGTGGAAGCACTGCAAACACAATTATTGTTGCCTGTTCATCTCGGAGGCAAAAGTGTATTATCGCAAAGACATAACATAGACCATTTTCTTAGATTTAAGAAGATAAAAGGAGAATTATTTGCACCAAATAAAACAGTTATACCTCTTTGGTTTAAAAAGACATTCAAGGACGAATACAACTTGGTTTTATCTGATTTCTTGCCAAATGAATTGGGTATTGAAATTATGGAGCAAGCAGATTGTAAAATAAAGATATCTTCTCCTGAACGCGCTTTTTTGGAACTGCTTTATTCGGTGCCTCAAAAAACATCAACAAAGGAAGCTTATCAGTTATTGGAGTTGTTACCAACATTAAGACCAAAATTACTACATGAACTTTTATCACAATGTAAATCTATAAAAGTAAATCGTTTGTTTTTATATCTGGCATCCGAGCTTAAACCAGATTGGTTGGACCCTATAGACATAAATCAAATAAATTTAGGTACAGGTGTACGAACTATAGATAAATTAGGAGTATACAATAAAGAATATAATTTAGTAGTAAATAGTGTTGGAGATATATAATACACAATAAATATGAAGATCAGGTCCGTTTATTAGTAAAGACTCTTCCTGCAATAAAAAAGGAAGAATGTTTTGCCATAAAGGGAGGAACTGCGATTAATTTATTTTGCCTTGACATGCCCAGATTATCTGTTGATATCGATTTAGTTTATCTTCCGGTTGAAGACAGAGAAACAACATACAAAAACATTTATACGGCTCTTAACAGGATAAAAGAACAATTGGAAAAATTTGGTTTGACTGTCAGAAAAAGCAACAACGAATCTGTAAAACTAATTTGTTCTGAGGGTAAGGCAGAAATTAAAATTGAACCGAATTATACTTTACGTGGAGCTGTTTTTGAACCTACACTTATGGAAGTTTGTGATAAAGTCCAAAATTTATTCGAGTATGGTCAAAAAATATCCGGGTTTAAGTAGATAATAATATAGACTTTTTATACAGATTTTAGTTGATATTAATTTAGTTAAATGGTATAGCAGCTATGTATTTTAGAATAGGAGCATCATATGGAATACAAATATAATACAAATATTGGACGCTTTGAATTAATTAATGATTCTAATTTTAAAGACGATATTGCAAAAGCAGAAGTTCCTCTTTCAGTTATTTTACAAATAACTCGGAGATGCCATTTTAATTGTAAATTTTGCAGTGAGGCTACTCGTAATTTAACAGATACTTCTTTAGAAGATTTGAAAAAGATTAAAAATAATTTAAAAGGGGTCAAACGGGTCTTCCTATCAGGGGGAGAACCACTTATTAGAAAAGATTTTGCCGATGTTGTGAAAATTTTTGCAAATGAATTTATTCTAGGTCTTCCAACAAATGCAGTTGCAACAAAAGAACAAACTCAAATTATAAAAGAAAATTTCAGCCTAGTAAATATTGGTTTTGAGGGACCTTATAATATAACAAATCGCGTTCGTGGAGATTATGATTTAATTATTGATGGAGTAAAAAATTTTATTAAGAATGATATTCCTTTTTCAATGACAGCTGTGATAATGAAAAGTTATCTAGAGGATGTTTTATTTATTTGTGACTCGGCAGCTGCTTTAGGTGCTCAAAAATTAAAACTTGTATTTCCTATTAAAAAAGGAAATGCTGTAAGTATTCCTGATTCTGAATATCCCACTCTTGAAGATGGTAAGATTTTGGCTCAACGGATAAAAGAGGCAAAAAAAAGGTTAGGATGGAAAACTGTTTTCACTCTTTCAACATGGACTGAACAAACAAATGGCTATTCGTTGTTAATGTATCCTAATGGGGAAACATATGCATGGCCTGTGTTAGATAAAGAGGACAAAGTAGAATATTTGGGTAATTTGATTACTGAAGATATTCGTGAAATATGGAAAAAATACAAATATAAAGAAAATCATTTTGGAAAATATTTAGGAAAAAATATAGATGTGATATGATCGTTATTGAGAAAAAACTTTGTTTAAATAAAAAAAATACGACTATTTTTGGTGTTGATTTTGAGTGGACAAAAAATTACAAGATCAAAAATGGAAATGTTCCTTTTTGTTTTTCTGTTGTTTACTTTCCTCTTTATGATAAAAATTTTGATATCTCTAAAAAACTAGATTTTGGTTTTAAAAGTTTTTATGTAGAAAGCACTAAAGAAGGAGAAAAATTGATACAAAGGGCAAGTGTTTTTTTCGATAACGTAAAAAAACATCAAAATAGTATGATTATTGGACATCAATTACATTCCGATTTAGGGGTTCTTAGTAATTACAGTTTTCAAAAAAATCATTCTATAGAAGAATTTAAATTCTTATGGAAAAATAGAAAAAGTAGCCATTTTTTATTTGATACGCGATATGATATAGACAATATAAATTGCAAGAGTCGACGTTTGGTTGATGTGTGTGTGGATTACGGAATAAATGTTATCCAACCAGAAATAAAGGGGTCAATGTCCAAAATGCATAATACTTTTCTACTAAAAAAAGATAGAGCAATAATGGAAAGATTATCTGTGATGAATTTGCGACACAGTTTATCAACCGCACTTCTTTACACTTCATTTATACTAGATGAAAAAAGAGAAATAAGAACTAACGATATTTTATATAGAAATCTGAAAAACTACTATAATTATGTGCAATCAACAGATTTTAAATCTTTATTATTGAGGTAAATATGATTATAACCAAAGATAATTTAGATATTCTTAATGATAAAAATATAATCTTGGGTAAAAAAGCAAGATATTTGCTTGAGTTATATAAAATATCAAAGGGGGTTATATTTGATATCCCAGATTTTGCAATCATTCCAGGAAATGTTCTAGAAGAGTATAATAGAAAACATCAGCTAACACCAAAGAATACAGAGCAGGATGCTATTAATTTTATGCGCCCCAATCAAAAAATTGTTGAAAATTACAATCTGTTTGTATCTGACAACTATTCCGAATTAAGTACAGCTTTTGATATAACTTACTCAAATTTTAATCCAAGGATTAGAACAAGCATTTGTTTGGATGAAAATCATCCAGATTCTTTTGCTGGAGTAAACCATACAATTGATTGTGAAGAAAATGATAAAAGAAAATTTCTTTATTATGCAATACCTCAAGCAATTGCGGGTCTGTATAAGCCTTATTCTAATTGGTATTTATCTAATAAAAACTTAGAAAAAGAAAATCGATATGCTTCTTTAATGTTTTCCAAATTTGTGGCAAATACATATGCAGGAATTGCACATATATCATCTCATCACGCAGATGTTGTTTTAGGGTTAAATAATATTACAAAATCCAGAAATTTTTCATTTAATTTTACTTCGTCTTGTAATGATATTCATGAACATAAAAAATTGTTTAATGCTTTAAAATTTATTCGAAATAAAATGAACGAAAAAGAAGTAGAAGTAGAATTTTTGCTAAAAAATGATGATTCTTCTCAATTAAACATTATGCAAATTAGAGGTGTTCAAAATAATGACAGTTTATTGATGTCAAGAGAGCTTGATGAATTTCTTTGTAATCGTCAATTAATAAATTTACTAAATAAACCGAATACATCAAATGAACTTATGAAAAATTTAGAAAATATAAAAAATCCAAGTGATTTTGTATTTATAATCAATCATGAAAACAGAAAAAATATTAAATTTCTAGATGCTACGTCTTTAATAATAGAATTAAATAAAAGATATCCCAACTCGCCACTTTTTATTATTGCTTCTTTTAATGATCAGCCTCCTTCTACACATTTGATGACTGCCATTAGAGAGGAAAAACTTATTAATTTTAAAATGCTTCCTGAAACAAAATCCAGATTGTTATTAAGGCATGATTTAAAATTGCCAATGATGCGAAAATTAAGAGAAAATAATGAAAGGACAATATAAAATGAATTTTATTGATTTAGAACATTTTTTAGATGAAAATTTGTTAAAATTACAAGCAAAGTACGGCTTTAGAAATAAAGAAGATGTGAGTTTATTGGTAAAAAGCCTTAAGTTATCCGAGGAAGTAGGTGAGTTTTCTGAAAATATATTAAAATATCTTTCTTATCAAAGGAAAGAAAAATTAGATGTAGATATCTTAGAAGAAATAAAAGAAGAATACGCGGATGTCATAATTACGGCAAGCCTAATATTAAAAGAGCTAGAATTAGACATATCTGAAGCACTGGCAAAAAAAATTAATAAAATTTCAGGACGAGGTGGCGTTTAGAAATGGATAAAAGATTTTCCCGCTTCGGCGGGATTTTTTATTACCTAAAACAGGAAAACAAATGACACATTTTGCATTAAAGTATATCGGTCGCCCATGGATCGCAGGTGCACAAGGTCCCGACAGTTTTGACTGTTGGGGCTTTGTTCGTTATGTCCTCTTACACGAATATGGATTTGATGTTCCACCGGTCAATATAAATCCTGATAATTTACGTGATGTCTTACGGGCTTTCAAAGAGGACTTGGCGTTTCAAGCTTTTAAGGAAGTTCCCTCCCCTCAAGACGGCGATATGGTCTTAATGCGACAATCCAAAAATCCCGTTCATGCCGGCCTTTGGTTGGACGTGGACGGCGGTGGCGTGTTGCATTGTATTCGGGACAGCGGAGTTGTGTTTCAAAACGTGCATTCCCTCAACCTGAACGGTTGGTATTTAGATAGTTATTACAGGGTGAAAGAATGACTCAAATTCATGAATTGTATCATTTTTGATAAAAATACTTGCAAAATCGTTTCATAAATGATACGATTTATATAAAAAAATGATACGAAAGGATTGCGTATGAAAAATAAAAGACAGGAACTTATTTTGCAATATCTTAATCAAACTAAGGAAGCCTCTCGCCAAGATATTGAAGATTTTTTACAAAAAAATGGGATTTTAGGCTCTAAAATCACCATATTACGTGATTTGGATGATTTAGCTCAAGAATGTTTGATTGAAAAATCCGGTAAAGCTAAAGCCACCATTTATAAACTTTCATCGCAATCATCATTATTGCTTCCCATAGATGTTGAAGCTTATTTTGATATTCCGCAAGACAATCGCAAGATTGCAAGTATTCGTTTTAATTTTGAGATTTTTAATAAGTTAAAAGGCTTGTTAACAACAATCGAAAAAGATGAATTGCAATCATTAAATGACACCTATAGGCAAAAAAGGCAAAGTTTATCTCCTACGTTATTACAAAAGGAGTTTGAGCGCTTAACGGTAGAGTTGGCTTGGAAATCATCTAAAATAGAAGGTAATACCTATACTCTATTGGATACAGAACGCTTGTTAAAAGAAAATGTATCTGCTACGGGAAAAACGGCAGAAGAAACACAAATGATCTTAAATCATAAGAAAGCTTTGGATTTTGTTTTACAAGCCCCTGAATACTATAAGGAGCTTTCCGTTGCTAAAGTTGAAGATATTCATAGGCTATTAACAGAAGGGTTAAATGTATCTCAAGGCATTCGTAATGCTCGTGTGGGAATTATTGGAACCGATTATACACCGTTGGATAATCAGTATCAAATTAGAGAAGCATTAAATGATTTAATCACTCTGATTAACAAAACCCCAAATCCCATAGAAAAAGCATTAATCGCCGTTTTGATGATTGCTTATATCCAACCTTTTGAAGATGGGAATAAACGCACATCTCGCATTTTAGGTAATGCGTTATTATTGGCCAATGATTATTGTCCGCTTTCCTATCGCAGTGTGGATGAAATTGATTACAAAAAAGGTGTTATTCTGTTTTATGAACAAAATAACATTGCATATTTTAAACAGTTGTTTATAGATCAGTTTAAACAAGCGGTTCAAAAATATTTTTAGCTTTAAAAACATTGCTTTTCCCTCAACTCTTGTTGAGGGATTTTTTGTATGGAAAATTAAATGATTTATTTTAATTACATCACAAATCCGTTCAATCCAAACAAGGGACGGATAAGTAAAGTCTTGCCCGAAAAACAGACCATATGGCAAGTTGTCAAATCTCAAAAGGTGGATTTATCCCGCCCGACTGTCTGTTTTGTTAATGGCATGGCAAAACTCCGCAAAGACTGGGATATGGTCTTACATCAAAAGTCTGTTGTCAGTTTTGTCGCTTTACCTCTGAGCGGTGGCGGCAAAAGTTCTAAACACTCCACCAAACGAAAACCAAACGCTGGCCTACATTAATAGCGTGGCTCAACAATTGGGAGTGCCCCGGACGCAGAGGTTGATTTAACCGAAATAGGTGTGTTGACCGTTTTTATCAAAGCCATTATTCACCACGAAAACGGTATTCAGCCCTACAAAGACGAAACGATACAAAAAGGAATTGAGCTGTCATGAAACGAAAATGGCTCGGGATAAACTCTCTAATCCTGATTATGTTAAACGCCTGCACAACAAATATAAACGGTGATTTTTGCCTTATTTATGAACCTGTGTATGCGGATTATGAGAACGATACACCGGAAACCATCCGTCAAATTGATAGAAATAATATCGTTTATGATGAAATTTGTGGGATTTAATTATTTTTCTAAAAATTAAAAGATATTTTAAGGTATCTCTTGATAACCTCTTGATAAAAATTTATCAGTATTTGTTAAATTCAATCATAACCTGTAAGACCAGCAACACTAATAACTTAAATGAATTAAGATTTATTCAGTTTTTTGCATTATAGATCTCTAGATATGAATAGTTTTTGGACGGTAAGTTGAGAATTTATTTATACTATTTATAGCATAAACAAATACATCTACGATTATAGGTTTATATATTTTTACAGTTGACTTTTAGTCATAAAATTGTATAATGATTCAATCGTTACCAAACGCCTTTTGTTAAATAATTATTTGAGATTTATTTATGATAATTGGATGCATAGCCCACTTAGGAAAAGAACGCTTTTTAGAGAAAAAAATGATGTATGTCCCCAAAAATCAAACTATGAGTTTTTTTACGAAAACTAAGATACTTCAATCGTATTGTGAGGAGAATTATTAAGTGAAGTTAAAATTCTCCTCTTTAATTAGAAAATCCCAGAAGAATTCTATATATTTTCCTCGATTGCTTGATGGTAGAGAGAAGGAAATAGAGAATTTGTATAATTCAAATTTAACGATTCAAAAAATAGCCCAAAAGCTCAATGTCAGCACAACTGTAGTGTATAAAAAGCTAAAGGCTATGAAAATCAAAAAAAGGAAGCCTCGATTTAGAATTAAACAATTAAATAAAAAACAAATAATAGAATTAGAGGAACTTGGATTATCCAAAGTAGCTATCGCAAAAAAATTAAATTGTTGTACCATATCAGACAGTAAAAAAATCAAAAAACTTAATCTTCCTCAACCAATAAAAAAACAAGAGAGAAATTCAGCCTTGAAAGGGCATGATGAAGAACTTAAGCAAATGTATCTTTCTGGAGTACTCATAAAGAATATTGGGGAATACTTTGGAGTAGTCAGTTCAACTATTATTTACAGACTAACCAAATTGGGAATATATCAACCATATAAAAACAAAGGAGCCATTTAATGAAACCCATTCTTGTAACAGGTGGAGCCGGTTTTATCGGATCAAACTTCGTACCGTATTTTTGTGAAAAGTATCCGAATTATCATATTATCAACTTGGACAAGTTAACTTATGCCGGTAACTTGGATAACTTAAAAGAGTGTAACAAGATGTCTAATTATACCTTTATCCAAGGAGATATCTGTGACAGACCCCTGATTGAAAAATTGTTCCAAGAATATGATATTCACGGAGTCATTCATTTTGCCGCAGAAAGCCATGTGGATAATTCCATCAAAAATCCAAGCGCTTTTATTAAAACAAACATTGAGGGTACTTTTAACTTAATTGATGTAGCCTTCCGTCATTGGATGGCGGGACCAAACAAGACAAAAAGCGGTTATGAAAATTGCCGTTTTCATCACATATCAACGGATGAAGTTTATGGCACTTTGGGACAAGAGGGATATTTTTCGGAAAGTACTCCCTATGCTCCGAATAGTCCCTACTCTGCCAGCAAGGCCAGCTCTGACTTTATCGTCCGAGCATATCACCACACCTTCGGTATGAATGTGACAACCTCTAATTGCTCCAACAACTATGGTCCTAAACAACACCATGAAAAGCTGATTCCTCATATTATCAGCAAGGCTCTGTCTGAACAACCTCTGCCAATTTACGGTAAAGGAGAAAATGTCCGAGATTGGCTGTATGTATTAGATCATTGCAAAGCCATCGATTTAATTTACCACACAGGTAAATCCGGAGAAACATACAATGTCGGCGGTCATAATGAACGTAATAATATCACGATTGTTAAGACAATCTGTGCCATATTGGATAAAAAAAGACCTCGTAAAAACGGTCAAAAATATGAAGATTTGATTACTTTTGTTCAAGATCGTGCCGGACATGATTTCCGCTATGCTATTGATGCAACAAAATTGGAAACCGAACTGGGCTGGAAAGCCGAAGAAACTTTCGACACCGGCATCGTTAAAACCGTAGAGTGGTATCTGAAATGAAGCCGATTTTAGTTCATGTACATATCTTTTATCCCGACCTATGGCCGGAATTGAAAGCATGTATTTTGAACATTCATCCATATCCATTTGAACTCTTCGTGACCTTGGTTGATAATCATACCGATATCATAAAAGATGTACATCACAACTTTCCAAAGGCTAAAATTGAAATTGTTGAAAATCGGGGCTATGATATTGCACCTTTCATCTATATTCTAAATCAAGCTGATTTAGATGCCTATTCCTATATCGTTAAACTGCATACAAAACGAGACATACCAAAACATGCTTTGCTGTTCAGGGAGTTATCCGGCAGTATGTGGCGTGAAAAGTTATTATCGTTTATAAAAACCCCCGAACAATTTCAAAAATATCTGGATTCTTTTGAAAAGAATGAACAAATCGGCATGCAAAATGATTATCACTTAATCGTAAAAAATGATTTTTATGATAAAACAGCTCAAAAGAATCTTCTTATCTTTCTGAAACAAAACGGATTGAAAAACATAAAGTATCGTTTTGTTGCCGGAACTATGTTCTTTGCCCGAGCTTGTATCTTTAAAGATATTCAAAAATTAAATATCTCTGCCACTGATTTTAAGATAGAAAATAATCATAAATCTCAGCTGGCTCATGTTTTTGAGCGCTTATTCGGTTATTTTGTGTACAAAAACGGCTTTATTGTATCTGACGGTCCCATACAACAATCCATTCAAGAAAAATATCTAAATAGACTGTTTTTTCATCACTGTTTTATCGATCCAATTTTTCGTTTTTTTTATCAAAAAAAGAGGACGAAATCCGGTAAAATAATAATTAAGATTTGTAAAATACCTGTTTATATCAAACATATTGAGGTTGATTTATCATGATAAACTTTAATGTCCCCACTTATACAGATAAAACAAAACAGTATATTTTAGATGTATTTGCTGAAAAACATGCCTCTGGTGATGGTAAATATACAAAGCTATGCCATGATTGGTTTAAAAGACAATTAAACTGCAAACAAGCCCTGTTAGTTCATTCAGGAACAGCCGCATTGGAAATGGCAGCTATCTTGGCTGATCTAAAACCGGGTGATGAGGTAATTATGCCTTCTTACACTTTTTGCTCGACGGCAAACGCGTTTGTGTTGCAAGGTGCTGTACCCGTCTTTATAGATATTCGTCCGGATACATTAAATCTAGACGAAACAAAAATTGAAGCCGCTATTACGTCTAAAACGAAAGCTATTTGCTGTGTTCATTATGCAGGAGTCTCTTGTGAAATGGATACAATTATGGATATCGCACGTCGTTATAATTTATTGGTTATTGAGGATGCGGCTCAAGCTTTTGATTCATATTATAAAGGAAAACCGCTGGGAACAATCGGAGATATGGGATGTTTTTCTTTCCATGAAACGAAAAACATTATGTCTGGTGAAGGGGGATTATTTGTCACCAATAATCCTAAAATTTCAGATCGAGCAGAGCTCATTCGTGAAAAAGGCACGAATCGCAGTAAGTTTTTTAGAGGTCAAGTAGATAAGTATACTTGGGTAGATAAGGGGTCTTCTTATTTACCAAGTGATATTATTGCCGCTTATTTATATTCAGTTTTAGAAATATCAAATAATATCCAAGAAAAAAGAAAATATATCTGGCAAAAATATTATGAGGCTTTTATACAACTGCAAGATCAGAAAAAAATTCGATTACCGATAATTCCAACAGATTGTACAAATAATGCTCATATGTTTTATTTTTTGTTTGATTCGCTGGAAACAAGAACTGACTTTATTTCATATTTAAAAAGGTATGACATTCAGACTCCGTTCCATTATATTCCGTTGCACTCTGCACCAATGGGATTAGACCATTGTAGAACTCATGGAGATATGTCTATAACTAATCGTGTTAGTGATACACTTGTACGACTTCCGATCTATTTTGATATGACGGATACAGATTTAAAAACGACTATTAAAACTATTTTAGAATTCTGGGAAAAGTAAATGAAAATTTGGACATATGCAAATCAAAAACTGTATGTTTTAGGTATCAAAATCGCTGAAGTGAAAATTAAAAGCAGAGGAGCTTATTTCAATATATTTGGATTACCTATCTATCATCTGAAATTTATCTCTACGATGTCTAAATTTTTAAGTAGTAACCAGTTTGATGCTCGAAAATATGATAAGCTTATTGCAAAAAAGGTTGATGGTATTCACGTTAAGTCGTTTAATCAAAAGCCTAAAAATGTTGCGTTTTTAGCTACTATGCTATATGATTCGGGGGGACATACAAAATGTATTCGAGATTTGACAAAATCGATGAAGAGCATTTATACGCAAAAACTATTTTTAACCAGAAAGTCAAAACCTCTCAAAATTTTGGATGAATTAAATTCATTCATAGAAGTACAGGATTTTAATATAGGTTTTAGTATAAAAGACTCTATTCGAAATATTGTCAATCAGATAATAGCGTTTCAACCTAAAGTTGTCTTTGGGTATATTCATCCGGATGATTTTATAGGAGCCAGTGTCTTGGCTGTTTTAAAAAAATTAAATATTAAGATACTATTTTTCGATCATGCTTCTCATTATCCGACTCTAGGTATGTCTTTCGCCGATTTGATTTTAGAAGGAATGCCGTCTACGGAAAAGCTTACTTGGGAAAAACGAGGTTTTAAAAACACAAAAATTGTTGGTCTTCAATCTCTTCAAAAGGGTGAGACAAAATATTATTCTCATCAGGAACTAAAGGAACTTAAAAATCAGATCGGAGTATCATCCGAAAATCTTATTACAATGAGTGGCGGTTCTAGTTATAAATTTTTTGATAAAGAAACTTCACCTTATTTGGAAATGATAAAACGGTTACTTTTAAAAGAACCAAATCTGACGCATATATGGATGACAGAGCTTCAGCCTCTGCAAAAAATAATTTTTGATAAAATTTTAGATGATAAAAATCTTAAAAAGAGGGTGATTATTCTTCCATTTCAAAAGGAATTTGATAAATATTTTCAATTGGCAGATGTCTTCATAGATTCGTTTCCCGTATCAGCTGCTTTAACTCAGATTGATTTAATGCGAAACAGAGTGGCAAGTGTTGTGAAGATAAATCGTGAAGTACCACATTTTTCATTTCATGAATACCAAATGCCGAATTATCCGTATATGTTTGAAAAAGAATCGGATATGGAAAGAGCAATTTTGGAATTACTGCACGATAAACAAAAACGAGATGATATTATTGAAAAAAATTATAACTTTTGGTTAACGAATTATGAAAGTGATATTTTTAGAGATAAAATTATAAATATTATAGAGGAAAAAATCTAATGTCCAAGAAAATAGCTATTCTACAATCTAATTACATCCCTTGGAAGGGTTATTTTGATATCATTGGGTCAGTTGACGAATTTATCTTTTACGATGAAATGCAATATACCAAAAATGATTGGCGCAACAGAAATAAGATTAAAACAAAAAACGGAGTTCAATGGTTGTCCATACCTGTTATTACAAAAGGGCACCTAACAAATGATGTCAAAATTATTGATGCCAGAATTGTAGATGCCAAATGGGCTGTTAAACACTGGAATACAGTCAAACAATTCTATGGTAAAGCACCTTATTTTAAACAATATAAAGATATTTTCGAAAAATTGTATCAAGAATGTGCTTTTGAAGACCGTCTTTGTCAAGTTAATTATAAGTTTATTTATGCCATTTGCGATATTTTAGGTATTAAAACAAAAATATCATTCAGTCAGGACTACGGGTTAATTGAAGGAAAAACAGAGCGACTGGTTGATTTAGTTCGAAAAGCCGGAGGCACGGAATACTTATCCGGTCCTGCAGCTAAAGATTATATTGTTTCTGACCTATTTGATAAAGCCGGCATCAAGCTTTCTTGGATGGATTATACGGGATACCCTGAGTATCCGCAACTTTATCCTCCTTTTGAACATGGAGTCAGTATACTAGATTTAATTTTTAATTGTGGACCTCAAGCAAATAGCTATATGAAATGGAGAAATAAATGACCAAAATTCTTATTACCGGAGCAAATGGCTATATCGGACGTCATGTCGTTTCTTATGCCGCTAAACAGGGATTGGATATTGTAACAGTCGATTTTAAAAATCAAATGCCGCATAAAGGTATTAAAGCTATTGAGATAGATATTTTAAAAGAAGCCGGAAATCCGGATTTATATAATTGCTTTGGGCGACCGGATGTTGTTCTTCATTTAGCTTGGCAAGATGGATTTAATCATAAAGCGGATAGTCATATCAATAACTTACCGGCACATTACGCTTTTTTAAAAAATATGATAGATGCCGGATGTTCATCTTTGGCTGTTATGGGTTCGATGCACGAAGTAGGATATTATGAGGGGGCAATTAGTGCTGATACACCCTGTAATCCATTGTCACTTTATGGGATTGCTAAAAATGCTTTGCGTCAAGCTATACTGACTTACACGGAGGATAAAAATGTCTCTGTAAAATGGCTGCGAGCTTTTTATATTACGGGAGACGATGAACATAATAACTCTATATTTACTAAAATTTTAGAAATGGCAAAAGCAGGACAGAAAACTTTTCCTTTTACATCAGGTCTTAATAAATATGACTTTTTAGATGTTGATGAATTAGCGGAACAAGTGGTAACTCTTTCATTACAAAAAGAAAAGACAGGTATTATTAATGTTTGTAGTGGAAAACCCGTTAGCTTAAAGGATAAAGTCGAATCATTTATTAAACAGAAGAGTCTTGACATTCAGCCGGAATACGGTAAGTTTCCAAATAGAAAATATGACTCTCCGGCTATTTGGGGAATACCCGTGAACTTTAATAAAGAAAGGGAAGAATAACATGTTTCGTAAATTAAGAAAAAGGCTGTTTTCCCAAAAAATAAAAACGGATGTATCTGTTATGGTAATGCCGGTTCCTCCTATAAAAAATGTAGGTAGATGTACGTATTTTAATTGTGATTTAACCATAGATAATCCAAATACCTCTATCGGATCTTTTGTGTCAATAGGTGCACATGTTGTTTTGGGACACGGTGAACATCCATTAAACTTTCTTGGTACAAGTCCTTATTTTTATTTTGATGAACTTGGCTGGAAAAGCTCATCTCAGGTAGCACATGGTGAGTATTGGCAATCACAACCCATTATAATTGGTAATGATGTGTGGATAGGTGATAGAGTTTTTATCAAAAATGGGATTAAGATTGGAGATGGAGCCGTCATAGGAGCTTGCTCGGTTGTAACAAAAGATGTTCCACCTTATGCAGTTGTTGCCGGCAGTCCCGCACATATCATAAAATATCGTTTTGAAGATAAGGTTATTCAAAAATTATTACGTTATAAATGGTGGGAGTTGGATGATGAAACCATTCGGAAAATTCCTTATGATAATTTAGATGCCGCTCTGGTATTTTTAGAACAGGAAAGGAATAAATAAATGTCCTTAATAAAAATCAAAACAAAAGGCAATATAATCAAATATAAGTTTATGAATTTTACCTTACTCAAGGCTATAATAAACGACAGCTATAAACGATATTATATATTTAATTTACCTATTTACTCAAAGTTTGATTTTTTATCACTTGAGCGTAAGATAGATAGATTGCATCAATACGGGAGATACATTCCGGCCTATATTTTAGCACAAAAGATTCATAATGAAGTTTTTCCCAAGTACCGTAATTGCAATAAGGGAAAAGATATGGTTTTACTTGCCAGTGGTCCGACATTAGATTATTTTGAGTCTATTAAAAATGCTGTTTATTTAGGCGTAAATGATTCTTTTAAAGCCGGTAAAGCAGAGTTAGATTATTTATTTGCTCAAGATTATCGAAAGCCACAACAAGAATTGTATGATAATTATAAGGGAAATAATTGTCGTAAATTTTATGGGATACATTATTATCAAATAATAGCTCAATCTTATGCGGATAAAGTTGGAGCAGAACGCTATGTTTTTATAGACCCTTATGAGGCACAGCCATATTGGCATTTTGCACCGGATATTTCTGTTTTACCGCTTTCTGCTTGTGAATCAGTTGTCCATCCGGCTGTTCAATTTGCTCTCTGGACAGCTCCGAAACGCCTCTATTTAGTGGGATGTGACTCATCTAAAAAGGGGCATTCAAAAGCACTTGCTCGTTCTTCGTCAGGATTAAATTTAGATCGTCTAATAGAGGATTGGAAACTGTTAAAAAAACACGCAGAAGAACTCTATCCAAACACAGAGATTATTTCAGTCAATCCAGTCGGTTTAAAGGGATTATTTCATGATGTTTATACAGAGTCTTATTTAGCAGAGCATCCTGAAATTGACCGCAGTAATATTGAGATTTTGAAAGTAGAATAAAAGAGGAGAAAAATTAAAAATGAAGGTATATGCATTTGTTCCGGCAAAGGGGACATCTGAAAGAGTCGAAAGCAAGAATATGCGTTTTTTAGACGGTGAGCGCCTTTATATTCGTGCATTAAAAACGTTACTAAAATGTAAGGAAATAGATAAAGTATTTTTGGATACAGAATCACAGGAAATGTATAATATGGCGGACTATTTGCCTATTCATTTTATGAAGAGAGATCCATCATTGGCAAACAATAAAACGGATGGACATCAAATGTTTATGAATGAAGTTCACCACTACCCAGATGCGGATATATATGTTCAGATGTTATGTACATCTCCTTTTATCCATCCCGAAACGATTGATAATGCTATTCGTACATTAAAGGAATCGGATCAATATGATTCAGCTATTTTGATGAAAAAAGATAAATATTATTTTTGGAAAGATAATAAACCAACATATGATATTAACCACATTCCCAACAGTAAAGACTTGTCGGAGACAATTATTGAATCGATGGGACTTTATATTCATAAAAAATCCAGTGCCTTAAAAACTAATCGTCGGTATGGTAATAATCCCTTATTAATTTATGGTCAGCTGGATGAATTAATTGATGTTAACACGCCCGAGGACTTAGATTTTGCAGAAACATATGCTAAAGGTTTAAGAAACGATGAAAATAAACGCTTAAATTTGATTAAGCATTTTATTTCATCATCAGCTCTATCTGATTTATTAGATGACATGAAAATAGAAAAAGGAGAGACTTGTGGCGCCGTTATTCCGAATTGGAAGTGTAATTTGACGAATGCCAGAATTTGTGGTCGTGCAAACACTCTAAAATTAAGAGCGCTAAAAGACGGTGAAGATTTTCATGGCATTTACGATGCGCTTAAATCATATGAGGGTATTACCTCTAACGAAGTTATTGTTGTTGAAAATGAGGTCAACACATTTGCGTATTTTGGAGATTTAAATGCACGATTAGCTATTCGAGCCGGAGCCTGTGCAACTGTCGTTGATGGAGCGACACGAGATTTAAAAGAAACGACAGCATTAAACTATCCCGTTTTTTGTCGCTCTTATAATGCGACAGATGTGCGACGTCGAGCTACGGTAGAGTATATCAATAAACCCATCTATATTGGTCAAGATAAAATATGTAAAGTATCACCCGGAGATTTAATTTTTATAGATGAATGTGCTATGGTTGTTATTTATCAAGCATTTGAGGATGAAATCATAAAGCGTGTATTAAAAACATTTAAAAATGAAAAGCAAATCATTAATGATATTTTAGAGGAACGAGATGTTTCAGATATTTGTCAAAACAGAGGTGCTTTTTAATGGTATGCCATAATAAGAAGAATAATATGGTTAAAAGACTGGGTGTTTTTTTCTTTTTTGATGAAGACGGCAGGGCGGATGAATATGTTTTTTATTTACTCAACAAAATGAAACATCTTCTGTCGGAATTATGTGTTGTCGTAAATGGTAAATTAGACGATAAGTCTATTGAACAATTCCAACAAATCGGATCAACACTTTTATTGAGAGACAATAAAGGTCTTGATGCAGCCGCTTATCAACACGCTATTCGGTATTATGGATACGAAAAACTGGCTTCATTTGATGAAGTGCTTTTTTTTAATTTTACTTTTTTTGGTCCATTTTGGTCACTGGATAAAATGTTTGAAGATATGTCCCACAAACAATGTGATTGGTGGAGTTTATATCGATGTTCGATGAAGCCACCATATATAGAATGGTCACACCTACCGTCATTTTTTATTGTTTATAGACAATCGTTATTACGCAGTAACACCTTTAAAGAGTATTGGGAAAGTTTACCTCCAATCGAAACATATGATGACAGCGTGATGTTCCATGAAGAACGACAAACTCCCTTTTTTGATAAACGTGGGTTTAAAAATGAAGTCTATTTTGATTTTTCGGAGTATGATAATAGACTTGATAATGATTATTGGCCATTATCCAAAGCGGATATTTTGGTTATAAAGAATCATTTTCCATTTTTAAAACGTCGTAATTTATATGTTATTGATGGCAGAATGAATTTTAATCTTGTAGATAATGTGATTCGCTATATCGAAAAAAATAGTGATTATCCTATCCGAATGATTTATGACAATATAAGTCGAACTCAGGACATTGACTCGTTAAATAATCATACACCCAGCCGTTTAAAAATTATTAAGTGGAAGTTACTTTCTAAAATACATCCCATTGCTGAAAAGAGGGCTAAAAATACAGCAAGATTGAACAATCTAGTTTCATCAGATCAGTTTAAAAAACTATTCAGCTAAAGGAGGTATTTTGTGAATAAAAAGGAGTACGGTGGCTATTTTGAATTGGACTTAAACTATATTAAACCAAACGGAGAATCTTTTCATTCTCAAGCAGTTGCGTTAAACTCTGGTCGGAGTGGATTACGTTATATTGTGAGGGCTCTTCAAATTAAAAATATATATGTACCCTATTATACCTGTCCGACGATATGGGAAGCATTAAAAGCCGAGCAGTGTAATATGTTTTTTTATGATATTACAAATGATTTGATGCCGATAACAACTTTTCCAAAAGATGCTTTTATCTTATATACGAACTATTTTGGAGTCTGTTCATATAATATTGAACGGCTTTCGGCCATATATCCTAATTTGATTATTGATAACAGCCATGCTTTTTATTTTCCTTTTAATAAAGGATTGTCTTCTTTCTATAGTCCCCGCAAGTTTTTTGATGTAACAGATGGGGGTTATGTATACTGTCCTCAAAAACTGAATATCAATTTTGAAACAGATCGTTCTGCCGATCGATATTTATATTGTATCAAGCGATTAGAATCCGGAGCTAATGCCGGCTATTCAGATTTTAAGGTAAGTGAAGATTTCTTAGATAAAGAACCGATTAAGTATATGTCTCACTTAACAGAAAGTATATTAAGTAAAAAAGATTACGGTAAAATCAAGCAAATCAGAATGCAAAATTTAGCTTATTTACATAAGGAACTAGGTAGATACAATCTTCTCCATTTAAAATTAACGGAAGATGATGTGGCCTATAAATACCCATTTGTTTTTAAAAATGATACTATCAGACATCTATGTATTCAAAATGGTATTTTTTTGACTAAGTGTTGGGATACGGGCAATATGGAGTTACCCAAAAGCTCGTATTCCCACACCTTACAGAATTACCTGTTTCCGATACCATTAGACCAACGCTATACGATAGAGGATATGCAATACTTGAGTTCATTTATCAAGCATATTATAGAGTAGTATATGATTAGCGTATATTATCAAGAAGATATCAAGTTTAGTCTATTGATATAAGTGATATTTATTTTTTTATAAGATTTGATATAGCTAATCTAATATATCTATTTTATTTACTCAGACGAATAGAGTTGTGCTTTAAGGGTAAAAAAATCGATTATTTATGTTTTTGGATATTTAGCCTTTATTTCAGTTATTTTATTTATCCAGTTTTGGGTGCCGTTCATTTTATCCCAATATAACATATCTAATTGATCCGAAATAGGAGGATATTCATCTAATCTTTTTTCTACGTATGTTTTTTTAAAAGAGTTAGGCGCATAACCTGATAAGTACCATTCGCCTTTGTGAGTTTGCTCAACATCCATTTCATGCATACCCATAGATTTATAAAAAGCCATATTTGTACCGGTGCCTACCTCACATTGTTTTGTTTTTTCATTGACTATTTTTGCATATTTAAGCATATCAAATCCCTTTCATTGGATAAAAAGTTTGTCCTATTCGAGAATCTTCAGGTCCTAAAGTTGCTCCACCGACAATATAGACACGATCATTTTTTGAAACAGAGATAGCAAATTGCTGTCTATTATAGATGTCATTGCTATTGCCTCGTGAAACACAAACATTATTAACCCATATGCCGTTTGTAGAATTTGTATTCAATATAGCTCTTATTTCACCGGTACAAGGTGTAGTAAATTGATTTTCTTCTGAATTGTAGACAGATATATCAATACCCGCAGAATAGTCCGGTACATATAAAGCAATAAGGTTTTCTTTTCCTACCTGAGTTAGGTTATCCATGTCTTTATTGGCTTTGGTGGAGTATTCACTGGCGGCAGCAAGTGCTTCGCTAGCTTTTTGGATAGCTATTCCTGCTGATTCATCAGCTTCTGTTGCTTTGGATATAGCTGTATTAGCAGCATTTTCAGCTATAGTCTTATATTCATTTAATGTTGCCTCTAGCGCATTGACGGAAACTGTTGAGTTTTCTAAATTAGTCCCCTCACTATTCCAAACAATCGCTTTGCCCGCTTTCGGTAAGGGCAACGTCAGATCAACATCTATATCCGCAGCATACGGTGGCAATACCATAGATCGATTGAGATTATCGGCAATTTGTTGTTGACAGGCAATTTGATAATCCAGCTCATCATTCAAAGTCTTGGCACGCAAAGCGCCACCTTCTTGAAAATCTGTAGTCCGTTCTATTTGTAAATTGCGTAACAAAGTAATAATCGTTCCATTTAACGGTGGTCTATTAAAAGTAACCTTTCCGCAAGAGTGTATCTCATCAATTTCAACGGAATAATCTGTCTCAGACTGAATATCACTACCTAAATAAACCCGCAAATTGGACTCCTTAAAAATAGCAAACGGAAATTCAAAGATAGTATTCTGCCCATCCGCAACATACTGTATACGTGGCGGAGTACCATTGATTTTTACATGATTGGTCATTGTATCTCCTATAAAAAAATCCGCTTAGGTTAAACCTAAACGGATAGAAAATTAAGCTTGATTAAAAATGAATACATACAATTATCCATTTTAATCATCAATATTTATAACATATTTTTAGCCAAAAGTCAAGGATTATTTTGTAGTTGCCATCAAAGACAATTCTTTTTAGACTAAAATTTTTCGATATTATTTTTATAACCCAATAAAATATAAGTAATATTTTTATTATAAAAATATATTTAGCATATATTGATAAAAATTTTAAATCTATTTTTAAACAACATCAAAATCTATTGATGAACTTTACATAATCGAGAACCACATACAAATATCTCTTGCTTCATCAAACTATTAATCTTCTCTCGATATTAAAACTGTAAGAGGAATAACTTTCTAGACTGATTTTAGGGAGCATCGTAAAAGTTATTCCTTTTTTATTATCTCGTCAGAATATCTTTAAGGAGAGCCGCAATTTTTTCTTTTACCGAAGATATGACAGAACACTGACTTTTCGAAAAATTTAATTTTCCTCCACTAAAAACTTTAATAGTCTGTCGCAGGCGGACTTTTTTTTGCATCTGAACAGTGGCGTTATAATCCCATGTTTGTGAAGTGGTTAATGGTGCCTGATAGTGGCAGATAATTTCAAGTGGAAACATATATCTTTAGCAATAATTCTTTGGGCAACAAAAAACACGAATATTTTTGTAGAGATATGTCATTAATATAAGTAAAATCAGAGTTAAAAATTAAATTAGTATTAAGCAACAAAAAAAAGCGAAAGGATATCCCTTCGCTTTCTCTTAATGGTCGGAATGACGGGATTTGAACCCATGGCCTCTACGTCCCGAACGTAGTGCTCTACCAGGCTGAGCTACATTCCGAATGGATGACGAGTCTTTTATCCTATTTTTTCTTACTTGTCAAGAATTATTTTATGTATGATGCCACTGTTTTTACCAATCCAGTTTCAAATCTTTCAACGGCATGCCAATTCATATCTCTTTTAATGTGCGTTAAGTCAAAACCAGCAGAACAAAGGCACTCTCTCTTCCCAGTTGACAAACGAATTAATTGTTCATATTTTTGACCATTCAGTCGCGGTTTTTTTATGTCTAAAATAGCACAAATGGCCCTAAGCATTTCTAAATCTGTATAAACCTTTTGAGATGCTACATTATAAACCGATCCTGATTGAGCTTTATGATAAATTAAATCCAAGGCTCTAACGACATCATCTATATAAAGCCAATCATACTTCGTCGCTCCATCATCATTTAAGCTTAAATTTTTTCCTTTCAATGCCCGTGTAATCATCGTTGGAATAAAACATCCCTCTAACTGTCTTGGACCATAAACTCGAGAAAGTCTAGAGATGGAAATATTCATATTATACGTATTGACATAGGATTTCAAAAACATCTCCGCTGAAGCCTTAGATGCCGCATAGGGGGTTTGAGGACACAATAAGTTTTTTTCAGTTACCTCCCCCTCCTCTGACTGCTGCCCATATACATCCGTTGATGAAACATAATGAATACGACAGTCGTCATATCCTAATTTGTAAATCCCCGCACTGCTTTGCCAATGATTTCGTGCAACCTCTAATACCGTAAACACGCTTAAAAAATTAGAGTCAATCAAAGGACGTGGATTTTTGAAGGAGCTATCTGCCAAATCTGCTGATGAAAGTATAACGACACCGCGAATATCAAATTTTTGAAATAAATTAACCACTCGCTGAGTAGTAGACGCATCCCCGTGTTCAAAAAAATAATGCGGTATTTTTTGACATTCATGAACGTTATCTAAACATCCTGAAAAGAGCAATTTATCCAAATGAATAATACGATAGTCGGAATATTTTTCTAAAAAATAGCGAGTTAAATGAAATCCGATAAAACCCGCCCCACCAACAAATAAAATTGATTTCATAATACCTTCCTTTTTTACATGAGCTCATTATACCGACTTTTTATTACTTTTCAAGATTAAAAAAATTGTTTTGAACACGTCACACAGAGAGTTTCAAAGCGATCTGTAAATAAGGATTGCCGAACAGAACAAATGATCAAAACAAACAAAAAATGATTGACAGGATAATTTCCTCTTGATAGAATAAGAACAAAACGGAAACAAAGGAGATAAAAATGCTAACCCCACAACAACACAAGTTATTGCAGTTTATCGAAAAATCATTACAAGAAAAAAAGGTTTCTCCTTCCTTTGAAGAAATGAAAGAGTTCATGGGATTAAAATCAAAATCCAGCATTCATCGCCTCATCTCCGGATTGGAATCTAAACATTTCATTAGACGACTACATAATCAGGCGCGAGCTCTTGAACTTGTCCCCAGAAGTGATATCTCCTCTTGTTTTTTATCAATATCTAATGATAACATGAAAGCCATTCCCCTATGTGGTAAGATTGCTGCAGGACTTCCTATTGAGGCTATCCAAACAGCAGGAAATATTTTAGTTCCCCCTCAACTGACAGGCATTGGTGAACACTACGCTTTGATGGTTGAAGGAGACTCTATGAGAGACGCCGGCATAATGGATGGGGATACGGTTATCATTAAGCGAGTTGACAGAGCCCCTGAAGGAGCCATAGTCGTTGCCTTGATTGATGGATATGAAGTTACCCTAAAACGTCTACATACTTGGGGAACATCAATTGCTCTAGAGCCTGCCAATCCCGCATATCAAACACGTATTTTTAGTGCTGATCGCGTTGAAATACAAGGCGTTTTAGTTGGTCTTATGCGACAATATTAACGATTGAAAAACCAAATAAAAGAAAACCCCCGCGAACTGCGAGGGTTTTGTCAAGAAAGGGGCAAAAAAGGGGGAGCTGCACCCTTCCCCGCCGAATACCTGCGAGACATAGGGAGACTAAAATTGCAAGTATTCAGGTCACCTTACGGCAACGAAAAACATCGTAACATATTCATTTTGTTTTGTCAACATATTCTTGTATAAAAAATAATAAACTTAAGGGTATTTTTTGAATATTCAGAAATAAATTATCCCTTGATTTACTATCTTTGACCTATTCTCTCTTTTTAATTTTGTGTCAGAAATTTTTTCTATATCCCTCTCATACTACCTTTTCCAAAAAGCATGAAAAAACCTCGGCAAAACCGAGGTTTTCTAAAAAGCAAAACAGCTTATTTCGCACGCTCAACATAAGAATTATCAGCGGTCGAAACAACAATTTTTTCACCGACATTTACAAACGGAGGAATTGTTGTCCGGATACCGTTATCCAAAACAGCCGGTTTATAAGAATTTGTTGCTGTTTGATTTTTGATAGCCGGTTCTGTTTCAACAACCGTCAAAACAACATTCGGGGGCAAATTAACGCCAACCGGTTTTCCTTCAATAAAGTTGACGGTTACTTCCATATTGTCCTGCAAGAATAAAGCGGACTCTCCCATCATAGATGTCGGAACTTCGAACTGATCATATGTTTCAGAGTTCATAAACACCAAGTTATCCCCTTCTTTATACAAAAACTGGCAATCAAACTCTTCACTCATCAACTTTTCAACCGTATCGGCCGTCCGCCAACGTTCCTGAGTTTTCACTCCGGTTACGACATCACGCATTTCCACTTGAATAAATGCACCACCTTTACCCGGTTGAATTAAGTTAATTTTAGAAACCATATATTGCTTGCCATTATGTTGTAAAACCCAACCCGGGCGAATTTGATTTGCTTGTTCTTTCATTTTATGCTATACCTCTTCAAAAATTAAGATGCGAAAAATATAGCATAGTTTTTTTAGAAAGGCAAGACAAATGACAACAAATCTTTCAAAATGGTGGAAACCGGATTTATACTTAAAAAATCAACCGAACAGATTAGCTCGTATGACGGTTTTTCAAACTATCCGAGCTTGGATGATGAAAGAGGGATTTTTAGAGGTAGATACACCGGCTCTTCAAATCTCTCCGGGGTTGGAAGTTCATTTAAAAGCTTTTAAAACGGAATTCGATAATCCGCTTAGAACTGACCCGCAAACATTTTATCTGCATACCTCTCCCGAGTTTACGATGAAAAAACTAATTGTTGCCGGATTACCTAGGATTTTCCAGCTATGCAAAACATACAGAAATGAAGGTGTTTCAACAACTCATCAACCGGAATTTACTATGTTGGAGTGGTATCGCCGTGAAGAAACATATGAAAAAATCATGGAAGATACAATGCATATTGTTCAATCGTGTGCAAAAGCTTGCCATGTTACAGAACTTCGTCGAGGAGACAGGCGTTGTAGTCTCTTTCAAAAATGGGAGCGTTTGACTGTTGCCGAAGCTTTTCAAAGATATGTCCACATTGATATTATGAAAACTATTCCGACCGAGCCAACGTTAGAACCATCTCCGGATCTATTGCGACATGAGGCAGAAAAAATCGGCATTCAATGTGATGATACGGACAGATGGGAGGATATATTCTTTCGCATTATGCTAAATTGTATTGAGGATAAATTAGGGGATAGAGTTCCGACCATTCTATGCGAATATCCAACATGCCTTGGTGCTTTAGCCCGAAAAAAGCCTGATAATCCATTGGTTGTTGAAAGATTTGAGTGTTATGTCTGTGGTGTTGAATTGTGCAATGCTTTCTCGGAATTAACCGATCCGATTGAGCAAGCCGAACGATTTAATTATGATATGAATATGAAACAAAAGCTCTACGGCGAACGGTATCCGATTGATAAGGATTTTATGGAGGCTCTCCAATACGGTATGCCCGCCTGCGCAGGAAATGCCATTGGTGTGGACAGACTCATCATGCTGATAACAGGTGCCGATGACATTCAAGATGTCCAGTGGGCACCCGTTATGGTTCAAAATCAAGAACGTTGATTTGCTTCCGATCTCATGTTCGGCAAAGCTACTTTTCTTGAAATAATACGCGGTATTTGCTGCGTTTCTGTTTGAGGCGCTTTCAGTTGATCCGGAAAACGCACATGATACACGCTATTACCACATGCCGTTCTTAAGGGTTGTGTAATCTGCCCCTCTTCTATTGATAAAACGGAAACCTTTTTACCGGTTAGTTTAACTTCATCAATAACCGGAGCAAAGTCACTGTCATTGCTGACTAAAACAATCTGTTGAACATCTGGATCGTCTTTTAATTTCAATAAATCCATCGTTATTTTCGTATCAATACCTTTTTGTTTAAATATAGGCTCATAGGCTTCCTCAGGCCATTTACCCTCTTTCAAAGCCTGTATCACGCAAGCGGAACCATTGGATAATAAATCAGATTTCAACTGCCATCCCGCAGGACGCATACGCCCTTCTTTGATAAAAAAATTCGTATCTGTTTTTAACTGCTCTAACAACATCGTATTCGCGTGTTTTTTTCCGTCAATTAGAACTTTTTGACCTGTTTTTGTCATTAAATATCCCGAAAAAAAAGCACAATCATAAAAAAAGATTTTATGGTCATTTAAATGCTCGTTGTTCTGAATATGTATTGTTTTAGTTACTTCATCAACAAACTGCTTAACAGATGTTGCATTATACCAGATATTATTGTCCTTAAATACATGAAATAAAAAATGAGCATCAATTAAAATTGCCGTTGTCATACTTTCCTCCTAACAAGTATTCCCATCATACATCAATCTTGTTTTTTGTCAAGTTAATTTATTTGAGCTCGCCACAGAGCCGCATAAAGAGATGATGAATCAGATAACAATTCTTCGTGCGTTCCTTCCTCCTGAATCTGCCCTTGAGAAACAACGACTATTTTATCGGCATGCCGAATCGTAGATAACCGATGAGCAATGACTAATACCGTTCTATCTGCCATTAAATTGTTCAAGGCCTGTTGCACAATAGCCTCTGCCTGATTATCTAGTGCTGAAGTGGCTTCATCTAAAATCACTATAGGTGCATTTTTTAAAAAAGCTCGTGCAATCGCCACTCGCTGTTTTTGACCTCCGGAAAGTAAAATACCACGCTCACCGATTTCTGTATCCAATCCTTGTGGTAGTGATTGGATAAAATCCTCCAAACATGCGCTTTGAACAGCTCGCCTAATATGTTCCTCAGAGGCATTGGGAGATCCCAACAAAATGTTTTGCCGAATTGTTCCGGCAAATAAAAAATTATCCTGAAAAACGATAGCTATTTTATCTCGCAGAGCATCTAAATCAAGTGTTCGAATATCTTTTCCATCAATAAGAACAGTCCCATCGGAAACATCATAAAAACGAGGCAACAAATTAACAAGTGTCGTTTTACCGCCACCGGACGGGCCAACAAATGCCGTCGTCTTTCCGACCGGAATATCCAGATTGATATGATGTAAAACAGGCTGTCCCGTTTGATAAGAAAAAGAAACATCTTTATATTGGATTGTTTTTATTTTAGAAGGAACAGCGTATGCATTCTGCTGATTGGTAATAGCCGGAGTACGCCCCATCAGTTCAAACACTCGCTCCATAGCCATCAAAGCCATTTGTACATTTGTAAAGTTAGATCCGATAGCTTTAATCGGATGGTATAACATCAGTAACGCCGTAATAAAAGACACAAAACCGCCTGGGGTTAATTGATTATGAACAATTAACCAACTTCCCAACCAAATAACACCGGCAATACCAAGCGAGATAATAAAATGCATCATCGGACTCATCAGTCCGGTTTTTTTAGTCATTTTCATTCCCAACTTAAACACATGACGCAACGTATCTTTGAAAACAAGGCGTTGATAATCATATAGGTTATACGAGCTGATAATCCGATTACCAGTAAATGCTTCATTGTAATGAGTCATAACACGAGCTCCGGAAAAAACCGTGTCTTTCATTATACCATCAATTTTTCGACGAACGGTTGCCAACGGATACAAAGCCCCCAACAAAACAACCAAAGCTAAAATAGCCAATTGCCATGAATTATAAAAAAGAACAAATATCAAGGAAATCGATGAAAAAAGGCGTGTCGTGAACATTTTTAAATTGCGCAACAGCCCATTACAAGCCAAATCCACATCGTTGTTAAACCGGAATTGAATATCACCGGATGTTGACGTATCAAAAAATGCCGGTTCACACCGCATCATTTTTTGAAACAAATCATATTTTAAATCCATGGTAATTCGATTGCCGACCCACGCATTCAAATATGTTGCCGCATAGTTTAAAAAGCTTTGTGTCAAACTGAAAATAACAATCAAAACCGGAATAAACGAAGTTGCTCGGATGCTTTTTTCAATCATAACAATATCCATATACGGCTTCAAAACCCACGCAATAACCGCATCCATGGATCCGATCGGTATTGTAATCAGCAATGCTAACAAAGCCCGTCCCCAATACGGCTTGACATAGGGCATTATCCGCTTATAATTGCTCACAAAGGATAATTTGTTTAATTTTTCAAATATCATCCTTAACAGATCCTGTATTTTCCTGTTTTTAATGTTTCGATTAAAATTTGAGCCGAATGTTGCCAATTTAAGTTTTGAATTAACCGACGCCCAAAAGCTAAATTACGACAGCATAAATCATCATCTTTATAAATCCGGCAAATCATATCTCGAATTTCATTGACATCAAACGGATTAAACGCAGAATCCGAAGGGACAAACTCTTTGGTTGAAGATGTATTCGCCGCGAAACAAGGTGTTCCGGCCGTATAACTTTCTAAAATCGGCAATCCTAAGCCTTCGTAAACCGGTGGAAAAATACTGGCTCGTGACAAAGAAAGTAAACGAACCATCTCGGCATCCGGAATATACTCCAACACACTGACTTGACGCCCTGGTTGCAGATTATAAGACAAAGTTATATCATTTAACTCTTCACGAAATCGTTGGCAGGACAGCAGGACAAGTGTTGCCTTTGTCGGAATCATCTCGTCTTTATAAGCCCGACAAAAAGCGTGTGTCAGATTTAATGCGTTCTTACGAATACAGCCGCCTAAAATAGAGATAAGATTGCTTGTTCTTGTCTGAGGAATATAATCTCGATTACTGTTATAAGAAGTAAACTTATCCGTATCAGCCCCACCATATAAACATGTCTGACGTGACATTGGAATACCCAAGTAAGCCGAAACACAAGCCGACGTATATAAACTGTTTGTAAAAACAAAATCCATTGTAGAAACAGCCGCATTCTGAAAAGCATAATTTTGTTTGTCTTGATCTGTCGGAACATATCCTTGGAACATCATCGGAACAAAGTCATGAACGATACATCCCTTTTGTAAACATCTAGCCAATACTGCCGGCGGATAAAGCACATCCAAGACCTTATCCGTTCTTAATCCCAACCAAACAGATGATCCATTTAAGAAAACATCAAATCTGTCCGAAACCAAGCCCTTTGTGAAATCTTCTACTGTATAATATGTCATCTTTTCGGATAAATCCGATGGTAATTCGGGTCTTATCATACTTGGATCCCATAACAGAGCGCCAGATTCATTCAGTTGACGCATGACTTCTATAAACAGAGCTGAAGCATAGCGACTAACCCCACGGGGATAAAAAGCCTGATATTGCCTAAAATCATATAAAATCTTCATCTTTTCAAGCTCCCTTCATCAACAAATAATGTATCAGCCGATGAGTTTGCGATATAGCGATATCCCTTCTTTTTCATATAAGAAATCAATTTATCTGTTTGATTTTCTATACAAAAGACCGTGGGTCTCCACCGATTAAAATCAAGGCTTTTAATGATTTTAAAATCAACACCTTCTGCATCAATGGATACAAAGTCCGGTGCTTTCTGTTTAAAGTATGTTTCTAAAATTTCATTTATCGGAAAAAGTTTTTTACGCGTTACCGATACCAATTCAAATTGTTTTGCGGACTCTTCGGCGCTTTTCTTATCAAATGTATTATGCCCTTGACCTGGGATACCAAAATCATAATAATCAGCCTCCCTACTATCATCAAAAGCAATACCGCCCTCCAAAATAACATCACCGGCTCTTAAAGAGTATCCTTTTGAAATCAATCTGGTATTCGGGTCAACCAGAACGCCCCTAGCCCCCATGCAATAAAATAAAAATGTATTACTGTCACCAATCGGCTCGGCCGCCCCGATATCCAGATATGTTATCTGAGATAAATCCCGCTGACAAAAATATTTTAAAATAAACGCGACACATCTATCCTGTCCCATTTGAGAAAAAGACATATACGGCAAAAGATGACGATAGCTTGGCGGATATTCAATATTAACAGAGACAGGATCATCAATATGACGAATGGCTTTTTCTCGAGCCTCATCAGCCTGAGGAACCGTAGCCATCAAGGATAATAAATTCAAACGTTGAAACTGTTCATTCAAATCCAAATAGCGGACTATATTTTGTTCTAATTGAGTCATATCAAATGAGTATTGCGGCCCAACTTGAGCATTACGACGATGATTGACCTGTATTCCGAATACGAAGATACGCCGTCCGTCCGACATTTTCTGACGTCGATACACGGGAATACCGAAAACAAATTTACGCGTATCCGTTTCTGTCTTTTTAACTTTAAAAACAGGAACTTTTAGAATCTTTGTTATTTTCGTTTGAGGACGTTTTATTCTTTCCCAAACAGTCATATGTAAAAAACGAACCTTTTTCAATCCGATTTTCTTTTTGTACTCCAACACTCTTACCCCAAGTATTTTCAAAACAAAACTATTCATTAAACGATCCAAATTCACAACGGGAAATTGACCAACATACCAAGACCAATTATCTTTATAACGTAACGGAACATTTCGGAAAGACGATTTTTGATAGACATAACGCCACTCTCCTCCGAAAAAAGCATACCTGTAAAGCCATGGTTTACGCTCATTCGTCAAATGAATAACATATGCATCATCGACCATATCTTCATATGAATCATAACGTGTCCCGTAAAAGTGATTAACATCCTCAATCGGCAAATGCAATCCTGCCAGGTTTGCGAACATCAGATTATACTTTGGCGGAAGCCAGGTAATATTCTCCCGAAAGACAAAATTAAACACATCCTGATCCATGCAACAATACTCGGGATGATCTTTTTTTACTTGATATAACCGTTCGGTCAAATTCTCTTGACGCATTAAATCCAAATTCATTAACATAATTCCCGTATTCATATACCGTGTCAAAGACAGTTTATCCTGCATACAAGCAATAACTTCACCAGCCATATCACGAACACCGGCTACATATGTTTTTTTTAAAGACGTATTAAAAAACTCTGCCAAATCCTGCTTCACAAGAATATCCCCATCAAGGTATAACACCTTCTTCAAATCAGGTAATAAGTCAGGGATATTAAATTTTAAAAGACTGGATGGAGAAACATAGTATCCCTTCTCCTGATAGCGTTCAATATCAATGTCGCTGGCTTCAATCAAGCGAATCGTTACATCAGGTCTGGCCTGACTCAATAACCGTTCTTGATTTTCACGACTAACGCGATAAATAATAACCGAAATATCATAATGTGTTTCTTCGTTTTTAGATTGTATGGCAGATTGAATGGCTACACCGGTCGGTAAGCTATAGGTATTATCCGTTATAAATACGAGAGGAATGGCTTTCATCTAATAACTCCTTTTTAATTTGTTGAACACACTTATCCCATGAAAACAAAGAGGATCGATCCAATCCTTTCTGAATGCACGACTTCCGAAACTCTTTATCAAAATACATTTTATGATAGGCATCTATCAGTTCATCTTGAGAGCGAGGATCAATTTGAATACCAGCGTCTCCGATAACTTCCGGCATAGAAGTTGTATTAGAGCAAATAACCGGACAACCGCATTGCATAGCCTCTAAAATAGGCAAGCCAAACCCCTCATATAAACTGGGGTATACAGAGGCAAATGCTCCTGTATATAATGGGGCTAAATCCTCGTCTGCTATATATCCCGTTCGAATAATTTTATATTTGATGGAATCTAGAGAATCTATTTCTGATTTCAAAATATCAATAAAGGCATCCCAATGACCGCCACCCAAGACAAAATACAAATCATCTATCTGATATTTCTTAATAAAAGCAGCAAATCCTTTCACAGCAAAGACCAGATTTTTACGAGGTTGCAATGTACATAGACTGAATAAATACTTTGTACCGAACGGAATACCGTATTTATTCTGAGTCGCTCGAATTTGACGGTCATCTGTACAATGATAAAAATGCGGAGCCGCTGCAAGTGGCGTAACATGAATTCTTTCAGATTTTAGCTGAGGAAAATAATGTAAAAAATCTTTTTTTGTATATTCTGATATGGCAAAATAGGTATAGGATGGATCCAAAGATTTTTGAATTTCGTTAAACCAATGCATATTTGGTTTTTCAATCTCCGGCAAGGAAATAGGCGTTGTATCATATAAAATCAAAAACTTACGAATATGTTTTGCTTGTTTAATTCGTGTCGGAATACCGTGAAAAGGAGATAAAAAAACATCTATCATTTCATATTTTTCATCCCATGAACGATATCTGTCTAAGCGTTCAATGAATCGCAGTGTAGACAATCGTAGTTGCCCCCACATGCGAGACAACGATTTTTTTTGTTGTCGCCGTTTTCGTATATACTCTTTTAATCTTTCCATACGGTCAAACCGTTCGGTTTGCATGCGAGATGGCAGAATAACCTTATCTAACACATTAAAAGAAGATAAAGCTTTTTTCAAATCAGCCTCTCGTCCCGGAGTGCAATAAATAAACACCCGAAAATCACTCGACTGAATCAGCCTCGTACAAATTTCATACACCGAAAAAAAAACGCCGGTTCGATCCGAATTTGCCGTGCTAAACGCATTCGCCAAAACCGTTGCATCCAGCAACAAATTTGTCTTTTGAAACATATATCCCCCTATGTTCCCTTTATTATAGTTTGCAGATATCCCTCTGTCTAGGGTATAACTTCAAAAAAACGAATAAAAACACTTTTGTTTTCTGTATAAACATACTTAAGTATGGTATAATCAACACGCCGAATCAATTATTTACTAGGAGGATAAGATGATTTATGGATATATTCGTGTCAGCACGGACAAACAAACTGTTGAAAATCAAAGATTTGAAATTGAACAATTTGCCACCCAACAAAATTTGAATGTTGATCGCTGGATTGAGGAAACTATTTCCGGAACAAAATCCATTCATAAAAGACGATTGGGGGTATTGATGAAAAAACTAAAAAAGGGGGATACCATTATTGCATCAGAGCTATCTCGTTTCGGCAGAAACTCTATGCAAGTCATGAGTTTTTTAGAGGCCTGTATGGTCAAAGAATGTCAAGTTTGGACGTTGAAAGAGCGGTATCGTTTAGGAATGGACATTCAAAGTCAGGTTCTGGCTTTTGCATTTAGTATATCTGCCAGTATTGAACGAGAGCTTATTTCCCAAAGAACCCGAGAAACTTTTAAAAGATTAAAAGCAGAAGGACGAAAATTAGGACGTCCTAAAGGCGGACATAATCGCAAGATGAAGTTAGAGGGAAAAGAAAATAAAATAGAAGATATGCTGTTGCAACGTATTCCTAAAATACATATTGCTCGCCGCATGGGCGTTGCTACTCCAACACTTTACCGATTTATCAGATCAAAGTTTCGAAGATACTTATCGTTATATTCCACCAGCCGAAACAACGTTTTTTTACCTGATACAACGGTTGATGAGTTTGAAACAATAACGGATAATATTCGTATTTCAAAGCAACCATCTGTTTAAACATCTTTTTCAAAACTAAGGCTTTGTATCACAAAACAATACAAAGCCTTGAAAAAAATTATTTTATCAGTGATTGAATCGCCTTAAAAGAAGGATGGTCGGCACTTTTTAAAAAATCAAATAAAAGCATCTCTAATGAGCAAATACCGACACCCATATCCGATAAAGCAGCCAATGCTGTTTCTTCATCCGATTCAAAACGACTAGATGAAACATCTTGCAATAAATAAACTTCATACCCTCTTTGAAGCAAATCTACCGCCGTTTGAAAAACACAAATATGCGTTTCAACGCCACATAGAATAATCTGTTTTTTTCCCTTTTTATCTATAGATTGTGCTATTTCTTCAGAACGAAGAGCCGAAAAATCCACTTTTTCAAAAAGTTGTGTTTCCGGTGACACAACGTCTACCAATTCTTGCGTTGTATGCCCCAGTCCCTTGGGGTATTGTTCGGTTATAACGATAGGAATTCCTAAAATATAACAGGCTTTTGCCAGAACAACTGCTTTTTCCAAAATTGTTGATTTGCGAACAGCTTGGAGCAACCTATCTTGCATATCTACAATTATAATTAAAGAATTATCAATTTCTAACATAAAATCCTCTTTTTTAGTTTTATGTGTATATATAGCATATTTATTTTTTATAACAAATAAAAAATTTAAAAATCTGTTTGACTTTCACACATTATCCTGTAAAATGAAAGACGCATACAAAAATATGCATTCTTTAAGAAAGGAGAACTAAATGAAAAAATTATTAGTCGCTGTTGTTTTATTAATGGCTGTTTCCGCATGTACCGGAACTCGTGGAAAAATCGGAAATCAACGTGTTTGTACAAATGACTACCTATTGGGTGTCATTTCTATTTCCGAATTATTCTCACCTTGTGGTAAATAGAGACAAGCAAAACCGCCCCCGAAAGGGGGCTTTCTGAATATCTGATATATATTATTTTATAATAAGACTATTACTTAAAATGCCTAGATCAATCAAAGGACCGATGTATGGATCATATGGACGAGGCATATATCCCAAAATATTTTTCTGATTTAACGAAAAAAATGTAGATGAGCTATATCCAAAAACATACTTTGGATTTAATCCGGCTATTATCAATAGCTCAAACGGTATTTTTTCTGGAATAACAATAACTGATGAAACACGTGAGCGCAACACATCAAGTGTTTTTCTAAAGCGTCCCCCTCTCGGATGATTTTTATAAATCCAATGCATTGATCTCAATTCTGGATTTTGATACATTATGTTGTCCAAAAAAGAAAAAGCTGATTTTATATTCATATTGGGATCATCTAAAAAGACTACATACTCTCTTCCGTTTACCAATTTGGACAAAATGTTATTATCCAGACCAGACAACTGATATAAAATTTCTTTTTTTGAATCATCCATATGGAAAACTTGATTAAATATGTTTTGCTGTTGCGTATGCAACGATCTGAATACAGGGTATTTTTTTAAAACCACATCATGATGTGAAAAACAAAAAATAGTTGGGTAATTCTTAATATAAGAAATACTGGATGCATTCCATCCCTTCCAAAGAAAATACCCTATGGAATCTTCATAAAAATAAAGATTTTTCACCTGATTTTTGGGAATAATATTCAAAATAGAGTCCCACATCCATTTTTGATGATAATTCAAATGTATCGTAAAATCATAGTTTTTATACTTCTGATAAAAAGCAGAGAGCTCTTTTTTTATCACATTTAAATAATTTGGATTACCATCTTTTATCAAAGACTTTTGTAAATTTATCCGCCTTAAAGTGTCTTTTGATACTGGATGGGTAAATCTGATCCATGCTGCATATTTAGGCTCATTTTCTGGACGCTGAATAAGATCTACCATTTGGAATAAGGATGGTGTAGACGCTATATCAACATAAATATGCGCCAAAGGTTTTTCTCGTGCGGAACAAAATAAAGCGTATGCCAAAAAAAGCTCTACCACAACAAGAAAAAAAAACATAACTGAAATAAAATATCTACATTTCATTTTCCATTCAATAACCGCTCACACCTAGGAATATCCAATACGTCATTAAAATCAAATCCTGAATCAGAATCAATTTCATAGCCAACCTGAGCATCATTCAAACTCAAATCACTTCCTTTTCGTATAATCTCAGGAACTGACCACATATATAAACATCCATCTACATAATATGTGGGTAAAACATCTTGGCGACGAACCGTACCGCAACCACCAACAATGGGAAATAAATGCCCCTCAGCATTCATATTACGTATCAAAACAGGCAAATATGGTATTTTGGAAACACTGACACACCCCGGAATATCATTATCAATCACATAGCGAATACATCCATCAATATGTTCTGTTTTGCGTAAGGGGCTTGTCGGTTGTAAAATCATAACATAGTCAAAATCTTCACCTTTTTCTGACAAAAATGTTAATGCATGAATTACACAATCTATTGTTTTTGCTGTATCTGTAGATAGCTCATCCGGACGAGGAATAATTCCGCACCCTCCCTGTACAAATGCAATAGAAGCAATTTCATCATCATTTGTAGAACAGTAAACAGCATCCAAAAATTCAGATCGTCCAGCTGATTCCGTTGTATATAGAATCAATGGCTTGCCATTTAACGGATATAAATTTTTCCTAGGAACAGAAATCGATCCTCCCCTAGCCGGAATCAATCCCAATATCTTTTTACCCAGATACAAAATACCTCCTATACTCAGATGGGTATTTTATCTAACTCAAAATACTTTGTCAATAAAAATATAGCCCGCCTAAAACGAAAATAAATGGGATTCTGAACGATTTCTATTGTCCAAACAACTGCGATAAAAATAAGTATCAGGAATCACTTTCCAATTAAATGGCATATGTCCATACGTTTTTTCTATATCCACATATGCCACCCGTCCCATTTTTTGCCCAGGATGTGAAAATGTCAATCTACTGAAATCTTTCGCATAGATATCTATCTTATCCGGAGTTGCCATTTGAAAAACAGCCGTTGAAAAGAAAGTACAGACTTTTTCGGGATTAATCAACGATGTCAAGAGTTCCGCCGCAATTTGCCTTGGAATAATAGGGATGTCAGGATACAAACGCCCCCAGTCGGTCGTCTCACGAGGATGTGGTTTTATCACAACATCTTTCTGATTATACTGAGATAAAATACTTTGATAAAGGCGAATTTTATCCTTTTCAGAAACAATGCCATCTTCCGAAAGAGGTTGAGTAACTAAAATAACTTTTTTCTGATTTAAAGACAAAAGAAGCTGAGGTTCAACATTAAATGCATGTGCAATAACATTTTGTTCTTCTTTACTTTTCTCATTCCATTTTTGTTTTAAGTCGGTCACGATAAGCTTTTTAGATACATCTTTTTCCCAATCATTTCCTAACCGTGTCGCATAACACATTTTTATTCTGGAATCTTTCATCCATTTCGGGAAAAGAACAGAATCTCCCAGACCGTCGGATAAAACATAGGTCGGATAAACTGAAATCAAATCTGTCGCAAACGGAGTTACCAAATTAGCATAACAAGGAACAGAGCGTCCTTTGGTTACATGTTTTAATTTACTCATAATGATACGCAAATATCTCTTTTGCTCAGATCCTGTTTTATCGTCACGACAATCTAATATCATTTTATTCGGCAAATTACTATGTTGAATTGCAGGACCGCATATAAATAATGTAGAAAAAAACTTATCCGGAAATAAAACCAAATACTGATATAGTGAATATGACGAATTAGCAATAAAAATTTGTTCAATATTTTGAGTTGACACAACCATCTTCCTCCGATATCTTGTTTTGTTGAATTGTAACATATTAAAAAAAAATTGTCAATTTTTTTCTTTTTTATCGAGTGTTTTTTCTATTGATTTTCGATCGAAAGCCTGCTAGTATTGCTCATTATGAACAAATCTGTTTCTATTAAGAGGTCTCTTTCATATGTTTTTTGGGGTGGTGTAGCAACTTCCGCAATGGACACACTGGCTGTTGGACCAACTTTGATTGCTTATGCAGCTTTCTTCGGCGCCGGAAATATTGCTTTCGGCATTTTAGGGGCTGTTCCCTATTTCGGTAATTTAATCCATCTGTTTGTTGCTTGGTTAATTGAAAAAGGATTATCTGTTCGTCAAATTTCTTTTTGGTCTTCTTTTGTATCTCGTCCATTTTATTTATTCGCAGCACTTCTTGCCTTGAATCCAAATATGACAGGAGCTTTATTTTTGCTTATCCTGTTCCTGTCTGCAACTTACCTGATTGGATGCATGGCCGGTGGTGCTTGGTTACCTTGGATGAAAATATTGGTTCCCAAACGACTAATGGGGCGCTTTTTCTCTCATCGGTTTAAGTATATGATGTTAGCGAAAATCATCTGCTTTTTATGTGCCTCATTTTTCTTGAAATATGTTCATGAAAATTATCCTGAAAAAGAGATTTATGCCTATGCCACTCTGTTGGTTTTTGCATTTATTATCGGGCTATACGGGGCCTATACATTCATAAATGTAAAAGATTGTAAAATACCGACAAAGGGTGACATATCGTTTCTTCAAAAGCTACGCCTCACTTTACGTAATAAACCCTTTCAGCATTTACTTAATGCATTAAGTATGTTAAATTTTTCCCAAGCATTCATAACTCCTTTCATAACTGTATTCATGTTGCGCCGATTTGATATTCAAATGTCCATTATTTTAGTATTAACTTTGGTTTTGCAAATTGTTTATATGATGACCATAAAAACATGGGGAAAAATTGCCGATAGACAGGGACCTGTTTCTATATTATTGTTATCTATTCCCTTGTTTATTCTATCATTAATCGGATTAATTTTATTGAACCAACTTAATCTGTCGGTTGGCTATATCCTCTATTTTTTATTAACGATTCTACACGTCTTGTTAGGTATAGCAACGGCTGGTTTAACTCTCGGCATTAACAATACGTCTTTACTTTTTGTTCCGGAAAAAATGTCTGCTATTTACCTGTCTGTCAATTCTGCCGTCAAATCTTTTGCTGGTGCTTTCGGATCTATCATTGCAGGTATATCTCTGACGCTTTGTACAACTGTTGAAAACTCCCTTTTATCCAACTCAGTAAAGTCTGGATGGACGTCTTTTTATATGATTGCCATATTATTATGCATCTTAGCCGGAATCTTACTGAAGCAACTACAAATGAAACATTCACATTAAACTTATTAAAAAATAAGAGGTCATCATATCAGATAACCTCCTTCTCTATTGGTTGGGCACAGTGCGCAATTCACGAGCTAGTTGAGATTGATAAGTATAAATTTGTGTCATAGTGATTGAGTCCTTAAAAATGTATTTTAAGTAGTTTCCAAAGGCAAATAATTTGAAAGTAATCCGACTGGATATGCAATTTTATTAAATTCTTGCAAATTGTTTGTGATATAATCTGGAATGGTCTTTTTTACATCAGTAGATATAAATGCAGAAAATGGTTCACGGACATTATATGTTAATTTGCCATCTTTTAAAGTACAATCCTTAAGTAAAAGTTTTAATAATTGATTCCGTATTTTATAATCTGCTGTTTTCATAATATTTGAAAGATTACCTGCAATTTCAATAATTCTTTCAACCACATCTTTTATTTCAGAGGTAATGGTAATAAATTTTTGAGCATTTAATTCTAACTGTTGTTTTTCAGCTTCCATTTTTGCTTTCTCTTCTTGATACTCTTCTTTAGTAATGCCACCTTCCAAATAAATATCAAATAGACGGCTTTTTTTATTTTCTAGTTCTTCTAATTTAAGTGTATTTTTGCGTTTTAATGCTGCGTTAATATGTGAATCTTCTTCTAAACGCATTTGAACGTTCTTTTTAACTGCTAATAGGATAGAATCCGAAAGTTGTAATTTTGAAAAAAGTTCATCATCAAGTTGATTTAGTAATTTTGATTCAGGAACAGGTTTTTGATTACAGTTCTTTCTCATATGACTACATCTTAAATAACGAAATACAAGCCCACTTTTTTTGGTATGTTGTTCTGAAGTAATGGTGCAACCACAAATACCACATTTTACCAAACCACGAAAAACAAATGCTTTCTTTCCATAAATTTGTTGGTGTGGAATAATCTTTTTTTTACCACGATTATCTAATATTTCCTTTACCTCATTAAATAATTCTGGACTAACAATTCTTTCGTAAATATGTGGATAGGCTTTTCCCTTAACAACCATAGTTCCGCAATAAAACGGATTACGTAAAATATCATTAATTTTATGACGGCTAATTGAATGTGATTTTAATTTTTTTGTTGGACGAGTGGATAAACCAATTTCTCTTGCAAACTGACATAAACTTTCCAAAGAGTGTAAACCCGTTGCATATTCCAAGAAAAGTTTCTTAATTAATGGAGCTCGTTCTTCATCTAATTTAATTTGAGCTTTATTGTCTGAATCTCGATAATTGATATAACCAATGGGTGCGAAGCCTTGCCACTTTCCATTATTGAGATTAAATTTTTGAGATTTTAAAACGTGATTCCTAAGTGCGCTGATATACATCTTCGCACTAAATACATTCAAGTCATATTGCATTTCTTCAGCTTGTTCAGCATCTTGATCTATGTTGAAATTCTCTTTCAAAAAATGGACTTCAATAATACCATCTCTGGCTAATTTATTAATAATAGAAGTTTCATCAAAACCACGTTGCAAACGATCTACGCTATGGACAACCAAAGCAGTTTTTTGTTTTTGCTTTTTTAAAAATTCTATCATTTCTTTAAATTTTGGACGATCTCCAATGGTAGAGCTTTCCGTAATAGAATAGGATTTTACAATTTTCAATCCATTTTTATTACAATAGTTCGTCATGGCAGAAATTTGAGCCTCTTTTGACACACCATTTTCTTGCTTTTGACTGGAGACACGAGCAAAGATTACTGCTTGTTTACATTCTGTTTCTTTTGTTTCAATAATTTCGTATTTTGACATTTAATATCCTGTTTTATATATTCATTATATCGTATAATTCACTGTAAATACGCATATTTTTATGCAATTTGCGAACTTTTTTCTGGGATTTTTTCATTATCATTTGCGACCTGTTTTTGATTTTCTTGAATTGTTGCGTTAGCGCAAGCAAGACAAAAATCTGTCAAATCTTGAATCATATTATGTATATCAATTATTGTCGCTTCGGGATAAATTGTTTGTAATTCTTTTTTTAATTCTTCCATTTAACATCCTTTCATTTTGTTATGAAAGAATTTTGTCGCACTTCTTTTGATATGTAAAACCGTTTTTAAATTTATAAAATTTTTTTATTATTATTTTGAAAGGCTAAGAAAATGAACCTCGATTTTATCAAAACCGAAGTTGTGTTTCATTAAGTGACATCAATGTCAGTTAATCGCAAAGAGAATTTTTTTATTCTGAACCTTTGTATGTGTGTAGGTAAAGGTTAAATATCTGTCAAACACAACCTCCTGCCCCTAGGGCAAGAAGTTAAAGAGAATGGATCCATCTTAAGCCCATCCTTGGCGAGAGATAAAACGCCGAAGCGTCGTGCGTCCAACGCCCATAGCTTTAGCAATTTGTGCTTTTGAAACGCCTTTATCCAATAAATCTTTAACACGTTTTGTGTTCTTTGACAGTTTTAATTTCTTGCTTGTGGCTGCGAATGGACGACCCAGTTTTTTACCACTGGCTTTTATGTTTGCCAAAGATGATTTTGTCCGTTGTGATATTAAACTGCGTTCAATTTCTGCCGATATGCCAAAGGCAAACGCCATTACTTTTGATTGAATATCTGCGCCTAGTCTAAAATTTTCTTTTATCGTCCAGACCTGACATTCTTTGTTTAAACAAGTTTCTAATATGCGCATAACCTCTAACATGGAACGCCCCAAACGA
>CASEYR010000008.1 GCA_949292205.1 uncultured Alphaproteobacteria bacterium
GTCAATGAAAAAGGAGAATGCTGTGACTCTGATGGAAAGTGTTGTCCGCCAGACAAACCGTTAATGGATGCTAATGGTAAATGTTGGGCGTGTGATGATCCAATGGAATCAATTAATATGGGATGGGGAGATAAGGAGGAATATTATCAGCGGTGTAGTCGGTGTTCTAACAGAACCGCTCCCCGTGTTATAGCTAATGAAATCGTCTTTTGCTCATTGCCTTGTCCGGATGGAAAAATAAGAGCTCGTGATGTCTGTCGAGATTGCTCTGATGATGTGGACTTTATTGCGGCACATTCGGAATGTTTAAAGTGTCCTAATCGTTTTATTGCTTCTTGGGTAGGTGTTGATAGAGGATGTTATCGTTGTGACACACCCGATCCTATAGCCTCTATGAATGGTTGGACCAATGAAACACGGGCAACTTGTGAGAAGAATTGTCCGAATAGACGTTTCGTAACAGGTTGGGATAATTGGAAGTTTTGCGCTTTACGCTGTGGCGAAGGGGAAGTTATGAATAATGATGCTGAATGTGTTAATTGTAGGACAACAGGATATTTCTATGCGCGACATTTTGAAGAGGAGTGTGCTCGGTGTGAAGGGCATTTTTTAGGAACGGGAAATGAAAGCGGTGTTGGCGGATATCAGTCCTGGGGATGTCATAGATGTGATAGCGAACAGCAGAGCATCTATCTGGGTGAGGTTTCCTATAACAGTGCGGAGGTGAATGCTTGGGCAAAAGAAAGTTGTGAAGCTTGCGGAAATCGGGGGGTTATTGGAGGACAATATCGGTATTGTGCGAAATACTGTACGGATGGTCAGATATGGGATAATGTCGGGCAATGTCATACGTGTGGTGAACCGCAAGATTTCTCTGTCAAAGGCGTTCCCGAAGATAAGTGTGCTTGTCCGGGGGTTAGGTATCTGGATGGGGATATTTGTAAAAAGTGTCCTTCTGCGGAAAATGCTGATAAATTAACGGAAGTTCAGTGTCTTTCTTGCGGATTGACATGGCAGGATAATCGCTGTGGGGAATGATAAAAACGTCCCGAATTCGGGACGTTTTCTGTTCTCTTGAGATTATATCTGATTACTTCCGGTTAAAGATAGCATCTTTGGCTCGTTCTAAAACCGGTTGAACAAGAGCTCTGGCTCGATTTGCTCCGTCATGAAGCATATCTTCAACCTCGTCAAAGTGAGTCAGATAATAGTTGTATTTTTCTCGTTTTTCAGAGATTTCATCAATAATAGCTTGTAATAGCATCTTCTTGATCGTGCCGTAACCCATACCCCCTTTTTTAAGTCCTTCTTTGACTTCGGCAACCATTTCGGCAGGAGCAATTCCCCGTAAGATTTGGTACAATAGAATCTCATCCGGAGTTTTGGGAGCATTGATATCTTGACAATCCGTTTTGATACTCATAACGGCTTTTTTCAGAGTTGCATCATCTGCAAATAAGGGGATGACATTATTATAGCTCTTGCTCATTTTCCGACCGTCCAGACCGGGAACGGTTTCGGTTGCCTCTGTCGTAAAATAGTGGGGCAGTTTAAAGATGGTCTTTCCATAATGAGCATTAATAGAACCCGCAATATCTGCTGCAATTTCAACGTGTTGAATTTGATCTTTACCGACAGGGACCAGATCTGTATCATAAGCCAGAATATCGGCGGCCATTAATACCGGATAAGTATATAATCCCATATTGATGCCAGCATCGTTCGGTTCGCCTTTTGCCACATTTTTATCAACAGCGGCTTTATAGGCGTGGGCTTTATTCATAAACCCTTTGGGTGTATAAGCCATTAAAATTGTTGTCAACTCAAATAACTCGGGCACATCGGATTGTTTATAAAAATAAGATTCTTTCGGATTGAGCCCACAAGCTAAATAAGCGCTTGCAATTTCTCGCGTTAATTGTTTTAACAAAGGAGCGTCTTTAATGGCATTAATAGCATGATAATCCGCTACAAACATAATATGACGTCCGCCCTCTTTATTGACCTGATGCCCTAGTTCCACGGCTGGCTTTAAGGCCCCGGCATAATTTCCAAAATGAAGAGTCCCCGTTGGTTTAACCCCTGTCAGGATCGTTTTATTTTTTAAATCTAACATTTTTTAACCCATTGAATAATTATTTTGTTTTGTTAAACCAGCCAAATTCTGTCTTTTCAGAACTTGATCCATCATTTGCATATTGTTGGCAATTTCTTGTTTGAATTGAGAGGCGGACAGTTGCCGCCAGTTTTGTTTAAAGTGATAGTATTCTCCCGTTGCCAAAGCCGTTTCTGCACATAGATTTAAATGACGTTCTTTCGTTTTTTTACTGGTATCCGGTTGAGCATCATAGCTGGCAACAATCTGAGGAAGCAAATCCGATAAACGTTCACCCTTGTTCACGGATCTCCAAACAATTTTACAAATATCCAAAAACCTCTTTTTACGAATTTCTCGTTGTATATTATATTCTCTTGTTTTTTTATTCGTAAACACGCGTGACTCGGCAACGGCAGTTTCGTAATCCCCTATTCTCAAGGCGTTATCAAATTTAACATATTTTTTAAACCCAGCCGTTCCGGTATTATACAAAACATCCAAAGCTAATGCCTGCATACATAATGGCAATCCGTCAAACAAAATAGCTCTTTTACTCTTATCTGTTGGTTTTCTGAAATGATTATCTAAAAAATCAATAAACTCATTTGTCGTTGTTTGCGCTAATCGCAATGCGTCTGTTTCACTGATCGTGTATTTTTTTAAGGTCGTTTCATGAAGATCTTCGGCATTATTAAAAAATATATCTCGTTGTTTTGGCGTTAAGGGTCTTCCTTGATATAAAATTGTAATATTTAAGTCTTGAAACTTTTTTTGATGGGCAGATAAATTAGTACCATAACCAACGGTTACTCTACTCTGAGAACACCGATAAAAGTTTAAAACCTTCTGCTCATTAGCTTCTAACACCGGCAAATAGGACAAAAATAACTTTTCCCGAGAGGTCATTTTAGGTGTGATTTTCGGCGCATCAATCGGCAGACCGCTTGCAGAAGCCAATGAGCTGAGCCCACTGGCGGCTAAAAGTCCCAAAAAACCGCGTCTTGATATTGCCACTTCCACCTCTCTATCCCTTTATTTTATCAAAAGAATGCGTAAAAATCAAGAATCTTTTTAGTAGATAAAGGATAAAAAAGCTTGCAAATCCCATAAAGACATTTTAGACTTCACTTGTGTATGAGGAGGCTGTTATGATTTCTGAAGCATTAACAATAACCATTATCGGTATGAGTGGTGTATTCGTTTTTTTATTTCTATTGATTTGCGGTATGAATATTTTGCGAATCATTTTGGAAAATAATACACGTAAGGATTTAACGAAAGTAGCAGTGGCAATTGCTCTTGCCAAACATCAGGAATAAGGGGGGGGGTATAATGACGACAAAAAAGCGTTCCGGAAAAAAGAAAATATCATTTATGTGTACGGCTTTTCGTGATGGGTTTCAATCCTGTTATGGATCTCGGGTGTTATCAAAGGACTATCTGCCCGTCGTTGCCGAAGCCGTGAAAGCCGGTATTACAAATATTGAATCCGGTGGTGGAGCCTCTTTTCAATCCGCCTTTTTTTATAATAATGAGAATGCATTTGATGTAATGGATCAATTTCGTGAAATTTGTGGTCCTGATGTGAATCTACAGACATTGGCACGAGGGGTTAATGTCGTAGCACTTGATTCACAAAGTTCCGAAATGATTAAGTTGCACGCTGATTTGTTTAAAAAGCACGGTGTGTCGACCATTCGTAACTTTGATGCCCTAAACGATCCGAATAACTTACATTATAGTGCAGAGTGTATTCAAAAAGCCGGCTTGAAACATCAGCTGTGTGTGGCGATTATGTCCCTGCCACCAGGGGCAGAGGGAGCTCATACCCCTGATTTTTATGAGGACCGTCTGAAAAAATTTATAAAAGCGGGTATCCCGTTTGACTCCTTATGTTTTAAAGATGCTTCGGGAACGTCTGTTCCGGCGGTTGTTTATGAAACAATTGTCCGAGCTAAACGATTGGTCGGAGATGACTGTCCGATAGAATTCCACTCTCACGAAACAGCCGGTGTCGGTCTGGCTTGTTATCTGGCAGCAATACAAGCAGGCGCAGATATTGTTGATTTATCTCTGGCTCCCGTATCCGGGGGAACATGTCAACCGGATGTGGCGACAATGTGGCATGCTCTGCGGGGAATGGATTACGAATTAGAGTGTGACATTGATGCCGTTATGCGGGTTGAAGAGGCTTTAAAGGAAGCGTTAAATCCATACTTTATGCCACCGGAAGCACTGCATGCGGATCCTCGGATTCCATGGTCTCCGATGCCGGGAGGAGCTTTAACGGCTAATACTCAGATGTTGCGTGACAATGGACTAATGGATAAATATGGCGAGATTATTGTTGCAATGGAGGAAGTTGTTCGTAAAGGAGGCTTTGGAACATCAGTTACACCTGTGTCTCAGTTCTATTTTCAACAGGCGTTTAATAATGTGATGCAAGGGCCTTGGAAGAAAATAGCCGAAGGCTACGGTAAAATGGTTTTAGGCTATTTTGGAAAAACGCCGGTTCCTGCAGATAAAGAAGTTGTTAAAATTGCGGCTGAACAGCTTGGGTTACAACCGACAAAGGAAACTGTTTTAGCGATTAACGATAAGAATCCCAATAAGTCCAGAGCTCATTATGAGGATATGTTGAAGGCCGCCGGTTTACCGATAACGGACGAGAATGTTTTTATTGCGGCCAGTTGTGGAGATAAAGGGATTGCTTTCTTGCAGGGAAAAGGAAAATTAGGTGTTCGGTATAAAGAAACGCCTAAAGCAAAAGCCGATGTCTATCAAGTCATCGTTGGCGGTGAAACATTTAATGTTCGTTTGAATAAAAATACGGCGGAAGTCAATGGAACTGTTTATGATGTATCTGTTTCGGCTGATTCTGTTGATAAAACAGAGAAAAAGAATGCGGGGACTTCGTCAAGCGACTCATCATCTTCAACCGTTATCACTGCCGGAACCCCCGGAATGGTGACTCAGATTTTGGTCAAAGAAGGGGATCACATCTCTGTCGGACAGAATCTGTGTGTTTTAGAAGTGATGAAAATGGAAACATTTATTCGTGCCGGACATGCCGGTACGGTTGCTCGTGTGTTGGTTCAAAAAGGAGAGCAGCTGAAAACAGGACAACCTGTTCTGGAGGTTATCTATGACAAAGCTTAATTCAATTTGGTTTTGGAGTTTGTTAGCTCTTGCCGTTTGTGCTTTTTTGGGGATTATCAGTATCCTATCCCCTGAAATTGAAAGCGTTATGAAACAAACCGGAGCTTGGTTGATTGTGGCTCAGCCCGTACCGACAGGAATGTTTTTACCGCTTGGCATCGGACAAGTCATTATGATCGGTATTTGTTTGGTTTTACTGTATTTGGGTATTGTCAAACAATTTGAACCCCTTTTGCTTATCCCGATAGCAACCGGAGGGCTGTTGGCAAATTTACCCGGAGCCGGATTGACAGATGAGGGGGGATTACTGTCTGTCTTATATCAATTCGGTATCGGAAACGGATTGTTCCCCTTGTTGATTTTTTTAGGCGTTGGCGCCATGATTGATTTTGGGCCCATGCTGGCAAATCCGAAAACAGCTCTTTTAGGTGGGGCTGCACAGTTCGCTATTTTTGGAACGTTTTTGGGCGGTATTGCGTTTAGCAGCTATCTTCCGGGATTTGAACTTACATTGAAACAAGCAGCCTCTATTGCTATCATCGGTGGTGCCGATGGGCCAACCTCAATTTTTTTGGCCGGTAAGCTGGCTCCGGAAATGTTGGGTGCTATCGCTGTTGCAGCGTATTCGTATATGGCGTTGGTTCCTGTTATTCAACCGCCGGTTATGCGTGCTTTAACAACAAAATCCGAACGTCAAATTCAAATGACGCAACTTCGCCCCGTTAGTCAGCGAGAGAAAATCTTATTCCCGATAATTGTTATTATTCTAACGGGAATTTTTGTTCCGATGGCTGTTTCTTTAATCGGTATGCTGATGTTTGGAAATTTATTGAAAGAATCCGGTGTTACCGAACGATTAGCAAAAACGGCGGCAAATGATTTAATCAACATTGTTACCGTTTTGTTAGGATTGTCTGTTGGTTCAAAATTATCGGCCGAGCTATTTCTTGTTCCTCAGACTTTAATTGTCTTGATTTTGGGAGTTATCGCTTTTTGTATTGGAACGGCATCAGGTGTTTTGATGGCTAAAGGAATGAATTTATTTTTAAAGGATAAACTCAATCCATTGATTGGTTCTGCCGGTGTATCGGCTATCCCGATGGCAGCTCGTGTTTCTGAAAAGTTGGGACAAGAAGAAAATCCGGAAAATCATTTGTTAATGCATGCCATGGGGGCTAATGTATCGGGGGCTATCGGATCAGCCATCGCCGCCGGTATTCTGTTAGCTTTGTGCGGATAGTTTAGCCACCGATACACATTAGCAATCTATTGTTTTTAAGGCATTTCGAAAAACACCTTCTGAAATGCCTATTTTTATTAAATAGTTCTAAATTAGCATAACACCCCCTATTCTACTATTTAGCGTCCCATTCAAAATCATTAAAAAAACAATTACACGTCCAAAAAAACTTCATATTCATCATGCTATAAACTTCCACTCGCTAACGCAAGTGGTATTAGCCTATTCGAACTTCGTTTGACCAGCCCAAAGCTCCGCAAGCCTTACGGCTGGGCTGGCATGTCCACATCTACCCGATTACACAGGTAGTGTTACGTTCGAATCATAAAAAAAGCCCCCATCGGAGGCCTTTTCTTAGAGAGAACTTTATTATAAACCCTTAGCAGCCTTTGCACCCTCAATACGAGCACGCAACTTTTTAGATTCGGCTGTTAACTTGGAAACCGGTGTATTCAATAAATACAAATCTAATCCACCATTCTTTTCAATTGTTCGCAATCCATGGTTTGTGATACGCAATGTCACCGGAGCTTCTAAAATTTCACTATAAATAGCAACTTCTTGTAAATTCGGCATAAACCGACGACGTGTTTTACGGTTAGAGTGGCTGACATTATTTCCGGCCTGAACACCTTTTCCCGTAATAAGGCATTTTTTCGACATGTGTTATCCTTTCCTAATAAATAAACTGTTGCATATTCTTACACTATTTATTTGTAAAAGTCAAGTCCTTTTTTATCTTTTTTAGCTAAAAAGGATACAAGTCAGGAACAGGCTTTTTTTTCCGTGACTTATGTTTATGTAAAGAGGCGACGGAAACCGGTGTTTTTATATTCCGACGTCCACGTCTAGTCGCATAAAACAGTCCCAACATAAATCCCCCGATAATCCCTGCCCCCAAAAGAGCCATTACCCAATACAGACTTGGCATCTTTCCTTTCAAATCTGAAAAATGGGGTTGACGTCCAAGCGGTGATATCGGTTCATCTTGCTTTAAATCGGGCGACAACATATCCGTTTTTATTTTCTCAGAAGGAGTCTTTTCGCCTACTACTTTTTGAACAGATATCGTTTTACTTGGTATTATAGCAACCTCTATTTTTCGAGTTTGTGTATTAAACCAAGGAATCTTAACTTCGGGAATTGTTATTGTTCCAGATTGCGTTGGAACAATAACAACCGACAATTCTTCAACTCCCTGTAAATCCCCTGTCGGAGTTTGGATTGTTTCCCTTTTTTCCGGGCTAGGATAGACCTTGATATCAGAAGAGCTTGGTTGTTGGATAATCGGCAACTGCTCCGCCGAAACACCTCGTGCCGTTAAGATAAAAACACGCTCTAACGAATCTCCCACCTTTAGTGTTTGGGGGAAATTATCCAAAACCCGCAAAGAAACATTTTGTGACGGTAACCACCAGCCTGTCCAAGCCGCCGGTTTCGACAAAACATTTAAGGTAACGGGATTTGAATTCAAAAAAACTTCTTTTTGTTGAGCTACCAAGCCGTTAAACAAAATACCTTGTTCAAAAAAATCAAATGGATCTCTTTTTTGACGATTTTGTTGAGCAGGGACAACACCATAAAATTCGGCAGGAGGAATGGTTATTTTTCCGCTCTTTTCGGGAACGATACCAAATGTTCGCTCAAAAACGCGAGCTGCTCGCCCGTTTACGGTTGTTTGATAAGCCTTATCCATATTAAGCAAAGAAACTTGTGCGTCAGGGATAACAGGAGGACGAATTTCTCCGTCAAGTAAATCTGTTGACTCAGTTATCTTGACGGTATACAAAACCATTTCGCCCGGATAGGCTTCTTTTTGTTGCACAAAAGCATCCACTTGTATCGTTCTACCGTCGGTTACTGTCGAATTGTCCGAAACAGTTAAAGTTACTCCGGATATTTTTTCGGAACCTATTTGAATGTCTCCGGTTGATAACTGCCCTTGGGTTCGTGGAAACACATTATAAATAATTTCATACCGCACTTCCGTTTTTCCGTTAACGGTTGATAAGAATTGACGTTGTTGTTGCCCCGACACAACAAAATTCTTCTGCAATGCGGTTAAATCAGGCACTTGAGATATCGGCTTGTCTGATTGAAAAATCAGTTGAGCACTCTCTCCAACACTCACCTGAGTCGGTTCAAAACGAATACTGATGTCAGCCCTGGCCGAAACAGAAACAAACAACACCCCACACAAAAGAACATAAAAGAACTTCATACCTATCCCCCCTGTTTTCTTTGATATTGCTGGTAAATACGATAACGTAATACGCGAGATGGATCCCGTCTTAATCTATTTAAAATCTGTTTAGAGTCTTGGTCAAACGGTTCATTACTGTCTTCAGAACTCACCATCTCTTGGCGAGCTTCTTCATTTGTTTCTTCCAATTTTGTTTGATCACTTGTCCCAGAGGACGACTCTTGTTCCTGTGATTGTTGTTCTTCTGCCCCAGTTTTATTCTGTTCGGATGATGATGCATTCATTTTACTTTCATCTTGATTCGAATGACTCTGTTGTTCCGAGGTTGAGGCGTCTTGTCGCTCGCCCTGATTTTGCTGATTTTGATTCATATCGGCGTTTGATTCAGAATGACTCCCACCTTTATCTTGACGATTATTCTCTTTATCTTTTTGATTTTGCGGTTGGTTTTGTTCTTTCTTTTGCTTTTCCAAGTACTCCTTATTATACTTTGCATCCGCATGTTCGGGGTTCAGCTGTAACACTTTTGAATAGGCCGCTATGGCCTCATCAATCTTATTTTGAAAAGCAAGAGCATTCCCCAAATTATACAAAGAGGTGTCTGTCAAATCACCCTTAAAAAAAGCTTCTGCCTTTTCGTATTGTTGTGTCTGGTAAGCCTCTGCCCCCGCCATTTGACGCGCATAGACCTCTTGATCGGGACGAAGCCACCATCCGGCAGAGGCGGAAAACGCCCAAAAAGATAACAGCAAAACGAAATAAATGCCTCGTCTAAACAAAACAGCAATAAAAGGCAAGCACAAAAGGACAAGATAGATTCCCCGATCATGCCAAACAGGTATGGTAGAGTCTGAATCTTGTCCTCTGCCTTGCGTACCGATAGAAGTCTTTTGAATAAGACGACGAATATCCGCATCATTCGGCGTTATTTTTTCAAAAGCACCAAGTTGTCCAAGATCTGCTGGATTCAGACGTGTCAAAAGAGGTTGCCCCTTATCATTACTTAAAAAACCACCTGTCGGCAATGGAATCGGCTTTCCCTCCCCGTCACCAATTCCCAGAATACCAATCTGATACGGCATATATTTTACTGCTTTCTTTAATTCTGATACATCAAAAGCTCCCGTCGTTATAAATAAAATTCGCCCCGTATCAAGTCCTGCATTTTTAAATAAGGTATCGGCTTGTTTAAATCCCGCCACGGCATTCGCACCGGTCTCGGGTAAAACAGATGTGTTCAATGACGGAATAAGGCCTCGAATAATATCCATATCCGGCGTTAACGGACTGGCTGTATAGCCAATCGTATCATACAAAACCAGTCCGACTTGCTCGCCTTTTAACTGATTCAAAATATCATATATCTTTAATTGAGCCTGTCTTAGATTCGCTTCATTCATAGCGGGACTCAACTCCAGAACAAGAACTGTTCCCGGCTGTTGCATTCGGGTCGGAACATCTGTTTTATCCCAAGCCGGACCGGCCGCTGCGATAGAGAGCAAAATCCACAGAGTAACCTCATACCACGACCAGCGACGTGTTATCAGTTTTGTTTTAGAAACAAGCAAATAAGGCAATAGTCGCTTATCAATAATTTTTTCCCAAGACGTTTGAGTATCCAATCGCTTTCGCAAAAGCCATCCCAAAAGAGGAACGATTATTAAAAGCAAAAACCATGGTCGTAAAAAAATCATGATTGCCTCCGCTTTAACCAAGCCATCACCCAACAAACAAGCCCAAACAATAAAGGAATATAAAATAGCTCTACTCTCGGTCGCGTCATTTCATCTTCTATGGGAGTCATCTCCATTTTCTCTATCATTTGATAAACAGAGATTAAATCCTGTGTTGACTTTGCCCGAAAATAGCGCCCTCCGGTTTCTTGAGCAATTGCCGTCAGCATCTTCTCATCCAAATTCGGCCCCGTTTGAATCGGAAGCATTCCCCAGAAATCCGATGTCGCTGACTGATCAGAGGCAATACCGATTGTATAAACCGTAATCTTTTGTTTTTGAGCCAGCTCAATCGCCTGCTTAACCGGAATAACCCCCGCATTATTATATCCGTCCGACAGCAAAATAATTACTTTTTTATCGGCAGGCACTTTTGCGGTATCTTCAACGGCTAATGCCAAAGCATCTCCGATAGCTGTTTGCTCCCCCGCGATACCGATACCGACATCCGAAAATAACACACTTAAGGTCTTTAAATCGGAAGAAAGCGGTGCCAATGTATGGGCTTCGCTTCCAAAAACAATCAATCCCAAACGATCGCCCGTTCGTTTAGAAATAAAATCCGACACAACATTTTTCACCAAATTCAACCGAGAAATCGGTTGTCCGTTCACATCAAAATCCCGCTCACCCATTGATCCGGATACATCTATGGCAAGCATAATGTTTCGAGCCTCGCGAGGCATCTCTATCGTTGTGTCATAAGTAACAGGACGCATCGCCGCCACAACAAACCCAAGCCACGATAAAATCAAAAGAGAACGTATCGTGCGTGGATTCGGGGGTGTCAGAACGCTCCCGAATGCAACGACTCTGTCAAAAAAAGGAACACGTAAGGCATTAGCGCTATTATCTAGCGAACTTTTTTTTAAATAAGCCGAAAAAATCCGAACCAACCATGGTAACGGCAAAATCAATAGCATAAATGGCCATAAAAAATATTCCATGCTTTCTAATATAGTCAGAAAGCAACTTAAAATCAATCGTTTTCAAAACAAACATAAAGAAGATTTTTGCTATTATTTTCTAATCATCCGATTCGTCGGTATCAGACAAATCACCTTCATCATCATCTGAAAAATCTTCCTTATTTTTCAAAGGTCTTACTTTTTCAACTTTTGCCCCGGGAAAAGCATTTAACACGCCGGCCACCAACGGTGTTTGCTTTAAATCAGCCAGCAAAGCATTCTGTTTAGCCTCTTTAATTTCCTGTAATGTTTGTCCGCCACCGGAAACCTGAGTCTGAACAATCCACGAAATACCGGTTTCTTTATTTAAAAACCGACTGATTTGTCCACACAAATCTCGTGTCGCATCCGATGTTAAAACACATCGCACAAGACCTTGTTTCACCTCAACCGGACGAACGCTGGTCTCAATCTGAAAAGCCAACATCCGCTCCCCTTTTTCTCGAGCCAACGCAACTATATCCGCCAACGAATGAATCCCTGTATCAGGTTGCGACACATTTGACGGTTGAATACCCGATGAAGAATGGGCGGTTGAACTTTCCGTCTTTAAAACTGGCGGTTGTGCTTGAGCCACGGTCGCAATAGCCGTCGGTATAGAAACTTTAGGTAGCGCTAGACCGTTTTTTTTTATGTCTTCCATAATCTCGGCCGGCGTCGGTAAATCTGCCATAAATGCCAGACGAATGATAACCATTTCCAAAGCTTTTAAAGGTGAATCGGCATTTCTAATCTCCGACACACCCTTTAACAACATCTGCCAAGCACTTGTCAATGAAGCCATTGACAGCGCGGCTGCCATATCTTTACCACGAACTCTCTCGGTCTCCGGAACGGTCACATCATTAGCCAACTCAGGCATAATTTTAATTCGCGTTAACCAATGCGTTAGGTCAAGTAAATCTTGAGCCAGCTCAAACGGATCTGCCCCACAATCGTATTGCATATCCAGCATTTTGAGAGCATCGGCAATATTTCCCTTTAAAGCGGCTTCATACAAATCAAACAAAACCGTTCTATCGGCCAAGCCCAACATTTTTCGAACACTGTCCGTTGTCAGATTGCCGTCTAACTGAGTCATAGCTTGATCCATTAACGATAAAGAATCCCGAACAGATCCATCCCCTGCCCGAGCAATCAACTTTAAGGCATCCGGCTCAAAAGAAACATTTTCCTTTCCGGCTATCATCGCCAAGTGATTTAACAATGTTTGCTCATCCAATCGTCTTAAATCAAAACGCTGACACCGTGATAAAATTGTAATCGGCACCTTACGAATTTCGGTTGTTGCAAAAACAAACTTAATACGTTCGGGCGGTTCTTCCAATGTCTTCAACAAGGCATTAAATGCTTGTTTTGACAACATATGAACTTCGTCAATAATATAGATTTTAAAACGGGCCGACACAGGATTATATTTCGCACCCTCAATAATTTCCCGCACATTATCAACACCCGTGTTACTGGCTGCGTCTATTTCAATAACATCAATATGAGAATCGTTGGCAATATCAAGGCAGTGCTGACACTTCCCGCATGGATTAGGGGTCATTCCCCCTTTCCCATCGGGACCTATACAATTCAGTCCTTTAGCGATAATACGAGCCGAGCTGGTTTTTCCAACCCCTCGGATACCGGTCAACATATATGCGTGAGCCAATCTATTTGTTGCAATGGCATTTGTAATCGTGCGAACCAAAGCCTCTTGCCCTATCAAGTCAGAAAAAACCTGAGGTCTGTATTTTCGCGCAAGTACATGGGATGTTCCGGCCATTATTCAATCCTCTAAAAGCAAGCGGAAAGCACACGACCCGCCAAAGAGCGGTTGGGCTGCTTTCTTCCGAACCTGACCCGCTGACCGAACCTGTCGTCCGTGGCTTTCCGTATTTAAAAATACTTTTTTTTACCGTAAAAGTCAATAAAAAAATCAGCGTTCAAATTGATCTGACAAAAAACGATTAATGTAATTGATACATTTTTCATCAATACTATGCCCCATACCTTCTGAAACAAAAACATCTGGCGTAATACCGATGGTATTTAACTGATCAATATTCAACGCCAATCCTTTCGGTGGAACAACCATATCTGCAGATCCGTGCGTCAGGACAACGGGAGGCTTTTGCTTAATATCCGAAACGGGAAGCGTTTCTCCGAATAGAATCGGAGCAGCCGACATACCAATTACTCCTGCCACTTTTTCAGAGTGTGTTAACGCAACATACAAAGCCAGCAATCCCCCTTGAGAAAAGCCACCTAAAATAATATCTTGCACCGATATATTGTACTTCTCTTGAATTTCAATAAGTTTCCTTCGAATAACCACCGCCGGCTCCGGCAAACGCTTCATCAAAAGAGACAAATACGCCTGATTATGCATACAATCGGCATTATAGTCATCTAAAGAAAACCACTCATAGCTGTTAAATCCCAGCTCTTTAACACCATTCGGGCAAAAAAAGGCCGTATCGGGCAGCGTATGAACGAATGATGGAATTAAACTAGCCATATCGTCTCCGGAAGCCCCATATCCGTGACATAGAATCACAGCTCGCCGAACAGTCTGCGGGATAAAGTCAAGCTCATAAAACATAAAAATTCTCCTTGAAATCAGTTCCGAAATATGTCTTAATACAGATATAAAATATTTTGGAGGAAAAAATCAATGAAAAAAGTCAAAGCGAGTATATTTTTTATAATGTTATTAACGGCTTTTTCCGTATCGGCGGCTTCTGACAGAACGGCACGTGGATTATCCGAGGCGGAGCAGTTGGGAATTACCGCAGGAACGGCTCTGGCTTGCAATGCGGGGGCAAAGTTGGATGACTTTGAACTAATCGCCAGTCGTATTATCGCCAATAAAGCCTTGACGGCAGAAGCAGAAGAAGCCGGTTATCGTGAATATGCCACATCTAAATTGCGTGCCTATCAAGAGCAAAAAAATACGCCACAAGAAACATGTGGTGAAGTTTTGGCCTCATTTAATCATCTACCGATTTTTCGCTCTATTGTCTATGCAGACGGAAGTTTAAAAATGTATGATGGAACCTTTTTAAAACCACAACGTCCGGTCACACAAAAAAAAGGAGGCAAACAAACACAATCCTCCAAAAATCAAAAAAAGAATACTCGCGGGAAATAATTCACTATGCGCCCATCTATTTTAAACTCGCTATTTATTCCCGTGGAAAATGTTCCAAGAGTGGGTTTAAAACTTGGGCGACTGGTTAAAGCGTTATGTGGACCTTGTGTATCCGATGTCCTGTGGCATCTACCGAGCGGAGTTAATCACAGACCCAGAATTGAAAAACGACAAGATATTGTCTTTGGGCAGTTAGGAACGTTAGAAATTCAAGTGGTAAGTCACATTTCACCACCAACACACCGTCAACCTTATCGCATTGTATGTGAAAGTCTGGGGGAAACCTTGGAGTTAGTTTTTTTTAATTACCGGAAAAGCTATCTACAAACAAAATATCCGCCCAATCAACGGCTCTGGGTATCCGGAAAAATCGAGCCTCAAGGAACCGGAATTAAAATTTTACATCCTGATTATATCGCTGACTCACCGGATAAAATACCGGTATTTGAGGTTATTTATCCTCAATCACGAGGCGTTACAAGCAAACTGTTACGCCGTATATTATCTTATGTACTGCCCGCCGTTCCCGAGTTACCGGAATGGCTTGATGCGGCTTTTCAGGCAAAGAATAGATTGCCTTTCTGGACTCAAGCTCTGGACGAGGCTCATCATCCGAAAACAGAGCAAGATTTAGCCCCTAAAAATCCGGCTCGGTTACGACTGGCTTACGATGAAATTTTAGCCAATCAATTAGCCTTAATGTTGATTCGGCAACAAGCAACTCGCAAAAAAGGTGTTTCAATCCATCCGACCGGTTTTTTAACACAAAAGCTAATAGCCTCTCTACCCTTTCAGTTAACGAAAGCTCAACAAAGAGTCTTGATTGAAATCCAACAGGATTTGTCTTCGGAAGCGCAAATGACTCGATTACTGCAAGGCGATGTCGGTAGTGGTAAAACAATTGTTGCACTGTTGTCCGCTTTGTCCGTTATAGAAGACGGATTCCAAGCCGCTTTAATGGCTCCGACGGATATTTTAGCGAGACAACATTTTGCTAAAATTGAGGATTTATGCCGTCCGTTAGGTATATCTGTCGCTATTTTAACAGCTCGCGAAAAAGGAGCGGAACGCAATCGTATTCTAACCGAATTAGCCGACGGGCGTATCCAGCTTTTAATCGGAACTCATGCCTTGTTAACAGAACAAGTTTCTTTTCATAAATTGGGCTTAGCCATTGTTGATGAACAACACAAGTTTGGCGTCAATCAACGATTAGCTCTTATCCAAAAGCAAAAAGGAGTTAACTTATTGGTTATGACGGCAACCCCCATACCACGCAGTCTGGCTCTGACCGCTTATGGTGATATGGATAGCTCACGATTAGATGAAAAACCCGCCGGCCGACAACCGATTGAAACAAGCGTTATGCCGATTTCAAAAATTCCGGAGTTGACAGAGCGGCTTTGTGAACGAATCAGAACTTCCCCGACTAAAGTCCAAGCTTATTGGATTTGCCCTCTGGTAGAAGAATCCGAAAAAACCGATTTGGCTGCTGTCAAAAAAAGATTTTCCGAATTACAACAAGTCTTTGGAAATCGGGTCGGACTTGTTCATGGACAGATGAAGGGAGCCGAAAAAGATGCTGTTATGGAGCAATTTGCTTCCGGACAACTGGATATTCTGGTTGCAACAACAGTTATAGAAGTGGGTGTTGATGTCAAATCCGCCACGATTATGATTATTGAGCAAGCCGAACGTTTTGGTCTGGCCGGACTGCATCAGTTGCGAGGTCGGGTCGGACGAGGTTCGGATAAGTCCTTGTGTATTTTAATGCATGGCCCCCATTTAACAGATACGGCAAAAGAAAGATTACGCATTATGCGGGAAACTGATGATGGTTTCGTTTTGGCGGAAGAGGATTTAAAATTACGAGGTGCCGGCGAGATACTGGGAACACGCCAAAGCGGATTACCGGATTTTAAAATGGCAGATATATCCGTTCAAGGAGATTTGTTGTGGACAGCGACAAAAGATGCCCAGACGATTCTATCGCTGGACCCAAAACTGGAAAGTCCTCGCGGAAAAGCCTTACGAACACTCTTATATCTCTTTAAAAAGGACACTGAAATTCAAACATTAAAATCAGGATAACAATACAGTGACTGTTTATTTTACGCTTCAACCCCCAGAGGTTACCAAAAAACTCCGAAAAGAATTTGACAGACGAAAATTAAATCGTGTGTTTGTTCGTTATTTATATCGAAAAGGTCTTTTGGATAAATATGCTCATGTTATAAACCTGAGCAGAGCCGAAAAAGGTAAAATTCCTCACGGATTTGATGTTCACCACATTGTTCCGCTGTCCGGCGGTGGGCAAAACAAGCTGTCCAACTTTTGCTTAATCGAAAAATCACTCCATAAATTCATTAACAAAAAGTGTTTTGAGCCGGCTTTACGAGGTATTAAAATCGGACAGACCGTGGCCATAGAGCTCCCCGATTTCGGGCCGATTGCTTTACGCCGAGATTATAACGGCTTTATAGACAGAAAACTGGCTCATGCCAAAGATCGTAACCGTTTTTATAATTTCTTACGTAAGTGGAGTAAAGAAAGATAAAAAAACGTTAAAGTAATACTATAACATCTTTGAAAGGAGAATCATTATGAAACAATTTTTAATCTTTTTAGGTATTGTCATTGCTCTGATTGTTGGTGGCATTTTTTACTATATATCAACTTATAATCGGGCCGTCCGGTTGGATGAGGGGATTAAAGCGGCATGGAGCCAAGTTCTCAATCAATATGAACGACGGGCGGATTTAGTTCCGAATCTGGTATCAACCGTTAAAGGATATGCCGCACACGAAAGTCGTATTTTTGAGGAAACGGCTGAAAAACGAGCCGCTGTCGGTCAAATCCGACTCACCGCCGATGACCTAAATGATCCTGCAAAGGTCAAAGCATTTCAAGAGGCTCAAAATGCATTGGGTGGCGCTTTATCTCGCTTACTAGCCGTTGCCGAAAATTATCCGGATTTAAAGGCAAACCAAAACTTCCTTTCTCTTCAATCTCAGTTAGAGGGAACGGAAAATCGTATAGCCGTTGCTCGCATGGACTATATTACTCTTATTCGTCAATATAACTCGTTATTAAAAAGTATTCCGGCAAAGTGGATTTTGAACGGACAGTTCAGCCTGCGTTCCGAATATACAATTGAAGAAGAAAAAAAAGCTCTACCAATCGTTCAATTTAACTAATTCAATGGAATCAACGTGAAAAAAATACTTTTTATCTTAGGCTGTTGTTTATTACCGTTCTTGTCTTGGGCTTCAGATGATTTATCGTTTCCTCGTCTAACGGGACAGGTTGTTGATGAAGCGGGGATTTTAAGCCCAAGAACAAAACAAAAAATCTTAGCAACCATGAAGCCTCAACAACAATTCGTCGTTGTCACATTAAAATCATTGCGTGGAAAAAGCATAGAGGAATACGGTGTCGCTTTGGGACGTCACTGGGGAATCGGTGATGCCCAAAAAAATGATGGCTTATTGCTGATTATTGCTCCGAATGAACGAAAGACACGCATTGAAGTCGGATATGGATTGGAACATATTATGACGGATGCTCAGGCTTCATATATTATACAAAACGTCTTGTTACCTGCGTTTAAAAAAAATCAATATGAGGCCGGTACATTAAATGCCGTGTACAGCATTCAACGAGTGCTGGGAGGTTTCCACTATCCTCAAGTCATCCATTTGAACAACTCCAAGAAAAATAAATCGTCCCTATCATCTTCTCTACCCCTTGTTACGGGAATCGGCTTTTTTTGGCTTCTTATGCTATTTTTTATGCCTCAGATCGTCATTAACAATCTGAAGAAAAAGAGTCTTTTGGATGAAACGGACAGAAAAAATTTAAGGCGTGCGTATCAAATAAGATTTTTAATTATTATTTGTTTCATTTTAATGGCGTTAAATATTGTGATATGGGGCAATGCATTAATTTGCATCGGCTTGATCATAATACCTCATCTGTTGGTTGTACTCAAATGCCAAGGCCCTGGTATTCAATCAGGACAATCTGGCGGTAAATCCTCGGGAAGAAACCACTTCGGTGGCGGAGGCGGTAGCTTCGGTGGTGGCGGAGGCAGTAGCTTCGGTGGCGGCGGTGGCAGCTTCGGAGGTGGTGGTTCTTCCGGTAGTTGGTAAAAAACAAAGGGGCGCATTTTAATCGTCCCTTTCTCTATATCGATTTTTATTTTTACATCTTATCCGGTATTTGAAGCCCCAACATATCAGCACAAGCCATAGCCAGATGTAATGTATACTTTGTCAGAGCCAACCGAGATTTCTGTGTAACTTCATCGGCTCCTTTAATCGGACAGTCATGATAAAACAGATTGAAATCTTGGGCTAATTTAAACAAGTAGTCAGCAATGACATGAGGCGCCCGATTATCATAAGCTGTTTGAACAGAATCCGGCAAAGCATATAACCGCAACAACAACTGGCGTTCTGCCGGTGTTGTGATCGTTATGACATCATTAGGCGTTAATTCGGCAGACACACCCAATTTTTCCAAAACGGATTTCATTCGGACAATAGCATATAAAATATACGGTCCTGTTTTTCCTTCCGTACTTGTCAGCTTATCTTCATCAAACACGTAGTTTTTCATCCGCTCATTCATTAAATCGGCAAATTTCAGAGCCGACACGCCAACGATTTTAGAAATAGCAGCCTTTTCTTCCTCGTTTAAGTCACGTCCCATTTCTCCGGCTTCCATCTTACGCCGAGCCGCCGCAACCGCCGTATCAATCAAGTAACGCAAAGTCGGAATACCGCCATCACGTGTTTTATAGGGTTTGTTATCCGTTCCGTTGATTGTTCCAAACCCTAAATGCTCCAAGCTCATCTGACCGGTTAATCCGATTTTGGAAGAAGCCGTAAATACCTGCTCAAAATGAAGCCCTTGTCTGGCATCAACAACATACAAAATAGCATCCGGATGAAACTCATCAACCCGTTCTTCTATCGTTGCCAAGTCCGTTGCCCCATACATAACAGCTCCATCCGATTTAACCATAATCAGAGGCGGTAAATCATTTCCGCTTTTTGCTTTACCCAGCGGAATAATTTCTGCCCCCTGATCCGGAATCAGAACACCGTCTTGACGCAACCGAACTATCATTTGTTGCAATCGATCATGGACATGGCTTTCACCCCGCCATAAATCAAAAGAAACCCCTAACTCACCATACAAGCTTTTAATATCGGCAACGGACAAGTCAATAAAATGTTGCCACAAAGCACGATATCCACGATGTCCGTTCTGTAATAAACGCGTATTTTCACGCGCTCTGGCAGCATACTCTTCATCTTCTTTAGCATGCGCACTGGCAATCGGATACATCGTTTCCAGGTCCTTGGAGGAAAAGGGAGCCTCTGTCGGATAATCTCCGGCAAACGTGTCATCAAAATAAGGAAGATCAGGACGCTTATCCTGCAATTCGGTAATCAACAGCCCCATCGGCTTACCCCAATCACCCAAATGGACATCGGCAATAACTTTGTCCCCAACAAAGCGACAAATCCGCTTAACCGCCTCCCCGATAACAGCTGGTCGCAAATGCCCCACGTGTAACGCTTTTGCCACATTCGGACCACCATAATCCAAAACAACCGTCTTGGGCATATCCGGACGTTCATACCCACATTCAGGATTGCTTAAGACATCAAAAGCCTGCTCCCCTAAAACAGAATTAGAAATCCGCATATTGATAAAGCCGGGACCATCAACAGAGACAGATTCAAAAAAAGAATCGGCACGTAATTTTTCGGCTATTTTCTCGGCAATCTGACGCGGATTTTGTTTTAATGCTTTAGCCAACGGTAAAGCCCCGTTTGCTTGATAATCACTCATATCCGGACGATCCGACAACCGAACCAATGTATTTGAGGCGTCAAAACCACAGGCCGTAAAAGCCGTTGCAACTTTTTCCTTAATTTGATTTAATAAGTTCATAATAATCCTTTCATATTTTGAGGGGGATTATATCCGAAGCACCCCCAAGAATCAAGCAAAAAATCAAACGGTAACTTCAAAAAAAGAGTGAAGCGTAAAGAGGCTTTCCGGATTCGCTCAATATATTCAACCTCTACAAATCAAAAAGTTTCACAACACAAAAAGACGAACCAAAATCCACTTGATTTTAGAATGCAAAAAGAGTATAAAATCAACCATATCAAACGAGGTTTCAAATATGCAGAGTTTTATAAAAATACGAGGTGCCCGAGAACACAATTTAAAAGACATTGATGTTGATATTCCTCGGGATAAGTTAGTTGTCATAACCGGATTATCCGGATCGGGAAAATCGTCTTTGGCTTTTGATACCATATATGCCGAAGGACAACGTCGCTATGTGGAAAGTCTTTCGGCATACGCACGTCAATTTTTGGATTTAATGAAAAAACCGGATGTTGACTTGATAGAGGGACTGTCTCCGGCAATTTCCATTGAACAAAAAACAACTTCTAAAAACCCTCGTTCCACCGTCGGAACGGTCACCGAAATTTATGACTATATGCGACTACTTTGGGCTCGCATCGGTATTCCTTATTCGCCGGCAACGGGACTACCGATTGAAGCCCAAACCGTATCACAAATGGTTGATGCCTTAATGGCGTTAGATTGTGGTACGAAACTGATGATTTTGGCACCGGTCATTCGCTCTCGCAAAGGAGAGTATCGTAAGGAAATTTCTGAATGGCAAAAAAAGGGATTTACTCGCGTTAAAATGGATGGTGAGTTATACGAAATAGATGACACACCGGCTTTGGATAAAAACAAAAAACATGACATCTCTGTCATTGTTGATCGCGTCATTATCAAAGAGGGGTTAGAGGATCGGCTGGCTCAATCTATCGAGAAAGCTCTTGATTTAGCAGACGGGTTGGTTATTGCTGAAAATGCCGAAACACATACGGAAAAGTTGTTTTCATCTAAATTCGCCTGCCCTGTTTCCGGCTTTACGATTGCGGATTTAGAACCTCGCCTTTTTTCTTTCAATAACCCTCAAGGGGCATGCCCCACCTGTTCAGGCTTAGGTTTTCGTCAGTATGTTGACCCTGCCCTTGTTATTCCCGACCCGACGAAGAGCATCAAGCAAGGTGCTATTGCGCCTTGGAGCCACGGCGATGATATGTATCAATGGTATAGTATGGCATTAAAGTCTTTATTCCGAATACTACCGGAATTGGATTTAGATAAGCCATGGCATAAATTATCTCCGAAGGTTCAGCAAGCTGTTTTATACGGATATCATAAAGGGCATTCAGATTTTGAAGGTGTTATCCCAAATATGGAACGCCGATATCTGGAAACCGAATCTGACTGGATGCGAGAGGAAATCGCAAAATATCAGGCCACCTCTCCCTGTGAAGCGTGTCACGGGGCTCGCCTAAAACCGGAGGCTCTGGCTGTTAAAGTCGGCGGAAAAAACATTTCCGAAGCGACCCATATTTCTATTGAAGGTGCCTTAAAGTGGTTTTCCGGTTTGAATGAGACTCTTTCTAAACAAAAGCAAGAAATAGCCAATCGTATTTTAAAGGAGATTATTGAACGCCTAACTTTCTTAAACAATGTCGGACTGGGCTATCTGGCGCTGGATCGGATGAGTGGTACTCTTTCCGGCGGTGAGGCTCAACGCATTCGTTTGGCAAGTCAAATCGGATCAGGCTTAACAGGCGTCTTATATGTTCTAGATGAACCCTCTATCGGTCTACATCAGCGAGATAATGATAAGCTACTTGAAACACTTACTCGACTGAGAGACTTGGGAAATACCGTGATTGTTGTTGAACACGACGAAGATGCCATTAGAACGGCTGACTATGTCATCGACATCGGCCCCGGAGCAGGACGAAACGGCGGACATATTGTTGCGCAAGGAACGCCTCAAGAAATTATTAACAATCCGATTTCAACAACCGGACAATTCTTATCAGGTATGCGAAAAATCATCGTTCCAAGCAAACGTCGCTCCGGCAACGGGAAGTTTTTAAGTATTGAGGGCGCTACAACAAACAATTTAAAAGATGTCAATGTTGATATCCCTTTGGGAACTTTTACCTGTGTTACAGGTGTCTCCGGAGGTGGCAAATCCTCACTGGTTATTGAAACATTGTATAAGGGATTAAATCAACTGATTAACAAATCCCGCGAACCGGCCGGTTCTTTTAAAAAAATACGTGGTGTCGGATATATTGATAAAATCATTGATATTGATCAGAGCCCCATCGGACGAACGCCTCGCTCTAATCCGGCAACTTATACAGGTATGTTTACTCTGATTCGTGAATGGTTTGCGGGTCTACCCGAATCTCAAGCACGCGGGTATAAACCAGGGCGCTTTTCATTTAATGTTAAAGGCGGTCGATGCGAAGCTTGCTGCGGTGACGGTGTACTAAAAATCGAAATGCACTTTTTACCGGACGTTTACGTGGAATGCGATACTTGCCACGGCAAGAGGTATAATCGAGAAACTCTGGAAATAAAATATAAGGATAAATCTATTGCCGACGTCTTGGAAATGACCATAGATGAAGCCGCTGACTTTTTTCAAAATATACCTGCTCTACATGATAAGTGTGCTTTGTTACAACACGTCGGATTAGGCTACATCTCACTGGGACAATCGGCGGTCACACTATCCGGAGGTGAAGCTCAACGAATAAAACTCTCTAAGGAATTATCTCGTCGCAGCACAGGTAAAACACTTTATATCTTGGATGAACCAACAACAGGACTACATTTCGCCGATATTCAGAAGTTATTGGAAGTCTTGCATGCTTTGGTTGATCAAGGAAATACGGTTGTCGTCATTGAACATAATTTAGACGTTATTAAAACGGCAGACTATATCATTGATATGGGACCGGAAGGCGGAGATGGTGGCGGACGAGTCGTCGCAACAGGCACCCCCGAACAGGTTGCCGAAAACCCCGGCAGCTATACGGGAAAATACCTGAAACGGCTCTTAGAAAAAACCTAAACATAAACTATTTTTAGACTGCTAAAGGAGAAAGAATGAATTTATTGATTGAATATCTGGATTGCTATGATAAGAGCTGGGGCGAGTTAAGTTACAAGCACACGGATGATTCGGGCTTTGATCTTCGGGCAGCCATACCCGAACCCATAACGCTAAAACCCGGAGAGTACGCCCTTATCTCCAATGGCATTAAAATCGAGTTTGAAGGTCCCTTTCCTTTTGGAGATGACATCGGATATGAAATTCAGGTCAGACCTCGTTCGGGATTAGCCGCTAAAAACGGGATATCCATTGTAAATACGCCGGGAACCGTTGATTTCGGATATCGGGGCGAATTAAAGACAACTCTTATCAATCTAGGAACACAGGATTTTATCATCAATCCGGGAGATAGAATTGCTCAAGCCGTTGTTTGTCCGGTCATTCATCCGAAAATAATCACCACAACCTGTGTTTCAAATAATACAACTCGCGGAACGGGAGGATTTGGCTCTACCGGCAAGGCATAGAAATTTCATTTAATCAAAGGGGGAGAAAATGAAAAAAACCATAAAAATAAACTATATGGATTTCGGACGATATTCGGATCCGGAAAAGGAGTTCTTTACACCTTTTCTACGAAAAAGATATAATGTTGTTATCTCGGATAAGCCGGATTATATCTTTTACACACTGGGCGGTAATACACACCACAACTTTTCGGGAATTCGTATCTTTTGGACGGGAGAAAATGTTGTTCCGAATTTCAATTACTGCGACTATGCTCTTGGCTTTCAACACATGACATTTGAGGATAGATATCATCGACTTCCCCTCTGGCGAATGTGCTTGTCCGATTTGAACAAGTCTTTAGAAAAAGGAACGACCCTATCTGATACTGCTCTTTTAAATCGTCAATTTTGTGCAACCGTTATTTCAAATGCACGCCAAACAGATGGAAAGCGAGAAGAAGCTTTTGAAAAACTATCCACATACAAAACCGTTGCCTCCGGCGGACGTTGGCGAAATAACGTCGGCGGACCGATCGCTGACAAAATAGTTTTTCAGCGTCAATATAAGTTCGCATTGGCTTTCGAAAATACATATGCTCCGGGATACACAACGGAAAAAATAATACAGGCCTTTGCCTCTGACACTGTCCCGATTTACTACGGAGATCCTCGTGTCACCGATGACTTTAATCCTGACTCTTTTATCAACGCTCATGATTTTGATACGACGGAACACTTGGTCGAGTTTGTCAAAAAAGTGGATCAAGATGACACGTTGTATTTAAAAATGATACATGCTCCGATTTTCAAAAACGGACAAATGCCGACTGATTTAACCGATGAGGCTCTTTTAAAATTCTTTGAACCGATTTTTGATGTTCCGCTTAAGGAAGCTAAAAGGCGTTTTTATGCAAAGCCCTATCAAGATATTGATTACGAAAACTTAAAAATGCGAGACCTCAAAACAATGATTAAAACGTTCGGACAGAAACAAATTAAAAAGGTAAAGCACTTTATAATCGGCAAATAACTTGACTTTTAAAGGCATTTCGGATACGATACTTTCAATTTTCATTTATTTAAGAAAGGAACACGTATGCCTGCCTATCAATATATTTATGTTATGAAAGATTTATGCAAAACTTTTCCCGGCGGAAAGGAAGTTTTGAAACATATTTGGCTTTCATTTTTTCCCGGAGCTAAAATCGGCGTCTTGGGACCCAATGGGGCAGGAAAATCAACTTTATTAAAAATCATGGCCGGTTTGGATCAAGATTTTACGGGTGAAGCTTGGGCTGCAGACGGGGTAAAGGTTGGCTATTTACCACAAGAGCCACAACTGGATCCAACAAAAAACGTTATGGAAAACGTGATGGACGGCGTCGGTGAAATTCGTGATTTGATGAAACGGTATGAAGAAGTTAATCAAGCCTTCTGTGATCCGGATGCAGATATGGATAAACTATTGGCAGAACAGGCCGAGCTGCAGGAAAAAATTGATGCTTGCAATGGGTGGGAAATTGAACGAACGATTGAAATTGCCATGGATGCCTTGCGTTGTCCGCCCAGTGATGCCGACGTTACCAAGTTATCCGGTGGCGAAAAAAGACGCGTTGCTCTGTGTCGGTTATTATTATCAAAACCCGATATGCTTTTATTGGACGAACCGACAAACCACTTGGACGCCGAATCAATCGCTTGGTTACAAACCTATCTAAAAAATTACAGCGGTACCGTTGTTATGATTACGCATGACCGTTACTTTTTGGATAATGTAACAGGCTGGATTTTGGAAATGGATCGCGGTGAAGGTATTCCGTATGAAGGAAACTATACAAGTTGGCTTGAACAAAAACAAAAACGACTGGAACAAGAACAAAACGCCGAAAAGAACCGCCAAAAAACATTAGCCGAGGAATTAGAGTGGGTTCGCCAATCTCCCAAAGCTCGTCAAGCAAAATCCAAAGCGCGTATTACGGCTTATGAAGAGTTATTGAAAAAATCAAATGAAAAAGCACCTGAAACGGCTCAAATCATTATCCCACCCGGTCCTCGCTTGGGAGATTTGGTTTTGAAAGCCGAACACTTACGAAAAGCATTTGGTGACAAATTATTATTTGATGATTTAAGCTTTAACTTACCCGCAGGTGGTATTGTCGGCGTTATTGGTCCGAACGGAGCCGGAAAGACAACACTCATGCGTATTATTACGGGACAAGAACAACCTGATGAAGGTTCTTTCCGTATCGGAGAAACCGTTAAACTGGGGTATGTTGATCAATCTCGTGATAGTTTGGATCCCAACAAAACGGTTTGGCAAGAAATATCCGGCGGATTGGATATTCTGACGTTAGGGAAGCGAGAAGTCAACTCACGTTCCTACGCCTCTCAATTTAACTTCAAGGGCGCAGATCAACAAAAGAAAGTCGGCGTTCTATCCGGCGGAGAGCGTAATCGTGTTCATATGGCAAAGATGTTAAAATCCGGAGCAAATGTTCTTTTGTTGGACGAACCGACAAATGACTTGGATGTAGATACCTTACGAGCATTAGAGGAAGCTTTAATGGACTTTCCGGGATGTGCTGTTATAACCTCGCATGATCGTTGGTTTTTGGACAGATTGGCAACACATATTTTAGCTTTTGAGGGCGACAGTCGTGTCGTTTTCTTTGAAGGAAACTATGCAGAGTACGAAGCGGATAAACACCGTCGTCTGGGAACAGATGCCGATCAACCCCATCGCATTAAGTTCAAACCGATTGAACGGAATTAAAATAAAATAATCATTTAAAAACAAAAAGGTCATTTCCCCCATGATTCATTTTTGGTTCAGCTTTGGCTATATTGCCACAATTGCATTTTTACCGCTACTATATGTATCGGCTAAAACCGTTACCTTTGAAAAAATAAAGGATATTTCTTTTTTACGTTTATTATGTAAAGATTTTATCCGAACCCTTCCCGTCTGCTGTCTGATGATGATACCGATTTGTATCTATCCACCGATAACGCGTTGGTATCTTGGAGCGCTTCAGATTATATTTATGCCACTAATGTTTGCCGAGCTGGGACATATTTATCTATTCGGAACACGTATCGGATTAAATACCTTTTTTACCTTTTTTGTTTCCAATATAAAAGAAACACGTGAATTTGTCAGTCAAAATATCCCTTCCATTTTATACATTGGCTTTACCTGCTTTTTCTTGATGCCATTCATCATCATTGCCAACATGCCGATTCCGATATTCCAAAGTCTGTTCCTGCAAGTTCTTACCGTGCTTATTTTAAGCGCTTGTTCTTTTCCGTTTGTCCGTAATTTGGGACGTCGTTGGCCGAAATTTAAAGATGCTTATATTTTAAATCCTTACAGTAATATCTTTTACCATTACTATGAGTATAAGAAAAACTATCAGGCTTTAAAACAAAAAATCGCAGAATATAGCGCTTCGGATTTTCCTAAAATCACATCGACTCTTTCCACCGATACACCACAAACATATATTATCGTTATCGGAGAATCTGCCAATAGAATGCATCATTCTTGGTATGGATATGCCAGACGAACAAATGAATTTACCGAAACAATAAAAGACGAGCTTCTTATTTTTCCGAATGTCCGTTCTCCTTTTTCGCAAACAATGCCGTCTTTAGAGAGGACTTTAAGTTTTGCTGATTCAGATAACCCGAATTACCTCTATGAAAAAGGCAACATCATTGATTATTTTAAACAGGCTGGATTTAAAACCTATTGGTTATCTAATCAATACGCTTTGGATGATACAATCATCACGGCAATGGCTTCTCATGCTGATTATAGCAAGTACTTTAACTTCAGTGGTATGAAACGCTTTGAAAAAGCGGGATTAGATGAAGCTATGCTACCGGATATTCAGAAAATCATTCAAAATGATGAAGCAAAAAAAGTCATCTTTGTCCATTTAATCGGATCACATTCGGCTTATGTCAATCGCTATCCATCAGAGTTTAAGCACTTTACGGATACACTACCCGACAAAAAACTATCAGCGACAAATTATCAATTATTGAACGCCTATGATGATTCCATTCGATATACCGACTCAATTATCAGTCGTATCATCCAAATGTTGAAAAACAAAAGCGGTGTACAGTATATGCTATATTTTTCAGATCATGGAGAAGACATTTTTGATTCGACAACCGAAAGAATTTTAGGACACTCTGAACTAGCTAACGAGCCGATGACGGCGGTTCCGTTTATTTTGTGGCTATCGCCCACTCTGAAAAAATTACGTTCGGATATTATTCAACGTGCTGAAGAATCAAAAACAAGCTATAATCTGCAAGATGCCATTCATACAATTATTGATATTTCATCACTTAATAATACGGACTTTCATCCTGAAAAAAGTATTTTAACAAAAGACTGATGATTTTACCTGTAAGTATCCCCATATAGGGTATATGATTTATGTAAATGATCTGATGCAACAGGGATACTCTTATCAATTAACCGCACCTATGGGGGCAGATTTTGATCTTGACTTTAAACCGGAATTAACGCCAAAGGAAATGCTTCAAATGGGCGTGTTCGAAGGAAAATATATGAATGATTGTCAAGATGAATTTCCGAAAGATTGGTTTGAAAATGCTCCGCTATCCCCTTTAAAACCAGATATATCTTGTAATTTTTTCAAGGTTAAATCACGCCAGCCATTATCCGTTTGGAAACAAAAAGGGTGGATTATTGAACCTGATATCCGCGGATGGTTTCAATGGTATTGTAGATACTATATGGGACGACGAATCCCAAATATTGATAAAATCCAAATTAAACGATGGCGTTTATTTTACAGACATAAAGCTCAAATTTTAAAAGGATGTCTTCCTATGGACTTAGAGTGTCGAAAAAGACAGCGACAAGCTCTGTTACAATGGGCATACAATCCTATTTTTTAACTCTTAGACTTATCCTTGAAAAAAATGATTTTCTGTCTTTCTCTCTTGACAAATGGATACAATAGTCATACCTGTAAGTTGTTATTCAAAAGACAACAGACAAAGGGGAGAGTGGATGATGTCGCCGTTTCATATCATGGCAAAAATTCTGTTGTTGGCATGCTGTGGTATCGGTCTCTTTATTTACGCTTTCTTTTATTGGGCAACTTATCCGTTTAAAGGGGGAAAACATGAATACAAACATTGATATGAATGATAACACAAACAAGCTGACACCGGATGAAAAGAAACTGTTAAAATCAGAAATTAAAAAAGCTTGGTCAGAGTTTCCGGAAGATATGAAGAAATTTATTTTGGAAACAAAAAAAGAAAAATTAAAAGCGTTGTATATGATTGAAGGATGGGCAAAAGAGAATGGTCATCAAACAATTGTTGATTTAATTTCTCGCAGAATTGCACATAAGGAAGCTAAAATCCAAAAGATGGAAGCCGAATTAAATAAATAACTTTTCCGTTTGGAGAAAGGAGAGGACCATGTCATTACCTTCACAGCCGTATCGGAAACAAGATTATGCCTTGGGCAACGGACTTTTCCTTTCCCAACGACAAGCAAGCGTCTTGCAACAGTTGGGGCAAGGATTATCTAACAAGCAAATCGCGCATAACTTGGGGGTAGCAGAACCGACAATCAAAATGCATGTCAGCGCTCTGCTTCGTGCTTTCGGGGTTCAAAACCGAGTTCAAGTCTTGTTAAAAGCGAAAGAAAAAGGGTTTATCTAAGTTTCCAAAAGGCAATCAAACGGCCTATTCAGGCCGTTATTTTCGTTTCAAATAGCCGATAACCGCCGTAGCCGCAGCCGGTGTCATTCCTGTCATCCGCATCATTGCCCCAATCGTTGCGGGCTTTGTTTTGTTCAGTCGACCGACAATCTCATTGGATAATCCACCGATTTTAGAATAATCCGTATCCAGCGGAATTTTTAATGCCTCATCTTTACGAAAAGCATCTATATCTAATTTTTGACGTGCCAAATACCCCTGATAGCGCCCCTCTATTTCCAGTTGTTCGGCAACATCTTGCGGAATGTTTTTTAAATCAGGCCAAACCGTTGTAAGTCTTTGCCAATCAACGCCTTGATAGGATAACATATCAAACGGTGTCCGCTTTTGTCCGTCCGAATTAACGGCGAAGCCAAAATCTTGAAGTTCTTTCGGCGTATATACCATTGACTTTATCTGATTGCGAGCCCGATCTAACATCTGCTTTTTATTTTTAAATGCCTCGGCTCGTTCCAGACCGACGCACCCAACCTCTATCCCTTTTTCAGTTAACCTCAAATCAGCATTATCTGCACGCATGGTCAAGCGATATTCGGCTCGAGAAGTAAACAACCGATATGGTTCATCAACGCCCGATGTCGTAATATCATCTATCATCACACCGATATAACTGTCGGCTCTATCCAAAAGCAACGTTTTCCCTGTCTTTAATACCTGTAACGCCGCATTAACACCGGCGACTAAGCCTTGACCGGCAGCTTCCTCATATCCTGTTGTTCCGTTAATTTGCCCTGCTAAAAAAAGTCCTGAGACTTTCTTTGTTTCTAATGTCGGCTTTAGCTCTCTGGGATCAACATAATCATATTCAATGGCATAAGCATATCTTAAAATCCGAACATGCTCTAACCCCGGAATCGTCCGAATAAAAGCTTCCTGAACATCCTTTGGCAAAGAAGTGGAAATACCGTTCGGATAAATACTATCTCCGTCCCGAGTTTCCGGCTCTAAAAACACATGATGGCTATCACGTCCTTTAAAACGAACTAACTTGTCTTCTATGCTCGGGCAATAGCGAGGTCCAATGGAATGAATTTGCCCGCAATACAACGGAGCTCGATATAAATTATCCTCAATAATTTTATGTGTTTCGGGTGTCGTATGCGTAATATAGCACGGCATCTGTTGCGGATGAAAGTCATCACTTATAAAAGAAAAAGGACGAGGCGGTTCATCACCGTCCTGCCGAACACACTTAGACCAATCAATCGTATTCTTATCCAACCGAGCCGGTGTTCCCGTTTTTAAACGACCGATACTTAATCCCAAGCGTTTTAGTGCCGGCGTTATTCCCAAACTGGCTTCCTCACCGTATCTTCCTCCGGGAATCTGCTCTGGTCCCACATGCATAATACCATTTAAAAAAGTCCCCGTTGTAACGACAATAGCTTTACCATAAACGGATTCACCCGAAGCAACGATACCGATTATTTGGCCTTCTTTTTCAATCAAATCATCGGCCGAGGCCTCCATTATATCCAAATTCGGATACGATTGTAAAATCCGCTGCATTTCGGCACAATAAGCTACTTTATCAGCCTGAGCCCGAGGTCCTTGAACAGCAGGGCCTTTTGAGGCATTCAACATCCGAAATTGAAGTCCTGTCTTATCAATAACACGTCCCATCAAACCGTCCAAGGCATCAATTTCGCGCACAACCGTTCCTTTAGCCAAGCCACCGATAGCCGGATTACAGGACATATCGGCAATCGTGTTAATATGGTGAGTCACAAGAAGCGTTTTGGCTCCCGTCCGAGCTGAACCGGCAGCAGCCTCACATCCGGCATGCCCGCCACCGATAACAATAACATCATACTCTTTCATCATCTTCTACTTTCCGATACAGAAATCCCTAAAAATGACATCTAATAAATCCTCGGCATCAATCCGACCGGTAATCCGCCCCAAAGCACGCGCTGCCAATCGTAACTCTTCTGCTTTCAATTCTAAATCTGACACGGATAAAGATCGCGTCAAAGCACGCACACACTCAATCAAGGCCGTCCGATATCGTTCACGCGTAATAACTCCACTATCTCGTCCCCCAAAATCCCGCTCTAAAATAGTCTTTATTTGCTTCCATAATTCCGGTATTCCAACACCCGTCTTGGCACTAATACACATAGCATCTGTGGGAACGGAACGCATTAAATCTGCCTTATTCCAAATTGTTAAAATTGTTTTTGAAGACAAAACATCCGGCAAGGATTCGGATTGAGGATATACCGTTCCATCTTGAACATGCAAAATCAAATCGGCTTCCTCTGCCCTTTGGACGGCACGACGAATTCCCTCTGTTTCAATTGCTTCCGCCTGCTCTCTTAACCCTGCCGTATCGGCTAAAATAACGGGGAAACCATCAACATCTAAATGAGCCTCAACAACATCTCTTGTCGTTCCCGCTGTTTGAGAAACAATAGCCACATCTTTATGAGTCAGCGCGTTAATCAAACTGGACTTACCGACATTCGGAACGCCGATAATCGCTATTTGGAAGCCCTCACGCAACCTCTCCCCGACACGATTATCATCTAAATGCTTTTGTATAGACTCTAATAACGAGCGAATATCAGTATCTATACTTGCCAGTTTTTCAGGTGGAATTTCCTCTTCGGGAAAATCAATAAATGCCTCTAAATAAGCCATATGATGACATAACTGATCCCGCCAACCATCGTATAGCTGACCTAAACGACCTTCCATTTGCCCTAAGGCTTGAGCTCGCTGACGCTCTGTTTCGGCATTGATTAAATCCAAAAGCCCTTCAGCCTCTGTCAAATCCATTTTACCGTTGATAACGGCTCGACGTGAAAATTCCCCTCGCTCCGCCGGACGACACTCCGGAATCTCCCCTAAAGCCATCATCAAAGCTTGAATAACACCTCTCCCGCCATGCACTTGAAATTCAACAACATCTTCCCCTGTAAAACTATGGGGCCCTTTAAAATATAAAATCAAGGCATGATCAATAACCGTCCCGTTTGATGCTTGTATCGGTTTAAAATAAGCATACCGAGGCTTTAGATCTTTTAATCCTGTTAACCGCGATAACACCGTTAACACGTTATTTCCCGATACACGAACAACGGCGACACCACCTTTTCCCAAACCACTGGATAAAGCATAAATCGTATCCGTCAAACAGTACGAAATTCTATCCGTCATTTAGATTCCTTCCAGCACTTTCACGAATTGAGCGCGAACAACATCAATATTTAAATTCTTTTCCGAACTGGTTAAAATTACTTCCGGATAACAAGCAACATGTTTTGAACCGGCTTCTGTCGTCTGTTTTAAAACAGATTCTTTCTCCTCATCGGAAATCTTATCCGCTTTTGTCAAAACGATTTGATAACTGACTGCGGCAGAGTCAAGCATTTTCATAATGTTTTCATCAACTTGCTTTATTCCATGTCTGGCATCAATCAACAAAAAAACACGACGCAGCTGAACACGTCCCCGTAAATAAGCATGAATCAATCGTGTCCATGTTTGAACCGTCTTTTGAGGCGCCGAAGCATATCCGTATCCGGGTAAATCAACAATAAAAAACTGATTTTTTTGTTCAAAAAAATTCAATTCCTGTGTTCGCCCAGGTGTATTAGAAGCTCTGGCTAATCCCCTCACTCCCGTCACAGCGTTAATCAAACTGGACTTACCAACATTTGATCTTCCGGCAAAGGCAAATTCAGGCAAATCACTGACGGGAAGTTGTTCTACCTCTACAACTCCACGATAAAAAACAGGCTTCTGCTCAAATAACACATTTCCTTTTTTAATCAATTCTGCCCGACTATCTGCATCCGTCATATCAGACTCCTACTTTTTTCATAATGTATTTTTGTTGTGCAATTGATAGAATATTACTCCAAGTCCAATAGATAACCAATCCGGCAGCAAAATTACCCAACATGAACGTAAAAATAACCGGCATCATATTCATGATAATCTTTTGATTTTCATCTGTTGACGGAGATGGATTCAAACGTTGTTGAATAACCATGGTTAACCCCATCAAAACAGGCCAAACACCAATATTTAAAACACTGGGAATCGGCCAAGGTAAATATCCGAATGCCGTAAAGACAGAGGACGGATCCGGAACGGACAGGTCTGTAATCCAACCAAAGAAAGGAGCTTGTCGCATCAAAATAGAAACAGACAAAACCTTATACAAAGCAAAAAATACGGGAATCTGAATTAACAAAGGCAAACAGCCCGAAGCCGGATTAACTTTATCCCTTTTATACAAATTCATCATTTCCAACTGTAACTGTTGCTTATTGTCTTTGAATTTTTCTTGTAGCGCCTTAATTTTAGGTTGGATTTTTTTCATTTTTGCCATACTCTCATAGGACTTTGTCGCTATCGGCAACAATGCAATTCGCAACAAAGTTGCAAAAATCAAAATGGCAACACCCATATTTCCAACCAAAGAATACAAAAATCCCAAGAAATATAAGAATGGCTTTGTCAAAAAGTAGTACCAGCCAAAATCAATAGATAAATCAAACCGAGGAATTCCGGCATCGGTATATTGATTTAACAGTTGCAACTCTTTTGCACCGGCAAACAAGCTTGTCGTCTTTATCAGTGTTTCTCCGGGACGAATCGTTTCCGGCTTAGAAACAAAAGAAGCAATATAATCCTCGCCTTTCTTTAAAAAGGACATATCCGATGTCATTGATTGATCGGGAACAAAAACAGCCTGCCAATACTTATCCGTAATACCGATCCAACCTCCTTTATTAACGGTTGAAAAAGGCTCATCATCCTCTATATCCGTATATTTTTCTTCAACTTCTCGGTTATCGAAAAAGCCAAGAAACCCTTCATGAACAGAGGTTGCTTTGGTCGGAATCGTATCCTTTTTCCGAATAATTTGACCATTTAAAGTTGCTTGTACTGGTTCTGTTCCATGATTGGTAATTTTATCCGTCACCCGAAACAGATAGGCATCATCCAAAGCCACAGTTCTCTCCACCGTAACCAAGCCGTTTGTCCACGTCAGAACAATCGGCGTAAAGGGAGTTAACTCATTTCCGGATACTTGCGGAGCCATACTGGTGTTTGGGAAATGAGCATCTGAACTAGTCCAATTTAATTGAGTCAAAAAACCTTTATTCAGCAAAGAAACGTATGGACTATTCTCGGCAGTTGTCTCGCGATATTGTAGCAAAGAAAGAGAATCAAATTGCGTACCCGCCGCAGATAGTGATCCTGATACAAAGTCATTTTTAAGCGGAACAGTAACATTTTTCAACTCCTGATTTTGAGGAGTTACTTGTTGAGCTTTTTGTTCAATCGCAACTCTTGATTCAGAATTCGCGGAAACAGGCTCTAACATAGATACATAAGCTTCCACTTTTTCCGAACGACTTGGAAAAAACCAATTAAAGCCCATCAAAACACCAATCACCAAAACAAGGGCGATCATCATACTTTTTTGTTCTTGTTTTTCTTGATCCAAATGACTCATTTTTCTTTCCTTTTAGATAACGGCGGCGGAACCGGATCATAGCCGGAACCCCCCCATGGATGACATCGCATTAAACGACGAACGGTTAACATAGCACCTTTTATCGGTCCATGCAACAAAAAAGCCTCTCGCGCATAGGCTGAACACGTCGGATAAAAACGGCAACAAGGCGTTTTAAACGGAGATATTGCTACTTGATAAATTCGAATACACCAACGACAGAGATTCCCGATAATTTTACCAATCATACCTTCTCCTGTTCAACGGAAAAGGAAGAGTTCAGAACAGATTGGACGGCTTCAATCAAGGTATCTGTTTTTATCTCCTTCTTTTTTTCCCGACTTAATTCGGCAGCCGTTCCTTTTGAAATTTGATGAATGGCATAAGATAAATCTGATTTTAGCTTGTTAAACGGGCGATCAAAAGTCGATTTTCGACCGATAAAAACCAAATCGTATCCATCTAATTTTGTTATATCTGAAGATAACCGAACAACCTCTCGCAAACGGCGACGAATTCTGTTTCTGACAACGGCACAACCAACTTTTTTTGTAACCGTAAACCCAATTCGAACACCTGGGATTTTCGTAGCACAAACCTGAACAATCATTCCCGAAGTGATGACTTTTGTTCCCTTTTCGGCAACATGAAGAAACTGCTTTCTTTTCTTCATTCGAACAGTCTTGAACGATGTTTGATCAGTCAACATACAAATCCCTTTATTAAAGAAAAAAGGCACCGAGCTACTAACCGGTGCCGAATAAATTTAAAACGCTCGCTATCCCTGCTTCTGCCACATGCATAGCATTTCAGAGCCATTCATTAAGCGCTTAAAACTTTACGTCCCTTGCGACGACGGGCACTTAAAACAGCACGTCCGCCGGCTGTAGCCATGCGAGCGCGAAATCCATGCCGACGCGTCCGAACGATTTTACTTGGTTGATATGTACGTTTCATCTTCTTTCTCCTTGCTTAAACTGTCGAAATTTTCCAGATGCACGTCGGTAGATTTTTATTCACACCCTTTAGCACCATCGGTTTCCCAACGCACCTTTTTCGACAGCATCTTAAAAAACTGTCTTTTTATACCTTTTTTCAAACGAAAAGTCAAGACTTTTTTTATTTTTTTATATGCATGCACATAGATCAAAGACAGCAATTGTTTTTGCCGGTATTTTTGATACACAAAAAAGGACACCCAAGAAAGTGTCCTTCTGAAATAAATACTACGCCGTGCGACTTCGCTCTATTTCCAACAACCGACGACGAGCCAACATCAAATCTTGTTGCTTCATTGCCTGTAATGAGCGAACAATTTCTTGTGCTGTTTTTTCCTTTACTTCCCGAGGCATCTGCGCAACGGCACGATCAATTTCGGCAGCATCCGCCTCACGTCTTTGATCGGGGGTTTTTAATCCAAATAACAGCTCTTTTGCCGCCGCATCAATTTCCAAATCCAATGATTTTTTATTATTACCATCTAAATTCAAAGACTTTTGTTGTTTTTCCATTTCCTGTTCACGGTTGGCTACAACACCTTTATCGGTTGCATAATCCATCAAAACCCAACATTTACGCAAATAATCAACCAACTCTTTTAATTTACCATATTCTGCCGCTTTGGGATCCATTTTGTGTAGCATATCGGCCGCCACCTGATAGTTAATCAATGTTTCAGAGCGTATTTCCCTCATATCCTTTAATTCAGCATCCGAAATCATTCCATCCGAATAAAAATGCTCTACAACCCGAACCAAGTCAAAATAACGGCTAGCCTCATAATCACGAGAAGAATCAATTAAGCTTGTATCTACCATAATAAACCTCCTTATCCGATTACTTATTTTAACCGATTATTTTTTTAGTGTCAAGTTTTTTAAAACAGAGAACGGATTTGTATTTTCCTCCTTTTCATCCGGTTCGTTGTCTATGTATTCAAAGGGTTCTGTCGTTTTTCTGGGAAACGGATTTAAATTAACCCCGAACTCTTCGGCAATCGCTTCACCTAAATTAATCTTACCGTGCACAACCGGCAAAACAATATCTTCATCAACATCCATTTCCGGAGATTCTTTCCCAGGCATATCCGAAAATAGCAACCGAAAAGGTTCTGATGTTTTTTCAATAAAAGATTCTAACGAAACAGCACAAATACGCTCCTGTTCAGATTGTATAACCCCCTCAAAAACAACAATATCATCCCAAAACAAACGGCCAGAAACAGTTAAAGATAAAATTTTCGGGACATCAAATCGTTTCGCCAATGCCTCACATTCAGCAGATGTTGCATTTAAAACTAAATCGTCACCCTTTTCTGTAACCGTTCGGACATCAACTAATTTATTTATCCCAAAATTTTCCATACATAATTTTTTCATTGACGAAAAGACTCCTTTTGCTTATATTAACAAGCATAGTATAACAAAAAGGATAATTATGTTCAAGATTTTGATGATGATTTGTATATTCGGAGGCTTTTTGACCGCTTGCGGATTAGAGTATTATCCAAGCGGTGATTTACCGACTCAAGCACGTTTAAAAGCCATACAGGTCGGGGACACAAAAGAAAAAGTACTTCGTATTTTGGGAACACCCGCATCAGATAATCCGCCACTACAAGATAAAACAAGCTTTTTGATTTATGCCCAAAATCTTAAAGAGAGTCAGGCTTTTTTTGAACCAAAAGAAATCAAGCGAGACGTATATGTGTACTATTTTGATGCAAATGATGTTTTAAAAGAACAAAAACATCTAACGCTTAGCGACAAAAGATCCATCGGTTTTGAGGAAGCAATTACACCTGTTGGGGGACGAGAATTATCTGTATTTGAACAAATCATCAATAACTTCGGCCGATATAATGCTGGCGGACAAGATAGCTCGGTAAAACGGTAAAAGCTTATGAAACATACCCTTAAAATTATCTTCGGTATTTTAATTATCGTTCAAATAGCTCTTTCGGTTATGTTATACTTATCGATATCTGATACCCTACCCCGTCCTCAAAGACGATATAGAATTTTAGCTTGTATTAGTAGTTTTAAACGCCCGGTATTTGTTTCGGGACAAGTATTGCGAATGATGAATCAAAGCTATCCCGTAGATGTTAGTTTATCCATAAAAGGGGTTCCCGAGTTCTTTGTAAAAACAGCATTAAAATCCGAATGGCGTCCTTTTATAGACTCAGGACGATTAAAACTTAGAATAGATCCAAACAGAGATCAATTATCTAATTTTCTGGATACGGTACGAGGAATTGATCTATCAAAATACGATTTTTTTTGCAAAATAGATGATGATGATTGGTATGGACCGGATTATTTTGAACATGTGAATGAATGGTTAAATAAGACATCAAATATTGGCATTTCCTTAAGCACAAGAGCTTATGTTATTCGCGATGGGAAAAAAGAGGTACGTGTTTTTAAAAACAATTCCTTATTATCCGGCCCCAGTATGTGTTTTAGCAGAAAAACCATAGAAGCAGCTTTAGAGATTGAAAAAAATCCGGCAGCACAAAAAAAATATCTACCACGTGTATCTGTAGAACATTTTAAACAACGCCGAGAAGATAATTATATGAACCAATTAGGGAAAAGCATCGGAAAAGAACAACGAAGAATAACGCCCTTCACGGATCTGTCATTTGGTCAGCAGTACCCATCTGTTATGCGTGGAAACTATCTACCATAATAGATCAAACTATCGTTTGATATAAAAAAACGATCTCAACTTCACAGCATATTCACAAACAAAGAAATCTCCAAAAAATGTCTTTCGGCTTTATCCTGATTTATCTCATGCTAATTTGATAAAAAAATAAAACCTTTCAAAAAGCGAAAGGTTTTAAATGGCGGGAGTGAAGGGGCTCGAACCCTCGACCTTCTGCGTGACAGGCAGACGCTCTAACCAGCTGAGCTACACCCCCAAGGAATGTGAACATGTTTTTATCAGATTTTTTTTCAAATTGCAAGCCTTTTTTTTGTTTTTTTTATTTTTTTATATAAGTTATTATATTAAAATAAAAAAATAAAAATATTATTCACGATCTCCCTTCATAGCGAGGCAACCTTTCACTGATAGTTAAAGCTCGTTTCGTCATAATCTTTTGACGCTTTTGATCTGCGTCAAAATCAAACAGCCGCAAATCCCGCTTTAGAATCCGATGTGTCGTTCCGGTTTTTGAAAGATCATCAGCAACCATTGCCAATCCCTCCATTGCCAAGTTCTCATTTGTTTTAATCAAACGAATAGAGGCTTTCTTCGCATGCTTAGAGGCATATTTCCCCGGGCGATCATACAATGTGTCCAAAAACTCTTGTCGCACCTCTGAAATGCTTAAAATCTCCTTAACAAGTCCCCCTAAATAAATATTAGATAAGTGGCGATCCGGAATTTCTTGTCCCAAAAATTGTGCCAAAAAACGAGCCATCACCATATATGTCTTCAAAGCTGCAGCATCTCCCTGATGTGCTAATTGAGTTACCTCTTTCGGCGTTTGAGCTAACTGATTACGATCTGTGCGAATAGCCGTCAGATATTGATAAATACGGAGTGATGAAGGACCACTGATATAATCTTCCCAAATACCTTCCCGTTGTTCCCGCATATAACCCCAAACATTTTCATCCGTCTTTCCGCCACGCTTAGATGGGATTGCCTCATGATGCCCCGGCTCTGAAGCTTCCACACAACCATCATTGGCATACGATCCTCCAAATCCGGTCCCGACAACAATAACACAAGAAGATGGATTCTTCTGACTGGCAGTCGTATTCGGATTTAACTCCTCCCACTCTTCCGGAGTTAAATCAAGAACTTTTACTGCATGAAAAACAACATCATTTGCCAACAATCCTTTTTGAAATCCAAATTGACGACAAATCTCACGAATATCTAACTGTAGCGCTGAATTGGTTAACTCAATACGCCCATCCTCATTAATTTCACCTGCAGCACCTGCAACAAAATAGTCAGGTTTTTCATTAACTTCCGACAAATATGTTTGAATAGCATCTTCGGTTGAGCGAAACTGATTACAAACATATTTATGAACTTTACTTACCTTCTTATCCTCGGCTATCCCAAAACGGATATTTGTCCCCCCGACATCTGCAATTAATACTTTACTCATACTAAAAACTCCTTGGCAGTAACGATGGGAACAGTATATCACATATCCATCTATCTGACAAGAAAAACATTAACAGAAACACATCAGACAACACATGAACAATTTAGAATCACCGAACTCTTCGGGTAAAAATTTCCTGAGCTGTTTCCAACTCTTCCGGCGTATTGACTCCGTGCAATTCGTCTACATCTCCAATAACAACATCGCATTTTAAATTTTGTGTACGAGCCACAGATACAATATCCGTCAAATAATACTCTCCAGCTGCATTATCATTCTGAATTTGGCGTAATAGCTCTAACACATATTTACCATTTACACACATAACACCGGAATTACATAACCGAATCGCGCGTTGAGCATCCGTTGCATCTTTATATTCGACAATACCTTCTAACCCATTAGTCCCCATAATTAAACGTCCGTAACGACGTGCATCGGTCGGAATAAATCCCAGAACAACAACATCCGCCCCTGATTCATATTCATGAATCATTTTTTTAATTGTTTCCGGTGATATCAAAGGACTATCTCCGAACAAAATTACGACACACCCATCAAAGGGACTCAAATAATCGCTTGCCGCCAACACGGCATGAGCCGTTCCCAATCGTTCGGATTGAACAACTGTTTGAATCGGTTCAACAGCCTTTGCCACAGCCTCCATATTAGGACCTATAACGACCGTCATATCACGATCACGAATATCTGCCTGTCTAACGCTATTTAGCAAAATACGAATCATAGGTGTTCCACAAATGGGATGAAGCACTTTCGGTAAATCCGAACGCATCCGAGTTCCTTGTCCTGCTCCCAATATGATTGCCTTAACTTCCATTTATTTTCCTTTCCGTTAAATTAAAATACCATGATCCCGCGCGTACATTTTCAACTTCTCACGCAAAGATCCCGACGTTATTTCCAGTTGTTTTTCCAGATACGCCGATAAATGCTTTTGATCCATTGTCCGAATTGCCGCCTTTACCGGCCCTAATGATGAAGGAGTCATTGATAGCGAACGAAATCCCAATCCGACCAAAGCAACAGCCTCTAAACTGCGACTTGCCATCTCACCACACACTGAACAGGGAACGTGTGCCTGTTGACAGATATCACAAATATATTTCAATGCCTTTAATAAGGATGGAGACAGCGAATCATAGCGATTCCAAATCATGGGATTTCCACGATCACATGCATATAAAAATTGAGCCAAATCATTCGTTCCGATAGAGATAAAATCAACTTCTCTAACCAATTGTTCCATCTGAAAAATCAAGGATGGAACTTCTATCATTGTTCCCACGCGAATTATGCGCGGCAAAGTCCCACCGCGACGTTTTTCCCGTTCAACCTCCATCATTAAGGTCTTACGTGCCTCAATAAACTCACGAACAGAGGCAATCATAGGAAACATTACATACAAATCTAACCCGGCTGCAGCCCGAATAAAAGCACGCAACTGACTCCGTAGCAGAGCCCGTCTATCCAAAGTCATTCGAATAGAGCGCCACCCCATCGCCGGATTTTCCTCGGTATGACGTTGAAAGTAAGGCAAAACTTTATCCGATCCGATATCCAGCGATCGAAAAACAACCGGCTTATTTTGAGCCTGCATCAATGCTCGCCGATATATATCTTCTTGCGTTTTTACGTCCGGTAATTCTTCTGCAATCATAAATGGCAGTTCTGTTCTATATAAACCGACACCATCAAAAAAAACACCGTCGCCGACCATTAAGTCATTTGAGAGTCCAGCATTAATATTTAAAGACACGGTTGTTCCATCTCGTGTCGTTGCCGGCAAATCCTTCATTTGAGCATAACGTGCACGTAATTTTTTCTGATTTTGAGCTCGCTCACTTAAAACATCAAGCGTTTCATCCGATGGATTTAAATAGACATTACCGGCCGTTGCATCCAAAGCAACCGAATCGCCGTTTGAAATAATCTGAGCCACGTTTTTGATACCGCAAACCAAAGGTATATTCAAAGAACGTGCCACAATAACCATATGCATGGTTTGGGAACCTTCCTCCAAAACAATTCCTTTAATTTTACTTTTATCATAATCTAACAACTCAGCCGGTCCTAAATTTTTAGCAATTAAAATCGTATTTCTGGGTATTTTTCTATTTTGAATAGATTTCGCCCGCCCCAAATGCCTCCTTAATCGTCCGACCAAGTCACGAAAATCATGAATCCTCTCTTTGATATAAGGATCTGTCATTAGCTCCATCCTATCGGTAATTTCATCGCCCACTTTTTGAACTGCCGCATCTGCCGTTAAACCGGTTTCAATGGCTTTTATCATCTTGGCAATCCAACCTTTATCTTTGATAAACATCAAATATGTTTCAAAAATAGCCGATTGATCACCACTCATATGCGATGTTGCCAAAATCTTATTGACTTCACACTCAACTCGCTCTAACGCTTGCATTAATTTTTGAATTTCTTTTTGAGCATCTCCCGATAAAACCTGAACAACCTGCTCGGCTCTCTTATGAACCAAAGCTTGTCCGATAGCAAAACCATCAATTAAACCAGTACCTTCTATTTTTTGTCGTCCACCAACCGACAACGTATCTGAATCAGATTTCTTAAATTGCTGACTCGCCAGCATTTCAGCCAAAACCATACCTATAGTTTCCAGCAATTCAATCATTTCAGATGAGAAAGTTTGTATTTTTCGTGTTTGAATAGCCAACACACCCAAAATGCGATTAGCACGAATAAGTGGAACACCAACCAATGATTTAAATTGTTTTTCTTTCGTCTCTGGCTTATACACAAAGCTGGTGTGGGACCAAACATCTTCAACGGCTAATGGTTTACGCTGTAATGCAATCTCGCCGACAAGACCTTCCCCAATTCTCAAAAAAGTTTCATGAACGGCTTTCTTATCTAATCCGTATGTTGCACATAGTTCCAGTATTCCGCCGGGACGAGAAATATAACAAGAACAAACATCAACATTTAATCGTTGAGCAACCTGTTCTACTATTTTATCTAATCGTTCCTGTGGAGGCATATCTCGAGCAGTTAATGCCCGCAAAGACTTCATAATTTGCCGAACAGAAATCATATCATGCAAACGGTTGCGATCCATGCTTAATTCTCACTCCTTCTTTTGCTATCATAAGCAGGATTTTTTCTTCTCGTCAAGTCTTTTCACATATCTTAAAGTAAGTTTTTGATTCAAATGATATTCAAAAAAATTTTAATCTTGATTAAGAGGCAACATTGGTCTACCTACAACAACACTACTATCGTGAGTATGGCAGGTAAAGCCTAAAAAATGATGCTATTTTGACGGTCTGTATATGATCAGCAGATAGCCTATTTAATATTACTTAACTCAGTACACCCATAGAAACAACACAAAAAAAATATAAAATAAAATCAATGTGTAATAAAATAAATTCAAAAAAATAAAAAAAAGACTTGCAAAAAAGCATAAAAAAAGATATAAGAATACTCACCTTTTTGACCCTATCGTCTAGAGGCCTAGGACATCGCCCTTTCACGGCGGTAACGCGAGTTCGAATCTCGCTAGGGTCGCCAATCAAGCAGTGCTAAAAACGCACTGCTTTTTTTGTATAAAAAAATATAATCTATACCTCTAAAGAATTTCACTTGCCAAATACCAAAAATTGAGTATAAAGAGTTCATACATTATACTCTATTCCGGCGAGGTTAATTAAATGGCTAACTCACACAAAAAACACTTGCATTTACATACGCATCATCATGAAGTCAGCAATAAGACTGTCTTTTACTTATTTTTGTCATTTTTGATTAACATAATTTTATCTCTTGTTGAAATCATTGGTGGTTTTATCGCCGGTAGTGTCTCATTGATAGGAGATGCTTTACACAATACATCAGATGCTTTGTCAATCCTAATTGCCGTTATCGCTTTTAAAATCGGTCGAAAAAAAGCTGATACACAGTATACTTATGGCTTTAAGCGAGCCGAAACCATCGGTGGATTTATCAATTTAATTTTGTTATTCATATCCGGATGCTATCTGGTTGTTGAGGGAATAACACGAATTATTTCCCCCTCTGCTATCAACGGATCAATTATTATCTGGGTTTCTGTTCTTGCTCTGCTTATTGATGTCGCAACGGCAAAACTATCACATCAAGATGCTGACAAAAATACAAATATGCGTATGGTCTTTTTACACAATTTAGCAGATGCCTTAGGGTCTGTCGGCGTCATTATATCAGGTCTGTTCGTGGTTTTTGGAGATATCTATTGGATTGATGGCGTTATCGCTCTTTGCATTGCCACCTATATGATTTATCAGTCCGTTTGTTCATTTCCTCATATCGTTAAAATCTTGATGAATGCCGCTCCGGAACATATTAATCCGACAGAAATAAAAGAAGCTCTCTGCCAAATCTCGGGAGTAAAAGATATTCATCATCTGCATATCTGGTACATCAATGAAACGGATATTTCTTTAGAATGTCATTTAGTTGCTGACAACCCAAAGCTCATACAAGAAATCACACATTTTTTAAAAGATGAGTTTCAAATTACTCACACCAACATTCAAATCGAGCAAAGTGCCGATTGTGAAGTGTGTTGTTTATAAGTTATTTCAATAAAAAGTTATTTATTCAATTAAATCAGCCAGTTCAACAGGAATGACCTGTTTTAATGCCGCCAAGGAAAGCTCGACCTGATACCCGATTTTACCACCACTAAAAATGATTGTATCAAAATCTACCGCCGTCTGATGAATAACCGTCGGAAAGAGTTTCTTCATTCCGATAGGAGAACATCCTCCGTGAACATATCCGGTCAGATGAAGCAACTCTTTCATCGGTAACATCTCTATTGCTTTCTCACCAACAGATCTGGCTGCTTTTTTTAAATCCAAAACGGTGGCAACAGGTATCATAAACACATAATATCGTTTAGATTTTGAAACAGTAACCAAGGTTTTAAACACACGGTTAATATCTTGATTCAAAGCACAAGCAACTTCCACACCGTTTATCACTCCTGCTCCGACATAGCTATGAGCCGTATAAGGAATATGCTCTTGCTCTAAAATTCGCATCACATTTGTTTTAATTTCTTTAGTCATGAGTCCGTTCAATAGACTTTTGCATACAGCGTAGTTGCTGACGCGTAACACGTCCTTCAAATACAGTCGTTGCAGGACCGGTCATGAGAACACTCTTTTTTTCAGCGAGCCAAGAGACATCTAAGCAACCACCTAATAATTCAACCCGAGCAAAATCCTGACAATATTTTTCAGTAATGGCAGCCACCACAGAAGCACAAGCCCCTGTTCCGCAAGCCATCGTCTCGCCGGATCCACGTTCCCACACTCGCATTTTCAAGCAGTGATTATTTACAACCTCAACAAACTCAACGTTTGTGCGATTAGGAAATTCGGGTCTTATTTCAATTTCAGAGCCGATCCCCTTAACATCAAAAGCAGCTACATTTTGAACAAAGACGACAAAATGAGGGTTGCCCATAGACACATTCATCCCCGAAATATCTAATCCGTTTTTCAACTTTAAGCACAAATGATCTCCGATAACAGGTGCGCCCATGTCCACTTGAACCGCTTGCACACGACCGTTTTTAACACTTAAGTTAAGTGTTTTAACTCCGGCAAGCGTTTCAACAGTTAAATTTTCTTTTTTAGTTAAGCCCTTATCATATACATACTTTCCGACACAGCGAATACCATTTCCGCACATTTCTCCTTCCGAGCCATCCGCATTAAACATTCGCATCCGAAAATCGGCTTTTTCAGACGGGAGTATCACAATCACCCCATCAGATCCGATGCCTGTATGAGACGGACTAACAACTTTCGCCAAAGCCCCCCAATCTTGTTCTTTTTCCATCAACCCGTTAAGATAGATATAATCATTGCCCAAACCATGCATTTTAGTAAAGCGCATAACAATTTCCTTTCATAGAGATAAATTATTAGTAATGAGGGGGTGGGGTTTCCTCGGACAGAGGCTTAACCAACGCTTCGGCGGAACGATCTTTCAATGCCTCAATTTTTTGATCCAATAGAGATAAAAGACGAGATAGACGCAAAACCTCAGCATTCAAATCATCCAGTATACGCTCTTGATTTGCCAAGAAAACCTCAATATCCACCAGTCGCTTTTCCAGATTCATTTAAAACCTCGTAGAAAAAAGAGGTCTTTTATGACCTCTTTTTCCGTTAGCTATTACTCTGACTGAATAGTAGCACAATCAACTAAAGCACCGTTGCAAGCACAATCATCAGCCGCCTGAGCACAACTATGTTCATCGTTCAAGAATCGAACGTAAAGAGGACGCTGATAATAAGCCGTTGTCACGGGTCCGGCAGTCGTCACGGGTCCGGCAGTCGTCACGGGAGCCGTTGTCTCAGGAGCCGTTGTCGTTGTCGGAGCCGTTGTTGTCGTTGTCGGTGTAGCCGTCGTTGTTGTTGAAAGTGGTCTAGAGAAACTTGTCACCGTTGAGTACTCATTACTGACAGGATTAGACACAGACGATCCTTTTGACGATGTTGACTCAAACAACGGATAGGTTGTTCTTGGATACGTCGTTGAGGTCGACTCTGTCATGGTTGACGTTGTCGTTGAGTGTGACGTTGTCGACGGCAACGTTGAATACGACGTTGAGTGTGACGTTGTCGACGGCAACGTTGAATACGACGTTGAGTGTGACGTTGTTGACGGCAACGTTGAATACGACGTTGAGTATGACGTTGTCGACGGCAACGTTGAATACGACGTTGAGTATGACGTTGTCGACGGCAACGTTGAATACGACTGTCGACGGCAACGTTGAATACGACGTTGAGTGTGACGTTGTTGACGGCAACGTTGATACCTCTGTCATGGAAGAAATCGTTGACGGCAACGTTGAATACGACGTTGTTGACGGCGACGTTGAATATGACGTTGTTGACGGCGACGTTGATACCTCTGTCACGGAAGAAACCGTTGACGGCAACGTTGAGTGTGACGTTGTTGACGGCGACGTTGAATACGACGTTGAGTATGACGTTGTTGACGGCGACGTTGATACCTCTGTCACGGAAGAAATCGTTGACGGCGACGTTGATACCTCTGTTACGGAAGAAACCGTCGACGGCGACGTTGATACCTCTGTCACGGAAGAAATCGTTGACGGCGATGTTGATACCTCTGTTACGGAAGAAACCGTCGACGGCGACGTTGAATCAGGCGGTGGCGTTGTTGTCGTTTGAATATCAGCACACTGACAAGACCCATCTATATACATCGGCATCTGACTGGGATGACATGTAACACATGATGGACAACATTGTGCCCTATTCTGCTGATCCGGAGCATAACAACCACTGGGACAAGATACATCCCCACCGATAACACTGCTTGTTATTACATCACCCAGCGTTGAAATCACATCGCCTTGTATCGTGGTATCCCCTAATATAGTAGAGGTTGTATCCCCCACAACAGTGGAAGATGTATCCCCAAGTGTTGTCGTGGAATCATCCGCAAATGTTGTCGTTTCAAAGAACGGCGTGGATGACATACCACATCTGGGATCCGATGGATTTTCCTCACAATAACAGACGCATCGCCCGTCAACAAATCCAACCGGATCAAACTCACACTTGTCAGGCGCACAACATACCTCTGCCGTCCATCCGACCTGTGACAAAATCAACGGGATGACCGCCACCCCTGCCATTAAAACGATACGCATTTAATCCTCCTTTTGACGTCCCGATGTCGTCGGTGCCGCCTGCATAACATTTACCTGACGCACCAAACGGGGCGTTCCTTTGGGTTGTTTCAGGGTATAGATAAACTCTTTATTTTTAATTGAATCCGTTAACAACTTTTCTGCCGGCGGAATAACCCTATCCAACTGGCGTTTTAATACCGTCAACACCTTTGCCCGATTTGGGGTCCATTGATTTTGGGATTTTAAATAATCCGGTTCATTGGCGATAGCCGATTTCAACACATCCAAACTCTTTTGTGCCCGTGTATATTGAATATACCGCATTTTTACCAATGATTCATACTCATGATCCACCATATCCAGATTAAGCAAAACCAAACTATCCACCACCTTCATTCGGCGATATTCGGAATGAAAGAAACAACCGGACGGGTCATCAATTTTTCCTGTTTCTATTTGTGAAACATCATAAATCGGATACCCCCATCGGGTTTGCATATCCCGTTTCCGTTCATCAACCAATTCGGCAGGAACTTCCGCCAACTTGTCCCCCGTAATTAAATACTTTTCGGGGATAAACTTGCCCCCGTATTCATTCCGATGAAACATATCCATATTCGGCACAAAGAACGGCACATCAAATAAAAAGGACATATTTTCATTCACAACATCCCGCAGTGTTTCGGCATACGCCCGTTCATCAGGGGTAAATGTATTCAGGACTTTATCCGGTATTGTAAAAAACGGTTGCGCCCCTTGAACCGGTTCAAAAACCGCCATCATTTTACCGGCATCCAATTTAAAATGATACACGACAACGCGATTTTTATATAAACTTAACCGAAAGTCATCACCCCAATACAGCCCGCTTGCCCCCGGTCCCCAATACCAATTACCTTGATTCGCCCGAATCAAAGCCATATAATGCGGGGGAATTTTATCATAGTTAGAGGAAGCCTCCATTTTTTGATTAATATACGGTATTTTTTCAGGATCACGGGTCCGTCGCGGTGGGAAAGCAGCCGTTGCCAAATGTTTTGCAACAAAGTCATCTATACCGGTTAACGGGATATCAACGGATTCCGTTTTGGGACGGGATATCCCCTTGCCCATCCGTTGTCCCCCGACGGAAGCCAACATCACCCGATTTCTGGCGCCTGTCTGTCCCGTATATCTACCGGATGCCCCCATGACCGGTGTCGTCGTCATAACCGCCATTGCCAATAAACTTAACATCGTCTTTTTTGCCTGATATCCCATGTTTTTACTCCTTTTTATTCGTCCTTAACTTCACCACATCCTGCCGGCACCCATTCACCGTTGTCATCTTTACCGGTACACTTGGGGCAACATTCGCACGTTGTTACACCATCACCATCTTCATCATTACAATTATACAGCTCACCGGCACAACAGGCAGACTCACCAGCTCCATTCACATACGCTTTTTCACCGTCCGGACAACCCTCGCACTTACCATCTTTAATGCTTGCCTTGTCACAACAAACGTATTCACCGGCATCATTTTTGGCAATGTCTTCACTGGCTTCACAACACAACGCCACCCCTTCCTTTTCACGCAATACTTCCGAGGCATCGCAACAATATTCTATTCCATTTGAACTTATATATGGAACTTCCCCATCCTTACAACACGAAGCCTTACATGACTTTGTTCCATCATCTTCCACACACACTTTGTTCGGAGATATACAACATGCCTCTATCCTAGAAGTAGGGGTTGGATTATACTTTTCCGCATCAGCTGGACAACAACCATATGTATAAGCTAAAACTCCAGATGGACATGTTCTAGTCCCCGCGATATACCATTGCAGTTCAGCACTATCATCATCACCACCACAGCACGGCGTTCCATCCGGCGCTAAATTTGAACAGAACAAACCGCCACAAGAAGATCGACAACACCCAGCATGTACAGCACAATCATCTGCCCCAAAACAAACTTCTTTAGAACACTCCGAATATCCAGAGGGGCAGTTTATCACATCATCTTCTTCCGATGCATCAACTGGACATGCATCAAAAATCTGAGCACTGCCAGAAAAGCTATAAGCAATAAGAAACAATAGTACATATATCCATATCTTCATATACACCATCCTATTATTCAGAAACTATATCTTCATTTTCATCTTCATTTTCATCTTCATTTTCATCTTCATTTACTTCAATACTAGAGCCTAAAACAGAACATGGTGGACTATAGTATCCTGTCCCTGATTTAGTAGATATGGCACAAACAACCGGATAATATTCTATCTTATCACATCCGCAATTAGCCGTCGGCTTCACACAGATGGGGGCAATCCTAGCTAGATGATGCGTCCACGATGGAGCACAACCATAAATCAAATAACTACATAGACCAGAATAATAAACCTCATTAGATAACAGTACCTCACCCGGTTTACAAGGAGAGCAAGCCTCATTCTGAGGAACACCGTTACAACAATACTGTCCCGCATTCAAACATGTTCTACCACACAAACCATGAACACAACACTGACCTGTATCAGATTTTTCACCATCGCAACTGCCGATTCCACCCATACCGGGCTCATCATTACCACTATTACCACCACTGCTGCCGCCATCTTCGACATCACAAAACTCATTGTCCGGAAGACAAACATTTTCGCACTCATTCGTTCTATCAGGGCAAGAGCAATAGCTACCTGATTGTCCCTTAACCGTATAGGGGCAATCCTCTTTACAACACCCATCTACGCACTCATACGGCCTATCCGTCGGGCATCCACCACACGACTCACCGTCCGGAATACAAACACCTTCGCAATCATACGTTCCATCAGGGCAAGAGCAATAGCTACCTGATTGTCCCTTAACCGTATAAGGACAATCCTCTTTACAACAATCGTCCTCACACTCATACGGTGTCGTTACAAGGCATCCGTCACCAGAACAGAATCCCGCATCATCACAATCATCGCAACACTTTAAATCCGACGGACACAAAATCGTCCCATACGAACATCCGCCCTGACAATCCGTTCCAAAGCACAAAATAAACGGTGTCCGAGCTTCCCCTTCGGGATTTTCAGCATTCGGTCGAGACGGACTCCGCTTTGCCGGATCCACAATCTCACAAAACGCATCAACTTCATCCTCGTCAGAGGTTGTATATACAAATTTGTTTGAATCGCTCAACCTTGCCGATGTATACTCTAAATTTGCACGCAATAGCTTACGACAAACATTCCATGTCATTTCCTCAACATAGACTTCAAATGTCTTTTTGTTAATAACATCAACAAAAATCTCGGCCCCCGTCGGCGTCGTAAAACCATAGATCGTTCCATCCGCTTCCGGTTCTAAAAAGGTAACACCGCTAATCACTTCTTTGATCGGGATCTGGATACGCCCCCCTGCCTCGGCACGTTCACCATACTTGTCCGTAATAAATCCCGTTCGCGATCCAACGATTGATTTAACAACCCAGTCAACGGTTTCATTTTCTTTATGGAGTTCAATAGCGTAATGGTATCCCCACAATGCCGTTATAGACAAAACACCGACAATAGCCAGTGTTGCCAACATTTCAATCATGGTCCTACCCGATTCGCCTTTCAAATCACCTTGAAGCACGCGAAATCCCTTAAACATACCCATTGAGCACCCCCAAAAAAAGAATACTTTTATTTACTTTACTTTTGAGTATACCGCTTTTTTCAATTAATGCAAGGATTTTTTTTATGTTTTTACTAAAAAACCTCTCCGAAGCGATTATCCACCAAAAGACTTAGTGCTTCTACCGCTTGACCGGCGTCCTCACCCTCCGCCGTTATCTTAATTGTATCTCCCAAAGGGACTGCTAACATCAAAAGTCCCATTATGGATTTTCCGGAAGCACTCTGACCATCTTGCTTTTCTACGGAAATATCCGACCGAAACGTCTCGGCCACCTTGACAAATGCCGCTGTTGCACGAGCGTGAAGTCCTTTTAAATTCTGAATCTTTACCGTTCGAGTGACCGTGTCCATCTAATTATCCAATCTTAATAAATGTGACGCTATATTGATATACTTACGCCCCGCTTCCTGTGCTGCCAAAACAGCATCCGGAACAGTTTCTGTGCGTTCACGCATTAGCTTAACCAACATCGGTATATTCATTCCGGACACAACCTCTATATTACACTCCTCCATAATAGAAATAGCTAAGTTAGACGGTGTCCCCCCAAACATATCCGTGATAACAACTACACCATCCCCCGTATCAACAGCGGCTGTCTTTTCCAAGATCTCTCGTCTTTTTTGCTCCATATCGTCATCGGGGTTAATTCCCACACACTCAACACCCGTTTGCGGACCAACAACATGCTGTGTTACCGCCAACATCTCTTGAGCTAACCGACCATGTGTTACTAAAACGATACCTATCATTATTTACTCCTTTTCAATCAATGTTGTCGTCAATTTTAATTTTTGCATTGACAACTGCATGATAGTCCATGCTTGATCTACCAAAGCCGGATGACTTTTCCAAAGTCGATAAGCCGGCACTTTATGCTCCCCCAAAAACTCGATATTTTGCTCAGGCAATCGCTCTGGGCATTCATCTACCAACTCAATAACCGCTGCAACAGGAGCATTTGCACAAACCTTAAATCCAGACACTATCCCGATTGAACGAACTTCCAAACAACCGATACCACGTTCCGGCAAAACTGCCAGTAAATCTGTTCCGCTCTCAGTAAGCTGCGTTACATCATCCGAAACCAACAAAGCCCCTCGATATATGAGTTGAAGAGCCAACGAAGACTTTCCCGAACCAGACCTCCCCCGAATCAGAAAAGCATGATTATCCAAACAAATACTTGTTGCAGCAATCTGTTGTGCAAAGGAAGCCTTCATCCGACACCTCTCAACTTAGGTTTGGCGTTCTCGGCGGGAGTCGAACCCACGGCCCCAGGATTAGGAATCCTGTGCTCTATCCATCTGAGCTACGAGAACTGAATCCCTCCCTACTCTTTGTTTAGATATTCACAGAACATCCGAACAATAACAAAGTTAACAACAATTAAAATCAGCTCTAACAAGAAAACTGTGAAACCGTTCTTAAATAAAGAAACGAACGCCCCAAAGACAGCAAGAGCCAGCACAAACATCAAAACGAAATAAATTGCCTTGGCATATGGCTTTAATTTCGGAGCCATACTAACCGTCAAAACAGGTTCCAATGTTAAGAATTGTTGCAAAGCTGCTTTCATTTGTTCCTTATCCATTTTTTTTCTCCTCTTGTTTATTTTTTACGCATAGTTGGGAAAGCTATAATATCACGAATCGATGGATTAGATGTCAACACCATAATCAATCGATCTATTCCGACCCCCAATCCCCCGGTCGGTGGCATACCATGTTCCAAAGCCGTTACAAAATCTTCATCCATCATATCCGCTTCATCATCACCGGCTTCACGTGCCTTGACTTGCTCTTCAAAACGAGCCCGCTGATCAATCGGGTTTGTCAACTCGGAGTAAGCATTACACATCTCCCACGTATTGATAAACGTTTCAAAACGTTCAACCAAACGAGGATCATTGCGATGCTCTTTCGTTAATGGAGATATTGACTTTGGATGATCAATGACGTGAACCGGCTGAATCAAATGATCTTCACACTTTTCTTCAAAAACAGCCGCCAAACAGTGTCCCCAATCCGTATCATCCGTAACGGCCACATGTAACTCTTTAGCGGCAGCACGAGCCTCTTCATCCGTTTGAATCGACATAAAGTCAACACCTGTGTACTCTTTAACCAGATCAGCCATTGAACGTCGCGGATATGGTCCTTTCAGGTTAATCTTACGACCGTTTAATTCAATTTCCAAAGAACCGTTAACAGCCATACACGCCGTTTCAACGATCTGTTCAAATAACGTCATCATATCCGTATAATCGTTATACTGGCGGTATACTTCCATCATTGTAAATTCAGGATTATGCCGTGTATCAATACCCTCGTTCCGGAAATTACGCCCGATTTCAAAAACGCCTGGAAGCCCCCCGACGATGAGTCGCTTCAAGTACAGCTCAGGCGCCACACGCAAAAACAAATCCATATCCAATGCATTGTGATGCGTAATAAACGGCTTAGCTGTCGCCCCACCCTTAATCACATGCAACAATGGTGTTTCTACTTCCAACAATCCTTTCCCCAATAATAGCTGACGAATTGCGGTAATAATGTTGCTCCGCTTAATCAGAGTTTCCGTTGTTTCGGGATTCATAATCATATCCAGATAACGCTGACGATATTTTGTATCCGTATCCGTCAACCCATGGAATTTTTCTGGCAAAGGCAACAATGATTTTGCCAACATCGTGATTTGGCGAGAAGCAACCGAAAGTTCACCTCTTTTTGTCCGACGAACCGTTCCTTCAACACCAATAATATCACCGATATCCAGAAAGCCCAACATTTCTTTCATAGATTCGGTCGCTTGTTCTAAAGAAGTATATATTTGTATCTTTCCGGTTGCATCATAAACATCTATAAACATACCGGAGTTACGAACGGCTCGAACACGACCGGCAACTTTAACAACATCATCGATCTGAGTATCATTCGGTAATGAAGCATATTTCTCCCGCAGGCTGGCCGAGGTATCCGTCGGTCTGTAAATTTGCGGATACGCATTAATTCCCTTGGCCTCCATATTTTTTAATTTTTCAACTCGAATTTGACGCTGTTCATGCCCCGTATTCGTTACTTCTGCCATCTTTGATTTCCTTTTCTAAATTAAATTCTGAAACGTAATCTACCGTCTTTTCCTGAAAAAGTCAAATTATTTAGATGACAAAATAAAAAAAAATTGCTATGATTGGCTTATGATGACACATTTTATTTGTCCTTTTTTCAAAACCTGCGGCGGTTGCCTGTATCAAGATTTATCGGAAGAGGCTTACTTAGAGAAAAAGCAGGCTTTTATTGTGCGTGCTTTTGCCGATCATAGTATTTCCGTCACACCGGATCCTATTGTCAGAATCCCCATTCATTCACGTCGACGGGCAACTTTTGCTTTTTCCGGAGAACATATTGGGTACAATGCATTAAAGAGTCATCGCATCATTGATATAACCGAATGCCGGCTATTAAAAGAGGAGATTGTAAGCTTTTTACCGACTCTTAAACAATGGGTTCGCATATTGCAAGACAAAGGAGATATCTCTATCTTGGTTACCGACTCAGGTTTAGATATTCATATCAAAACAACAAAAGCAAATCACCCGAGCTTACCTCTATTAGAACAACTGACTTTTATGGCCTCTGATCCCACAGTGGTCCGATTAAGTTACAATCAAACACCGATTGTATCAAAGCTATCCCTCCCTTTTCCGCCAGACTCATTTTTGCAACCATCTAAAGAGGGTGAAGCAGAGCTGATTCGTCTTTTGTTAGAACAAACAACCGATATACACAAAGCGATTGATTTGTTTTGTGGCAACGGCACCTTTACCAGACCACTGTTAGCCAACGGAGTTAAAATTACCGGCTATGATTGTGCAGAGAATGTCCGTATGCTGGGTTCTAACGGAGTTATGCGGGATTTATTTCGCGTTCCGCTTTCTGCTGAAGAAATGAAAGGGGTAGATTGCGTTATTTTAGATCCACCCCGTGCCGGAGCAAAAGCTCAGATAGAACAATTGGCATTAGCAAATATCCCTAAAATTATTATGATTTCATGTAATCCAAGCACAGCGGCTCGGGATTCAAAGATATTAGTCAATGCCGGCTGGCAATTAACAAAAGTTACACCGATTGATCAATTTACTTGGTCTAATCATATTGAGCTCTTCTGCGTTTTTAAAAAATAATACCTCTGACTATCTTTTCTTGATTAAAAAAAATCAATATTTATCTTTAATCAAGATAGAGAGGTATTCTATGCAAAAAAACAAAAATAATTTTAGTTTAAAAGATAAACTTGACATTGCCGAAGCTATTTGCACCATTATTGTGACTGTTATGGCATTATGGGGCACAATCATAGCTATTCAACATGATTTATTTCACAAGGTCAATCATATCATTGAACACTACCACGCAAAAATTGAACAAGATGAAAAGATACTTCGTGAAAAAGATATCCTTTAACCCTAAAATTCATTCTTCAACATCTCAGATTTTCACAAAAAAAGATAATTTTTATCCCCTATTTCTCCAAAAATAATATTTAAGTATATACATAAGTATTTATTTTTGTATAAAAGTCATATTATTGTATTGACAAACATCTTATTCTATGTAATATACACTAATAGTTGTATTTTATGGAGGAAACATGACGAAAAAGAAACCGACAAACGGAACCGTTCGTGGCCGTTTGTCTGACGGAGCCCCCAATCCGATTGATGTTCATGTTGGATCTCGTGTTCGGGAGGCTCGCAAAATATTTAATTTAAGTCAAGAAGGTCTTGCTGATGCCTTAGGGATTACTTTTCAGCAAGTACAAAAGTATGAAAAAGGGCAAAATAGAATCGGTGCCAGTCGTCTTTGGGATTTAGCTCAGGTTTTTGGCGTATCGGTTGACTTCTTTTACGAACATCTGGATGAGCAAGCTAAAAACCAAAGCCCTCGTCAAATCTGTAATGGTGAATTACGAGAAGGAGCTGCCGATCTTGAAGGTGACTTTATTTTATCCATGAATGATCGAGAGCTGATTCGCAACTATAAACGCATCCAAGATCCGCGAGTTGCTCAAAGTATTTTGGATTTGGTGAAATCGGTTGTTATCAGCGAGAACATATCAAGTAATACAGATTTTTCGGCAGATGATATGAATCCCCTGACAGATGATTCTGATTTCTGTATTCAGCCACCCGAAGCAAACTCTTAAAATCCCATCATCAACCGAATATCATCACTTAGTCTATCAATTGTCCAAGGCGGTTCAAAAGTTAACTCAACCGTTACGATTCCCGTCCCTGGAACAGACGCAACGGCATTTGCGACCATTCCGGGCATTTCACCCGCCATCGGACAAGTCGGAGCTGTTAACGTCATGGTAATAAAGACATCTCCGTTTGCTTCCTGACGAATGTCATAGATTAAGCCTAACTCATAAACATTCAACATCAGCTCCGGATCCTGAACTGCTTTTAAAGCGGCAACAATATCATTTTGGGAGGCCTGCATACGACTATCCGCTAAAGGCTGTCCGGCTGTTACCCGATAAGTCAAATCCGTTTCTTCAACAGAAGATATCGTATCTTGTTCCATTCAATTCCCCCTCAGCAAAGTAATAGCCTTTTTCAAAGCGTTCACAAATACGGAAATATCCGATTCATCATTATAAAGACCAAACGAAACACGCAAGGAAAGCTCTTGTCCAAAACGATGATGTATCGGCATGGCACAGTGATGCCCGACCCGAACACAGATATGTTCTTGAGCCAGAGCAAAAGCGATATCGGCCGGATGAATATCTTTTATATTAAATGAGACAATTCCATGTTTTTCGTTTGATTCTCCGACAAGTAGCACACCTGAAACAGCTTGCAGTTGGTCAAGAAAATTTCTTGTTAAGAATCGTTCATGATCAGCGATTTTCTCCATACCAATCCTCTGAACATACCGAATAGCCTCTGCCAAGCCAACCGTTTCAACAAACGGTGTCGTCCCCGCCTCAAATCGGGCAGGAACATCAGCAAAAGTTGTCCCCTCTACCGTTACCCGACGAATCATATCTCCGCCGAATTGATATGGTGGCAGACTTTCCAAAGCCTCCTTTTTCCCATACAAAACACCAATTCCGGTCGGACCATATAATTTATGTCCCGAAAATGCCAAGAAATCACAATCTATATCTTTGATATCAACGGGAATATGTGCAATACTTTGAGCCCCATCAATTAAAACCTTGGCTCCAACTTGATGAGCTAATTCAGATATTTTTCGAACCGGATTAATCATTCCCAACACGTTTGATATATGGGTCATCGCCACTATTTTTGTCTTATGCGATAGCTTTGCCTGAAAATCTGCCAAATCAATCTTACCCGAGGGCAAGACATCAAAAACTTTAAAGGTAGCTCCGGAACGCAAACATGCCTGTTGCCAGGGCACAAAATCTGCATGATGCTCAGCAATACAAACCAACACTTCATCACCCGGATATAACAGTTGAGCATATCCGGAAGCAATCAAGTTAATACTTTCCGTTGTACCTTTAGTAAAGACAATTTCATTCGTGTTGGCATGTATAAAATCAGCAACCGTTCGCCGAGCGTTTTCATACGCCTCTGTTGCCCGAACAGCCAAAGAGCATTGTCCGCGATGGATATTCGCATAGGAAGATCGATAAAAGGAATCTATTGATTCTAAAACAGTCTGTGGTTTTTGAGCCGAAGCAGCCGAATCCAAATAAACAATCGGTTCTTTTAACAATAAAGGAAAATCTTCTTTAAGCATGCTCCCCCATCCATTCATCCACATATTTTTCAAATGAATCATCTAAGACATCTCGAACGAAAGCACGTAACAACATTTTTTTTGCCACATCTGCGGGAACGCCCCGAGACATCAAATAAAACAACTGTGTCTTATCCAAAGATCCGATAGCCGATCCATGGGCACATTTCACATCATCAGCATAGATTTCCAGCTCGGGAATCGCCGTTACGGAAGCTGCATCCGACAAAACAACGGCTCGATGATTTTGAGAAGCATCACATTTTTGAGAGTCTTTGGGTATCCGAATTGTTCCTTCAAATGAAGCTTTTGCTCTATCCGTTAAAATCCCTCGGACAATCTGCTCCGAATACGTATTTCCTGCCTGATGCTGCACATCAAACCGAATCTTATTTTCAGACTTCCTACCGGATAAATACACACAACTCAACCGACATTTAGCCTCAGCCCCCGCCAAAACAACACGAACAGAGAATGTCCCATCAAAAACCAAAGCGGACAAATTTAATTCTTTTCCATCCGGAACCACAAGCCGTAACCCCTCGGAAGAAACATTGACCGTTTTGGTTTGTCCGTCTTGCGTTATCAAACAAAGATTATTTGTAATCTTCATATCCTTTTTCTTCCAACTTCAAAGCCAGTGTTTTATCTCCGGAATCAACGATTCGACCGTTAACCATAATATGGATATAATCCGGCACGATATAATCCAGCAACCGTTGATAGTGTGTAATCAGCAAAAAAGAACGATGAGCCTCTCGCATCACATTAACCGCCTCGGAAACCGTACGCAGTGCATCAATATCAAGTCCGGAATCCATTTCATCCAAAATACAGAAATCAGGCTCCAAAAAAGCCATTTGGAACGTTTCCAGTTTCTTTTTTTCTCCGCCTGAAAAACCGACATTGACGGGACGCTTTAACATATCATCCGTAATACCCAAAGCCTGAGCCCGTGGCTTCAATCGTTTCATAAAACCGACGGCATCCAAATCGGGAAACCCCTGAAAACGACGTTTTGCATTCAAAGCCGTCTTTAAGAATAAAGCCGTTCCAACCCCTGGAAGCTCGGTCGGATATTGAAAAGCCAAAAAGACACCACTATTTGCCCGTTCGTCCGGCGTCATGGCAAGCAAATCTTGTCCCTTAAAGAGAATCTGTCCACCGGTTACCTCATATGCCGGATGTCCGGCAATAACATTGGATAATGTGCTTTTACCGGAACCATTCGGCCCCATAATGGCATGAACCTCCCCCATCGGAATAGTCAAAGACAGTCCCTTTAGAATCTCTTTTTCTCCGACACAAGCATGTAAATCTTTAATTTCCAGAAGCGTTTCTTTTGTCATTTTCCAAATATCTTTTTAATTTATTTAGTTTTGTTACACTCATTTCTTTAACCAAATCTTGAATACCATAGATATACAAGAATTGATCTAACATAATCAAGACATCTGCCGTTTCTTCGGCAATTTCTTGCACATTGTCACGACCGCGATTGATATTTTTCAATATCTCTTTTTGCAGTTCACTCATCTCCTCCAACAGCGTTAAAACCTGAGCCTGCTTACCCCATGTGTCAAGTGCCTCTTTACAAATATCATCAGGTACATACTTCATTATCCGACACTCCCTTCTAAATTGATACCGATTAGTCTTTGAGCCTCTACGGCAAACTCCATAGGCAGTTTTTGCATAACTTCCCGACAAAAGCCATTTACAATCAAACCAACCGCTTGCTCGGGATTTAACCCGCGAGATTCGGCATAAAATAATTGATCTTCCGAAATTTTTGATGTTGTCGCTTCATGTTCAATCTGCCCCGTTGTGTTTCCACAAGTCATCACCGGAATTGTATGAGCTCCACATTTGTCTCCAATCAACAAGCTATCACACCGAGACACATTGCGTGCTTGATCGGCACCGGCAGCAATTTTAACCAATCCGCGATACGTATTATCCGAACGCCCTGCGGAAACACCCTTTGAAATGATGGTTGACGAGGTATGCTTCCCCAAGTGAATCATCTTCGTTCCCGTATCCGCCTTCTGACAGTTATTCGTTAACGCGACAGAGTAAAACTCACCAATGGAATAATCTCCTTTTAAAATACAGCTTGGATACTTCCATGTAATGGCTGAACCTGTTTCAACTTGTGTCCAAGACAATTTGGCATGATTATGACAAATACCACGCTTTGTCACAAAATTATAGATTCCGCCACGACCGTTTTCATCGCCGGGATACCAGTTTTGAACTGTCGAGTATTTCACTTCGGCTCTATCTTTAACAACAATCTCAACAATAGCGGCGTGTAGTTGATTTTCATCTCGTTGCGGAGCCGTACACCCCTCCAAATAGCTCACATACGAATCCTCTTCTGCTACGATTAATGTCCGCTCAAACTGCCCAGCATTTTTTGCATTCATTCGGAAATAACTGGACAACTCCAGCGGAGCACGAACCCCTTTCGGAATATAAACAAAAGAACCATCAGAAAAAACAGCACTGTTCAGGCAAGCAAAAAAATTATCCGTATACGGCACGACCGAGCCCAGATATTGTCGAACTAAATCGGGATACTCGCGAACCGCTTCAGACATCGGACAAAACAGAATACCCTTTTCCTTTAATTGTTCCCGATACGTTGTCGCAACCGATACGCTATCAAAGATAGCATCCACGGCAACACCCGCCAATACTTTCTGTTCTTCCAAAGGAATTCCTAGTTTTTCGTATGTTTTTAAAATTTCGGGATCCACATCATCCAAAGATTGAATTTTTTGACCTTGTGGTGCAGCATAATAATATATATCCTGATAGTCTATCGAAGGATAAGAAAACTTTCCCCAATGAGGCTCTGCCATTGTCAACCAATGACGATAGGCCTTCAACCGAAAGTCCAACAACCATTTAGGTTCTTTTTTCCGATCCGAAATAAACCGAATAATATCCTCGTTTAATCCCTTTGGAGCCGTTTCGGAACTAACCGCAGTTTCAAACCCATACTTATACCGATCAGATATAATTTCACGCACTTTTTTATTTGACGCTTCCATCATCATTCCTTTTCATTTTAACAAACAAGATGACTTATTTTAAAAAAAAAGTCAAGAAAAAGCATTTTTTTACTTGTTTTCGGATAAAAAAAAGGATAATCTGAACGGTGTCTGGTTTTTTAGGAGATTTTTTTTCATGCTTGAAACAATTAATGGTTTTGCCGTTGTGCCGGGATTCTTTTTTGTCACAACATTGCTTTTCGTTGTTGTTTCACTTGTCTTCGTAAATCGATCAAAGCACTTGAGAAGAAAATTGTCAGATACACTGGAAGCCCTAACGATTAAGAATAAAGAACTTGAAGAGCTTAGAATTGCCAATCAAAATATCCTATCTCCCTTCATCCCAGAAACATCCAAAAGTATTATTGTTTCCTTAGATCAAACAGGAAAAATAACCGATGTCAACGATTATGCTCTTGAGATATTTGGATATAAAAAAGATGAAATGGTTGGGCATGATGCTTTTGGAACGATTTTTCCGATTCCGGACAAACAAGATACCCTTCAGGCAAATATTATTTCTCGCATTTTTTCTAACCCTAAACTATATGTAGAACACGAAACCGAAAACATGAAAAAATCCGGCGAGCGTTTTTGGATATCATGGACAAATCGTGTTATGTATGATGATAATGGTATTCCGACAGAGGTTCGTTCTGTCGGTTTTGATATCACAAAGCGTAAACGCTTGGAGGAGGAACTGCGTTATTTAGCGACGGTTGATCCGTTAACCGGTGTTTTAAATCGTCAAGCCTTGCTGGAAACCGGAGCAAGAGAGTTAAAAAGAGCCCAACGCTATAAACGCCAATTATCTGTTTTAGTTATGAAGCTCAATTATTTTCACGGTGTTGATGACAACACCGGTTTTAGTGATGAAATCATTCAACAAACGGTTGCAATCTGTCGCAAAACCACACGGGATTCGGATTATATCGGTCGCGTCGGAGATGTTGAATTTGCTATTATTTTGCCGGAAACACCTCCTGAAAACGCTTCAATTTTAGCCGAACGGTTAAAAGAAAAAATCCAAGAAAAAAATTTAAAAGATACGAATCGTTTTTTTGTAACGGCGACCTTTGGTGTTTCCGGAAAAAGTGGTTCGTCAGACACAATAGACTCTTTATTGTTAAAGGCCTTAAACGCCCTTCAGACGGCGGATAAAAGCTCACGTCAACAATGGGGAGGAAAAACGGAAATAAAGAAAGGATCATAATCATGCAAGAAATTGTTTTATCAAACGAACAATTAAGTTTGGGTATCCTTCCTGAATATGGCGCATCTCTATCTTTTTTAAGATATAAAAAAGGGGATAAATCGCTGGATATTTTACGCCCAACAAATAAGGAAAAAGCAAAAGATGCCAATAGTTCTTCCATGTTTTTGATGTTGCCATTCTGCGGACGTATTCGTGGGGGTTCTTTCACATATTGGGGGATTTTAAGAAAGGTTCCTAAAAATCAAACGGGCATATCTGATCCAATTCATGGGGATGGGTGGAAAAGCCAATGGACGGTTAAATCACGATCGGAAAATAGTATTACGCTGATAATGAATCATGATAAAGCGTCCGGCGGGTATCCGTTTTCATATTCGGCCGAAGTCGTTTATACATTAAATGAAAATGAATTAGAGGTATCAATCAGTGTATCCAATCCTGCTGCACTTCCAATGCCATGTGGGTTAGGAGTTCATCCCTTCTTTGTAAAAGAAAAAGAGGTACAGCTAAATTTCAAAACTCAGGTTGTTTGGAGTAACGAATCTGATCCGATTTTTGATCAACCCTACACCACGCCGACAACTTGGCAATTTGAGGGAGGAAAACCACTTAAGAACGCCGTCTTTGATACTTGCTTCGGCGGTTTTGAAGAAAAGGCAACAATCATTTATCCGGAAAACGGAGTTACGATTGATATAACGACAGATGATTTATTTCATCATGTCGTATTGTATGCACCGAAGGGGAAAAGCTTTTTCTGTTTAGAGCCAACTACTTGTGCATCAAATGCTTTTAACCTAGCGGCAAACGGTGTTATTGGAACGGGAATTCGGAGTATTGGTCCCGGACAAAAATTAACAGGACAAATTAAATTTAAAATTCAAGGATAAAATATGAAACAAACATTCACAAAAGTCGTGGCCACATTAGGCCCCGCAACGTCTAGTGACGATAAAATCAAATCTCTTATGCGTGCAGGTGTCAATGTTTTCCGTTTAAATTTTAGTCATGGAGATCATGCAGAACATCAAAGGCGATTTGATATTATTCGCAAACTTTCAAAAGAAAATAAGACACATTATAGTATTTTAGCTGATATGCAGGGTCCAAAACTTCGAGTCGGACATTTTCAAAACGAACAAATTACATTAAAAGTCGGTCAAAATTTCAGATTAGATATGGATGAAACACCCGGCGATGAAACGCGAGTATCCTTAATGCATCCTGAAATTTTTGCTGTTTTAAAAGCAGATATGACTCTTTTATTAAATGATGGGCAAATCCAACTACGTGTAAAAGATTTTGGAAAAAACTATGTAAATACAGAAGTTATCGTTGGCGGTCCCTTATCCGATCATAAAGGGGTCAATGTTCCTGATGTTATTCTACCTATTTCGGCCTTAACAGAAAAAGATAAAAAAGATTTAGCTTTTGCTTTAAAACTAGGGGTTGATTGGATTTGCTTATCATTTGTGCAACAACCGGAAGATGTTCAAATGGCACGAGAGTTAATCGGAGACAAAGCCGGTATTATCGTTAAAATAGAAAAACCATCAGCACTTATCCATTTAGATGAAATTGTTGATTTAGCTGACGGAATTATGGTTGCCCGCGGTGATTTGGGTGTTGAATGTCCGATCGAATCCGTTCCATCATTGCAACGTCGTATTGTTGAAACATGCCGTTTAGCAGGTAAGCCTGTTATCGTCGCAACTCAAATGCTGGAAAGTATGATTCATGCCCCCGTTCCGACACGTGCCGAAGTATCTGATGTCGCAACGGCTGTTTATGAGGGGGCTGATGGCGTGATGTTATCTGCCGAAACAGCTATGGGAGAGTATCCGATACAGGCTGTTTCCATGATGAAACGGATAATCTCTCAAATTCAACAAGATGCTTACTATGGACCGGCGATGGAGGCTCAATCCTTACCGAAAGACAAAACGGTTGCCAGTGCTATTACCTATAGTATGAAAAAGATGGTCAAGGCTTTGGATAAGCCAGCCTGTATCGCAACCTATTCTGTTTCAGGCAAGACAACTCTGCGAGCTGCTCGTGAAAGAGCTCTTGTCCCCATTCTTGGATTAACACCTGATGAAAAAGTAGCCAATAAAATGGCTCTGGTTTGGGGTATTCATCCGTTTGTTACCAAGAACTTGAAAGATATGAATGCTGTCTCTCCGGTTGCCGTCGAAACAGCAAAGGAACTCAAGTTAGCGAAAAAAGGAGATGAAGTTATTATTACGGCAGGTATCCCCTTCGCTGAAAGAGGAACAACAAACATTCTTCATATTGCAACGGTAGAATAAAAAAGGTGGTTTAAATACCACCTTTTTTATTAACTGTTTTGGCTATGATAGAGCTAACCCGATGTGGGTGGTGTACATGTTCCATTATTCCACTCACCCGTCCATGTTCCTCCACATGATTCACACTGAGCCTTGTATTGTAAGGAACCAACCTCTACGGTTGAACAATCCTCACACTTACCACCGACAGAAACTGTCCCATCAGCACATCGCCTGCAATAACCTCCGCCATATGCAAAATTACACCAATTACATGCTGTTCCAACTCCGGTCATACCAACCGGATTATCCCAAACATATCCATCATCATTCCCTTCATCACAGGCATAACATCTTCCACCCTGACTATTAACGCCATGTAACGGCTTATCAATAGGACATTTACACACCCCATTTACCTCTATCATCCCCTCGGGACACTCTAAACGACAATAAAAGGCTGAATCTGAAACTCTATTTGGACACATCGAACAAGCCTGTCCCGCTGGAAAATAGAATACAGTCTCAGAATAACAATCTATGCATTGCCCATTATTTTTATTGGGCATAAATTGTCCCGGAGGACAACACAAGCCATTCCAACTCACACAACAAGTTTTTTCACCTTTTTCATTTTCAGAAACAGAGCTGCAACAAAAACCATCTATCATTTTATCAGTAGAACAACAAACCTTACTGTGAGCATTATTAATATCAATACCACATTCCTGTCCATCGGGACAACTTTCTTGACAGACACCATCAATACAATCATCGCACTTAGATGAACAATCCGATTTCTTTGTACAATGTTCCGGTTTTTCTGCTGAGGCCCCCAAAGTACTCGTAAATTCAAACTGTATCCGATTTGTTTCTTGACATATATCTGCATTATTCTGAGCTATTGTATCCCCCACATAAATAGCTATCGGTAATTTAAAGTCCGCTCTGACAATTTGCTCACAAACGCCTTGTGGAATATCGGAAAGTGTAATAGCAAAGAAATTGTCACTCAATAAAAGCTGTTGAACAGGATACCCCTGCTCCGTTTCTGATTTAAACTCTGGCGTATCTACCGTTCTCCCAACCATTAATTTTTGTGAAATAATAATGGCTCGTTTTTTAACCTCATTGATAATCTCATTGGATTGATACTTATCCATAGCCCAGCGATAACCCATAATGCCACCGATTGCCAAGACACCCATCAAAGCCAGAACGCCCAGCATTTCCACCATGCTTCGTCCCGATTCATTCTCTTTACTTCTCTTTATTCGGGTATATGTTTCACTTAATTCTACATTAAATTGTTACGATTTCAGGCGTTAACTCATCTCGTGTAAAAATAGAACACAAGTCTTTTAATCTTTTTCTTTTTTCTCTTGACTTATCTGTCCCGTTCGTGCTATCTCTTTCCGTAACGGTTTAATGTTCCTTTTTTTGTTATAATCATTTTCGGATACTAACAATTCATAATTTACTGATTTTTTTATTTTAGTTTTTACGCAACAAACAACTGTAAAAGCCATCATACCCCTGATCGGGACAAAAACGCAAGCTACCATACTCTGTCAAAAAAGGAGTCCAACGGTTATCAGTCGGATGAATAATTTCTACTAGCCCCGTTTCTAGAACAGATTGAACAACTGCGTCCCCCTCCTCTGGTTGCAAAGAGCACGTCGAAAAAACGATTTCTCCTCCTTTTTTTGTTAGCTTAATCGCTTTTTTAAGAAGTTCTTTCTGAATTTTCGCCAACCGAGCAATATCATCAGGCTGACGAATATACTTCAGATCGGGATGACGTTGCAAAGTCCCCGTTGCCGAGCACGGTGCATCTAATAATACGGCATCAAATTTTTCTTTTTCGGCCAAGTCCAAGGCATTTGCACACGCAATATGAACTTGTTCAGTCAAATTCAATCGTTGCATATTCTCTCGCAATCGAACCAATCGTTTATCTGAGACATCATAGGCATATACTTTAGCCCCACGGCACGCAAGCTGAGCCGTTTTTCCTCCTGGAGCCGCACACAAATCAGCGACAACTTTTCCCGTTAAGTCGGAAAACAATTGAGCCGGCACACTGGCAGCACCGTTTTGAACCCAAGCCCGTGCCTTTTCGAAATCAATCAAATCCAAAGGAGAGCCACCATCAAGCCGAATAGAACCTGTAACTAAAACATCTCCTTTCCATTTATCAGCCCAAAATGAAGTATTATCGCATACGCTAATATCCAAAGGCGGTGTATTTAAAATAATGGCAGCAAAGCTATCGGCACGTTTTTTTCCATATGCTTTAACCCAAGAATCATATAGCCAATGTGGTAAGTTAATCGACGAATCCTCAAGACCAGATAATGGATTTTCCAGCCGAGTCATAGCACGTAAAACACCGTTTATCAAGCCGGTCAATCCGTCCAGATGCATTTTTCTGGCCACCGAAACAGAGGTATTAACAAAAGCATAATCCGGTGTTCCTAAAAAAACGCCCTGAGTAACGCCCAATCTTAAGATTGCCCAAGCTGTTTTTTGTCGTTTAGGCAAGGGACGCTTCATCAAGCGATTTAAAATACCATCTATCTGACCCAATCGACGCAGACAAGTTGTCACCAACAACCGAACGAAACGCCGATCGGAAGAGTCTAATTCAGAATATACCTTATCTGCTGAAAAAGCCTCATCTGAGGTACACAGACGATCGGTAATAGCCTCCAGAATACGAACGGCACACAAACGTGAACTCAGATTTTCCGACATAGCATTCTTCTATGGTCGTCGCAAGAACGCCGGCAAATCCATATTATCATCCAAATCAAACAGAGGCGTTTCTTTCGGTTCTTTTCTCGGGGCCGGTTTCGGAGCATGTCGTTTCCCCATCAAATTCGGCACCAAATCAAACAAACTGCTCCGAACTGTTTTGACATTGGCATCCCCTTGTTTAGCGGCTACATCAACTTCTTCACGCACTTCCGGAATATCATCTATCGAGACAGGTTCCGGCATAATCGGAGTCTTTTCTTCAAACAGAGCCGGCTCTGGAATTGTCGGAGGTTCCGGCAAATCAACGGCTAAATTAACCTGTGTTCGCTCTAGAACGACCTCAGGTTGAATCAACATGGATTCATTTGGTAAAGAGGGAGCCGTGCGAATAAGTGCAGGCTCATCCACCTCAAGATTAGGTGTAGATTCTTGAACCGTTTCGATTACAGGAGGCGCCGAAAATACCGTTGTCGGGGTAACTTCAATCGGTTTAACTTCCGGCTTCTTCGGCTGTTCGGATATATTCTGAGCGGCATCCTTAACCGTTTCATCAATTCCGGTTGCAACCAAAGAAACACGTATTTTTCCTTGAAGTTCTTCGTTCATAGTTGCGCCAAAGATAATGTTTGCATCCGGATGCAATTCGGCAACAATTCGCTCTGTAGCCGTATCAACTTCACTCAACGTCAAATCAGAACCACCGGACACATTGATTAAAATACTCCTAGCCCCTTTAACCGTCGTATTATCCAATAACGGATTGGAAATAGCCCGCTCTGCCGCTTCGGCCGCACGATTCTCGCCACTGCTTTCGCCGGTTCCCATCATTGATCGTCCCATATCAGACAAAACCGTCCGAACATCGGCAAAATCCAAGTTGATTAACCCCGGATTCATGACCAAATCCGTAATACTGCGAACCCCTTGACACAAGACATCGTCGGCAATTTTAAAAGCCTCGGCAAACGTTGTTTTATCGCCGGCAATTCGAAACAGATTTTGATTTGGAATCACAATTAAAGTATCCACATATTTTTGTAACTCTATAATTCCTTGTTCGGCAACCCGCATTCGTCTAGCACCCTCAAAACGGAAGGGTTTTGACACGACCCCCACCGTTAAAATATTCATTTCTTTAGCCAGTTTAGCAATAACGGGAGCAGCCCCCGTTCCCGTTCCACCACCCATTCCGGCCGTAATAAATAATAAATGCAGTCCGTTCAATGATTCTTTAATTTTATCGGCCGTTTCTTCGGCAGCTGCTTTACCAACATCCGGATTAGCACCAGCACCGAGACCTTTTGTAATAGCAACGCCTAACTGTAATCTATCGGCCACCAACGATTTTGACAAAGCCTGAGCGTCCGTATTTGCCGCAAAGAAAGAAACACCGGATAGTTCCGAGGCCACCATATTATTGACGGCATTACCACCGGCACCGCCAACACCGATTACACCGATATTAGGCGTCAACAGAACTTCCGGCGGAGGCGTTGCCAAACCGATTGATAATCCACTGTCTTCAGTAACACTTAAAAATTCTTGATTAGCCATTGCATCACCTTTCCCAAACGACCTTTTTGTTTGACTTGCCCGTTAAATTGCTCAACCGGCATCCGTTGATAATCCGCCAAAACATACTTGAGTAATCCCATACATGTTACAAATGTATACGAATCAAATTGATTTGGCAAGTTTTTTATTGTGCCTGGCTTACCTAATCGCACATTTCCGTTTAAAAGAGCCGCTGACTTTTCTTTTAATCCTTGCAACTCACTACCGCCACCGCATAAAACCAGACGACGAGCTGCCACCGAAAAAACTTCCTTTTCATCGAGTACTCGGCCAGCTCGCTCTAAGATTTCCTCTAATCTAGGCACAATAATTTTAATTAAATCCGCTCGGGGAATTTGGATATTGGACCCATCCTCTTCACCGATAATTGGAACGATTAAACGCTCTAGCTCGTCTTTCGGGGAGAGAAAAGCGGCGCCATTTAAGGTTTTCAATCGTTCGGCAGTCGCCAATGAAGCACTTAGTCCCTGAGCAATATCCCGCGTAATAGCATTCCCACCGCGCGCAACAAGTCCCAAATGAACCAATCCGCCACTTAAAAACAGCGCCAAAGATGTTGTTCCAGCCCCCATATCAATAACCGTTGCACCGATTTCTTTTTCCTCATCAGACAAAACAGCCAAAGCCGAAGCATAAGGTGTTGCCACTTTCATATCAATACCGACATGGCATCTGTCCAAAACCATCACTAGGTTTCTTAATTGTGTTTCCGGAATCGTAATAACGTGAACATGAGCCCCCAAAGTTGTTGCATATAATCCTCTGGGATCATTAATACCTTGCTCTTTATCAACAACATATCCCAGCGGGAAAGTATGAATAACCTCATCTTCCGCAGAAACGCAAGAAGCAACCATACCATCTACCAAATGTTTTACATCCGTTGCCGTAATTGGATGTCCATCGGCTATGGTTGTTTCCTGATAAAGATGATTCGATTTTAACTGACTTGATGAGATGTTAACCGTTACCGAATCAATTTGACGATCTGCTTGTTTTTCGATTTGAGCCAGAACAGACCCGATACATTCCGTTGCTTTATCCAAATCCACGATAGCACCGGCTTTAATACCCTTGGCCGGAGCATACCCAAAGCCAACGACTTCCGGCTTTCCGTCAGCCGGCACATGAACCATCAGGCCACATATTTTTGATGTTCCGATATCCAGAACGGTAACATATGACTTACCCTTTGAACGTATCCCGCCAAATCTCATGAAGCACCTCCTTTTTGAGTCCGAACAATCAATCTGTCAGGCAACCGTAAATCTATCACTTTTAAATCCCTTTTTAAAATTTGTCCCTCTTCGTTCAGTTGCTGTAGCCGAGCCAAAGCCGTTCCAATACCTGTCTCCGGCAAATAAATCTCGGTACCGGCTTCGGCATCATTTAAAATTAAATTCCAACGGCGACCACCGACACGAACAGCGGAACGAACTTTAACCGCTATCTCTTTGTATTCATCTAACAAGCGAATCAAAGCCGGCGTATGTTTCGGTGCATCTTGACCAACAACTAATAATAAATTACCCAGAACGGTCTTATCGTCTTGAATTGGCTTTCCATCCTCATCTAATGGAAAATATCGCTTTTTATTTTGCCAAACGGCAATCGGCTTTTTTTCTTCAATTTGGATAAAGACTGTGGACGGCAAGTGGCGTTCAACCGTTACTTTTTTAACCCATGGCAATTTTAATAATTTTGCCCGAGATTCCTCTAAATCAATATCGAAAATGGGCATTCCCTGTGTTAAACTCAAAGTAGAGTTAATATCACTTTGATTTGTTCTGATATGACCGGAGACCAAAACCTGATCCAAAACCAGATGAGCCTTATCACACGTAACATCATATGCCTTTTGCGCAAATGCGATAACAGGCTTTCCCCAAGGAGAGACAAAGAAGCCAAAGACACCACCACACACCAACACGATTAAGCCAATCATCAACTTAACTTTCAAGGAAACGATTGGCTTTTTTTTCTTTTTTATTTTCCGCACGAAGCCTCCTCAACCAAACGAGCAACTAAATCCTGATAAGATAACCCTCGACAAACACGAACGACCTCGGGCACTAAAGACAACTGTGTCATCCCGGGGTTTGTGTTAATTTCCAGAAACACCAGTCTGGGATGTTCCGGTTCTGTTTCGTCATCCAACCGAAAATCACTCCGAGACGTTCCATTACACATCAGAACACGATGAGCCTTTAAAGCCTCAGCCATTGCCAAATCATATACATCTTTCGGCAGCTGAGCCGGAATAACATGTTCTGCCGCACCCGCCGTATATTTATTATTGAAGTCATAGTAACCTTTTTGAGGTATAATTTCAACGACCCCGATGGCCTCATCATCCAATATGACAACAGATAACTCACGTCCCGGTATATAGGCCTCCATCAGCATTTTTTTATCAGGGGAAGCCGTTTTTAGAAAGTTCTCTTTATCCGCAGAAGTTCGAATAATTGATACCCCTAAAGAAGAACCTTCATCATTTGGTTTTAAAACATACGGCATCGGTAAATCTCTATTTTCCCGAATATCCGCAACAGAAACAATCCGTCCTTCGGCAACGGCAATACCGGCCTCTCGAATAATACGACGTGTCATTTCCTTATTCATTCCGATACTTGAGGCCATAACCCCCGAATGCGTATAGGGAATACCCATTAAATTCAAAACGCCTTGGATACACCCGTCTTCACCATAACGCCCATGCAAGGCATTAAAAACAACGTCTGGTTTTTCTTGATAGAGAGTATCTACAAAATCTTTAATATCTGCCGTTAAATCATAGGTAATAACATCATATCCTGTTGCCTTCAAAGCCTCTGCCACACCGGAACCGCTTATTAGGGAAATAGAACGTTCCGATGATAATCCGCCCATGACAACCATTACTTTTTTCATTGCTATCCTTTGTCAACCCCCAATTTACGCACTTCCCACTCCAAAGTAACACCCTGAGTTTCTTGGACTTTTTTTCTAATTTTCTCACCCAGTGTTTCAATATCTTTGGCGGTAGCGTTTCCTGTGTTAATTAAGAAATTAGCATGCTTATCGGACACAACAGCGCCCCCGACTCTAGCACCTCTAAATCCGGCATTTTCAATCAATTTCCAAGCCATCAATCCGTCCGGATTTTTGAAAGTAGAGCCGGCCGTCCGAACGCCTTGCGGTTGAGAAGCCTCTCGCTTTTTCCGATACTCAGCCGTTTTTGAACGAATTTCCTCCACATCATCGACAAGAGTCCCTTGCATAACCGCTTCCAAGAAAATCCAATCATTCGGCAGATAGCACTGACGATAAGCAAACACATCCATTTCTCTCGGATCAATTTCGGTTACCTCTCCGTTTGCCATCATCACCAGAACAGATATCAAACGATCAGACATAGATTGTTTAAAAGCCCCTGCATTCATTCGGATAGCACCACCGACAGATCCCGGAATACCCGACAAAAATTCAAAACCGCTTAATTTATGACGCTCTGCGACCCGAGCTACCTCCATAACAGAGGCTGCCGCACCACAAATAATTTTATTTCCTTCCACGCGGACGGAAGCAAAGGGCTTACCCAAGTGAACGGTAATCCCAGGTATACCGCCGTCTCGAATCAGAACATTGCTCCCTGCCCCCAAAACGGTTAAAGGTTCATCAGGCAAAAAACGAATCAACATGGATAAATCAGACACATCTGCCGGCTCAAAATAAACCGTAGCAGGTCCGCCGACACCAAACCAAGTTTTACGCCCTATTGGTTCATTTTCCACAACTTGCCCAGACAGTGGCGGAAGTCTATCCAACAATCGTGGCTTTCGGTCAAACAATCGAGACAACCACTTTATCATTTCAGCTTTCCTTTCAAAGCCTTAACCAACTCAACAGATTGCGTTGATATAGAACCGGCTCCCAAACAAACAACCGTATCATAGGGACGAATTTGTCCGGCCACCAGATCCGGAAGAGATTTAAAATCGGGAACATAGATTGCTTTTGGGTGTCGCACCGACAAAGCCTGAGCAAACTTTTCTCCCGATATATCCTTAATCGGCCCTTCTCCTGCCCCGTAGACATCACAAACCAGAACGATATTAGCGTCATTAAAACAAGTCAAAAAATCATTCCATAAATCCCGTAACCGAGAATATCTATGTGGTTGAAAGACAGCAATCACGCGTCCTTGTGTTCCATTCCGAACGGCTTTCAAAGTTGCTTGAATTTCGACGGGGTGATGAGCATAATCATCATAAACAGTTACCTCTGTACCAATAACCCCCCGCGGTGTCAGTCGCCGTTGTATTCCTTTAAAATTAGCTAAAGTCCGCTTAATCACTCTGTCCGATAATCCCATCTGAGCAGCTACGGCAACCGCCGCCATTGCGTTAGCGATATTATGTGTTCCCATTAAGGACAATTCAACATCTTTAATTTTATGAAACTTACTGCCCTGACGAACAAAGACATCGAAAACAAAGCCACCTGTTTTTGTCCGAATATGGTCCGGATGAACATCTGCTTGTCGATCCAACCCATATGTGATAATTTTACGTTCCGGCAACGATGCAATAATTTCACGAACAACGGGATGATCAAAACAGGCAATCGTGCATCCATAAAAAGCGGTTTGTCGAATGAACTCACGATAAGCCATCTTCATATGATCAAAAGTTTTATAAAACTCCATATGTTCCGGATCGATATTCGTGATGACTGAAATAGTTGTCGGCAGTCTTAAGAAAGAACCATCTGATTCATCGGCTTCTACCACGACCCAGTCACCCTTGCCCAATCGAGCATTAGATGCTTGAGCATTCAAAATACCTCCGATAACGAAGCTCGGTTTTTTTCCACCCTCCATCATCAAGCTGGCAATCAAAGAAGATGTCGTCGTTTTTCCATGAGTTCCCGACACGCAAATACTTTGTTTATACTTTAAAATCTCGGCTAACATTTCGGAACGATGTCCAACAGCTAAACCACGGCGACGCGCCTCAATCAATTCCGGATTATCCCGATGAATCGCACTGGAAATAACGACGGCATCAACACCGTCCAAATGACTGGCATCATGTCCGATAAAAACAGAAATCCCTTGTTTAGAAAGACGCTTGGTATTAGCATTTTCGACATTATTGGAACCTTGTACATGAACGCCTAAATCATTCAGCATTTCGGCAATAGCACTCATACCAATGCCACCGATTCCGATAAAGTGAATTTTATGTAGTGGAAGAGTCAGTTTCATTTTTGATTTCCTTTTACAATATCCCATACAATATCAGCCATTTTATCTGCTGCATCTGTTCGACTCAGCTCACTTGCCCGAGTAGCCGCTTCATGTAGCAATCCCGGATTTCGAATCAGCTGAGCCAATCTTTTAGCAAACATCTTTGGATCAAAATCCGCCTCAATTGTCATCCAACCGGCACCGGCATCACTGAATAATCTGGCATTTTCCGCCTGATGATTGTCTGCCGCCGACGGCAAAGGAATAATCAACCCCGGTCGCCCGATAATCATAAGCTCTGTCAAAGTTGAAGCCCCCCCGCGACCAATAACCAAATGACTTTTTTTCAAGAGCTCCGGCATATTCTGAAAAAAGCTGGACAAAGTGACTTTTTTAAATCCAGCATTATCATAGAATGAATGAGCCGTATCCATATCTTCGGCGCGAACTTGTTGAGTCAATTCAATCTGAGCGCGCATATCATCGGGTAAAGCCAATAATGCTTCCGGCAACCGTGTACTAAAGAACCGAGCCCCTTGACTGCCCCCAAAAATCAACAATCTAAAAACATTTTTAACGGTTGGATAAGCCGTTTTACCGCAATCTAGAATAGCGGGGCGAGCCGGCAACCCGACCTGAACCTGTGGCACATCTGACGGCACACGCAATGTCGGTTGAAAAGACGTTGCAATTAACCGAGCGCCTTTAGCCAACATCCGATTAGCTCTTCCCAAAACAGCGTTTTGTTCATGTAAAACAACCGGTATCCTAGCCAAATGACCGGCCATTACCGCCGGAATAGAGGCATATCCGCCGACACCCACGATTGCTGCCGGCTTTAGTTTATACATCAAGAAAACAGCTTGAACCGTGCCGATATATAGCTTGAAAGCCGCCCAAATTTTACGTAAAAAAGAACGACCGCTCACCGATTCAGCCATCAGACGATAAACTTGAACACCTTTTAAGCCTTGAAAAGCCTGACCTCGTTTATCCGTCACGAAAGCAACCTCAATTCCCTTTTTAACCAAAGCGGCCGAAATAGCCTCAGCAGGAAAAATATGACCACCGCTTCCACCCGTTGTCACAATAACCAGCGTTTTTTGTTTATGCGTTATTTCTTTTTTACTCATTTATTCCAATCCTCTACTAAGAGTTCGGCTGTGAATCAGTCCCAAGATAACTCCAAAGGCAAAACCGATGGAAACCAACGACGACCCGCCATAGGATATGAATGGCAGAGTCATTCCCTTTGTGGGCAACAAATTCAACGTTGAACCCATGTTTACAATAGCCTGAAAAGCAATTTGTGTCAATAATCCGCCGACTGCGATTTGGCAGAAATAATTATTTTCCTGTCGAATTAACCAAAAACCACGCAACAAAATAAAAGCAAACACACATACCAACGCCGCCGTCAAAATGAACCCAAATTCTTCGGCCGAAACAGCCAAAATAAAATCGGTATGAGCATCCGGTAATTCATACTTGACAACACCTTCCCCCGGACCTTTTCCGAACCAACCGGCATTTTGTAATGTTTCCAAAGACTTTTCAACTTGATAAGCTTCACCTGCTTGTGGATTTAAGAAGCGTTCAATCCGCGCATGTACGTGATCAAAACAAAAATAAGCTATTGGAATCAATCCGGCAAATGCAACACCTAAAATCGAAACAACAACCATCGGTATCCCTGATAAAAGCAGTTGAGCACCAAAAATAGCACTAACCGTCAACAACATACCAATATCCGGTTGAAAAAACAACAAAAGAGCAATGATAGTATACAAAACGATTGCCAACAAATATCCCGGAAACTTTTTAATCAATCTGCCCGAAGCCAACAACCAAGCACAAACAACGGCAAACGCCGGCTTAACAAACTCGGACGGTTGAAGACCGATGCCAAAAACATTAATCCAGCGTTTAGCACCTTTAATTTCAGTTCCCAAAAACAGAACAAAAATCATACATACGATGGCTCCGATTAAGACAAGACCGGACAATCGCCTAATCTGCTGAACGGATAACATAGATGTTCCGATTAAAACGACTATTGTCGGCACAATAAATATAAACTGACGATAAATAAAGTGGAACGAGCTGATATCATTTCGTTCTGCCACGGCTGGACTGGCCGCCAATGTCAAAAAGACGCCAAACAAAATCAAGATAAAAGCACTATATAAAATAGACTTATCCAGATTTCGATAGCGGTTGATAAAGAATGTTTGAAATTTAACCAAAAGTGCTTTCATATCTACCTCAATTTTAAAGTGGCTAAAGCAAACAAGGCCAACAGAATAGACACAATCCAAAAGCGAACAACGACGGTCGTTTCTGACCATCCTTTCTTTTCAAAGTGATGATGAATCGGTGCCATCAGAAACACTCTTTTTCCTGTCAGTTTATATGAGCCGACTTGAATAATATCGGACAAAGCCTCGACAACGAAGACACCACCGGCGATTGCCAGAACAAGCTCATGTTTTGTTGCCACGGCCAAAGCGCCCAAAGCACCCCCCAAAGCCAACGAACCGGTATCCCCCATAAAAACCTGAGCCGGATGAGCATTATACCACAAAAAGCCCAGAGTTCCCCCAATCAGAGCCCCCCCGAAGACCGCCAATTCACCGGCTTGTTTGACATGATAGATTTGAAGATATGTTGCATAATCGGCGCGTCCCACCACATAAGCAATAATAACAAAAACCAGCGTTGCCATAATAACGGGAATACTGACAAGCCCATCCAATCCATCTGTCAAATTAACGGCGTTAGCCGTTCCAACCATTACGACTAAAACGAACGGTATATAAAACCACCCGATATCAATTAAGATATTCTTAAAGAACGGAATAGTCAGAGTTGTGGCCATAGAGCCTTGTTCTAAACAGATCATAATCACACAAGCCAACAAGCTAATAAAAAACTCAATTCCCAATCTTTTTTTACCTGAAATACCGGCCGTATTATGCTTTGTTAATTTTAAATAATCATCAGCAAAACCAACGGCACCAAATCCCAAAAAGACAAACAATAATACCCAAACATACGGATTTGTCGGGATAGCCCACAAAAGCGTTGAGATAGATCCTGCCGCCACGATTAGCAAACCACCCATTGTCGGCGTTCCTTTTTTACTCAAGTGTGTTTGAGGACCATCTGCCCGAATTGGTTGTCCCTCCCCTTGTTTTCGTTTTAACCACGCAATAAAGGCAGGTCCACAAAATAATACGATTAAAAAAGCCGTAATTAAAGCACCACCGGTCCGAAATGTAATATATCTAAACAGATTAAGTGGTGTTAACCAATTGCTTAAAAATGAAAGCCAGTATAACATTTATTTTTTAACTCCTTTTAAGGCTTCAACAATAAGATTCATCTTAGAACCGTGTGATGATTTTACCAAAACAATATCACCATCTTGCAACTCTTTTTTCAAGATAGGAATCAAATCAACGGAATCCTGTGTAGTTCCTCCCTGCATATACGTCGGCAAAATAGAAAAGAGGGATTGCATTAACTCTCCTGCCGTATAAACTTTATCAATACCGGCTTCTGTTAAAACAGGCATCAAAGCTTGATGCATCTCGACGGATTCTTTCCCCAACTCTAACATATCACCCAAAACAGCGATTTTACGTCCTCCTGTTCGTAATCCCAAAGATCGAATTGAAGCCGCCATAGAAGCCGGATTCGCATTATACGCATCATCAATTAACAAAATCTGCCTATTTTCATCCAATTGAATCGGCATACAAGCCCCTCGTCCCATAGCCGGCTCTACCGTTTCCAAAGCACTCATAGCCATAGCAACATCTCCGCCAACAGCTGCCACAATCGCCAAGACTCCCAAGGCATTCATAGCAAAGTGCTTTCCGATAAACTTCATATCAAAGGATTGACTTTGTTCCTTATGAGCAAAAAAAACCGTCATACCAGTGTCTTTTAAAGCTATCCCCGTCAGGATAAAATCCGATTGTTTATTTTCCCCGAAAGAGATGATTTTTTGAATTCCCTGTTGTTCGGCAGACTCTTTCAAAAAGTCAAAAAAGACATCATCTCGGTTCAAGACAACCGTTCCCTGACGATTTTGATATTCAAAAATCTCAGCCTTAGCTGCTGCAATATCCTTATTCGAAGCAAAAAAAGCACGATGAGCCGCTCCGATCATCGTAATAATACTAACATCGGGACGAACCATATCTGACAAACGAATTAATTCGCCCGTATGATTCATTCCCATTTCCACAATCGCATATTGTGTGTCCAGAGGCATTCTTGCCAAGGTCAAAGGGACACCGATTTGGTTGTTGAAATTACCGATTGTGGCATGCGTAATACCTTGTTTGGACAGACAAGCTTTTAACATCTCCTTAGTCGTTGTTTTACCGGACGAGCCCGTCACACCGATAAAGCGAGCTGAGCTACGCATTCTGGCGAATCGTGCCAAAGCTTCCAAAGCCACCATGGTATTATTAACCACAATTTGTTTTGCTGTCGGGATTCCCTCTATCAGATGATCAACGATACAGGCAGAAGCTCCCAACATAACAGCCTGACGAACGAAATCGTGTCCATTTGTTTTCTCACCAGTCAAGGCGATAAAGATATCCCCTAACTTCAGTGTTCGCGTATCAATTGAAACGCCATAACCGGCCACCAGATCCGATACTTCGGCCGACAGAGCCAACCTTAAATCGATTGCTTCCCATATCGGTTCCTGAGTTTTTTTTAGCAGAGCCAGTCGAGCCTCCACCCGATCATCCAAGGCATATGTAATATCTCCGATAGTTTGTCCTGTTTCATGCCCTTTACCGGCCAAGACAAGAACATCTCCGGCATCTAATGAAGCAATAGCTTGATGAATTGCCTTTTCACGATTATCGCATTCAATAGCCCCTGGGCAAGCGACTAAAATTTCAGAGCGAATATCCGCCGGATTTTCAAAGCGCGGATTATCATCTGTTACATAGACAACATCCGCCAGCTTTGCCGCCAACGCCCCCATCAACGGACGTTTCGTTTTATCTCGGTTTCCACCGCATCCCAATAAACAAATCAGTTTTCCTTTTGTATGGGGACGCAAAGAAATCAAGACACGCTCTACGGCATCCGGCGTATGCGCATAATCCACAAAAACGCTGGCACCATTCGGAAGAGTTCCCATCAATTCAATCCGTCCTGACGGGGCCTTTAATTCGGGTAATAATTGAATAAGGGAAGCGACATCTGCTCCGGCTCCGATACATAATCCCATTGCCGCGAAAATGTTCATAACCTGAAAATCACCGACAATATTCAGCTCAACGGAATGCTCTTGACCAAAAGCGCGGAAAACAATCTTTTGACCGTTTTTGGTCGGATCTTGTTTCAGCAATTGAAAATCAGATCCGTTCCACCCGTAAGAGATAATTTTTTGCCCCCGCTTTTCGGCATAACCTTTCAACATGTCAAAAGCCGGTACATCTGCATTTAAAACAGCAATGCCCTTTTCAGATACAACTTCTGTAAAAAGCAATGATTTCGTCTGCAAATAAGCGTCCATTGTTTTATGATAATCCAAATGATCTTGCGTTAGATTTGTAAACGCCCCCGCAGCAAAAGATAACCCGTCCAATCGACCTTGATCCAGCCCATGGCTGGAAGCCTCCAATGCCACCACACGAACGCCCTTTTCAGACAACTCGTGTAATGTTTTATTCAATGTAACGGCATCCGGTGTCGTCATTGATCCGACTTGAGTCAATACCGGAGAATCAACCCCTATCGTGCCGACGCTGGCGGTACAAATTCCCAATTTATTCAATAGTTGTTGAACATAAAAAACCGTTGATGTCTTTCCGTTCGTTCCCGTAACGGCAACTTTGACAAGAGAATCGGACGGATATAATACAGCTGCCATTTTAGATACGGCACATCTTAAGTTCGGGATAACAATCACGGGAACATCGGCTTGAACATCACGCTCTGATAAAACCGCAACAGCTCCGTTTTGAATCGCTTCCGGCACAAAGGTTACACCATCTTTTTTAGAACCGCTCAAAGCCACAAAAACATCTCCGGCTTGAACCTTGTCGGCGACAATGGATAAGCCTGTAACTTCCGGATCGGAATACCCGACATAACTAAATTGAATATATTGTAATAATTTAGATAATTTCATTTTTATGACCTCTTTTTATGTTCCAAAGCTGATTCAATGGCTTTTTGAATATAAGCCGGTTGCTCCCATTTTTCTCTTGGAGTTACGCCCAAATATGGTGCAATTTGAGCAATAATATCCAACCCAACCGGTTTAGCATTCCATCCGGCTGCATTAAACATAAATGTTTCCTTTATTTTCTTTGGATTTTCCAAGGTAACCATAACGGCATACTTAGGCTCATCCATCGGGAAAGCCCCAACAAATGTTGTCCGCAAGCGTCCTTCGACATACCGCCCGTCTTCAATTAAGTTAGCCGAGCCTGTTTTTCCACCGACCGCATAACCGAAAATCGGATTGGTTTCACGAATATCCCAGTTAATGACGGTCCACATCATATGACGCATAATTTCCGATGTCTTACGACTTAAGACTTGATACTCGGGCTTGCCATCATTGCCACCTTTGATAAAAGTCGGAACGCGATAGTATCCGCCATTCACCAAAGCGGAAATACCCGCAATCAAATGTAACGGCGTAATAGAGATACCATAGCCATACGCAACATTGGCTGAGGTAATATCAGCCCACTTTTTCCCTTCGGGATATTGAGTTGTTCCTCTTTCCGGTAATTGTATCGGCAAACGATCGTAAAAACCAAAACGTTCTAAAAACTCTTTTTGTTTTTGCCAGCCGGATTTCATAGCGATACGAACGGATCCGATATTGGACGAGTGAATCAAGATTTCAGGTATTGTCAGGACTCGATTTTGACCTCTGTAATCCTCAATTACCTTTCGTCCGATTTTCAATTTTTCGGACACATCAAAGGCATCTGTCGGACGAATATCTTTGTTTTCCAAAGCCATAGCCGTATTAAACAGCTTAAAAACAGAACCGAACTCATAAGTTCCAAGGGTTGCCTTATTAAACCGTGCTTTCATATCGCCCACCCCCGGTAGATTCGGGTCATAATCAGGCAAAGAAACCATCGCTAAAATTTCCCCTGTCCGCACATCCATAACAATTCCCAGACCGCCATCGGCCTTAAACTTATCGATACCTCTTTGTAAGGCCTGACGCGTCATTTCTTGAACGGATGTATCCAAGGACAGTTGCAAATCATTGCTTCTTAATTCTTCTTCATATGATTTTTCAAGTCCGGCGATACCCACATTATCGATATCAACCGCGCCCAATACATGAGAAAACAAAGACCCTTGGGGATAAGCCCGTTTTTCTCCCTTTGTTTCCTGCAAATACTGATTTCCCAACCAAATGACACTTTTTCTTTCCCGAGGCGTTAAATTACGTTTAATATATTTAAAACCGGCATTGCTTGATAATTTTTCATAGACATCATTATAATCCAGATCAGGCAAAGCTCGAACTAATTGTTTTGCTACTTTTTCCGGATTTTTAATTTTTCTGGGATTAACGGACAAATCAACCGTCGGCAAACTGGTTGCTAAAACGATACCGTTTCTATCAACAATATTTTTACGAATTAAAGTATACTCTGTCCGCAAAACCGATGGTTTAAAATCACGAGATTGATAGTTAACGATAGTTAATTGAAACAATCGCCCAACAATAACACCAAAGCAAACAACCAGAGCTATCATAATAAACCAGATACGAGCTCTTGCCGTTTGAAGAACGCCTTTTGTTGCTGCATCAAGACAGCGATAACGATCCATTCCCTTTTGAGGAACTTCAACTCCCGGGTAATAAAAACTTTCCTTTGAACGCCCCCACATCACTTTACTCCTCCTTTTTCGGAGGAATCAAAATCCGGTTTCTTCACAGGTGCCGGAGCCATTCTTAAAGGCAACATATCCATATAAACGATTTGAGCCGCCCCTATTGGCTTAAAATCCGTTTGATTTTTAACTAATTCTCTCAATCGATCAGGGTCATTTAACAAAGCCCAATCGGCTTTCAGCATATGAATTTCACGGCTATCATTTAAAATTTGGCGATGTATTGTCTTTAGCTCTTCTTCTTTATCCATCACGCGATATTTCAAAACAAATAACTGTACACCGGAGATAATTGCCAAGCACAAAAAAAATAGATTCACAAACCACTGTCTCATACTATATTCTCCGCTCATATTCTTCGCCGCGCCGCCCTCAACTTTGCTGAATGAGCTCGTGGATTCTGACTTAACTCCAGCGAACCGGCACAAATCGGTTTTTTAGTAATAATGGAAAACAAGCCCTCTTTGGTTTCCTCCACAGGCGCATACCGATTCTGATGTACATGTGATACGGCATTTTTAATCAAAAAATTCTTCACCAATCTATCTTCCAAAGAGTGGAAAGAAACCACAACCAAACGCCCCCCCGGTTTCAACAAATGAACCGAAGCATCCAAAGCACGTTCCAACTCACCCAATTCATCATTAACATATATCCGCAGAGCCTGAAATGTCCGCATAGCGCTATCCGAACCATCTTTCGGACGAGGCATAACCTGATGAATAATATCGGCCAGTTGCCCTGTTGTTAGAATAGGTTTCTCGACTCTGGCACGCACAATAGCAGAAGCTATACGACGAGAAGCCTTTTCTTCTCCGTATGTAAAGATCAAATCAGCCAACTCCTTTTCGGACAAGCTGTTAACAAAGTCTTTCGCGGATCGACCGGCCTGATCCATTCGCATATCCAAAGGACCGTCAAATCGAAAAGAAAAGCCACGGTGGGGCTGATCAATCTGCATGGATGAAACCCCCAAATCCAAAACAATACCGTCCACAGGCTCATCAATATGTACTGCCATATTACTAAAACAATCATGAATAAAAGAAAAACGACCGCAAAAGTCTTCTTCCATTTTCAATCCGGTAGTCATAGCCGACGGATCTCTGTCAAATCCGATAACTCTATTTTGGGGATTAGATTGCAAAATTGCCCGTGAATAACCACCGGCACCAAATGTTCCATCAATATAAACGCCACCGTTCTGACAAGACAGGTTTTGAATAACCTCTTGCAGTAAAACAGGAATATGTGGACTATTATTCATTTAATCCTTTCGGCAAAACATCGTTTCGTATTCAAGGAAGTATACATAATTCCAACTTTCTTTTCAATCTTTTTTTTACCTGATTTCGTATCGGTAAACAAGCTAAAATCATGCCACGATATTTTTCCGTTCTAAAGTCGTTTTAAACAAACACATATCCACTTATTTCATCTTATCTTTCATTTTTTTTTGAATATGTGCATCCCAAATGTAACAAGAATTATGCTTTTGGTTTTCCGATATACTCATCCAAAGCTGTCAAAACACGATCCACGGTCACATCCAAATCTTCAGAAAACGTTCCTCCGTTTTGTCGCAACAATAGTTTTTTTCGAGTTAACGTTATAATTCTGTTCAATACTTTATTTTTGATATCTTGCCGTCCATTTTCCTCAATAGTCTTTAAACGAAGATCAATTTCTTGTTTTTTGTGTATAATTCGGTCTGCAGTTCTCTGCTCTGATTCCTGTTCCAACAAAACTATTTCCGCATCGGCTTCTGCCAATAATCGCTCACGATCGGACTCCCGATGCCGGTTAATTGATTCATATTGCTTTAAGAGATTTTCAGCTTTTTTTCTGATAGAGCGAGCTTCTTCTCTGTTTTTCTGAACCAACGCCGCTTGTTTTTGAGCCCAACGATTTAGATACCGAGCTAAGGGACGTAAAAAAATACCAACGATACATAGAAAAGCAATACTCGTCCAAAATTCAGGATTTTTCATTTCATTGAATAACCAAGCAATCATGACGCTTTCCCTCCTTTAAAGAAGTGAGAACTCAACTCGTCAGCTATTTGATTCGATATAACCTCAGATTGCTGACGTAATGTTGCATCAGCAGACTCAATCCTCGTCTCTACAGAGCGTACTTTTCGTTGTAAAGCTCGCTCATTTTTATTTTCGGCTGCCGCCGCCTCTTTTTGAATTCTCGTATAAGCTTCTTGAATTCGGACAGCCTTTTCCTGTTCGGCAGATGCCATAAATGCCTGATGACGTTGAATCAACTTTTCAGCTTGATGGTTTATGCGTTCTGCCGCATCCAAATCGTCTTGGATAAGTCTTGCTCGCTCCGACAATACTTCGTCAATCATTGGACAGATTAGATGGCTCATCATCAAATACAAAAAACCAAAGCTAATCAGCATCCAAAAAATTTGACTCAAGTAAAACGAAACGTCAAACTGCGGCATAACCGGCTCCTACATATACAACATAATGATTGCTAATCCCAAAGCGTAAAGTGCAATAGCTTCCGTAATAGCTGCACCACCCCACGCAAAGAGGCTGACATCATTTTTGACACCGGGATTCCGACTAACCGACGAAATAATGGTTACCCAAATCTGAGACACACCTTTTGCCACACCAAACATGACTAAACTAATTAACCCTACAGAAAAATACTTAACTGCCTCGGCGATATATTGCATTGATTCTGCGTCCATTTTATTCTCCTTTCTTACTCATGTGTATTCAAAGCTTCACCCAAATAAATACTGGTTAGGATAGTATAAATATAGGCCTGTAAAAAAGCAATTCCCGTTTCAAAAATAATCAGTAAAGCGACGAACAACAACGGGAAAGCCCCTGCCAATCCGGACATAAAAACAAAGCCCGCCAAAATTTTCAGCAAGATATGCCCGACAATCATGTTCATAACCAACCGCACGGTTAAACTAAACGGTTTTGCAATAAATGAAATCAGCTCTATCGGAACAACGATAGGCGCTAAAATAACAGGAATGCCTTTAGGTAAAAAAGTCCTGAACCAAGCCAACTTATGATGATAAACCCCGACAACCGCCGAAATCACCAGTCCCAGCAGAGCGAATGCCCCGACGGGAGCCAATTGACTTGTAAACGTAAAACTATACGGGAATAAGCCCAAGATATTCCCCATAAAAATCATTACAAACACACTAAAGATAAAAGGCAGATACGCCTTATAGTCAGCTCCGATAGAATCTCGGGCAGTTGCCTGAATAAATCGATATAAAGCTTCCACCAATGCCTGACCTGTTTTGGGAACCAAATCCTGATGCCGAACCAAAATCCATAGAACAAATGATCCGATAACGGCAGATAGGACCATGAACAAAGCCGAGTTGGTAAATGATAAATCTATTCCGAAAACATCAAACGGAATTAAGGTCTTAACTGAAAATTGGTGTAAGGGATTCATGGCGTATCCTTTTTCTCCAATCGCATAGCATACCGTGCTGTTGTGTACAAACCCGATACACCACCAAGTAATGTTAATCCGGCTGTCAGCAAGACACTTGTTTTAAAAACATATTGCAAAAAAAGCCCAATAGCACATCCGATAAAAATACTGCCTAATAGATCTGTTAAAATCGTAACGGCAACATTATATCCCGCTGCCCCCTTGTCCGTTGTCGGTTCTTTCTGATGAATCCGACGCAGTGCAGTAATCTCATTTCTTATTTTTTCCGTTTCGTCCGTCATTGTGTCTCCAATACTTTTTTGATGCCGTCCAAAATTTCCTTTTCATCCGTTCCGCTGAAGGAAGCCGATTTTACCCCTTTAACAACCACTGTTGTCGGCATGCCTCGCACACGATATAAATCCGCCAAATTATCACGTTGTTCAACGATACGCTCTTTCAAAGCTTTATTATCTAAACAAATCGTTATATCTTGTTCAGTCATTCCAACTTCGGTGGCGTATTCTTTTAAAATGACATCCGGATTTTTACCGTATCCCCAAATAGCTTGGTTGACATAAACAGCATCCATAAAATGCTCGTAAGCATCATCATTCATACACCGCGCCAACTGAGTTGCCCGCAAAGCCCGAGCATCATACGGCATATCCACCACTTTTATTTGAGCCAATCCCGTTTGAGCAAAAGCGGTTTTCAATGTTGGCATAATTTTGTCGTGGAAATAAGCACAATGAGGACAAGAAGCCGATGTAAAAACATAAATTAAAGCCGGATTGTCTTGACCGAAAGATCGTAACTGCATTGATTCAATTTCACCAGCGGAAACCGAACAAGCCCAAGCCAACATTCCCACTAAAAACAACCGGCTTTTCATGTTTATCGCCTATCATTTAAAAAGTAGAGCATCAATCTAAACAGATTGATAAAATCCAAATACAAAGACAAAGCGCCTGAAATAGCTTTTGCACTTTGCATTTCTTCTGAATCTGCATCACTATACATATTTTTCAATGTCTGCGTATCATAAGCCGTCAGCCCGACAAAGATGAATACGGCAATAACGGAAACGCCAAAGTTCAAAGCACTTGATTGCATAAAGAGATTGACCAATGAAGCCAGTATAACGCCAAACAACCCCATCAATAAGAAAGAGCCCCAACTAGCTAATGATTTCTTTGTTGTGTATCCGTATAAGCTGACCCCTGCGAACATACCGGCAGTAATTAAGAACGCTTGAAAAATGGATTCACCCGAAAAAAGCAGAAAGATGTTAGATAAAGAAACACCCATCAATCCGGAAAACAACCAAAACAAGCCTTGAGCTCGAGCAACATTTAGCTTATTCAGCGATGATGAAATCATAAAAATCAAAATCAGTGGAGATAAAATAGCAATCCATCCCAGCAAAGAATAACTCGCCCCTTGCGGTGTTATGTTGTAAAACAAGCCGATAAACGGATCACGAGCCGTCAACCAAGCGACAAGACCGGAAACTGCCAGTCCGCCGGCCATATAGTTATATACTTTTGAAAAATAAGCCTGTAGTCCATCACTCATTTTTTCAATTGCACCAAAAGATTTCTCGGAATTCAAATTCATTTTCTATCTCCTCTATTTACAGTTACTTTACTTTTTTATAGCGGACTTTTTTTTAAAAGACAAGATTCTTTTCCTAATTTTCCAGCTAATCAAATTATTTTTAACTCTCCGATACCTCAGTATAATCAACATCAATCACATTTTGTCGACGATGTGAAGACTGTTCAGGATGAATTTCTCGGATGCGACATCCGTTTGCTTGTTGCGCAGTCCGATAAGCCAACCAATGCACGCGAAGCATTTGAACAATCCAAACGATTGCCCCGATTAAAAGAAGAGGCAAAGCAATATACCACATCGCTAAAAAGGCCAACGTCAGAAAAGCCATAATAAAAACGACACTGATAAAAGATTGAATAAGGTTCATTTTTCCTCCGTAGCCATTTTTTTCAAACGATATACCAAATCCAAAGCCTCCCTCGGCGAAAGCGAATCAACATCTGTTTTTTTCAACTGCTCTTCCACCAAGGACAACCTACATTGATATGTAGGACGCGCCGGAGCGGAAAACAAGGGGAGATCATCAAATAGTGGCTTTTGATTTTGTTTTTTTTCTTCCAACTGAGCCAAAACTTCGGAAGCTCTGACCAAAACAGACTCGGGTAAACCGGCTAGTTTCGCCACATGAATACCATAAGATCTATCCGTTGCTCCGACCCCGACCTCATGCAAGAAAACAATATCCCCCTGCCATTCTTTAATCCGCATGGTGTGAAGTGTTACACCGTCCAATCTATTAGCCAGAACCGTTAGCTCGTGGTAGTGCGTTGCAAATAATCCCCGGCACTTATTGTAAGCACGCAGATATTCAACCACCGCCCAAGCCAGAGACAATCCGTCAAAGGTGGCTGTTCCGCGTCCTACTTCATCCAGAATAACCAAAGATCGCTCTGTCGCCCCTTTTAAAATAGCCGATACTTCCACCATTTCAACCATAAACGTTGATCGTCCGCGAGCCAAATCATCACTGGCTCCGACCCGCGAATACAATCTGTCAACCAATCCGATACGAGCACTATCCGCCGGAACGAAAGACCCCATTTGAGCCAACACGGCAATCAAAGCATTCTGCCGCAAAAAAGTACTTTTACCGGCCATATTCGGTCCCGTCAACAACCAAAGACGATTATCTTCCGAACCTAAGAAACAGTCATTCGGGACAAAGGCTGTTTTTTCTTTGGACAGAGCAGCCTCTACAACGGGATGACGACCGCCTTTGATATCAAAATCCAATCCGTTTGTTAATACGGGTCGAACCCATCTGTTTTCTTCTGCCAGCAAAGCCAAAGAAGACATAACATCTATATCGGCCAAAGCCCTTGCCGCTTCCCAAATATGTTCGGCTTCTTTTAGAATAATCAGACGCAAGCTTTCATATATTTCCAGTTCTAACTTCAAAATCTCACTATCGGCATTAGCGATACGCCCCGCCAACGTATTCAATTCATCTGTTGTAAATCGAATAACATTAACCATCGTTTGACGATGAATAAAGCCCCAAGAAGCATTCTCGAACAAAGGTCCGGCCAATTTTGCCGGCACTTCAACATAATATCCGACCAAGTTATTAAATGATATTTTCAGATTGGAAATACCGGTCAGTTCTCGGTATTTTGATTCCATTTCGCTGATTTTTCCGGTCGCATTTGTTTTTAAAGACTTGACCTCGTCCAAATCAAGAGAATATCCCTTTAAAACGAACCCACCGTCACGAGCAAACAAGGGTGTTTTATCATTATCCGCAATGCACCGTGTAATTTCATTTGTTAAGTCCGAATGTTCCCCCAATCTTAACAAGCACCTTTTTAAAGAATCCGGAATAAAATCCGTTTGGATTTCAAGCCGAATCAAAGGAATCTGAGATAAGCCTCTGGCAATATCCAACATATCTCTCGGCCCACCGCGACCGGCAGATAATCTGGACAGAGATCTTTCAATATCGGGTGTTTGTTTTAAAAAAGAGCGGACATGATCCCGTATGGAGGGATTTTGCAAAAAGTACTCTATTTTATCCAATCGCCCATTGATAATATCCAAGTCCATTAAAGGCGCCGATAACTGATTAAACAAAGCCCGTCCACCTTGAGCGGTCATTGTCTTATCAATAACGGATAGTAGGCTTTTACTACCTCGTTCATAGGATAAAGAGTGAGTCAACTCTAAGCTACGTCGTGTTGATGGATCAATTTCCATATACTGTTCGGCATAAACTTTATGTAGTTTTTTCAGATTCGGGACTTTTCCTTTTTGAGTTTCCTTCAAGTAATCCAGCAAAACACCGGCCGCTATAATCTCGGATTTATCAAACGTAGCCGATACCGATTCATCGCCGACAAAAAAGGCATCCATAACTTCTTTTTGACGAGAATAAGAAAACCACTCGCGAGATAACTCTTCAACATTTTCAATCCCCATAAATAAGTCGGGATAGCACTCGGGAATACCCGAGGATACTAAAATTTCCGATGGTTCCAATCTAGCTAAAACAGATACCGTTGCATTTCTGTTAACCGTTTGCACACAATACTCACCGGTTGAAATATCAGCCCATCCCAAAGTTGCCGAGTCACCGCCGATAACCACACTCGCCAAATAATTATGCTTTTTAGCACTTAACAGCGTATCCTCTGTAATCGTTCCGGGGGTTACGACACGAACGACATCACGCTTAACAACGGCACCAGCTCCCCGTTTACGAGCCTCCTCCGGATCCTCTAATTGTTCACAAATAGCAACTTTATATCCGGCCTTTACCAAGCGAACCAGATAATTTTCATAGGCATGAAACGGAACACCGCACATTGGAATATATGTTCCCGTTTTCTTACCGCGATCCGTCAAAACGATATCCAAAACTTGAGAAGCAATTTTAGCATCTTCAAAGAACAGCTCATAAAAATCACCTAATCTATAAAACAACAAACAGTCCGGATAATCGGCTTTTGTTTCCATATAGTGTTGCAACATAGGTGTCATTTTGACGGGGGATGTATTTGTTTCTGACATTTTTCTTTCCTTTTTTTTGTTTCTGCATTATAATTGATTTATGAAAAAAAAGAAAGAGTCAAAAACATTTTCCTCCTTTCTGCGTGCCGTTGCACGCATCTTTGTTGTTACGTCACCAACGACACTGATTTTGCTTTTGTTATTGATTTTTAGCAAAATTTCAATTGAAACTGCCGTATTTCTCTTTGGATTGATTTTTTTTATAACAGCTATTATCACCACATCTGTTTTTAAAGAGTTAGAAAACTTTATTTCCTACTTAAAAACCTTATCACAACAAGGGCTTGATATCGATCCGCCTCGCTTTCATAAAGGGATTTTTGGATCATTTCGTTTGGCTGATGCTTTTTTATCCGTGAAAAACATCTGGTCAAATCAAACACTTTCAGATTCATCTATTCTGGAAAATCTGCCGGATCCGTTGTTAATGATTAATGCTGACGGTGAAATCGTATTTGCCAATCAAATATCACGGTCTGTGTTCGGAGAGAATATAATTCACCATTCAGTTAATGCATTATTTTCGGATGAGCCCTTTCAACGCGCAACTCAAGCTGTTTTAACTGAGACAAGTGATGCCGAATGGTTTGAATGGACATATGATGATGACACTCAATCTTATACTTTTCAAACACGCATTGAACGCCTACCGGCATCGGCTCGAGGCGGAGCCATTGCGGTTGTTACAATGCATGACATAACCCCTTTTAAACGATTTAAAGAACAGCAATCCGACTTTTTTGCCAATGCCAGTCATGAACTAAAGACACCCTTATCCATTATTTCAGGCTTTATTGAAACGTTACAGGGACCGGCACGGAATGATGAAGCGGCTCGCGATAAGTTTTTGACGATGATGGCAGAGCAAACGGATCGTATGACGCGATTGGTTCAAGACTTATTAAAGTTATCCCGCTTACAAATGACACAAAAAGCATCACGCACAGATGTTGTTTTAATGGAAGACTTGCTACATAGTGTTGTTGAAGATCTAAAACTGAAAGCGTCTCAGACACAAAAAGAAATCACTCTGAATTTAGTTCATGATTTACCGCGCTTAATGGGAAATCGGTCCGAGCTATACCGAGTATTTCAAAATCTGATTGATAATGCCATCAAATATGGATATCAAGGAACGCCGATTGTGATTAAAGCGCAATTGTGTAACGGCTTCCCTAAAAAATCCGATCGCTGGTTGTCCGATATGAGGCAAGTTATTGCGGTTAGCGTTAATAATAAAGGATATCCGATTCCGCAAAAGCATCTAACACGTCTTTTTGACAGATTTTATCGTGTCGACTCTTTAAAATCCCGTATGGTTGAAGGAACGGGATTAGGGCTAGGCATTGCTCAACAGATTGTACACGAACATGACGGCATTATCACTGTGTCAAGCACTGCCAAGGACGGAACGACTTTCTGTGTTTATTTACCTGTTGATTTCTGAGTTTTCGGCAAAGAGGCCTTTTTTTGAAACACAAGATGAAGACCGACAATTCCCAAGATCAACAATCCCGAAACGATAAGCCAAGTTCCCGCAACACCTAAACTTTCAAAGACTTGAAAATAGAGCATGACAAATCGAACGGCAATAAAAAACAACGTCCAGTTAAAAAGCCGAATCCGATTTGTATGCATGGCATACCAGGCCAGCAAAGCTAAAAAGGCAACTGATATACAAAAGCCACTCATCATATCTTGCATTCTGTCTTCTCCTAAAATCAAGACGGCATAATATAAAACAACAGCCCACCGATTAACCGCTCGCAAGAAAGGAAAAGCAGATAAATCACTGATATAAATCAAAGCGAATAAAATACCGGCAAAGACGCTGACGGCCAAAAGAGGTGCTTGAGTAAAGAAAAGCAATAATAGCTCGAGCCGCATATAACCAAGTACTCCTCCTAGGAAGAGAGGAATCCAAAGTAACGAAAGCAACTCTCGCTTACTCAACAAAACAATAATCAATGACAAAGCTGCCCAAGCTAAAAATCCCTCTCCCGAATCGACCGGTAAGTTAAAAACTTGAGCAACCAATCCAATACCGCCACCAATCATCAAGAAAGTAAAGAACAACCCGACTTCGGCCAACATATGTTTTTCTTTTTTAAAGAAGTAAATTGTTGCGATGATACCCGAGCTCAACAATACAAAAGCCCCTGTCAATTTAAGCCAATCAGGAATCGTCTGCCAATAATCAGCCACCAAAGAAAGCAGCCCCAAGAAAAAGCTAAAGACGCCTAACCATAACAGACTCAACCACCGAAACGGCTTATGTCGTCCCGATTCAAAAGCCATAATATCGGCCTGTTGCTCTGGTGATAACAGGTTATTTTTAACCCACTCATCCGTTTTTTTACTCAGATTCATATCCTACCCCCCCCTTTGTTTATTTCAAAGGGTTATATAGGAACTATTTTACAAATTGCAAAACCAAATCGGCTACATTTTCGGGGGTAAAGCCAAAATGAGTCATCACATCGCCGCCCTTACCGGAAGCACCGAAAGAATCAATTCCCAGAATTGCGCCTGTTTCACCCAAAAACCTATCCCAACCCCATGTTGAAGCCGCTTCCACAATAATCCGAGGCATATCTCCCAAAACAGCCTGTCGATACTCAAGCGATTGACGTTCAAACAATTCAACGCAAGGCATAGATACAACAGCGACCGAGACACCTTTCTTTTCCAAAAGATGCATAGCTTCAACCGCCAAGGAAACCTCAGATCCCGTTGCGATAATCGTTGCCTGACGAGGTGTTTGCGGTTCTGCTAAAACATACCCGCCACGCATTGTCATATTTTCGCTGGCATCTGTTCGTAAAACGGGTAGATTTTGACGCGATAAAGCCATAACAGAAGGAGTCTGTCTCATACCCAAAGCCACTTCATAACTTTCGGCTGTTTCCACACTATCTGCCGGACGAAAAACCAATAAGTTTGGTGTTGCACGCAATCCGGATAATTGCTCTATCGGTTGATGTGTCGGGCCGTCTTCTCCGACGCCGATAGAATCATGAGTCATTACAAAAAGTTCTCGTAACCCCATCAAAGCGCCCAATCGCATAGCCGGTTTCAAATAGTCAACAAAAGACAAGAATGTTCCGCCGTATGGAATGAACCCACCATGAGCCGACAAACCGTTCATAATACCGGCCATAACATGTTCCCGAATACCATAGTTGATATAATTACCGCCATAGTTATCTTTCGTAACAGGAACAGATGTCGGCGTATTTGTGAAGCAAGCCGCTGCCAAATCAGCCGCGCCTCCGATTAAATTCGGCATCATATCCGTCAAGACACGTAATACACCTTGAGAGGCTTTTCTGGTTGCAATCACTTCCCCATCGGCAATCAGTTCTTTTTTATATTCGCTTAAACGATTGTGTAACTCATCCGGCAAATCACCCGTCAAGTCCGCTAAAAATAAATCTTTATTGCCGTCTCGCGACAACCGATTTTCCCAAGCCTTTCGTTCATCTGCACCACGACTTCCGACACGTCGCCATTCTGCCAAAATGTCTTCAGGAATATCGAAAGCTTCTCTATCCCACCCCAAAGCTTGACGTAAACCGGCTGTTTCTTCCGGCCCTAATGGAGAACCGTGAACTTTCGGCGTTCCCTTTTTGGTCGGAGCCCCAAAACCAATAATTGTTTTACAATCAATCAAGACCGGTTTATCCGATGCCTGAGCCGCCTTTAAAGCCGACTCAATCGAGTCATAATCATGTCCGTCACAAGAGGTTACAAACCACCCGTTTGCCTCAAACCGTTTTTTCATATCAACAGAGGTTGCGATATCCGTTCCGCCATCAATCGTGATTTTATTATCATCCCACAAAACAATCAAGTGATTCAAGCGCCAATGTCCGGCTAATGAAGCAGCCTCTTCGGATAATCCCTCCATCAAATCACCGTCACCGCAAAAAACATATGTCTTGTGGTTAACTAATTGATTACCATACCGAGCATTCATCATTCGCTCGCCCAACGCCATACCAACCGCTCCGGCCAATCCTTGCCCCAAAGGTCCCGTCGAATAGTCAACCCCCGACATTAAATCACGTTCGGGGTGACCGGCTGTTCGACTTCCTAATTGCCGAAATCGTTTTAATTCGTCTAAATTCGCTTGTTCAAAACCGGTTAAATAGAGCAAGCTATACAACATCGCCGATCCATGCCCGCCGGATAAAATAAATCGATCCCGATCAAACCAAGTTGGATTTGATGCATCAAACTTTAAAAAGCGACTCCACAAAACTGTAGCAACATCGGCCATACCTAAAGGTAATCCGGGATGTCCCGATTTTGCTTTTTCAATCATATCAACGGATAATATACGAACGGCATTTGCCATTTTCTGAAAGTTCATGTCTATTCTCCCATGCTATTTGTTTTTTTCTTTGCGAATAAAAAAGTATTTCGTCCGGCGGAACGTTCTTGAATCAAGATATATGATTCCGGCAAGCTCTCTTTCAAGCGACTATCTGTTTCAATAATAACCAGTGTTTCCGAATCAATCCAACCGGCTTTTTCAAAAGCCTCTAGCGCACTTTGCCACAAGCCTTTTCCGTAAGGAGCATCCATAAATAAAATATCAACCGTTTTTCCGATTGGCGGAGAAAGAGCATCTCGATTCATCAGTTCAATCTGATTCAGTCCAATCGCATTTTGACGCAAGCAAGTGAATGCCGTCGAATTATTTTCAAAACACCAAACGTGTCTAGCCCCCCGAGACAGAGCCTCTATTCCAATAGCGCCAGAGCCTGAAAAAACATCAGCGAACGAAATATCATGCCATTGGCGTCCCTCTTTTAAAAGAAGAGAGGTTAATATGTTGAAAAGCATTTCGCGAGCCCGATCACTGGTTGGTCTGGTTGTATCTCCGACAGGAGCTTGAATCGTTTTTCCCCGCCATTTTCCGGCCACAATTCTCATAGCAACCCCTTTAAAACTTTTTCCGGCACCTCACGAACGGCACCGACGGGTAAATTACCCAATTGAAACGGCCCGTAAGATATACGAATTAAGCGTGTTACTTCCAATCCGAAAAAGGCCATCATTCTGCGAATTTCCCGATTTTTTCCTTCCGTCAAGGTCATTAAAACCCATGTGTTCGAGCCTTGCTCACGCTCGACCTCTATCTGACAGGGAGCATAAGAAATCCCCTCAATCCGAACACCTTTTTGTAATCGCCCCACAATTTCCGGCGTTACTTTGCCGTGAACCCGAACCCGATATTTCCGCTTCCAACCCCGAGACGGCAACTCTAATTCCCGAGCCAATCCCCCATCCGTCGTCAGCAACAACAGTCCCTCCGAGTTAAAATCCAATCGTCCGACAGAAATAACCCGAGGTAAAAAAGCAGGCAATCGCTCAAAAACAGTCGGTCGTCCTTGGGGATCACGATAAGTCGTTATAACACTAACCGGCTTATGATAACACCACAGGCGTCTTTCCTGAGGTCCTGCCAACGGTTGACCATCTACAACAATCTGATCATTTGCATCAACTGTTCGTGCCGGAGTCGTTAAAACCTCACCATTCACACTGACACGTCCGTTTTGAATCCATCTTTCGGCTTCGCGACGAGAACACAATCCCGCTGCGGCCATTACTTTTGCAATTCTCTCTTTCTTTTCTGTCATAATTCGTATATTATATCTAAATCAATCAAAAAGGAAAGAAAAAAAGATGAATGATGCTATTTTTGAAGCTGCTTTTAAACAAGCTCAGCAAGCTTTTGAAGCTGATGAAGTTCCTGTCGGAGCCGTTATTTTTAACACAGAGACCGATGAAATTATCGCAACAGCACATAATCAAACCGAAACAGACAAAGATCCGTTGGCTCATGCCGAATTGCTGGCGATCAGAAAAGCGTGCAAGCAATTAGGCATCAAACGACTTAACGGGTATTCCTTATTTGTAACCCTAGAGCCTTGCACCATGTGTGCCGGTGCAATTGCATGGGCACGCCTTGATGCACTTTATTACGGAGCGTCTGATCCCAAAACAGGAGGCATTGAACAAGGCTCACAGGTATTCCGACATCCCCAAACACATCATAAAATTCAAGTCATTAAAGGAATAAAAGCAGATGACTGCGGCTCTTTAATGACTTGCTTTTTCAAGCAAAAGCGTCTTTCTAAAAAGCTCTAGCTTTTTATCTTATCTGCCACTATTTTCTTAAGTAGCTGTGAACTTATTGATCCCTTTCTGTTCTTTTCTGAATCAGAATAATCTCGCGTGGGTTTTGAGATGTCTTCATCACACCGTAGTTCTGCTTTTGTAACATCAGCCCCATCTTGCGTCGCTCTTTCAGAGTTAACTCGACCGATTTTCCCTCCTGAATTTTCTTTAAGGCATTCTGATAGCGAAATTTTCGGCATTGAAGTTGCATCTTGCGTATAAACCCCTTTTTCATTTTTATCTTCCTTTCCCTTGTTTGTATTTGGTTGTTTATTTGAATTGTGTAGATAATCAGCTAACTGACTACCCAACTGATCCATTTTAATCAATAGTCTATGATTGTCATTAACCTTAATTTCATATAAGGTTTCAAACAAATCTCTAAATAATTGTTGATGTACCGGATCGGCTTTTTGATACTCCGCCACTGTCTGAAATGCAAGTGTTTGTGCCTCCTTTCCGGTTATTTCGACACACAGTTTTTCAGCATCGACATGAATGTTGTTTTCCTTAAAAAACTTATCAATCCGTTTAACCAATTTTGGAGGAACTGCCGGTTCATATTCCCCCTTCATTGCGATAACACCTCGAACATTAAAACCATTCTTTTCTAAAAAACGTTGAAAGCTATGGGCAGAATTACCGGTTGTCAATAAATCTTCCACAATAAAAAATTGTGCATTCGGCACAGCCTCCTGAATAGCTTTAAATACATTATGACGTGCTTCATATACCCGAGGATGAAACAATCGCTCTCCCTTTGGAATAGACTTCATCATGCTGGTGTGTATCGGCAAAAAGTATTTATCTCCGTTAATAAAGCGAGAATCTTCCCCTGATTTTTCAGCCAAAAAAGCAGCTGCGGTCGGCGGAATTTGATTTTTTCTACTGGTTCCGGGAACAGAAATAAAGACAGGCACTTTCCCTTTTTCCAATGCCAGTTTTAATCGAGTCTCATTTTCGGCAGCCCCTCGATCCCATTCTTGTTGCCACAGTTTAATGGCACTATCTTTATTATTATTTTTTGCCTCTTTAAATAAAGGATCAACCAAAATAGCGTTTGCATCTCCACGATGCGTTCCCCCATCAACAGTCGCTAAAGTAAATCCATCATCTTTCCATTTATCAACCATTTATAACTCCTCATCATCACAGGCATTCAAATCCAAAGCATATCCGGCAGAGCGAACTGTTCGGATAATATCGGACTCGCCACCTTCATTCAAGGCTCGGCGCAATCGACGAATATGAACATCAACCGTTCTTAACTCCACGTGAATAGAGCCACCCCAAACAGACTTTAGCAAAGATTCACGAGATAAAACATCTCCCGGCTTTTCCATTAAGAATTGCAACAATCTAAATTCTGTCGGTCCCAGATGAACAGCGCGTTCACCTCGAGTTACTCGACGCTTGGCGAAATCCATTTCAACATCTCCGAATCGCAAATTATCCTGAACCGGAGTTGGTTGAACACGTCGCAATAAGGCAGCAATTCTCGCCATTAACTCGGGCACAGAGAAGGGTTTCGTTACATAATCGTCAGCGCCAAACGACAAGCCCTTAACCTTATCGGCTTCATCTCCTCTGGCCGTCAGCATAATAATCGGCGTATTTCTCAGCTCATATGTTTTACGAATTTCGCGACACAAATCAATACCGGGGATACTGGGCAACATCCAATCCAATAAAATCAAATCCGGCTTCTCTGTCAAAGCCATGGGCATAACTTCTTTCCCATCCATTATCACAATCGTCTCATATCCCTGTTTTTCCAAATTATACTTTAACAAAGTAACCAATCCGGCTTCGTCTTCAACAATGAATATTTTGGTCATCGGACTCCCTCTTTTAATATCTGAATAGCTTTAGCATAAGATCTTTTGCCAAATATATAACTTCCGGCGACCAAAATATCCGCTCCGGCAACAATACAGGCCGGTGCCGTCACATCATTTACGCCTCCGTCAACAGCAATTTGAACTTCTTTTCGTCCAATAAGATCCTTAATTTCGGCTATTCGTGCAATCGCCTGTTTCTGAAATCTCTGCCCACCAAACCCAGGTTCTACAGCCATTACCAAAATCAAGTCAATATCCGGCAAATAGGGAATGATGGCATTAATATTTGTTTTCGGTCGAATAGACAATCCGACGCGACAACCAACCTTTTTAATCTTTGAAATTAAATCTGATACATTTTCACCGGATTCCAAATGAACCGTTATCATATCAGCCCCTGCTTCAGCAAAAGAACCGATAAACTCCCCCGGATTAGTCATCATTAAATGAACATCAAATGGTAAATCCGTATATTTTCTGATATCACGAATGACACAAGGACCAAAAGTCAAATTCGGGACAAAGTGTCCATCCATAACATCAATATGTATCATATCGGCTCCGGCTTTGGAAACAGAGGCAACCTCTTTGCCCAAACACGCAAAATCCGCCGATAAGATACTGGGAGCAATCAAGACCATTCCGAAACCTCCTTTTAAGGAAAAGTATACACTACTTCTCCTTAAAAGGCAAGTCTTTCATCTTTTTAAGTAGGTAGCCAAGCATAAATACCCCCCTAAAATCAAGATGAACGATAGCAAAATGGCTATTTTTCACAAGAAGCGCCGTTCCATGTTCCGCCACAAGCAAGACAAGCCCCTTTTGTCAGGGATGAAATATCGGCAGGACACACGCCATCACATGTCGTTGCATCACTCCCCATGCTGTATGTCCCATCAGGACATTTTGCGCAACGACCATCAATGGCAACATCTCTAAACCGCTGTCCCGGACAAACCGATGAACAATAGTGTCGGGTTGTAACATTAACAATACCGGAATTTTCCGCAACATGATCCCGTGTACTAAACAAATTAAATCTCCCTGTTGAATCACATGGTTTACACCCATCTGTTGTAAGCATTTCGTTGTCAGAGCAAGTCTTCGAACAAGTATATGCAGACCCCATGTCTGTTGAGGTTAATATACGTTTATCTCCGCAAGCACTACAATGACCGGGACGTTGATAAACAACCACATTTTCCTCAATGTCGCAAGATTGTGTTCCTAAATAAGAGTAAAATTCACCATCTTTCTTAGTACGTAAACAGGCATCTTTCCCATACAATCCTGTGCCTAATGAAATATCTTTTACTACTCTCTTATCACCACATCGCTCACAATCAGACCGTGGAACAACATAGTATTTTGGATCATCACAGGGCACACAGGTATTTTCGACAGGAAATGTATCTGTTGGGCACTCAGCGCAATATTGTGACTCATCCTCTGGTGTGTTGGGATTATTTTCTTGAGTACCATATGGACAATCTTTTGCTAAGATACAATAATTTCCATTTAATCGCCTCAATTTATTGCCAGCAGAATCAACACAGGCTAAACACGCATTCCGATCAGCATCATTTGAAACATATATCGCTTCAGTCGTAGTACAAGACTTACAGGCATTTCCATACCTAAATTCATTATCAGAACATGCCAACATGATGCAACTCATGCCACTCACATAACGCAATTTATTACCACTTTCATCTTCACAAGCTTCACATGATTTTATACCATGATATGTATATCCTCGCCATACAGAAGAAGTGGCATCCGCATTATATCCCACTGCCGTTCCAACTGTAATGCTAATATTTCCCTTGGAGGTACAAGGACAACACCCATCGTTACATTGTACATAGCCTGGTCCACAGTCTTTTAGCACACACATATGCTCACTACCCCATGTATCTGCGAAATAATAACGTTCATCACACACACCACAAAATGAAGATGTAACTGTTCCATAGTGCCATCCTGTTCGCTGATCACATTTAACACAACGTGTTTGGGGTTGACCATATTCCGCATTATTACTTTCGGAACTTTCAAGCCATTCATCATCTGCACACACCGGAGCACAATAGCCAAATTGCATCTTACGATTTGGACAAGCTATAGAACAATCCTCTGCGTTTTTAATTAATAAAACACGCGAAGTATCACAGTCATGTAGCTTACCAAACTTGTCCATTATCTGCCCCTGAGGTTTATCCGTACAAACATGCCGAACTTGATCACAGACAGTGTTCGGGTCTACATTAGAACAATCCTTATCTATTAAACACTTAACGCAAATTCCATCCTGCTTATAACATAACTCACCTGCGACATTTCCTACACAGTCATCATTTGTCAAACATACACCGCACTTCCCTGTTTTTACATTGCAGAGCTCACCATTTGGATGCCCCACACAATCATCGTCAGTTTGACACTTAAAACAAAGACCTGTATCTGAACTACACAAAGGTCCTCGCGGACTATCGGCACAATCAGCGTGATCTCTACAGGGACCACACTTGCCGGTATCTGTATCGCAAAGAGGTCCATCAGAACTCCAAACACAGTCACTATTCCGTCGGCAAATAAACATCCAGCTTTCTTCAGGTCTCCACCCACTGGCGCTAACCTCTCCCATATCTCCATTTAAGTCAGCTTGAAAATAAAATACCATTTT
>CASEYR010000009.1 GCA_949292205.1 uncultured Alphaproteobacteria bacterium
TCTTTCGGAGCTCCCTCTAAACTCGTTAACTGGTTACCGGAACAACCAAAGTGTCCTCCAACCTCTTTCGGAGCTCCCGCTAAACTCGTTAACTGGTTATTGTAACAACCAAAGTCTCCTCCAACCTCTTTCGGAGCCCCCGCTAAACTCGTTAACCGGTTAAAGGTACAATCAAAGTTTCCTTTAACCACCACTTTCGACAAATTGGGTAATTCTTTTAATCCCTGAGTTGATAAATCAACATCCCCTTGAATCACAAATCCTGCCGGCAAATGATTTAAATCATATTCCTGACCATCTTGGGTAAATAAAATTCGACCGTCTTCTTTAAATGATAATTTAACTTTAGCCATTTCTTCTCTCTCCTATAAAAATAAATAAACACCACCGTCGGACGTATGCTTCCTGCTATCGTTATTTTTTGGCTCTTCAACCTTTAAAGTGTGTGTAGCTTTCCGCCATTTTTGCGGACGCACACGCTCTTTGATATCGGGACCTTTTACACATCATAGCACCCCTTATTATATTTTCATTTTATCATAACTTCCTCTGTGTGTCAATTTTTTTTAATTCCTTCCCTGTTACAATAACAAAAAAGGCAGGCGAAATGCCTGCCTTTTTGAAAAACAATTGAATTACCGAGAGTAGAATTCGATAACCAGATTCGGTTCCATTTGAGTTGCATACGGAATGTCTGCCAGTTTCGGAACACGAATGAATTTACCTTTCATGTCCTTAGCATCCACTTCCATATAATCAGGAACTTCGCGTTCTGTAGAAGCCACAGCTTCAACAACCATAGCCATTTCTTTAGCTTTGCTACGAACGGCAATTTCGTCACCGACTTTAACTAAGTAGGACGGAATATCAACTTTCTTACCGTTAACCAAAACATGACCGTGGCTGACAAATTGACGAGCCGCAAAAACGGACGGAACAAATTTCATCCGATATACAATGGAATCCAAACGGCATTCCAACAACCCGACCAAGTTTTCAGAGCTATCCCCTTTACGACGAATAGCTTCGGCATAATACTTCCGCAATTGCTTTTCGGAAACGTTTCCGTAAACACCTTTCAGCTTTTGCTTAGCAGCCAACTGAATACCATAATCTGTCGGTTTTTTACGATTAGCCCCATGTTGTCCAGGACCATAATTTCTTTTGTTAACAGGGCTTTTAGCTTTACCCCACAGGTTGACACCCAAACGGCGATCAATTTTAAATTTTGAACTGAGTCTTTTAGACATTTTTTTACCTTTCTTATTGTCCCCGATAGTATTTATCCATTTGATAAAACGTGGCTTTTGGCCCATTCCAACCGCCCGCATTTCAGGGAGTGGGTGCATTATACCGATTTTTTTTCAAAAAGTCAAGCTCTTTTCAAATTTAATAAGCGTCCTTACCGCCCGCCCGATTTTGCAAGCCACCCAAATAATGCACTGTCTTGACTCTGAGGCTTTAACTTTTCAGCAGTTTCCTTATTTTTCTCGCCACGCCAAGCAAGTGGTTCACCACTTACTTCCGTTATTTCGGAATTATAGACATCCAATGGTGTCCGACCGGCACTTTTAGCCGACGTATCCGCACCATGCGCAACCAATAGCGAAATCATCTGATCATCTCGCAGTTCAGCCATTTGATGCAACGGCGTTGTCCGCGTTTCTTGAATTTCATAACCATATCCTTTTTCGCTCGGCAACGAGTATGACGTAACAATATTTGGATTTGCACCGGCTTTTAATAAAGACTCTATTTGTTCCTTTGGGACAGATACATCCAGACCTTCTTTTTTTAAGTTACTATAATTATTAATGGCCTTAGCCAGCGGGGAATCCGGTCCAGGAGCTTGGCCTATCCGTCCAATGTCCGGATTAACACCAGCGTCCAAACACTGATGCATCAAATCCAAGTCATTATTGAGAGTAGCACAAGCCAACGGCGTCTGAAACCCATACGCACCCGAAGCATATATATGATCCTTTAAAGAGGGGTTCTTTAAAACTGCCTCTAAAGAATCAACTTTCTCGGTACGAAAACCAGAGCCGACAGGAACGCGTGTCACCCATTTTACATCTGAAGCCATTGAAGATTTCTCTCTGGTGGAATCAACAGTCCGAGCATCACTCATTACAGCCACGATACCGTCCGAAGCGGAAGTAACATTAGGATTAGACCTCGCCTGAGCCGGCGATCCCAAAACGACTCCAGCAGAAACGGCAAGCAATGTATTTTTAAGGCTACCCATAACAACCTCCCGTATCAGGTTATTTTACCACGAAACAAACCGTTCGTCAAGTTTTACAAAAAAAAGCTTTTTTAAATCATAAAAAGCAAGTTATTTTTTTTCTTTCAGCATCATTGCGACACCGACTTCAAAAGCCTTTTGACGCAACTCGGCATCCTCTATGGAAGCCACTCGCCGCCACAGCTCTTGCTCTTCCGAAGAGGTCAAGTGTCGAGGCAAAACCGTTTTTTGTTTAATCGGCAATTTCAAGCTTCCTTGACGAATTTTAATATGCGAAACAGCCGGATATCCGAAATAGCAGTTAATACGCTCTATCACACGCTCTTTCTGATGTTCAAACAGCATGGCAAAAGCCCCGCCAGCACTTTTGACATGAAGCGTCCCATGCGTCCGACTATCCCTCTCAAAAGTCAACTTTTCCGGAAAAATGCCCTGAGCTAAGTCCTCTCCAACCATATCTGACCAGCTTTCCAAAATATCCACCTCGGAAAAACCGCGAGCCCCTAAAATCGGTCGCGTAATATTTCTGATTTCTCGCGTCAGAGGAGCCAACCCTTCAAACGACCGACGATGATATTCGTCTTCTTTTTTTTCCTTACATTTTTCGGTCATGAGCATACCGCTCCATAAACGCATCATGGAAGGCATCAAACCGATTTTCATCTAAAGCCGTCCGAATTTTTCGCATCAAATCCTGATAGAATTGAATATTATGCCATGTCAAAAGCATACTCCCCAAAATTTCACCCGTTCTGAACAGGTGATGGATATATCCTCGTGTATAATTTCGGCACGCCGGACAACCACACTCGGCATCCAATGGAGAATGATCATCTATATGGCAGGCATTACGCATATTCAAAACACCTTGACTGGTAAACGCCTGTCCCGTTCTGCCCGATCTGGACGGCATGACGCAATCGAACATATCCACACCTCGGGCAACGGCACCGACAATATCACTCGGCCGCCCAACCCCCATCAGGTAACGTGGCTTATCATCCGGCAATGCACAAGCCGTATAATCCAAAACGGAAAACATCATCTCTTGCCCTTCACCAACCGCCAAGCCTCCGATAGCGTATCCGTCAAAACCGATATCCGTCAATGCCTTAATGGATTGCATTCGCAAATCTTCAAACATACCGCCTTGAACAATGCCAAACAACCCATATCCGGAACGATCAATGAATGCCTCTTTGGAACGCTTTGCCCAACGCATAGACCGTTCCATGGATTTTTGAACGACTTTCTTTTCGGCCGGATATTTAACACACTCATCAAAAGCCATCGTAATATCGGAATCAAGCAAATTTTGTATCTCCATTGACCGTTCAGGAGTCAATAAATGACGAGCCCCATCAATATGTGAATTAAACGCAACACCTTCTTCCGTAATTTTACGCAATCCGGACAAACTCATGACCTGAAACCCACCGGAGTCCGTTAAAATCGGCCCCGACCAATTCATAAAACGATGCAATCCCCCAAAAGATGCCACCCGCTCGGCCGTTGGACGTAACATTAAGTGATACGTATTTCCCAAAATAATCTCGGCACCCGTTGAACGAACGGATTCCGGCATCATTGCCTTGACCGTTCCAACCGTTCCGACAGGCATAAAAACCGGTGTTTGAATTGTTCCGTGAGCCGTTTCCAATATACCTTGACGAGCTTTTCCTATACTTTTAATGCATTGAAATTTTAACATGGACAATTTTATCTTTCTGTGCTATAACGTAACCAATTTTAGGGATTATAACAGATAAAGGATAAAAATTCAAATGGAAAAAAAGAAACGGAAAGATAGCTTCTGGTCAAATGTTCGTGGTCTTTTTTGGGCTCTTTTAATTGCATTGGCAATTCGTTCTTTGGTTTTTGAACCATATAACATACCTTCCAGCTCTATGGTTCCGACACTATTGATCGGCGACTATTTATTTGTATCAAAATATGATTACGGATATTCAAAGCACTCATTTCCATTATCGATTCCTCTGATTCCCAAGGGACGCCTTTTTGCTTCAGAGCCAAAGCGAGGAGATGTTGTCATTTTCAAACTGCCGACGGATAACAGAACCGATTATATCAAACGCGTTATCGGATTGCCGGGAGACCGCATTCAAATGGTCGGCGGACGGTTATACATCAATGAGCAGCTGGTGCCTCGGGAAAAGATTGCAGAGGAAGATTGGCGGGTTGAAATAGAGGGGCTGGTCCATTACACCAAGTATCTTGAAACGCTTCCGAATGGAGTCCAACATCTGATTTATGAGCAAGGCGACAATAAAATGCTGGATGATACGGAGGTTTTCACCGTTCCCGAAAATCACTACTTTATGATGGGAGATAATCGAGATAACTCATCCGACAGTCGGATATTCGGATTTGTTCCGGCTCAAAATCTGGAAGGTAAAGCTCGGTTTATTTTCTACTCGAATAATGGTACCGGTTCATTCTGGCAATTCTGGAAATGGGGAGATTCTTTGCGTCTGGAACGCTTTTTTAAAGGAATCATTTAGTAATGCAAAACTTGATTGATTTATTCCATAATAAAAAACTGTTCAATAAAGCGCTTCAGCTAGCACGTGACGGACGTCCTGCAGGATACGAACGATTAGAGTTTTTAGGGGATCGCGTCATCGGAATCGTCGTGGCCGAGATGCTGTATCATGCCTTTCCAAACGAAAAAGAGGGAGATTTAGCTAAGCGTTTTGTGGCTTTGGTTCGTGAAGAAACACTGGCAGAAGTCGCCGCTCAAATCGGATTGCCCGCTTTATTAAAAACAACGGAAAATGAATTGCGTCATAACGCATCGGTTCTGTCTGATGTTTGTGAATCTGTTTTAGGTGCTTTATATCTTGATGCAGGTCTGGACGCTGTCAAACAATTTATGGAACCGATTTGGAAGCCCTTACTTTTATCCAAACGACAAGCACCGCAGGATCCCAAATCCGCCGTACAAGAGTGGGTTCAAAAAACATTCAAAGAGCTACCTGTTTATCAATTAACAGATAAGACAGGTCCTGATCATCAACCTGTTTTTACGGTAACGCTGTCTGCCGGTCCTTATACTGTTATGGGGCGAGGATATTCTAAAAAAGAAGCTGAACAACAGGCAGCTCAATCTTTTCTGGAGACATACTGTCATGGACATTAACCAACAACATTTTGCTTTTGTTGCGGTTTTAGGAGCTCCCAATGCCGGAAAATCAACTTTAGTCAACCGATTAGTCGGTGCAAAAGTATCTATCGTATCCCCCAAGGTTCAAACCACAAGATCTCGTATTCGGGGTATTTTCGTTGAAGATAACACGCAAATTATTTTAGTTGACACACCGGGAATTTTTAAACCATCCAGACGATTGGATCGAGCCATGGTCGCTTCGGCATGGACAGAATCGGAAGAGTCCGATTTACGTCTATTGCTTGTTGATGTATCAAAAGGAATTGATAAGAACACACGTTCCATTGTTGATAGTTTAGTTGCAAATAAGCAAAAAGCCATTTTAGTACTCAACAAAATTGATTTAATTTCAAAAGAAAAACTCCTCCCTTTAATTGCCGAGCTGAATCAAACACCCATTTTTACGGACACCTTTATGATTTCGGCAGAAACGGGAGAAAACGTTGACGATTTGAAACATTATTTAACACAACGTGCTCCCAAGGGTATGTGGATGTTTCCGGACGATCAACTATCTGATTTGCCGAACAGATTATTTGCTTCGGAAATTACGCGAGAAAAACTGTTTATGAATTTACAACAAGAATTGCCTTATACACTGGCTGTTGAAACAACTCGCTTTCAAGAGCAAGAAAACGGCATTCGGATTGAACAAACAATCTATGTTGAGCGAACGGGACAAAAATCCATTGTTCTGGGCAAAAAAGGAAGCATGATCAAAAAAATCGGTGAGCTGGCTCGGCACGAGATGACTCGTTTATTTGAAAAACCGGTTCACTTATTTTTATTTGTCAAAGTCAAAGAGAATTGGTCAGAAGATCCGGGGCAATATGCAGATTGGGGACTGGACTTTAATGCCTGATTTTAAAACGGATAAAGCACTTGTTTTGTCTGCCCGAAAATTAGGGGAAAGATCTTATATTATCAGTTTATTAACACGAGAGAACGGTCGCGCCCTTGGTGTTCACCAAAAAAAGATACCTCCGGAAATGGGAACCTTTGTTGCCGTTCGCTGGCAAGCTCGCTTAGCAGAGCAGCTTGGGTCTTTCTACCTTGAAGAAGTATGTCCTTTTTCCATTCGTTTTTTAGATGATCGAAAGCGATTGGCTTGTTTAGCTTCTTTATGTGCTTTACTGGATGACCTACTACCGGAAAGACAGGCGTTTCCAGAGTTATATGATGAAGTCTTTTCTTTTTTGGATAGACTTGAGCAGATCGATTTTATGGAGTTATATGTGCAATTGGAAGTTAGCTTGTTAGGTGCTATCGGCTTCGGACTGGACACATCTTGCTGTGCCAGAGGCGGAGATAGAAATAATCTGGCTTATATATCTCCCAAAACAGGACGGGCAGTCAGTTTGGAAAAAGGACGCCCTTATCATAATAAACTGCTTCCGCTACCTCGATTTATCTGGCAAAAAGCACCAGCGACCGATACAGACATCCGAAACGGACTCCGCCTGACCGGTTTTTTCCTAAGTACCTACGCCTTAAGACACCCTCTTCCCAAAGTACGCGAGCAATTATTTTAAAGTTCATTATTGCTCTGCTTTGACCCGAAAAATCTTAATGTGCGTTTTCGGATCTTCATATTCCAAAGTCAACCAGCTCGGCATATGCTTTGTTTCATGATAGACTGCAAAGTGAAACATTGTTTCAGTATCCGGCATATTCTTTCCTTCATGGTTTTTAAATAAAACCGTTTGACAATCCGGATGAAACAAATAAAGCTGACTCACTTGATGCTTTTTTAACAAAGCTTTTGCTCTATTATATGGCGGGCGATCTATTTGAATCGTAAACAAGTCCGTTAATCCTTCAATGTTTGTATGATAAGGACCTCCCAAAGTCGGCTTACCCGTTTCCCAAACTAATTGAGGTGCCGAAAAAATATCCGTAAACAAAGCACCGTTCTGATTATCCTTACGAATGATTTCCCATATTTTTTCATTAGAAACACACTGAAAATCACTATTTTTTTCAGAATTTTTTTGTTCATTTAAAGACGAATTTAATTCGGAATCATTATTCTCCTTTTCCGGAATCGCTTGATTTTCATCTTCCTGAACAGCTTTTTCAAACAGAGGCTTTAAATAATCAGGCACTTCTATTGTCTTGTCTTTTTTATATAACTCTAAATAATGCTGAACGCCCCAGTTCTTTATGCGGGTTAAAATAGCATCTCCCTTGATATGAGATCCGATAAAAATCAAGTAAAAAATAATAAAAACAAAAGACCTGCTAAATGATTTCTCTCGCGGAAAGAACACCAGACTGAAAAAGATAGCCCCCAAGTAAACAAAAAACGCATTCAAACTAATCCCCGTCCGAACATGAAGAATGGTTAAAACGCCATAAAACAGGACTCCGCTTGCACCGATAATAATCAATGGCGTGTATCTGCTTTTTAGGTGAGCAAATGCCCATATCAGCAAGCCCAAAGCCAATATCGGTTGTAATATACCATACTCTAACAACCCGGACCAATCTTCCCACAACGGCCTCATTTCGGAAACATATTTTGTCCAAATGTGATACATGAACGGATCAACCATAGGGATCATCAACACGTCCGAAAATCCCAAGAGTAAAACAACGCCCAAAATACTCACGCCCAATACACCATAAATCAAACGTCGAATAAACGTCGTTTGAATAACTTTAAACAAACCTGCCAACCCAAGCAACATTAACGTATTTAATCCACCTAATATAACATGCATCATAGAAACACGATAAAAATCAAGTGTCATCAAACCAGCCATCGGATGATCAAACGTCATTGCCAAAAACAAACAAACCGTGTAAGAAAAGGAATAAACAACGGCAGGTCGCAGTGACTTACCATAAAATAACCAATATAAGATGAACGGCGTTATAACCAGATAGGTATTAATAAAAAACTCGGCCGTCATCCATGTACCAATTGCCGTCAAGACACCGGCCAAAACCAAATAATGCCGATTATCTTTAACACGAAAGCTTCTTGCGATTAAAGCAACAACCCATATCAACAGAGCAAAGTGAAAAATATGGTGATCAAAGTAGCCGACAGTCGCCTGTCCCCAACTATACCCAATACCAAAGAAAAACAGCCAGAATGAAAAGAACGCCGTTCGCGGCGTCATATATCCGCGAAGCCCAAAAAAATAGCCCTTAATAGCGACAATCATTGTCAGGATAGGAACATACCAAGCCATTATTTCCAAAGCTTTTTTCAATCCCCAATTTGGAATAAACGGCCAAGCAAAAGCATATCCGATAAAGTCTAAGGGTCTGGTCCAATGCATTTCAAGACCAAATGGATAATTTTGAGCCATCATTAACTGCTCTTGCCACGGAAAATCAGCGGCGGCCCATTCTTGAATACGAACCAATCGCATCCAAACATCTGTTGAAAATCCGGTTACATAAAACGGCACAAAAATGAAGACTGCCATGACAGCAGACAACCAAAATGGCTTTTTCCAATCTGAAAACATAAACCTTACTCCTCTGTCAAAAAGGGAACCGATAAATACTTCATTCGTCTGATTTCTTGTCGTGTTTTAGCTACCGTATCCAAAATCAATGCAATTGCAAAGCAAACACCGGCACAAACACCCAAACCAACCGACACCAAAAGCGTCGGGATTCTGGGAACCAAGCCTGTTTCAAAATAATGTAAAAAGACAGGAACGGCACACACAAACGACAAGATGAAAAATAACAACGCAATAAGACCGAAAAACAAAAGCGGTTTTTCTTCTTTAATTAAAATTGCAATCATTTTCAAAATACGATAACCGTCCTTTACAGTTGATAATTTACTGACAGAACCATCGGGACGAGCAAAATAAGGCGTTTTAAAATCAGCCACCGGTAACCTCATGGACGAAGCAAAAACCGTTAACTCCGTTTCTATTTCAAAACCGAAAGAGTTAGCCGGATAAGACTTTACAAAACGTCTTGAAAAAACACGCAACCCCGAAAGCATATCATCCGTTTTCTTTCCAAAAAACAAGTGAACAATACGCGTCATTAAATAATTTCCAAACTGATGTCCGGGACGATACGCTTCTTTTGCAACACTTTGACGCACACCGGTAACCATATCTAAATGTTCGTTTTGTAATTTTAAGATCATGGCAGGGACACTTGCTACATCATACGTCGCATCTCCGTCAATCATCACATAAACATCAGCTTCTATATCGGCAAACATTCGCCGAACGACACTGCCTTTTCCTTGGTTTTTTTCAGAATAAACAACCGCTCCGGCCTCTTTAGCCACCTGCACCGTGTTATCCGTCGAATTATTATCATATACATAGACACAAGCATCTGGAACATACCGATGACAATCTTGAACAACCTGTTGAATGGATAGCTCTTCGTTATAACATGGAATTAAAATTACCGTCTTCATAAAGCTCCCCTCCGTTTAATTTTGAAAAGCAATATATTTTAACATCAAATAGCTGTTTATCGTTACCAGGGCCAAAGCAATGAATTGAGCAACATATGGATTTAAGCCCAACCATAAAAACCCTTGCAATAAACACATATTCATCAGATAACTAATCCCCCAAGAAAACAAGCACCGAACATATTCACGTTTCCAGTTTCCTTTTGTCCCAAAAACATAGATTTTCTGAGTCCAATAGCTGTTGACAGATGACACCAAAAACGAGGCAAATAAAGCCAACTGCGGATACCGATTACCTGACATATATAAAAAAAGAGCATACAAAGCATATGACACAACCGTATTGTAACCACCAACCAACAAATAGCGTAATTTCTCAGGAAATCGCATCCAAATATGAAACAGTTTTAAATACAGTTCTATGAGTTTTCTCATAGTCGGAGAGTATCAAGATTCACTCTCTCTGTCAACCCCTTATTGCATTTTAAAGTAATTTTAGATATACTATAAGTATGACTAATGATAAATTACTGTTACTCTCTTGTTGCGCTCCGTGTTCCGTCGGTGTTATACAGGATTTGCACGATCAAGGACAAGACTTTACCGTTTTGTTTTATAATCCAAATATTCGCCCGAAAGACGAGTATGAAAAACGACGGGATGAAAATAAACGTATCTGTGCTGAATTAGGTGTTCCATTTGTAGAGCTCCCCTATGATCCCGACACCTGGACACAAGCAACAAAAGGATTGGAAAATGAACCGGAACGCGGAAAACGATGTGATATCTGTTTCTTTATTCGGTTAAAACAAGCCGCTAGCTATGCTCGAAAAAATGGCTTTACACGATTTTCATCTGTTTTAGGGATATCAAGATACAAAGATTTTGACCAAGTTTGTCGCGCCGGATTAAAGGCAGCTCAAGAAGAACAAATCGATTATGATGTAACGAATTGGCGTAAAAACGGCGGAGAAGAAAAAAGAGCCCGCCTGACAAAAGAAAGAGGGCTCTATTCTCAAAAATACTGTGGATGCAAACCGCGTCCCTAACTCTCTTCTCTTAATTTTTTTTCTTTTTCATTAGCATCTAGGCGATTTTGAACTTTTTCCAAAGCCTCAAAAATCTCCTCAGGATGATCAACGAACTCTACGAAATCCACCTTATCTTGATTCAAAGTCCCCTCCTGAAGCATATTTAGAATAAGTTCTTGAAAAGGCTTCCAAAAATCATTATAGTTTAAGAAAATAAGCGGTTTTTTCTTAACTTCCCCCGTTTGAATCAAAACAGCGAATTCGGAAAACTCATCTATCGTTCCCCAACCACCGGGACCAACTAAAACAGCATCCCCCATTTGAAACATATCCATTTTCCGTCTTGACAAATTCGGAACAATTTTAATCTCACCCAGTCTGAAAACAGATGGATCTTTACATTGCAGCTCTAATAATTTCAAGGTTGTAATTCCAACAACACGCCCGTCTTTATTACGCACCCCCTGAAACATACTTCCCATCATGCCTTCATCACCGATACCGAAAACGACGGTAATCCCGTGTTCCGCAAGCAATTCTCCGGTTCGACGCATCGGCGCATGATGAACCGATGAAATAGAAGCCGCCGCACCGGCAAAAACAGTAATCATATCATATCTTTTCATTTTTGTTCCTTTGTTGAATGCTTGTATTATAAGCTTTTTGATTTCTTTTTCAATAAAAAAAGTTGCACCGAAATTTGTTTTACGCTATCTTAAAAAAGGATGGAAAAAAAAATGAATTTAGAGGCTCTTTTTAAAATCTCACATGGACTATATATAACAGGGGCACGTGATACACAAAATCGGTTAATTGGTAGCTGTGTAGATGCGGTTATGGTTGTTGAAGCCTCTCCGGCACAAATCATGATATCTTTGGGAAAAAACTCATTTACATGTCAAAATGTTTTGACATCTCAAAAATTGTCTTTATCCGTTTTACCAATGGATATAGCAGATAGCATCATTCAAACTTTTGGCATGAAATCTTCCAAAACAGTGGATAAATGGAGCAATACACCTTATCATTTATATCAAGATCTTCCCGTATTAAATCAGGCAAGCGCTTATATGACTCTTAAGGTTGTTCAAAAAATTGAAACAGCCACACACTGGGTTTTCTTGTGTGACGTCCAATCGGTTGAAGCGGGTTCAATGGCTCCGGTTTTAACTTATGCAAATTATCAAAACAACAAAAGAAAGGAGAAAAAAATGACAGAATCAAAGAAATGGGTTTGCACCGTCTGTGGATATGTTTATGACGGAGAAACACCTTTTGAAGATTTACCGGATGATTGGGTCTGTCCTTTATGTGGAGAACCTAAATCCGTTTTTGTTCAAGAATAAAAAACAAAAATCCCTGTTAAATCGGGGATTTTTCGTTAAGTTTAACTTAAGGTTTTTGAGTAACCACATATGGATAAGGATAAACACTATTATCCGGAGGAATAGGTCTTGAAACTTTTCCGCATGACACCAAAAGGAAAAGACAAATAATACACCCTATGATTTTAACCATTATACATTCCGCCCTTTTCTTAAACGTTGCTTCCACTTGCAGAATCATTTTGATCCGATGAAATACTACCATCATCTTGATCCGATGTACCGGCATCCGGAGTTGTTCCACAATCATCACCCTGACAAAGATCTAATTCGCGATGAAACCAGAAAAACATTTCAACTGTTCCGGAATTATCATCATCGGAATCTGCAGATACAAACTTAGAGCAAAGATCGTGATCGGGATTTGAAAAGTCAAAATAATTATCTTCACTACCTGCCGCCCCTGGGATCGGACCAAAACGATCATTACTATTAGAATCAACCATTAACCATTCAACCATGCGCCAATCCCGTAAAATTTTTTCACACACTTTCAAGGGAACATTCCGAACAGCAAACACAAACATACCATCATTATATGTCGTCATTGTAATCGGATACCCATGATTTGTCGTATCTCCGAACTCCTGCAACTCTACAGGTTGATTTATCGGCCATTCAGAGCGCCCCAACAAGGTTGCTAAAGTTGTTGCCCGAACCTCCATTTCATTCATGGTTTCACTGGCATGATACATATCCATAGCCCACACATATCCCCGAATAAAAGCGAGAGATAAAAACCCCATAATAGCCAGGACAACAACAAGCTCCATCAGAGTTCTACCAGATTCATTTTGAGAAATACTTTTATGCGGTTCAGCCATCATTTTCAATCCCCTTAAATTAAGCATATGTGACAAAGTATCATGTGACACAAAAATTGTCAATAAAAAAAGCGTGCCCAAAGGACACGCTTTTAAAACAAAGATACAAATTATTCTTCTGTTTTTTCAGATTCATCATCAGCTTGATCTTTTTTAGCTTTTTTCTTAGCTGATTTTTCCTCTGCTTCTTCTTTCTTGGTTGATTTTTTAGCTTTTTTAGCCAATGCAGCCCCTAAAATATCACCCAAAGAAGCACCGGCAGAAGTTGAACCGAATTCTTCCATCGCTTGCTTTTCTTCATCCACTTCGCGAGCCTTAATGGACAAGTTCAGCTTACGTGTTTTTGCATCAAACAGAGTCACTTTAGCATCTACCTTTTCGCCGATAGCAAAGCGTTCTGTTTTTTGTTCGGAACGAGCTCTGGATAAATCAGAACGTTTGATGTATCCTTTAACACCGTTCACATCAACTTCAATTCCGTTTTCTTCAATTGCAGAAACAACACCTGTGACAACTGCGCCTTTTTTCAATGTTTCGGAAACACCCGCAAACGGATCTTCGGACAATTGCTTGACACCCAAAGAAATGCGTTCTTTTTCAACATCAATGTCCAAGATTTTAGCTTTAACGACCATACCTTTTTTATAGTCTTTAATAGCTTCTTCACCCGGTTTGTCCCAAGACAAATCTGATGTATGAATCATACCGTCCAAATCTTCATTCAAAGCGATAAAAATACCGAATTCAATCATATTCTTAATTTCGCCTTCAACGATATCTCCGACATTATGTGTGTCGGCAAAAGCTTTCCACGGATTTTCTTGTAATTGCTTCATGCCTAAGGAAATACGACGTTTGGATTCATCAACATCCAAAATAATCACATCAACTTCTTGGCTCATAGAAACAATCTTGCTGGGATGAACGTTTTTCTTTGTCCAGCTCATCTCAGAAACATGAACCAAACCTTCAACACCCGGAGCAATTTCAATGAAAGCACCGTAATCCGTGATATTGCTGATTTTACCTTTCAAGGTTGTTCCGACAGGGAAACGTTCGTTAATACCAATCCAAGGATCATTTTCCAATTGCTTCATACCCAAGGAAATACGACCGGTATCCGTATTAAATTTGATGATCTGAACCTTAACCGTTTGTCCGACAGACAAAATTTCGGCCGGATTCGTAACACGTTTCCAAGAAATATCCGTAACATGCAACAAACCATCAACACCGCCCAAATCAATAAAAGCACCGTAATCCGTAATATTCTTAACAGTTCCTTCAACAACTTGACCTTCAGACAAATTCTTAATGATCTCGGAACGTTGTTCGGCACGCGTTTCTTCCAAAACAGCACGACGAGACACAACAATATTTCCGCGTAATTTGTCCATTTTTAACAAAGCAAACGGTTGAGGAATTCCCATCAACGGGCTCATATCCCGAATCGGACGAACATCAATTTGGCTACCCGGCAAGAAAGCCGTTGCACCGTTTAAATCGACGGTAAAGCCGCCTTTAACACGACCAAAGATTGTTCCGGTAACATGTTCACCTTTTTCCATTGCTTTTTCCAAATCGCCCCAAGCTTCTTCACGACGAGCTTTTTCACGAGACAAAACGGCATTTCCGTTCTTATCTTCATAGCGATCAATAAAAACTTCAATCACATCACCGATATGCAGTTCCTGAGCACCACATTCGGACAGAGGGATACGACCCTCAGATTTCAAACCGACATCAACGATGACAACATCATCATCAAAACCAACGACTTTACCGGAAACAACCTTACCTTGAAGAGCCCCTTTTCCCATAAATTCATCAAGTAATGCGCCAAAATCTTCGGATACGCCCGGCATTTGGTTTTCTGTTTTATTCATATAATATTCCTAAATATTCAAAATTGGCCGACAAAGTCATTCTCAATCAAACTTTGCGGACTTAGCTTGCGCCCATTAACAAATCGACTGCCGCGAGCACCTCTGGCAAATCGCATTCACCGACGATCGGAGAACGGCATTTATATACCATACTTTATCTTAAATTGCAATCATTAAATTAAAATGAAATAATCAAATATTTTTTACGACTTTTGTGCATTTTTTTATTGACAAAAACAAAAGAATGTGTAAAAGGCTTCTGAAAAGACTTTGACTATATGGAGGAAAAAATGACAAAACCGGAATGGGGTCTAAAAAGAAAATGTGCAAAATGTGGCTCTTTTTTCTACGATATGCGCAAAGAAACCTTTTCTTGTCCTAAATGTGGCAAGGAATATTCTTTGGATACATATGAAGAGGCTAAAACAAAGCAACTAATGAAATTGGCAAAAAAAGCAGCCCCAAAAATTGATGATGAAAATCTGGATGAGGAAACTTTGTTGCAGATGACCGAGGATGTTCCCTTAACAGAAGATGACATTGGATCAGACGATATAGATCTATTAGATGATTCAGAAGATATGGGCGAGAACCAATCGGATTTAAGTAATCTGGTTGAAGACTTTGATGATGACGACAAAAATGAACGATAATCCATCAGCTTCGTTTATTCCTTTGACCGGTCAGTTTTTAGTAGCTGTTCCGGGGATGGGTGATATTCGTTTTGACAGAAGTGTTGTTTATATTTACAATCACAGTGAACAGAATGGGGCTCAAGGCATTGTCATCAATCGTCCTGCCGAGCATCTCTTTTTTCAAGAGTTATTGATTCAGATGCATATTCCGGTTCCGGATATGGCACTGCCTCCGCTGTTAATTGGTGGACCCGATCAAGTTACGCGTGGTTTTATCTTACACTCCTCTGATTATAACAGTCTGCTAACGCAACGTATTTCATCAGATATTTCCCTGACTGCGACCCAAGAGATTCTTCAGGATATTATTGAAAAACGGGGACCTCAAGAGTTTTTATTGGCTTTAGGATGTGCTACATGGCGACGCGGACAATTAGAGGATGAGTTAATGAGTAATGTCTGGTTAACGGTGCCAGCCAATCGTCAAATTTTATTTCATACGCCATATCCTGATAAATGGCGCGAAGCCTTAAAATCCGTTGGAATAGATGCTTACCGTTTTTCGGGAACAGCGGGAAAGGCCTAACATGAAATTATTCAGAAAACAACACCGGATCATCCTATTGGGAATTGTTTTCATCGGCATATTATTCTTGTTATATCCCTATGTTAAGCAATTTATTCAGAGAACCTTTTTTCCTCCGACCGTATCTGTTGTTATGCCGACCTATAATCGCGCGAACTTATTGCCTCGAGCCATAGAATCCATTCTACATCAAACTTTCAGGGATTTTGAATTAATTATCGTTGATGATGGGTCTACCGATCACTCTAAAGAAGTTTTACAATCTTATGCTGATTTGGATGATCGCATTATCGTATTATATAACTCCGAAAACAAAGGAATTTCTTACTCCCGCAATCGCGGAAATAACGCAGCACGCGGGAAATATATTGCCATTATGGATAGTGATGACATTTCATTACCCAAGCGGCTAGAAAAATCGGTTGACTTTCTGAAAAAACATCCGGATATAACTGCCGTTAATTCCACTTACACAAAAACCAGCTCTCCGAAAACGAACAACTGGGTACCTAAAAAGCGATTGGATATTCTGATGAATCTGGGAAATTATTTTACTCATCTGGCATTGGTTCGCCGTGATTTTATCGAGCAACATAATATCCATTATGATGAAGCTTTTATCAGTTCCGAAGACTATGATTTTTGGCGTCAGGTTATCTTTGCCGGCGGACAGCTTGCCATGATTAATGAGCCTTTATTGACTCTGCGTCGCCATAAGACAAATACACCAGAGTATTATCAAGCCATTAAAGATAATCGTAAAATCATCTCGGCTCAATTTCTGGAACGCTTTGGTATTTCTAAAGAAGATGCCTTTCGGGGAAATCGATGCGATTTACTTTACCAAATGCGTCTAAACAATCCGAGAGTGCAATTAGTAGATCAAGAAACACTTGATTTTACTTATCGAAAAGAATGTACGAATGAACAATTACCAATGGACAGTCTTTATTTAAAACATACAGATTATGTGGATAATTTAATTCCGGATGGACCAAACAAGTTTAAGCGACAGAGAACGGGAGAAACCGCGACAGTCATGTATCAAAGTCCCTCTTTGATCGTTCTACGCTGGGAAAACGGGAAAGAAGAGACGTTTGAACATCAAGAAAATGCATGGGCTTTAACCGACAAGAAAATCTAATCAGCCTTGGGATTAATTATTTCGCCCGACAAAGATGTTGCCGTTGCACCGGTAATACGAACCGTTACAATTTGTCCCAAGTTGGATTTATCCCCTTCAACATGTGTATTTTGTAAGTAAGGGGTATAACCTGAAATTTGTCCTTTTTCACGTCCCTTTTCAATCATCAGAACGTCTAATGTTTTACCAACCGTTGCAACATTAAAAGCCTTCTGTTGACTCAACAACAACTCCTGCAACCGCATCAGGCGTTCTGTTTTGATACGCTCATCTATTTGATTCTTCATCAAGCTGGCCGGCGTTCCGGGACGAGCACTGAACTTAAAAGAAAAAGAACTGGCATACTGAACTTGTCGAACAACGTCCATCGTTCCTTCAAAATCGGCATCTGTTTCCCCCGGAAAACCAACAATAAAGTCAGATGAAATCGCAATATCCGGTCTGACGGCTCGGAAACGATCAACAATATCCAAATACTCCCGCACGGTGTATTGACGATTCATTGCCTTTAAAACCGCATCACTCCCCGATTGAATCGGCAAGTGAATATAGGGCATCAACTGGGGCACATCTCGATGAGCCGTAATAATGTTATCTGTCATTTCGGATGGATAAGATGTCGTATAACGAATACGCTCTAGCCCTTGTATATCAGCCATCATACGGATAATATCACCTAAATCTCTAGCCCCTTCACCATGCCAGCCATTTACATTTTGCCCCAACAACATAATTTCTTTGGCACCTGTTTCAACTAATCTACGTGCTTCGGCCAATATCTCATCAGCCGGTCGAGAGTATTCACACCCCCTTGTATACGGAACGACACAATAGGAACAGAAGTGATCACAACCTTCTTGAACAGCCAAGAAACAGGAAGCTCCTGTCGCCCGAGTTTCAGGCAAAAAGTCAAACTTTGACTCTGCCGGAAAATCAGCAACGACAACTCGCCCTTTTTTCCGATTAAACTTGGTAACCAGCTCGGGCAATCGATGATAGTTTTGAGGACCAACCGCAATATCAACCGCATGAGCTCGGCGAAGCAACTCTTCACCGCCGGCTTGAACGACACAGCCTGCGACAATCAACAAAGTATCCAAACCTTTTGCTTTACGAGCCTGTTTAACCTCATTCATACGACCCACTTCGGAGAATAGTTTTTCGGAAGCCTTTTCGCGAATATGACACGTATTCAACAACAGAATATCAGCTTCTTCCTTTCTATCCGTTTCCTGATATCCCAAAAAGCCCAAAGCATCCCGCATCCGAGCGGAATCATACATATTCATTTGACATCCGAATGTTTTAATATAAACTTTTTTCATTTACTTTACCGATTCTAATTTTTCTTTTAATTCATTTATTGCTTGCGATCGCGTAAAAGGATCTGCCGCCCCTTGTTTCGGATATAACCGATCATAGAAGGAGACATATTCCGATACGGAAAAAACATCACGAGCCACATCCAACATTTTCCGTTGCTTCCAAGCTGTTGCTTCGGCATATGATGTCTTTTGTTTATCCGGAGTGATTTCATATTGTTTCAACAACCGCTGAGCCTCAGGATCACTGGTAACAGTTGTTGGATAAAACCACTTTGCCGATGGCTTTTCGGCAGCTAATAGCAAGAGTGTATAAGGATGTAACATTTGCCCTTTAAACGAGGTCTGACTGCGATTTTGTAACTGTCCTTTTATTTTTTCCATATAAGAACGAATTTCCGGTCGAGTGGCATCACTTTCATCCAACCGAGTCAAGAGTTTTGACAGTCCGACCTGAGCCGTTGCATTACCGTTTTCGGCACTTAAATGGTAAAACAGCAACGAACGCTGAACATTACGTGCAACACCTGATTGCCCTCGGTCATATAATTGAGCCAAATACAACTGCGTTTCATCATCGTTTTTTTGAAGAGCACATACCTCATAAACAGGCATTGCGGCTAATAATCCGCGAGAGCGAGAAGCTTCATCTCCGGCAGGACATCCGGCCAGAGAAATTTTTGATCCTAAAATCAAGCTTAAAATTAACAATCCGATAAACCGCATCCATCACCTCTAAAATGTCACATCAACATGGCTGACACCTTCAGGAGCCGGTGTAAAGCTAGTATAGAAGGATATAACCTGTCCTGCCTCAATCTGATCTTGTGTTACATGAACTTTTTTTTGCCCTAAAATCTGACTGTTAACATCCCAAACAGTGGCTTTTAAAACAGGCACACTACGTTTCTCGGCGGCTGTATTATGTAATGTTCCCTCAATCAGCAACTGAGATTTCCCCTGTTCATCAGGGAAAACCTGAAAACGAACATTTTGAACAATCAGTTCACTTTCTAAAGCTGTCGGAACCGGATCCGTTACCACATCAAACAACGGGGTCGTATCCGCCTTTGTTTCCGCATTAGATGGCACATTTGATGAATCGGTCATACTATGCCCTTTAATGGGTTGTTGTTCTGACAGAGGCTCTGAATTAATCCTCTCATCGCTCTGTTGGTTAAATGTATTTTTTTGAACCAGTTCACCCTTGTTTTGTCCCAAATTTAATTCCGTTTCTGCCGGATTAACAGTAGCCAAAGGCACTGGCGCAACAGCAACAGGAACTGCTCTTTCTTGCAAAACATCATTTTGCTTTACCTGTGGCCCAGAACTATCCGACGATTTTTTAGGTTCTATTTGGATACTCTGATTCTGCCCTTTTTCCTGCTTTTTCACAAGACGATTACCTGTTGTTTCGGCTGGTGTTTTGGGGATCATCTTCCCATCTTCAGAAACACTTGCGACATCGGCCTTGACTTTGTTGATTTTAACGACAGGAGGAACAAATCGTTCTTTAGCCGGAGGTGGCATAAACGAATAAAAAGCCGGCATCAACATTTCACGATAATGCCAAGCTGCACCGCAAAATACGACAATCGCCAATAGGTATACAACTACCAAAAATAAGCTTCCTTTTTTCAGATTCTTCTTATCTTTCTCGCCAACGGGAACAAATGCCTCGGGAATAACATCACAAGGGCGATCCAAAGAAGCCGGCAACACATTTAACCCAGCAGCCTCTTGATTACTCATTGCAGCGGCATGACTAAACATAGGGGTATTAAAAACATCTCCATCCAACGACTCTTGAGTTTTTTTATCTAAACCAGCAGAGTCCGGTTTTGTCCATTCCGGAGGTGGATTATTTAAAGGTCTTTCGTCTACCTCCATAGATGTCTTCCGGGGAATCGGATTCTCTAAAACAAAAGGTGCTTCTTGTCCTTTTTCAAAAATTAAACCACACGCAGAACACTTTAATTTCTGTCCTTCTTTCAGATCAATATTGCACGGTAATTTATATTTTGCAAAACATTTTGGACATATAATAAACATTTGTCTTTCCCTTTTCAAAAAAATAGTGTAAATGTACTATATACGATTTCAAAAAAAGATACAACTATTTTGATAAGGATTTGAGAATGGCCAAACAAAATAAATTGTCATCGCCCGTTGCCGAATTTAACGGCGTTTCATTCCGGTATGATTCCGGACCAGAGGTTTTGAAAGATATTCAATTCACATTGGATCCAGGATCTTTTTATTTTATGACCGGCGAAAGCGGGGCCGGCAAAACATCATTGCTTAGCCTATTGTATCTTTACCACCTACCGACAAAAGGACGTGTTCGTTTGTTCGGACACGCTGTTGATGAGCTGACTCGTCCGGCAAAAGCACGCATCAGAAGGCAAATGGGCGTTGTTTTCCAAGACTTTCGCTTGTTAAATCACTTAACCGCCTTTGATAATGTGGCACTACCGTTGCGGATAGCTGGCGCAAAAGAATCTGAAATAAGGCGACATGTATCTGAATTATTGGTTTGGGTGGGGTTAGAAAATCAAATGCGAGCTTATCCACCGGAACTATCCGGAGGAGAAAAACAACGTGTTGCTATTGCCCGTGCTGTTATTAACCGCCCAACTCTTTTGATGGCAGACGAACCGACCGGAAATGTAGACGATAGCATGGCAAAAAGATTGTTGCACTTATTTTTAGAGTTAAATAAATTAGGTACAACGGTTGTTATTGCTACACATAACGAAGGTCTTATTAAACACTTTAATTTCCCCAGATTGCATCTGGAAAAAGGGCGACTAAATGTCATTCAGCCAAACCAATACAAAGAGATGGCATCAAAACTATTTAATCGAGGGGCAGAAAATGACTAAATCAAACATTTTTTTCACAACTGATCCAGCAAAACTATTTCTGCCTTGGATGAGTATGTTAATGACATTTATTGCTGTATTGGTATTAGCTGGCGGTATGGCCACATATTCATCGGTCACTCGCTGGCAGAGAACTGTTTCGGGTTCTTTGACGGTTCAAATCCCAACTTATACAGAGCTAGGCGCTTCCCGAGGGGAAATGGTAGATCGAGAAATAGAAACGACCTTAACGATTTTACGCTCTAGCGAGGGGGTCTTGGGTGCAACCGTTTTATCGGATCGTCAAATGAGCGATCTAATGGCACCTTGGTTAGGGGAAAATGCCGTTATTACGGAACTGCCTCTACCGAAGTTAATTGATGTAACGGTAGATCCGAATAGCCGGTTAGATATTGCTCAAATCAAGTCTGATTTAGCAACACAAGTTCCATCTGCCATTCTGGACAGTCATCGAATCTGGTTAACACCCCTGTTGCGAATTTCTTCTGGCATTATCAAGTTAATTGGCTTTATTCTTGTTTTATTAAGTCTGACAGCCGCTTTTACGGTTATCTATGCAACTCGGACCAGCTTAACGGTTCATGAGCCTGTAATTGCCTTGGTTCATATGATGGGTGCCGGTGATTTATATGTAACACAACAATATGCAAGTCGCAGTTTTCAATTAACGTTATTGGGCAGTCTATTTGGATTTTTTCTGACTCTTCCCATCATGGCAGGTGTTTCATTTTTTATCCAGGGTGCCTCCTTTGATTTTATATTAAAACAGTCATTATCTTTGGGACAATGGGCTGTGTTATTAAGTGTTCCCTTTTTACTATCCGTCTTAGCATTTATTACAACATTCAAAACTGTCATGAATTATTTGAAACGGTTTTTATAATGACAAAAAAGAAAATAACCCCCCTGCTTTCCTCTTACTGTTTCATTATCGGTATAAGCGTTTGGATTATCGGCTTTGGTTTATTCAGTCTATATGCACTCAGCTTTCGCTTTACACCGGCAGAACAAACCGATGCTATCGTTGTTCTAACCGGCGGTGGAGATAGAATTAAAACAGCATTCAAATTGCTTAAAGAAAATTATGCCGATGATTTACTCATTTCAGGAGTTAATGAATCCGTGCAACCAACAGATTTAGTTCGTTCCCTGCCAACAGACTTAGCAGAGAAAGTTACACTGGGATATGATGCGAAAGATACCCGAGGAAATGCCAGAGAAACAGCCGACTGGATCAGTGAAAAAAATATTAAATCCGTCCTGTTGGTAACTAGTTTTTACCATATGCCTCGTAGTATTTTTGAGGTATTAAACAAAAATCCTGACCTCAAAATAGTGCCCCTACCCGTATTTCCGAAGTCATTTGATAACTCCGTAGAGTGGGTCAGGACACGCTATGCATGGCTTTTATTTGTCGAATACCACAAATTTATTGCAACCCATTTACAAAAACTACTTGAAAGGATATGGTGCTTTGTTCATGATTAATCTGATACGTTCCGTCTTGTTTACCCTGACTTTTTATTTAATGACGCTGATTTTATTCTTTGTTATGGCACCAACCCTGTTTATGCCTCGGCGGATTGCCTTATACTTCCCGATTTACTGGACAAAGATGACGGCTATTTTACTTCGCTTTTTTTGCGGAGTTAATGTTCAATTTCAAGGTTTGGAAAATCTGCCGAAAGAAAATGGTTATATTGTCGCATCAAAACATCAATCAGCATTGGAAACAACCATTTTTCATCGAATTGTTCCAAATACTTTTTACGTTTTAAAACGGGAATTATTGTTAATTCCTTTAGCCGGCTTATACTTTATCAAGACGGGCTGTATTCCGATTGATAGAAAAGGCGGAGCAAAGACCATGCGAAAAATGCTGTCCGGCGTTCAAAAAAGATTGGCCGAAGGAATGAATTTAATTATTTTCCCCGAAGGAACCAGAACGAAACCAGGGACAAAGAAACCTTATAGTCCTGGGGTTGCATTTCTATACGAGCAATGCCAAGTGCCGGTTGTTCCCGTTGCGTTAAATACAGGTTATTGTTGGCCAAAAAACAAAATTACCAAGTATCCCGGAACCGTTACCGTTCGCTTTTTAAAACCGATTCAACCGGGACTTCACCGACGTGCTTTTCTGGATGAGTTGTATGATCGGATTGAAGAAGCTCAAGATACATTACCGCCACCGATAAAGGGATAAATTGTGAAAGTATTAGAACCTAAAATCGCTCTCGGCATCTACTCGGACTCATCTGCCGTTTACATTGATGCCTGCATTTTAAAAACAGATGGATTGGATATTCTGGAAGAGCCTCTTACCTTGACACGAACATACTCACCTGAATTGCGAGATGATATTTTAAAACTGTCATATCCCAAAGATTTCACGGATATGAACCTACTAAAATCACTGGATGAAAGAATTACAAAAGAACATCTGACTGTCGCTGAAGAGTTAATCAATAAAACAATACGTCATGTACCTCACATAGACATTATCGGCTACTCGGGACATTCTGTTCGCCATCACACGGCTGATCGTCTGGATATCAAACTGGGAAACAGTGATACTATTGCAAAACAGCTAAAAATACCTGTGATTGATCGCTTTATTCAAACAGACTTAAAAGCCGGCGGGACAGGAGGTCCTGTTTTGCCGACGTTTATTGAAGCCATTACAAGAGGACAACCCAAACCTTTGGGCGTCATTTCACTCAGCGGTATTTCGACGGTAACTTTTATTGGTCAGCTTGGGGAGTTACAGTCCTTTGATATCGGAGTTGGCTGTCTATTATTAGATCGTTGGCTACGCAGACATGCTGGTTTTGATATGGATTTTGACGGACAATGGGCTGCAAAGGGAACGGTCAATCAAAGACTTTTAGACTATTTGCTTAAAACGCCCTATCTGCTTCAACCACCACCCAAGACATTGGATAGGGATGACTTCAATCACTTACTAGAGCAAGTTGAAGGTTGTTCTCCAGCAGACGGAGCCGCCACCTTAACGGCCTTCATTGTGCAAAGCATTGTACAGGCTCAATCATTCCTACCTGAAAAACCTGTTAAGTGGATTCTGACCGGGGGCGGAACATTAAATCCGACATTAATTCTTTGGCTAAAAAAAGCGCTTGGAGCCGAAACGGAAACAATTACGGAAGCCGATATGCCTCATTATAACTTGGATGCTGCCGGTTACGCCTTTTTAGCCGTCCGCTCCTTAATGGAGTTACCAATTACTTTCCCAAATACGACAGGCGTTTCAGAGCCAATCTCGGGCGGTCAATACCACAGCATTCCGTCTGACGAGGAATCAGAAACCTCAGAATCCTCCGACACAGAAAATCATCCAGCCTTACCGGATTTGGATTTTTAAAGCCGGATAATCCGGAGTGTTTTCATCAAAATGAGATAAGACCACCGTTTGTGGTATTGTTGTCGTCAAAATGGATTTAAACGGCGTTCCGGCGTTAACGGGTGGATCAAATGAATAATGGTAAAAATCAGCCGGCGTATCATTCATCAGCAAGATATCCTCTGGTCGTTGCCCACACCGACGAATAGTTAAAACTCCTTTTTCAACATCTGAAATCGGGACAATTCGTATATTCGGGAACAAAGAACGAACTTCATCTACGGCTAACTCTTCCGATTCCATGGATCTGTTTTTCATATCTATCTCATAAAACTTAAACGTATGAGCACTATATCCGATCAGACGACCGTTGATAATAAACTCCTGCGTTGAACTGAGCCCTATATTTTGATTTGGACAGGCATATTCAGAATAGCTCCCCGTTCCGGATGATACCTTTCGAGTGCAAACAATCTGATCATCGGCCATACTGCCACGCACCCACATCTGGGACGTCGACAAATAAGCAATTTGAGCCCCCTCATCCACATTTTCCAAGATAACCTCCTCCGGCAACTGCCCCGATAATGAATGGCAACAAGCCCCTAACAACAAACATCCGATAATAATACTGGCTTTTTTCATGCAAACCTCCTTATTTGGCAATCAGTATTCCATACCCATATCCAAAAGTCAACAAAGAAAATAATCTTCTAAAAAGGAAAATTTTCCTTGACATTTACTCTAATCTATGATAAACTGGCCATTAGTTAGTCGGGACAAGTGTATCCCGATTTTTTTATGCCTGTCTGAATTTAAAGTTCAGCAGGCTTTTTTTGAAAGGAATAATTATGGAAACACAATCGCTCGGAAACATCTTTAGCACAAAAGCCGCCTCAGGGAATAACAACTTAAACAAAAGTATCTTTTCTTTTTTTCTGAATAATAGCGTAAATACGTCCAATGGACATGATACATCAGGACATTGTCAAAAGATGATTCATGTTCCGGCACATATGCGTGCGGGAAAACGAATTGATGCTTATGATCGTATCTGCGGTCAAGATCATGACGCTAAAGAAGCTCAACAAAAAAATATGGAAGAAGCCGGACAACAAATATCTTCCTCTAAAAAAAGCACTTCACCCCACATGCAACAAAAGTATGGCGATCTGATCCAATCGTATTGGCCTTACTTAAAAGAACATGAAGGACCACTGAATTATGCGTATTTAGATACTCTGGGTAAAATAACAGCAGGTGCCGGCTTGTATATCCCAGATGAGGCATCTTTTATATCTCTTCCTTGGATATATCAGGGAAGAGAGGCAACAATAGCCCAAAAGCAAGCCGAATACAAAAGACTGAAATCTTTTCAGAATAGAGGTGCTTTTGGGACAAACCATAATGCACGAGACTTCCGGGTAAAGGATTTATCTAAAGAGTTTACATTATCCGAACACATCATTATTGACAAAGCGTTAGAGCATTTAGAAAACGATTTACAAGCCCTTGAATCAAAGTTCATCGACTTTGATTCATATCCCAGAGCATTACAAATGGTTTTATTAGATATGCAATATAATATGGGAGGGAATTTTAATGCAGAAAAATGGCCTCGATTTTTTGAAGGTATTCGTCAAAAAAATATTTCTCAAATGATTGAACAGGTAAACCGATATCAAGTTGGGAAAAACCGTAACGATTGGAGTCGAGACACATTACGCAATATCCCTTTAATCAACGGATGGCATTACTGATTCTGACGAATACAAAACCAAGCCTCTCCACCGTGCATTTCCAAGCGAACGGGTAGACAGTTTTTGCGGAGCGGATCCTCTTCCTCAAGAACGTATCTATAAAACACATCCGAAAAATGACCACTTAAAGGATTGTCGTATTCACACGAAAATTCAAGAACTCTCTCTGTATTTTTTAACAATCGACAATCCTCTTCTGGAATAGCACTATCCGTATATATCTTTGTCGGTGTCAGGCGCGTCTCACTGACTGTTTTTGAAATGGGATACAATGTGTTATAGAAAATAGGGTTAACAAATCGTTCTTCCCGTACCCGACAAGACATTAAAAATAGCCCACACACCGCAATTAAAAATGAATACTTCATCAAATATCCCCCTATTAAAGGCTAAAAAATTATATCTTACCCAACAATAAAAAACAAGATTTATGACAACCGCTCTTTATTTTCATTTCTTGTAAAAAAGAGTGAGCCAATTAAATCCTCTATTCAATCGTTCACCATCAGAGTATACGACCAAACACATACAAAAAAACCCCGTATAAACGAGGTATTTGGTGGAGCTGAGGGGGATTGAACCCCTGACCTCCGCATTGCGAACGCGGCGCTCTCCCAGCTGAGCTACAGCCCCATTAAAAATGCAGAGTATTTATACTCTTATTTTTTAATCTTGTCAAGGATTCTTTTTTACTCTATACTTCACCTTATGAAAAAATCGTTGAAATATCTGTTCATTATTTTTCTTATCCTTTTTTCGGCACTTTTTATTTTTTGTCGTGTTTTAGAGTATCAAATTATCAAAAAAACACCTGATTTCCTGAATGCTTCAATAACTCCTTTAGGAACCCTTACAACCGATGATATCAGCCGAGATTCAAGCTGTTTTTTTAAAGTATGTATTTGTCTTAACAATATAACACTTTATCGGTCCGACCATCCCAAGCAATCTTTGGGAGATTTAAAAATAATTATTCCACCAGCGTGGCCACCTTTTTTGCTCTTGACAACAAAATCCTCTGGTAATCCTTTTCGCTTGGATGCAGACCTATTCTTTAATGAATTTCATATCCGAACATTACAAGGACAGTTCGGAAACTTTTCTTTTAATATAACCGGCAAAATCAATACCAAGCAAGAAACGGGGCAGCTATTGGTTCAAACCATTGGACTTAAATCTTTTATTCAATCCATTCCAAATTTAAGTCTGCCAGATATGTTTTATTTAGTGATAAGTGATAAACCGCAAACCATCACCTTAATCCCCAAGAACGATTTTTTAACAATACAAGGGATCCCGCTTATACCTCTTTTTAAAGAATAAGATAAAAAGTTAACGACATTTGTAAAAAGCCGTACTAGGTGTTACCAAACGGCAATTGAAATAAGTAATACCATCTGGAACGGCTTTTTTACCCTGTTTAGCACATTCGGCTTCAGCCAACTTTAAAACATCGGAAGAATCATCCCACCAAGCATTATAGCAAACTGCTATTCTGTCAGGGCGAGATTGTCCAACAGGCTCTGTTTGCCCCGCCTCTCTTCTTGCATCAACAAACGGACGCACTTCGGCACAACCACTGATAAGGATAAAAAGAACAAACAAGATTGTCTTCTTAACGACGTTTTTCATTATCAACCTCCTTGTCGACACGAACTATACGTTGAGGTAGTGAAATTTCTATTCCCGCGGCCTTAAAAGCTTTAAATATGGCAAACATCAATTGACTTTGAATACTTCCCTTGTTCATCACATCATTCGTAATACCACGCAATTCAAAGTTGATACCAGTCACACCAAAAGATGTAATCCAGACATATGGCTTTGGATTTTTCAACAACCCCTTTTCCCTTGATGCAACTTTCAACAAAATATCCTTCACTTCATTCAAATCAGCTTCATAAGAAACAGAAACGGCAACAATCACACGTCCATACATATCATTATGAGTCCAATTCAAAACATTACTTGATAGAATATCTGCATTTGGAATTAAAACGCTGGCTCGATCAAAAGTTTCCAGCTCTGTCGAACGAATACGGATATTTTTCACAATACCTTCCTGTCCGTTGATAACGACCCAGTCCCCTTCTTTAATTGGGCGTTCAAACAAAATCAGCACCCCTGATACAAAGTTATTCACCACATTTTGTAATCCGAAACCGATACCAACCGACAAAGCCCCGAAAACAATAGCCAAGTTTTTCAAATTAATGCCGATGATGGACAAGGTCATTAAACCGATAAAAAACCATCCAATATATCCGACCAATGAAACGACAGCATGTCGAGAACCAACATCAAGCGAAACATGAGATAATATCTTTCTATCTAAAAATGATTTCAATTTGCGAATCAGATAGGCAGAGAACAAAAAGAAAAGAACAGCTTGAAAAAGTGATTCAAAAGTAATTTTAAAGCCTGAATCTCCCGAATAATTTCGCAACCCACCCCATATTTTATCCAAAACATCCGGATAAACATATAAATATAAAGCCAAAAAAACAGCAATTATAGCCAGCATATATCGGTTTATAAAATGGTAGAGATACCTCCACTTAGAAACGACACCCTCACCCATCGTTGCACAAGGCATCGAATTCTTCCGCGCCATCACTCCCCCTTCATAAAAAATTAACCAACATCTGCTTTCACGGAATCAGACTTATTCTTTAAAATGGATTCCAATCGTGTTGTTGCTTCGGTTTCGTTAATATCATTGACGATGGCATACTCCGAAGCAAAGCGTCCCAAAGCTTGTTCATAAATCTGGCGTTCACTATACGTTTGCTCGGAAACCGCCGGATTTTTATACAAATCCCGCAAAACCTCAGCAACAGCGACCGGATCTCCCGAGTTAATTTTTGTTGCATATTCTTGGGATCGTTTACTCCACTGAGCCCGCTTAGCCTTTGCCTTCCCCTGTAAGGTATGAATAGCGACATCCATCATCGCCGGTGTTGCCACTTGACGCAAACCGCTCTTCTGGGCATTTGCCAAGGGTATACGCAGCATCATTTTATCTTTGGTAAAGTTAATAGCAATTAAATCCAAACTCTGACCGGCAACAGCTGTTTTTTGAATCTCGGTCACTTGCCCGACACCATGAGCCGGATAAACAACGAAATCTCCAGGATTAAATGTGTAGTCTTTAGACATATTCATGTTCTCCTTTTGTTAATGACAGAAGGGATTATATCACACTTTTTCCATTTTTAGAAGCCCTAAAATACACTTTTTTCGTATTATTCTCTAAAAAAATACACTCTTATGAGAAGGATACATTTTTCAAAAAAAAGTCTTGCTTTTTGTTTGTTTTTTTTGTATGATGATTCGACATGGGGGCCTGTAGCTCAGTTGGTTAGAGCTGTCCGCTCATAACGGATAGGTCGTGGGTTCAAGTCCTACCGGGCCCACCAAACACCTCGTTTCAAGCGAGGTTTTTTCATATTTGCCCCTTCAAACACTACAATTATAATGTTAATTTATCCGTTTTTTATAACCAACACTCATCTTATAAAATCATATTTTGATAAGATATAAATAGATTAAGATATTGTTTAGACATATAACCTTGCATATCGTATATAAAAGAGTTAATCTATCTTCGTATAATCAATGGAGATAAAATGAAAAAATTGATTTACTTGACAACAAATCCGCATAAAGCAGAAGAAGTTAATCATTTTTTAATTAAAAAATACGGTTTTGGCATTGAGATTATGAATCCTTCTTTTGAGGTTTTGGAAATTCAAGCTAAAACATGTGCCGAAGTAGCTGCCTTTAGCGCCAAATATGCCGCAGAGAAGTTAGGGAATCCCGTATTAAAATCTGACAGTGGTTTATATATTGATGCTTTAGGAGGACTTCCCGGTCCTTATAACGCCTACTTCGACAAACAAATCGGCATTGATCTGTTTTTAAAAATGATGACTCCAATTGAAAATCGACAGGCTCGATTAGAACATTGCTTTGCTTATTGTGAACCAAACAAAGAGCCTGTCATCTTCTCGGGAAGCAGCACAGGAACTATTGCCTTTGAAGCACGAGGACATAGAGGACGTTGGCATGACAAATTCTATATTCCGGACGGAGAAAGTAAAACTTTGAGCGAGCTACGCGAGTTGGATTATGCCCATGAAGCTAAGTTCTGGGGAAATGCATTAGATGATTTTGCTCAATGGTATAAAAAAATCAATAATCGGAAAGAGTGAAATAAAACTTTTAAAAATCCAGCCTCAAAAAGCAACATCATTTTAAATTTAACGAGTTCAACTCCTTTAAAATTTGTCTCATTCTTAGAATCTGTTTTTGCCATTGATTCGGCATTTTCTTTTTCATTTCGGGATTCTCTATAAAATATTGAACACAGAACAAACTATCAGCTTTATCAAGTGCTTCTAAATAGTGCAAATCTATTTTAAAATCACTCAACTTTTCATAAAAAGATATAACTTTTTCCAACAAAGATAGGTATTGTGGGTGATAGAGCGTACGAAAATCCCAAGCACGATCACCCAAACAAGCATTAGCAAAATCAAAAACACCCATCAGATGATGATGATCATCAACCAAAGAATTTGCTTCCCAAAAATCCTTATGAAGCAATACGGGATCCGTTTTTAAAGAATATGTATCATAACAAAAATCATAAATTTTATTCACATCAGATTCAGAAAAGATACTCTTTAAATCAGAATACATTACCTCACGCGGACATAACGAATAACTTTTCAGATCTTTTTCAGGGATAGCGTCAATAATATCGGATACGGGAATTTGATGTAGTTCGTAAAAAAAGTTGGCAATCTCATAACAAAAATCATTTTGAACTTGCTCAGATAACGCATTGTATGTCTTAATACTCCAAGATTTTCCTGTTATTTTTGTATGAATAGCATATGTCAACTCCCCTTCCACAAGATAAGGATGAGGTATTTGAACACTCAACTTTCCCTGTAAAAAGTCCAAGAGTTTAACCTCTTTTTTATATTGTTCAATGTTTACTTTGGGAATACGTATAATTTTGTCATTTACACAAAAGGCAATACTGCTCCACCCCTCCCCTATGCATTGAACACAAGCATCCGGAAATTGATGTTGAAGCCTTTCTTTAAGTTCTGATATTGTCAATCCCTACTCCTTTATATAAGCTCTCATAAACATTTATAGTTCTTTTCTAAATTGAACAATTTAATGTAAGACGTATCAGCCCCTTGTGTCTACCTCTTCTAAATCATAGCAAGGAATATCTAACTTCTGCGCCAACCTTTTTGCATAAGTTGTCTTACCACTTCCGGGGCCACCCGTAATATAGAGTTTTGTCATAATTTAATCCTTACTTAAAAAGTATTGTCCTCTTTCAATTGCCCGTATTTCCGACAAACAATCAGGATAGATATCTTGATGATTAAGCGGTAAAAATACAGCTTCGGAATGCTTATTGGGCTCATTATTTTGAATTACTCCCTCATAATGAGTAATTTCAAAAAAGAAATTAATATGCGTTTTACCAGACTCAACAAGCCTAAAAATAAAATCATCCGGTGTAACTTGAATATTTAATTCCTCTTTTAGCTCTCGTACAGCCGCTTGCAATACAGGCTCCCCTTTATTCACATGTCCACCCGGAAACATATAATATCCGTCTCCGGCATTTGTATGCTCTCTTTTTAAAAAGAGGAACTCATCATTTTTTTTAATAATAAAAACAACTGCTACTTTCTTAATTTCATACTCCGTCATAAAAATCCCTATTTTTTCAAACGCATCGCATTAGATATTTTTTGAAACCCAAATTTGCTGTAAAAACTATCCAACCCTTTATTATTGATATCATAAAACAAACTAACCGTTGCAAATTGATTTGCTTGAACGTATTTCAAAATCTCCCTCATAAGAAGAGTACCAATTCCTTTTTTTTGATACTTCGGATGTACAATCACATCATAAATCATACACATTTCAGAATCATCTACACACCTAGCAAAACCAAGCACTTTTTTATTTTCCATCACCTGAACCATAAAGGTAGATTGCTTTTTAATCATAGACCATTGCTCGGGACGATAGTTTCCCCAATTCAATAATCGATGAATTTCATCAATATCCTTCGTATGTATCTTTTTTCCCAATTGAATACGATAAGACATTTTATTCTCCTTTAATTTTAGAGAAAATGGCAACGCCATCAAAATGTTCATCTATACATTCATATTCGCGCATAACACCATCCAAATGGTATCCAAGTCTTTTAGCAACAGCAACAGAGGGTAGATTTGTTTCATTACAAAAAATTTCCACCCGATGCCCACCATTTTTCCAAAAAACCTTTGTCAAAGCAGTTAATGCTTTTGAAATATACCCATATCCAGTGTATTTTTTATCCAGAAAATAACTCATTTCACCGACCAACCCGCCTGGTCTAATCTTGATGCCAACACACCCCATCAATTGACTACCATGAAAAAGAAAGTAACTATACTGCTCTCCCTTATCCCATTTTTCTAAAGCATTTTTCAAATAAATTTCAGCTTTAGAAACATCGATCAGTGTTTTTGTAAAATAAATGTATTTGAACTCCTGCTGATTTTCAGAAACCAACAAAGACAAAGCCAGAGCAAACTCACTGTTTGGCTTAACAAGATCGAAATTTTCACAGTCTATTTTATCCGGAAACACAGTTATTTTTCCTCCTTAATCAATAAGATATCCAAATTTTTAATAAAACACAAGACAAAAACGATATCTTACTAAAAAATGTATTTAATATTGAAACAGAAAAAGGAAATATTAGAGTGTAATTAATTCAAATTTTTTAGATTTAGATAAATCTAATTTGAAGATATCTGTATTGTTTATTTTTAAAAATTTGTAGGTAGCAGCATATTTTTCTTGATCAAATTTTTGCGGATTTTCTGTATAATACATCATCATCCGCATGGAACCACCATGGGTTACAAGCAAAATATGTTCATCCATATTTAGCTGACTCAACAAACTTCCAACACGATTAAAAACTGACGACATTGATTCTGCATGCAGTTGATGAGGCGCATTATCAAAAAGACACCAAGTTTCTTGAGTAATCATACTTCCCAAAACTCCTTCCAAATCACCATAGTTAACCTCGCGTAGCCGGATATCTCTTATCAACGGAGCATTCCGTTTACGGTTGATGATTTGAGCCGTTTCAAAAGCTCTTAATAAATCAGAGGAAATAATTTTATCAATTTTCAAACACGTCATTTTTTCTGCCAGTATCTCTGCCTGCTTTCTACCAACGTCATTCAAAGGAATATCCATATGACCTTGCGTTCTATGTACAACATTCCAATCTGTCTGTCCGTGTCGAACAAGATATATCATAGAAAACCTCCAATTTTATTAGCAATAGTTTAACTTTAAAAACAATCCAAGTCAACCTCATCAATGTCTAGTCTTGACCACTTTCGCTTATCGTCTTATTTAAACAAGTCTTTCTCTTTTGAATTAGCTGCTCAACGGTTCCTATGACTTTAGCCGGATTTCCCGCAACGACACAACCGAAGGGAATATCATGAGTCACCACACTACCGGCTCCGACAATACAATTATCGGCAATATTAACGCCAGCCAAAATAATGGCTTGCCATCCAATAAAGCACTGATTACCTATAATTGTTTTTTTAAAATAGGTTTGATATCCATGTGTTGACAGTGCAGCATCGTGAGCCAAAATCGTACACCCTGTTAAAACACATTTTGATCCAATACAAATTTTTGATCCTTGTGATGTATCCAAATGACAATTCCCATAAATCCATGTTTCATGTCCGATATCTAACCCTTTGAAACGGTATTTCTGCGCATTGATCAGGGGATTCGGATATCTTTTTGCTTTCAAAAGCAATAAATATAGTAACTGATTTATCTTCATTTTTCATCCATAAGTTCCAAAACAGTTTTATGAAGAACTCTTTTTTGAATATCAATATGATAAAAATCCATAAAAGTTTTATGGCTTCTTTCAGATAACAAATGACGATAATCAGCATTCTGAATCAGCAATCGTAATTTATTAAACAATCCGAAAGAATCATCTAAGGCCACAACTTCACCGCAACCAAGTTGAGAAACAACTTCAACCATACCGGGACACGATGTAACCACAACCGGCTTTCTATAAGCACAGCTTTCAATCAAAGACAAAGGTAAGGCTTCGGATCTTGACGGAAAAGACATTATATCCACCTGATTAAAAAAAGCACCTTTATCCTGAACCCATCCCAAGAATGTAACACAATCTTGAATATCATATTGATGACACAATTCTTCATAAAGCAATCTCTGACTACCATCACCGCCAATCAACAGATGAAACGATATCCGGTGCTTTTTCAATAACGAACATGCCCGTATTAAAAGATCGCATCCCTTTACAGACTCCAACCGTCCTAAAAAACCAATACAAGGAACTTCTTTATGATAGTTTGAAAAACTCCGAGAAATAGGATAGGCAACATTTGGGCACAAAATAATTTTACGTTCGTCAATTTTCCAATACTCAATCAATCTCTTCTTCAAGTATTTGGTAATAGAAAGTATTTTATCCAGCCGATAAAACAAACGATTTCTATCGTTGTGCGTTGTTCCAACTAACTTTATCTGTTTTCCGACAAGTAAACGAACCCATTTGGCAGAACAACAGAAAATTGCTCTGTTTCCATGCAACCATATTATATCCGGATGGAAGCGTTTTATTTTCCAAACCAACAGAACCCAAAAAATAGGATTGTATAATTTCGGAGAACAAATCGTTTCAACCTGAGAAAAACCCCTTCTTTTAAATTCATCCTCCGAAGCAGACTTGTGAACACACAAAGCCTTGCTGACAAATCCAAGATCTTCAAAAATACAGGCATGTTGAATAAAGACATTTTCTAATCCGCCCCGCTTTTTTCCAAGCATCACATTCAAGATTCTAACCATTGTTTTCCCTTTCCGAAAGGAGTAAATATCTTAACAGATGAAGCATAACAAAAACGAACAAAAACCGTTTCAACACCGCCGTCAATACAAGCGGATAAACGATGATGCCCATCATCTAAAGAATCTTTAAGCCCCCAGTGCCGACATAACATCACACTGATGGGCTTTTGAGAATCATATCCTTTTTTCAAACTTTCTTTTAACTGATCATATTTTTTATCTCGCTGTTGCTTATTTAAAGGATATCTTTTTAAAAGATATGCGTTTTCCGATGTCCTGACGCATCGTTCTATCCCCATATTCCGCAAATCGGAACAAGGAACCTGATAAACACGACTGCTCCACCGTTTGTTTTTGCAACGATATATCTTCATCAGATTCAAAATGGATTGAAATGAACAAGTCGTTGGAAAACAAAAACGAACCCAAATCAAACTGTTTTCTTGATATTTTTCCTTTTGAAACAACAAAGTATAATCATATAAAAAACAGTCTTGTTGAACATACTGATTATTTCCCAAGATAATAATAATTTCTTGTTTATCAGCTACTTTATTTGGATTAAGACAAGGTAAATTTTGAATATCTTTCCAATAAACAGGGTACATTTCAGATGAAGAAATTAAACAACATCGCGTCATCTGTTATCGCCCACAAATTTTCTGACCAAAGCTTCAATCATATCCGCTAAAACGGTCTTATGCTCTGCAAGCAAAATCCTTTTATCTCGTGTTTCTAAATAAATACGGATTATTTCCTCTATTTCATACTGATATTCTAAATTAGCTCCCATTGTGACCTCCTAAAAAAATTAAAACCACCCGTTTTCAGGTGGTCGGAGAGTTCACAAATCAAATCCTTCTGATGATCCCTATAGTCTTTAAAGTCGTTACAAAAAACAGACTTCTGAACATACACCACAGGCTCCCCGACCGAAGTCAAGGAATAGCCATATCTATATGTATCCTTTGATTAACCAAAAGATACATCTTTCAAGCAACGGATGGATAACTAACCGTTGCTCTAGAAGGATTTTAAGCTTGTGACAGCCCTCTTGCACCCAAACAGGCACTCAGGATACAAAAATAATTTAATATCCGACAAGAAATATAAAATAAATCCAATTAAAATGCAAGTTAAAAAACAGCTTATTGATATGCCAAGCATAAAACTCTCTGGATAGATTACATTTTATTCGGTTACACCGCTTTCCAAAAGGCAAACGGTCCGAGCTTGCGGGTTAATTTCACACAACACCCCATACGGCAAGATAACTTGTGGAACCGTATGCCCGAAATCCATACGCGTAACAACAGGCATATTCTGTCGTCCGAATTCAGCTAACACTTTCAAAATAGCCGTATCATATGTTGAATAATTTGAAATCCACTCTTTTTGCTTTAGATAATCCTCTGAAAAAAACTCTCCGCCGGGGCGTGCAAACAAAATCCCCCTAAGTCTATCCAAAATACCATTGACACCCAAAATTCGTAACCAATAAACGAACTGATCAGAACCAGGCATTTCTTCAGAAGTTTCCAAAAATAAAATAGCATTATCAAAAGCCTCTTTCTCCGGAAAAAGACTCGTCCCGTTCATACAGGAAAACAAGCTATCGGCACAGCCACCTATTAACCGTCCTTGAACAGTGTTTTGACCACCAATATATTGCCAAGATGTTGATGGCTCTCGACGACGTATGATATGTTCTTGCCCGAATAAAACACACTCTGCAATAAACGATTCACTTTCCGGCAATACGCCGATCGGCTTGGTAGAAAACAACACTTTTTTCGTGTTTTCAATCATGTAGTTCGGAATACCTCCGTTTTCGGCATATCCAAACATAACACAAGGACTGTAGAAAGTAGATATCCCCGCTTTCAAACACATAAAATGATTAACCGTCGTATCCGACATTCCCATAAAAATTTTGGGATGATGATGAATAATTTCAAAATGCTTGTCTGTCATCAGAGGCAAAAGACGTATAGTATCGTCACCACCGATGGTGGTCAAAATAGCCTTAATTTCAGGATTCTGAAAAGCCCACATTAAATCAGACAACCGCCAATCGGGATGAGCATAGACCTCTTCCGGAGTCGCCAACGTATGCGGAGCTTCAACTATCTTAACGTTAAAAGCCTCCTCAAATTGATGTTTTCCCTGATTGTAACGCTCTTTATACAATCCGGCGCCACCCCAAGACAAAGAAACTGTTGCAACCTTATCTCCTGCCTTTAAAGCTTTTGGTTTAATCAGAGAAAGCATTTGAAAACCTAGACTAACATTAACGGATACTCTTCAATTTCCTTATAGTATTTTCCCTCTCCGTTTTCACGAGCAATACTCTGATACAACGTAAACGAAGAAGCTTCAAATACCTCGGAATGGAATAAATTGTTTTCCTGAATAAATCGAAAAACATCAGCTATATCTGTCCCAATAAGCTTACCTAGTGTCACATGAGGAGTAAACTTAAATCGATCTTCCTGTCCTGCGCCGGCTTTTTTAACGGCATTATCCACTTTTTCCTGCAGTTCCCGGATAGCTTTATCCTCATCAACCCCAGCCCATATGTGGTGCGGAATATCGCCCCGAGCAAAATATCCGATTCCTTTTAAAGAGTAATGAAATGCAGGAAACCGAACATACCGCAACTCTTTTAAAACTTCTTCGGCGACAGGCTCTTCCAAATTCCCAATAAATCGCAAGGTCAAGTGCATTTTTTCTGCCGGTCGCCACAAAGCCCCCGGCAAATTGGTTTGTAAGTCAGTTAACTGTTCTTTTATTTTTTCAGGAAGACTTAATCCGGCAAATAAACGTATCATAAAATTCTCCTTTGCAATTTAACTGGTTTTATTATATAATAGGGAATAAAAAAAGGAAAGAAAAAATGTCAAAATTGAAAGTATTTGAAGTTCCCCATCCTGTGTTACGCCAAACGGCAGAGCCCGTTAAGGTTGTAACGCCCGAAATAAAACAACTCTTATCTGATATGTTAGAGACCATGTATGCAACACACGGCGTCGGACTGGCTGGTAATCAGGTAGGCGTATTAAAACGTGTCGTTGTTGTTGATTGCGGTGATGAGAAACCGGAGCCCATTAAACTGGTCAATCCCGAAATTATTGAAAAATCACCGGAGATTATCTGCCATAACGAAGGGTGTCTGTCTGTTCCAAGAGAGTATGCCGATGTAGAGCGTCATGCCCAAGTTACCGTTCGTTATCTGGATGAAAATGGCTGTGAAAAGACCAGAACGGCAGATGGCTTATTAGCTATTGCTTTTCAACACGAGATTGATCATTTGGATGGGAAGCTGTTTATTGATTATCTATCCCCTCTGAAACGTAAACTATTACTCAAACACCTTGAAAAGCGACGTAAAAAAGCAGCGCGTCTGGCTGAAGAAAGAGAGGATTAGAATGAAAGTTGTTTTTATGGGAACACCCGAAATTGCCGCGACTGTTTTAAAAGCCATAGCGACAAAGCATGAGGTTATCTGCGTCTACACACAACCGCCCAGACCCGCCGGCAAAGGATTAAAACTAACGCCATCCGCCGTTCAAACAACGGCCGAGCAGATAGGAATCCCTGTTCGTTGTCCGACAAGCCTGCGTCAACCGGAAATTCAAGCTGAATTTGCTGCACTGAATGCTGATGTCGGGATTGTTTGTGCTTATGGCTTAATTTTACCGCAACCGATTTTAGATGCACCGCATTTAGGGTGTTTAAATGTTCATGCCTCCCTACTACCTCGTTGGCGCGGAGCCGCTCCGATTCAACGAGCCATTCAAGCCGGAGATGCCGAATCGGGGATTACAATTATGCAAATGGACGCAGGGCTGGATACGGGAGATATGCTGTTAAAAGGAGTTGTTCCCATTACACCTGATATGACAGCCGGTGATTTACACGATCAGTTAGCTCTTGTCGGATCAGATTTGATGCTTAAGACATTAGCTGAAAAGCCAAGTCCAATTCCGCAACCAAGTGAAGGAGCAACTTATGCCGAAAAAATCAAAAAGGAAGAAGCTCTGATCCATTGGACGGAATCAGCTATGCAAATTGAACGAAATATTCGTGCTTTCAATCCGTTTCCGATAGCATATTTTATGTATAATGAAGAACGAATTCGGGTCTTCGGTGCCGAGGTAGAGGAAGTAAAAACAAACGCTCTTCCCGGAACAGTCCTAGATGACAAATTATTAATCGCTTGCGGAAACGGAACTTGCTTACGACTAACCGTTTTACAGCGTGCCGGCAAAAAAACAATGCCGGCTGAAGAGCTATTAAAAGGCTGGACTCTGCCGAAAGGAATATGCCTTGCGGTATAAGCTTACAATAGAGTATGACGGCACACCGTTCGTCGGCTGGCAAAAGCAAGAGAATCGTTTATCGGTTCAAGGTGTTTTGGAAAAGGCTATATCCGTCGCCGTTCGAGAACCTGTAGATGTTCAAGGAAGCGGACGAACCGATGCCGGTGTTCATGCTTTGGGACAAGTTGCTCACTTTGATTGTTCAACGGAACAAAATACGTATAAACTTCGAGAATCAATCAATGCTCTTGTCCGCCCGCATCCGATTTCCGTCAAGGAGATAGAGCTTGTTCCAGATGATTTTCATGCTCGGTTTAGTGCTCGTCAAAGGAGCTACTTATATAAAATTCAAAATACACGCTTTCCACCGGCATTAGATCGTAATCGCGTTTGGTGGTTTGTTCATCCGCTAGACGAGATCAAAATGCAACAAGCAGCTAATTTGCTGATAGGCAAGCACGATTTATCCACTTTTCGGGCGGCTCAGTGTCAAGCAAAATCTCCCGTTAAAACAATTGACAGCCTTACCGTTTCTCGAGAAGGTAATTTTATCCTGATTCAAATAAAAGCTCGTTCTTTTTTATATCATCAAGTCAGAAACATTGCCGGTAGTTTAGCCTATGTCGGTTGCGGTAAATGGACGGTTGAGGATTTTAAAGAAGCTTTTGAAGCCTGCGATAGAAAGAGGGGCGGAGAAACAGCCCCCGCACAAGGGCTTTACTTTGTTTCTGTTTGTTATTAAAAAAACCGCCCGTTTTGGGGCGGAAAGTGAAATCCGACTGTATTACAAATTACGATCGGCAATAAGATAACTCTCTGCGACGCGGGGTCCTTTTATTGTTTCTGGTAATTGCCTTATTTATAAACTTGTCCGTTTTATAAACCGCTTCAATAACGGCCGCAATCGTTAAAATAGAATCTAATACCTTTAATCCTGTCATATTGACCTCCACTCTATCTATACATATATGATATCAGATATTATTTTTTTTGTCAACAAAAATCCCTCTCTGAAATAGAGAGGGACTTAAAAGAGAATCTAAGTTATTCTTTTACGTCGGATGCAACCTGCATTTTGACGATAATATCCGGATTTGCAACAGCTCCGTTATTAGCCGAAGTACCGGCTTTAATCATATCAACATACTCCATACCGGAAACAACTTTCCCGAAAACAGTATATTGACCATCCAAAAAACGCGCATCGTCAAAACAAATAAAGAATTGACTGTCTGCACTATCCGGATCCATTGCCCGAGCCATAGAAACCGTCCCACGAACATGCGGTTCTTTGTTAAATTCGGCTTTTAATTTTTGACCAGAGCCTCCCATACCGGTTCCCGTCGGATCACCTGTCTGAGCCATAAAGCCGGGGATAACACGATGAAACTTGACACCATCATAAAATCCCTGTCGCGTTAATTCTTTAATCCGAGCCACATGATTCGGAGCAATTTCCGGATTTAATAAAATCTCGACACGACCATAGTCTAAATCCATATATAGTAAATTTTCCTTATCCATAGTTTCTGCCTTTCCTGTTGTTGTTAAAAATAAGCCCATTAAAAGAGCAATCAGATATTTTTTCATGAAAGATTCTCCTGTGTTTGATTGATTTGCGTTATTTCTGTTTTGGATGTATCCTGTTTCGAAGCCGGTTGTCGCAACCCCAAAACAACCCCGATAAGCAATCCGATTAGGAACAACCAAAAAATGTTCATTTTTGTTTTTCTGATACCAAATTTTGATTTCATTTTATTTTTTCCTTTTATTTTTCACAGTTGATTTTTTGTTGTTTTTACGAGAAACCGCTTGACATGCCTTACAATGGCAAACCGTATGTTCTTTCAAACAGGCTTCATGTTCGGCATGCTGACACACATCACACGAACAATGATGACGTTTGACTTTCTTTTTCAACCAGTCGCGTGTTGGTTTAAATAACAGTAACGGAGCCAGCAAAATAGCGATAGTGGCACAAAACGGGCATGGACACATTCTATTCATCTCCTTCCGTTATTGTTTCTTGATTATTCGCCACGGATGACACATCGGCTGTTACATCAGCGTTTTCCGAAACATCCTCAGAATCCGAAGCTTCCTCTCCGATATCCGTGATACATGTTGCAGAGACGACTTTCTCATTTTTATCCAACCGGAACAAAATCACCCCCATCGTTGAACGCCCAGCGATTCGGATATCATCCGTCCGCATACGAATCAACTTACCGCCATCGGTTACCAACATAATATGAGATCCTGCCGGCACAGGCATAGAGGCAACAACATCAGCCGCACGCTTCCCTTCATCTGTCTTAATATTGACCACACCGGATGTTCCGCGAGACGTAATCCGATACTCATAAGCGCTAGAGCGTTTACCATATCCTGCGGAGGTCAAGGTTAAAATGAACTCCTCATCAGCAGCCATCTTATCAAATTCTTCCGAGGTCAAAACAGTATTTGTCATAGATTCTGTTTCAATAGTCTCCGTTTCATCGGAAGCACCGACGGCTTTTCTGCGAGCCGAAGCTTCTTTCAGATAAGCATCTCGCTTATCAATATCCGCCTTAGCGTGCTTGATGACAGACATAGAGATAACACTGTCATCTTCACTTAACTTCATTCCGCGAACGCCGGTTGAAGCGCGTGATTCAAAGATACGCACATCGCTGACAGGGAATCGGACACACTTTCCTTTTCTGGCAGATAATAAGATATCATCTTCATCTGTACAAATAGACACTCCGACAAGCTGATCCCCTTCATCCAGCTTCATGGCAATTTTACCGTTTTGGTTAACGCGCCAGAAGTCAGACAATCGGTTCCGACGCACCCCACCGCTAGCCGTTGCAAACATAACGGTTAAATTATTGCATTCATCTTCCGTTTCAGGTAAGGTCAAAATCGTTGAAATTGTTTCCCCTTGTTGCAGTGGAAGCAAGTTAATCAGAGCCTTTCCTAAAGACTGGGGCGAACCTTCCGGCAACCGGTACGTTTTAATTTTGTAAACAATACCCCGGCTAGAGAAGAACAATAACGGACTATGTGTACAAGCGACAAACAAATTCGCGACGGTATCCTCATCCCGAGTACTCATACCCGAGCGACCTTTACCACCACGATGTTGAGCACGATAAGTGGACAACGGAACACGTTTGATATACCCCGTATTTGTAACCGTTACGACCATTTGCTCACGCGGGATTAAATCTTCCATATCCTGTTCAAATTCAGCATCTTCAATTGTCGTCCGACGTGCATCCGGATATTGAGCTTTCAAAGCCTCCAGCTCTTCACGAATAATGGCATAGATTTTTTCATGCGAACCCAATGTAGCCAAATATCCCTTAATCAGAGCAGCCAGCTCACCCACTTCTCCGTGAATTTTATCACGTTCCAAGCCGGTCAAGCGATTCAACTTCAAATCCAAGATTGCTTTAGCCTGAGCCTCAGAAAGCATATAGACGCCATTTTCGACCTTACGATCCGGCTCGTCAATTAAAGCGATTAAGGATTCAACATCTTGAGCCTCCCAGCGTGTTTCCATCAAGCGTTGTTTTGCCGTCATCGGATCCGGAGCCGTCTTAATCATTTCAATCACTTTATCCAAGTTTGCGACGGCAATAGCCAAGCCGACCAACACATGAGCCCGATCCCGTGCTTTATTCAGTTCAAAGATAGTCCGACGACGAACAACCTCTTCACGGAACAAAATAAAAGCATCAATCATTTGCTTTAAAGTCATTAGCTCCGGTCGTCCGTTATTCAGAGCCAGCATATTCATACCAAAGCTGGTTTGAAGCGGTGTATATTTATACAGTTGATTCAAAACAACATCCGGATAGGCATCTTTTTTCAATTCAATAACGACCCGAACACCTTGACGATCGGATTCATCTCGTAAATCCGAAATCCCATCAATAACCTTATCTTTGACCAATTCGGCAATCCGAATAATCATTTGGGCTTTATTGACCTGATAAGGGATTTCGGAAACAATAATTGCCGTCTTGTCCTTTTTAATTTCCTCAATCGTGCAACGGCCACGCATAATGACCGACCCACGCCCCGTCAAATAAGCGGAGCGAGCCCCACCACGGCCTAAAATAATACCCCCCGTCGGAAAATCAGGCCCCGGAACATACTCCATTAACTCCTCCGGAGTAATAGCGGGATTATCAATCGTTGCAATACAGGCCGAAACAACTTCGCCTAAATTATGTGGCGGGATATTTGTTGCCATACCGACAGCGATACCGCCGGAACCGTTAACCAACAAGTTCGGGAAACGAGCTGGCAAAACCTCCGGTTCCTGACACGTCTCATCATAGTTCGGGCGAAAATCGACCGTATCACGATCAATATCCTCCAACAACCAATGAGCTGTTTGTGCAAGACGAGCCTCTGTATATCGCATTGCAGCGGCTTTATCTCCGTCCATAGACCCAAAGTTACCCTGTGAGTCAATTAAGGGAACACGCATTGAAAATGTCTGAGCCATCCGCACCATAGCTTCATAAATCGAGCTATCTCCGTGCGGGTGATATTTACCCATAACATCACCAACGATACGAGCAGATTTACGAAACGGCTTGTTATAATCGTATCCGTTTTCATTCATTGAGAACAAAATACGCCGATGAACCGGCTTTAAACCGTCACGCACATCGGGCAAAGCCCGAGAAACAATCACGCTCATCGCATAATCCAGATATGATTTGCGCATTTCCTCTTCAATAGCAGTCGGCATTACATCAACAACACCTGTCGTAATCGCTGTTTCATTCAGTTCTGTCATTGTCTTTATTTCCTTTTCAACGCTTCAAAAATAACTGAAAACAGCGTATCATTTTTTCACTTTTTTCGCAAGAGAAAAAAGCTGTTGTCGGGATTTTTTTACCCCTTCAATTCCAATCTGAAACCAAGGGGTAAAAGCTTTTTAAAAATCAATGACAGAGTGCTTTATTTTTATTGTAGAAATATCCCAAATTAAAACTACCCCAATTCATTTTTTTATTTGGTTGGATGTAAATAAGAGCGCGCGACCCTTTTCCCCACGGATCAGTTCCTTGAATCCAATAATTTCCCGTACCCAGCCACGCCAAAAAGTCAGGAGTTGTCATTGTTTTATTAGCCTCCAAATCTGCTATACCGACATCCTCGGCCGTTGGATCAGATTTGCCATACTTATCACAAAAATCTGCAGCTGTTTCCTGTCTCATTGTCACGCTGGAAGCCATCCATCCGCCGGGACTTGTATCACTACCCGGAGCAATATCGGCTCGACCGGAGCAAGTATAATGTGTTTTTTCCTGCCAAACACAATATGACTCTTCATTACAATCCCGCCAGCTACGACATCCACAAACACCATCAGAAAAACAAATACCGTTATCACAATCACGATCACTTGTGCAGCCCTGAACAGCCGAGCAAGCGCCATTAATACACATCTCTCCGCTCGGACAACAAGCCTCACCACATGGAATCGCACAATAACAAATACCGTTTTTACAATCGTAATTTGCCCCACAATCCGCATTTGAAGAACAAGTCGTTATATTATCCAAACAATCCTCACAAGGAGTTAACAATTTAGAAAATGTATATTCCAAAGAACTACTGTTTTTTTGACAAATTTGTCTATCTCCGGTAGAAACTTGTCCATCAATCCGCAAGAGTAACGCTGATTTTAAATTTAAATCCACAAGATGTCCGCAAACTTCTTTTTCTACATTTTCAACAGTAATTGAAAACAAATTGTTTTCCAGAGGTCTTGCCGAAAAAGTATATCCTCCCTCTATTGTTTCAGGCATTTCCGACGAATTAAAAGCAGACAACGTTGCATTACTCATCATCTGCTGAGCATAAACAACAGATCGCTTATTCACCTCATTTAGAATTCGCGTCGAAGCAACTCTCTCCATCGCTATGTTATAGCCTTTAGCACCAAGAATAGTCAACAGCCCCATCAAAGCCAGAACACCCAACATTTCGACCATCGATTTTCCCGACTCATTTTGACAAGATTGCTTTTTTAGATTAGCATTTTGTTTTTTATCCATAAAAAATCTTCCTTTCAGTATAAAAATAATGAACAATATTTTTTTACACTTTTTAGAAAGATTCACAAACTCCACTTTCTCTTTAAAATTTAATAAAATTTTCTTGCCTAATAATTATTTTCTATGCTATAAAACTTATAACATTTTAATGTTCATTTTTGTGTTATGATTAAAAGCGGTATTGAATAAACTTCCACTCGCTAACGCAAGTGGTGTTATCTGTTCCGAACGACGTTCGCCCAGCCCAAAAGCTTCGCAAGCCTAACGGCTGGGCTGGTATGTC
>CASEYR010000010.1 GCA_949292205.1 uncultured Alphaproteobacteria bacterium
AATTCGCAACTAACACAATTACCCTTAAAATAAAAACGTTCACCGCGACACTGATCACATGTTTCAGGGGTGCTGGTATACCGCACCATTTCAGGATCATCACAGTCATAGCACATTGAGCCTGAACCAAACTGTCCCTCCGGACAATCCCAGTTACAACCTGTTTGATCCTCGTTCGGTGTCCCCTCACAATAATGACAAATACCGGGACCCAAAGAAGTCCAATATCTTTGAGAGCAAGAATCACATTCCTCCTTTAATACACCCCAATAAATATCCCTTTTCAAATCACATCGGTAGCATAATCCATCATGGAGCATCCGGTTAGAACAACGATGGCATTCTGCTGTCCCTTTGTCATCTTGATCAACATGGATAGATCCTGACGTATTATTACATGAATAACAGCGACCATTTTCTGCTTTAAACCAACTATCCCCGCATTTATGGCAAGCAGTTGCCCCTGCCTCATCATCAGTCACAAAAAAGACAGTATTTTTATCTGATGGACAGGCTTGGCACTTACCGCTTGAATTGATTGTTTCCCCCTTGGGACAAGGCTCGCAAGTTCCCTCAACACAGTAAGGTGTCGGAGCCGCACATAAATTATCATAGTCTATACAGATCTTTTCTTCCGAACATCTTCCACATTCACCGCACTCTGCATCGCTCTCACACCGACGATACCTGTCCGGATCCGTATTCTTGGATTTTAAGCCACCATTGAAGTAAATCTTAACTTGATTCTCATCACTTTGTTGACACCCGATACCGTCGTTTGAGACAACTTCTTCAACCCAATCCGCTTGATCTCTTTTAACTTGTCGACATACCCCTTCATTTAATCTGCTAACCATAACACTATAGCTGTTTTCAGCCTCTCGTTTCAGAGATAATAAGCGATCTCCTGAAAGTGTTTTTAAATTGACTTCTCCCGCAATTGCTAATCCTTGTAAAGCTCCATCCGTCATAACCTGCAGTGAAACCCATTTAACATTATTCCAAATCTCATTGGATTGATACTTGTTCACCGACCAGCGATAACTCATAATACCGCCAATCGCCAACACACCCATCAAGGCCAGAACGCCCAGCATTTCCACCATACTCCGCCCCGATTCATTTTCTTTACTTCTCTTTATTCGGGTATATGTTTCACTTAATTCTGATTGCTCCGATACATCAACAGATGTCATATGGTATTTGCTTTTCATTAATCGACTCCTCTTTTGTAACAATTTAACGGACATTAAATTGTTACGCTTTCAGGCGTCAACGCACCCCCCTGTAAAAATAGAATACAAGTCTTTTAATCTTTTTATTTTTTCTCTTGACTTATCTGTCCCGTTCGTGCTATCTCTTTCCGTAACGGTTTAATGTCCCTTGTGTTTATTTATAAAGAATTAATATATTTAAAAAGTATTTAGACAAAGGTATTATACATTTTTTTCCAAAAGCGGCTTCACTAACGTATGCAAAAAATCAAGAAAATTTGAATAACCGGCTATCGGTGCATAAGTATATCGATCTAGTATTTGATACTCTTTTAGGTTAGAATCATAAACAATAATTGTCTCCCATCCCCAACCCAATAAAAGTTTACGCTTCATTGTGGGATTATTCTGACAAAACACATAATTTTGCATAATCCCCGGATGGAAAAAAGCCCCCTTTTCCCGTTCTATTTTATTCAAAGAAAATAGTGTAATCCCATTCCAAACCAAACCATTTGTAGCCGATAAAAAAGAAACATAGTCCGTTGGAATAGATGAAACGCCGGCTTTCACCAATTTAACAGAGGCCTGCAAAGCTTCTTTTGGCTCTATCGGAGGAAAAACAACAGCATAATGTTCGTATAAGCATTTTAAAATTTGATTTTGTGTCAGCATAATTATCTCCCCGGCATACTTTTCATGGCAATATCTCGCAGAGCACTTTGGGAATACCCGGCCAACACACTTCGATCTTGTTTGTTTTTCCCTCCGGATCCGGTAAATAATCCCGTTGGCACATAGACTTTTCCTGTCGGAACTGGAACATATAGTTGCCGAGGTGTTAGCACACCTTCCGGACCAATCAACTGCCGATTGATATAATGGTGAATTAACTCATGAAAAGGCGTTGATTGAATTAAAACCATATTATTAAAATCAATACTGCCACCATAATTTAAAGGATATTTCAGATGAACGGTAAAATTCTCGGGCAACTGACCTTTTTTCATATAAAAAATACCCTCTTCAGAAATACCAGCCGAACGTAAATCATTTGCATAGTTATACGATAAAAATCTGATAAAGTCTCTGATTGTCCGACACAGTGTTTTATGTTGCCCCAGCAAATCTTCATTTTCTTTTGGGAAATAGACCACCGCCATTAAATCCATTCCCGGAAAGTTCATACTGTTGAACAGAGCCTCCCAGTAAGCTTGACCATCTTCTTCCAAAACCATACCGGACAAGGGATCATCTTCATTATTGAAAGGTGTTTGCAACAACCGGTCCCAATCCGCAAAAACATCCACGGCATCTAATGACGTTTCAAGCGATATTTCTTCCGATTTATTGCTCATCTGTTATCCTTTCATTTTTGTTTCTATATCCTCTTCTATATCAAATATATCACCCTGCATCAAGGATTTTAAAGCAGCCATATCTGTTTCTTCACGTTGAGCAACAATCCAATAAGGCACAAAAGGGGCAGCTGGCAAAGAGCATTTTTTACGCATTCCTTTATCCATATACCAACGCGGAGCATCTGCCATAATCGGGCGATTTAAAAAGCCCTGAAATAAAACCACTTGCTTTAACATATCCAAACTCATCAAGGTTGAAGCCCCCACCACATTTGAACTCTGCAAAGAACGAGACACATTCGCAGCAAATGGATTAGTCTGCATAGAAACTCCTTCTGTACGAGATGAGCTAGCCACCTCAATTGTCTTAGTTCCAATCATCTTTGAAAAACGTTCTGCCGTCTGCTCATTGTTTTGGGATAAAATAACTTTAGCTGCTGTTGTTGTAATAATTGTCTCTAAGTCATCTTTACCATATTGTCCGGAAATCTGTCCCAAATCCTGCCCAATCAACAAATAGGACACCTTTTGACCACGACCAACGGCCGGACCATCTTTAACGGCAGCCAATTTTGGCATCTGAGGAAACTCGTCAAGAACAAACAATACCGGATAAGGACCGGATTTAATACCATCCGACCCAACGAAATTCGGAGGATTAGAAATCAAGAAAGAACTCATCAACTCAACAAAAACACCGGTAATAACATTCAATGTTCGAGCATCGACCTGATTAACAGATAAATAAACAGATATCGGTTTTACCTCTCCCGTAATCGGATCCATCATACCACGCAAGTCACGGAAAGTTAAATCACTAAACTTTGTCCGAGAACGAACGGCTGAGTTTTTAAAGATGTTAATTCCCGAAAAAGCTGTTGATAAGATAGAGCCACGCTCCTTATCCGGCGTTCCGGCCAACTGACTCAATTCAACCGTAGCACGTCTGGCGTATCCGAAACGCTCACTTTCTGCAATAGCCAGTTTAAGAGCATCTGCACCGGCATCGGCAAATGCCGCTGCCTGATCCCCCTCATCAGCTCTCCGCTTTAAGTCGGCATTGATTTTCATCTGAGTATCTGTCCACCAATCAAAAATCATAGCGATACAAGGTTCAGATCCCTGCCAACTTTCCGGTAATCCCTCCCAAGTTCCGACAGGAGCATAATTATCAGAAGTCAACTTACCCTCTTTCAAGGCATCCAAAGCTATCCGAGCACTCGGATCCGTCATATCCAAATAATATGTTTCTAAAACCTCGGCATCTTCTTTATCGAAAGATCCTTCGCTTAATTTTGAAGCGAAATAATCATTGGCACGAGCCCGCTCGCATTTGCTACAAATAAAGTGTAAAAAACCAGACATAGCATTACGCCCCGTTTTTGACCAGTGAGGATCTGCCCCGCCCTTTGGCTCTTCAACCAAAACTGCAACCATAGAGTCAATATACATATCGCGCCCCGGTCCCAAAGGTGGCAAACAAGAGGGTGATAGTGGATTCCAGCTAGGATAATAAATCCCTTTATCAGGATCATCCTCCGCCCCCCAGTTAATAACAAAAACAGGGCCCTGAGTCGCACGATATCCTGATGTGTTATAACATAGTTCTGGCTTTGGGTCGTTAATAATCAGACTCAATCCCGGAGACTCCAGAATAGTCGGAATAACGACACCAACCGTTTTACCGGTTCCCGGAGGCGCCACAACCAAAGCAGACAATGTTTCCGGCATTTTTAACAATTTTCCTTTAAAACGCCCCAAAACAATAACAAAGCCATCAAACAGCTTCATTTTTTTAATATCGGCATATTCAGCCATACGACCACCGCCAAAAACATTCGGCATATATTTATACGGATTGGTAATAATCCGAACAACCAAAAAAATCATCGGAATAATAAAAGCCAAAAACGGCAGATACATACTATAATTTGTTCGAGATGAAATTTTAAAAACCGCATAATAATTACCAAATGCATTTAGCATAGCACTGGGACTGAAAATGGTTTTTTTCCAAAATGTCCAAGCTGCACTTAATTGAGCAAAGCTGAATCCTTGCTGAATCCAGTTCGTCATCGGCAACAAGATCATTAACAAAAACCAAAAAATAATAATTGTCCAAACAATACTCCAACCGACCCAAGCGATAAACTTACCTTGTTCTTCGTATGCTTCATCTCGTTTAAATGCCATTTTAACCTCTTCTTACCCGACTAAAACAACCCTTGTATTGATTCTAAATCCCTGATGGTTCCTCTGTCCGTTGCCTTCGGAAGGGCCGTAGCAAAAGCAGGAAGCTCATCAGGCCCCCCCAAATCTGTTCGACAAACAATCACACCCGATTTACGCCAAGTATCCCCCATATCTTCAGCATTAATAATAGTTCCCTCTTTTTCAATCAAGATCGGAATAACTTTCTGTTCAAAGCCACACTCTGTTACTTTTTTACCGAATGTTTCAGCAGCCTTTACCAATTGATATACCGGAGAAATCCGATGATCCGTTTCCGAAAACCACAGAGGCTCCTCATCATTAAAAAACTCTTCATCAGCCAACCAATCTCCTTTTTTATCATCCGTCATACACAAGACTATCTGACTTGCAGAAACCCCAACGTATGAAAAAGACAGTTCCCCGAAAGCAACATCTTTAATAATTTGATAGTTAGAATCAGACAAAATAGCAACCAAATCCTCCTCTAAACGAACCCGTTCAGGCAACTTAATCTCATCCAAAGAGATATTGCTGATATCCTCATCTAGGAAAGCGGGTCTCCCCCCTTCTTTTTTATCCATACTCTGCACGACATCCGTTTTCCCGTCAGACTCAGAAACAATTGATACATCTGCATCGGCATCCATTGTCTTTCCGGCTAATTTCGGTAGCGGTCGTCCGGTTGTATTCAAAGGACGCGGACGAACTTTTTTGTGTGATTGAGAAGCTTTTACTTTTATCTTTTTTTTGATAATCTGTTCAGGCTTATTCACTCTACCAAGCCACTTTATTTGACGCACAATAAAAGAAAAGAGTTTCCCCCAAGAAACATGACAAAATATCCGCCACAAAAAGAAAAATACCGGAACCGCACAAATCAGAGAAAGGACAAAGATCCAATCACTTTTTGCCGAAATAATCCATCCGGAAATAAACTCATTCCAAATATAGGCCCAATCCTGAAACGAAAATAAATTAAAATTCCAATTTTGGCTGTAAAACTCATACAGAATCCACCCAAAAAAGATCACGCCCACCATTAAGCCGATTAAGATTGTTCGTCTGATATTTTTCATTCAACTCTAATTCCTCAATGACCACTTTTTATCATTATATCGGAAAAAGTATCTCTTGACCAGAAAAAAATGATATTCAAAACAAAAAAATAAGCAATCGGAACATACAAAAAATTTTATCCCATACACAAACATAAACTTCCACTCGCTAACGCAAGTGGTGTTATCTGTTCCGAACGACGTTCGCCCAGCCCAAAAGCTTCGCAAGCCTAACGGCTGGGCTGGTATGTACGTTCGAATCATAAAAAAACACGGAGCATAGATATTGCTCCGTGTTCAGAGTAATTTAAGAAGCCTGAGCCAAAACCACATTAGGATTGTATTCCGGAGGGATTGCAAAGGTTGCTTTTTCGTATTTATTCAACTCTGCTCTAAAATAAGTTAAAACAAATAAACGTGTAGCCGAAGATAGCCCTGATTTCCCCCGAATACGGTCTATTTTCGAGCATAATTCATGAATAGTGATATGTCGTCTAGAACAAATATCGGCCAAAGAAATCCATGTTTCACGATCCAATCGCATACTGGTTCTACGTCCATTTACAATCACATTTTTACAAATTAGCATTTAGTCTCCTTTCTTTATTTGACAAACCACATTATATTTAATAGTATGTAATCATAAAAAATGCAACTAATAATAAATAAAATTTTATTCACTCAACTTTTAGTGGTTATTCAAAAGAAAGCATATGAAAAGATATTCATTTGAAAACAAAAAGAAAATAACAAGAAAATGTGATTATCCCAACTGTGAGGAGGCAGGAGAGTATCGTGCCCCCAAAGATAGGTCTTTAAAAGAACATTACTGGTTTTGTTTAAAACATGTTAGTGAATATAATAAAAATTGGGATTTTTTGAAGGGGCTATCCGCTGATGAAATAGAGGAACATCTACAAAATGATGTTACATGGCAACGTCCGACATGGAAACTCGGACACGGTGGTCTTAAGCCTGACCCCAAAGTCAAAGACTACTTTAAAGTACAGGAAGATATCGGTCTAGGCATGGATGGAAAATACAATCCGCCTCCCCCGAAGACACAAAGATACGAACAAAAGATGCAAACAGCAATTGCCTTTATGGATCTAGATCTTCCTTTAACAGCAGAAAGCGTCAAAAAACAATATAAAAAATTAGCTAAACAATATCATCCGGATACAAATAAAGGGGATAAAGAGGCTGAAAAACGCTTCAAACAACTGAATGATGCTTATCATTACATTTTAGAACATATAACCAAATAAAGAATGTTCCCAACAGAATCAAGTAATCTCTGTAACAGCCCGAATATTACCATCTCGATTAATTTGAACAACGCGTAATTTTTCATGCATTTCTTTTAAAGTTTTTTCACGATCAGTCGTCGGATATGAATGCAAAATACGTCCCAGAAAAGATTTATAAGCATCTTCTGCCGAATTCGCATGAATCGTAGCAAAACAGTTCTCATGCCCTGTATTCATCAACTCCCATAAAGCACCGGCATTTTGGACTGAAATTTCCCCCCCCAAAATAGCATCCGGAGTAAAGCGAACAACCAAGTCAATAACTTTTTTATAATCAAAGTCATTTGTTTGCTCTGTTCTGGACAAAACCAGATGAACTCTATTTTTATGAGGAACAATCAACTCCCGAGTATCTTCAATTGTTAAAATACGCTTATGCTCATCTAATAATTTAATCATATTATTTAAAAAAGTCGTCTTACCGGTTGCCGTTCCACCACTAATCAAAATATGATCTCCACGCTTTACAGATAACAACAACCGCTCATATGGATCATCCGGATCCTCAACACCTTTTAACTTGTTGATTTGACGCAATCTGCCACCTTCTTCTACGCCAAAATCCGTTATGCCAATATCCAAATCTTCTCGATACACACGGATATCCAAAGCCACACCACCCGTCAAATCATTATTATCATAAATAATATTACGACCGGCAATACCCGTAAAACGATGCCCCCCCGGTAATGTTGCATACACGGCAGGACTTCCGCTTTGAGGATCAAAGGATAAATCATAGGTGTTGGCAATAATATACAAGATATTATTTAAATACTCCCGAGTTAATTTAGGATCCTCATAATAGTGCCACGGATAAGCGTGACGCCCTCGCAATCTCAACCAAATTCCACCGGGATTATTAACGGCAACATCTTCTACATTATCTTGATTATACCAGTATGCCAAGGGACGCAAAGCCGATTCAAGAACCCGATATGTGTCAACAATAGATAGCGTCCCCATACATCCCTCTCTTTATAGCTAAAATATTCTGGCAGAGGATTGTTCAGACTTAGGTAAAATCGGTTGAACAACCCTATTTTCCAAATTACTATCAGTGTTAGCTGTGGGTTCAGTATCAGCATTTATCACATTTTCATCTACCGGCGCTGTATCAACACCGTTATAAATCGGAGGAACATTAACGGCAGAAGATATATTCGGATCATAATATTGTGTCTCATACTCGGTTCCTATAGCTTCACCGACAGGTCCGTTTACGGCTCCAACACCGGCGCTATCTGCTGCCTGCAATACCTCTCCCGTTCGATTTGCAATCCAGTTCCCCTGTGAAGCCCCTTGAACCTGTTTAGACAATCCACCGAATTGAGCATCATAATCTTGCTCATCCTCCACCTCAGTTCTCAACCACAAATCTTCATTTGAGAAGACGGTCATCCGAGTTCCGGCAGGGACAAATACAACAGGTTTAATACTTGTTGCTTCTTGCAGCAGCTGTTGGAAAATACCATCCATAGAATCCAAGAAGTTACTCCGAGCATCGCTAGCAGCCTGACTGCGAGAACTTTGAGTTGTTGTTCCATCACTTTGATTTGTCGTGACATCATCATTAGTTGCTATCGCGTATGCAACGGCAGAATCCAACAATGTTTGCATAACCGGTTTACCATATTTCTGGATTAACTGTTCATCCAAATACGCAGCCACACCACCACGACCTTGAGCATCACCGGACTGAGCCGAAAACTTAAAGGCAGATCCATCCGGACGAATTAAACGTTGCCAAGAAATTTCCAACTTAGCGACATGATTTTCACCACCATTTCCAGCGGCCTGTCCGATTAAGCGACTACCGGCGGGAATAATGATATTACGTCCTTCTTCTGCATAAATATGACGCTCAACAATCGCCGTAACCGGAATATTGGTATATCGAGAATCTATCGAATGAACCAGAACTGCCGGTATAGCTTTGTCTTTCAAAATCATCCGAGACATATCCACCGGATAGCTGGATACAATCTTGGGTTCTCCCCAATCCATATCTTTCTTCTGACGAGCTCGCGCCAATGTCCGTCCATCCGGTTGTAATCTACTAAAGGACTTAATTTTTTGACGCATATTCTGACGTCGTTGAGCTAACAGTTGTTGCATTTGTTGCAACTGTTCAGGGTGAGTTTCAATCTTTTTATCCAAATTAGGACGAACACGACCTTGAGCATCAGCACCACCAACCAACAAGCGATTATCCAAAGAATACGGACGTCCATCATCTCCCATATACCCGACAACCGTACCGTCCTGATCAATCAAAGATCCCTTTGGAGTAATTTCAAAGACTTTGTCTCCGATAAAGATACGTCGACCGGAAACTCCTTTTTGTCCCATTCCGACACCAGGAATTAAACCATTCAAACGAGAATCCGTCCCACCAATACTTCCAAAACCATTACCGGTATCTCTGGGAATATGGCGTCCAATTAAGTTTCCTTCGGCATCATAGACATTTCCTTGTGCATCAATACGCCCCAAATATGTTCCATCATTCGTGTACATATTTCCTTTTTCGTCAATGTAACCGATTTGATTGCCATACTTATCATAGATTTTACCACATTTTATCGTATAGAGCAAATTACCGTTCTTATCCCGCACATCTCCATTATACTGGGCATTTTGACACTCGGTACTATTTCCCAAGGAAACAGATCCGTCCGAATTAATTTGACCGATCACATTACCATTGGCATCAACGATTGTTCCATCCGGCATAACCTTTCCGATAACCTCACCGGCAGCATTAATCAGATCACCCTTTCCATTAATTAAGCCTAAGAAGTTACCATCAGCATCTCGCAAGACACGTAATTGATCCAGCTCATTTCCGGACATATCCAACAAGCGACCGTCCTCTGTCAATGTTGCAATTTTCTTACCTGAAACAGGATCAATAATATCACCGTTTGATAAAACTTGGAATTGAGCTGTTCCATCCGGAGACTTGTATAACCCATCACGACCAAAGGTTCCGGCGATACTACCGTCAGCATTGAACATCAGTTCTTCATCCGGAGATACCGTCCGACCGATAACATTACCATCAAAATCAACCATAGTCCCTTTGCCATCACCTAAAACTTTACCAATAGCAACGCCATCTTTATTCACAACAGTTCCGTCAAATTTAACACGCCCTAACGGATTCCCATCTTTATCTAAGACAAGACCACGCTCCAAAACATGTCCGATAACATTGCCGGCATTATCGACGACAGATCCATCATTCCGAGCACACCCCATATTGATACCTTTTGTATCAACAACGGTTGAATCCGGTAAAGTCCGACCCAAGAAGTTTCCTTCGGGAGATAAAACGGCACCGATGCGAACGACGCGACCAATCTGCCGATCAGAATTATCAACCGCCCACTTATCTGGAGTAATGCGACCGACAACATCCCCACGACCATTAATCACCTGACCATTAAAAGATGTTTGACCAACAACTTTACAATCATTGACTACCAACTGCTCCGGAATCAAAGCGCCTAAAATTTTCAACTCATGATTGCCCTTAACCGCTCCGTTGACAGCAATCTGCCCTGCTTCCTCTCCGGCAAAAGAAACTACTTTCCCTTCGCCACTCAAAGAACCCAAGACAGTTCCATCATGACTTGTTGCCGGATTAAATGATAAAACAGCACCCTCCAACGGTAATTCTTTTCCAAGAATCGTACCATCATCTAACATCCGATAAACTTTTTTATCCGAAGCATCTAAAATATCCCCACCAAGAGTTGTTCTACCCAAAACAACATTTTTGTAGCTAAAGGGCAATCCCTGTTTTACGATATGTCCCGCATACGGCATAGTTGTGAACATATTTCTATCCGCAACACCGACAGCTGTTCCGTCTGACATAATTCGCCCCATTAACATATTATCTCTACCGACAATACTACCGTCCAATGTCACAGAGCCAATATCATATCCATCATCGTTAATAGCCATTCCCATCGGTATAGCTCCACCGGCCCACAGAGAATCAACTGTTAATGCCGATCCGAATGGCATATACTCTGCCAACTTTTTTCCATCTCCGCTGACAACCGTTGCGGTACCAGAGCTTCGACCGATAATTGCGCCATTTCGATCAATAAAGGTTTTAGGGGCAAAAATACCACCGCTAAAAGAACCTTTTGTATTGTATACAGCGCCAATTCCACTTCCCAAAGCAGATCCCGTCACAATACCATCTGCAACTGTTTGCCCTGTTACAATCGCCTGTCCCATAACATTCAAATTCGTGGTAATAGGCAGTCCGACTGGAGCAAAACCACCAACAATTTTCTTTGTTAGATCAGACACAAGACCATTCATCATCAGCTGCCCAACCGCTTTACTGTCAACCATACCCATGACAGAACCATTTAAACCGGACATGCCAAGCAAACGACCAGAAACACTATCATTAACAGCCAAACTATCCGCCATTAATCGTCCGACAATAACACCATTATTAATCGCAAACTTATTATTAAACAGTGATCCCTGTGTCTGCCCTTTATGATCAACAACCGATCCCGATCCATCAACCAATCCTAAGGATGATCCGTCATTTGTCACAGGCACACCCAATGGAATATAAGATCCAACAACCGTTCCGTTGGGTTGAATAACTTGCCCATCTAATGTTACGCGACCAACAATCTGTTTTCCATCTTCAACAGCTCCATCATAACGCGTCCATCCGATTATTTGACCATCCGCATTAACAGCAATACCCGGAGCTAATATCTGCCCAACAACACCACTTTGCCCATCCGACACGAATCTGGATGCATTCGTGGTTGCCAAAGCCTGACCGGACGCACCAATAACTTGACCATTTGGTGAGATTGCTCCCATCAAAGAACCATCAGAAGTCACAACAACACCATGATGAATCAATCCGCCCATGACATTGCCGTCTCTATTAAGAGCAACGCCCGATATTGTTACCGAACCAATAGGATTTCCGCTTAAATCATTTAAATCGCCTTTAAAAGAAGTCCAACCGATCAACTTTCCGGATAAATCCAGATAAGGACCAATCCGAACCAACCGTCCGATAATATCACCCTTTGTTCCGATAACGGCTCCGAAAGGAGAAATAACTCCAATTTGGCGTCCTCTCTGATCGTTGACAGTTCCACGATATGTTATAGACCCCAATACGCCATGTGCCCCAACCGGCAAAGAAATCTCAGGATAGACACCACCGATAACCCGATTCTCATTTGATACAACTACCCCATTCGCCAATACACGACCAATTTTTGTCCGAGCCGACGAAATGACATCTCCTTTTTCCGTAACACTACCCAATTCCTGACCGATAACAGATAAAACCATACCTTGAGGAATACGAACACCGATAGTTTTTCCAGAACGATCTACCACCGTTCCGTCTGCACGAATAGCGCCCAAGACTTCACCGGCCGATCCCACTAACAACCCATCAACAGTCATAGTTGCCATATACAGTCCGTTCATATCCATAAACGAAGTCTTATCAGGAATTAAAGCACCAACAATCGTATTTTTATCCCCATTCAAAACGGTCATATCCGGCAACACAACACCAAAACGTTCTCCGGCCAAATTAACCGCCACACCTGTTTTTTGAGAATACCGCCCCAGAATTAAACCGTCATGTGAAAAGATGACACCATCGGGCGGAATGACACCGATAACATTTCCGTTTTTATCGGTTACCCAACCATTTGGTTGTAAATCACCTATTTTATTGCCTTGCGCATCAAAGACCTCATTTCCAACAACCGTCCAATTCGTCGGATTGCCGTTTTCATCCAAAATAACACCATTGTGTTTGGATTTATCTACGACACGACCGATAACTGTTTTACCGTCTAATGACGTTACGGTTCCATCCGGATTGACACAACCGATAACCTTGCCGTTCAGGTCAATTACTTTACCGTCCAACCGCACACGACCGATAACCTTGCCGTCATTTCCGACAACTAAACCTTTTTGAGCAACTGAACCGATAACCTCTTGTTGACGGTTCACAACTTGCCTTTCGGGTGTAACACAACCAACGCTCATCCCCGCTGCATCAACAACTTGACCATCCAAAGTAATTAAGCCCAGCAAGCGACACCCTTCTGCGATAGCCGTACCACGCGGGATCACAACGCCAATAATACGGTTATTTGCATTTGTTACATATCCATCCGCCATAACGCGCCCGATTGATTCCACGGTTGCGTTCATCACAGAGCCATCCGGATAAACAGATCCTAAAACTTGACAGCCCTTACCAATGACGCGTCCACGAGCCATAACAGCTCCAATTACCTTTGAACCGGCCGAAACAGTTGCATCTGCATTAACACATCCGACAACCGAACCTTTTGCGTCAACAGCCTTTCCTTCAGAATTAACAAATCCCAACAAGGTGCCTTTTTCACTAATAACCAATCCCTGTGTTACAGCCGTTCCGATTTCAGTTTGCTTTTCATCTACAACGGCACCATCTAATAAAACCTTACCGACGATCTGTCCAAAGCTGTCTTTAACCTCTCCATTCAATAAAATCTGCCCCAAAGACTTGCATGATGCAGCGACAGCAACTCCTTGAGGAATCACACCACCGATTAATTCACCACTGGGATCAACTGCCAAACCGGTCGGTTTAATCGTTCCAATAACTTGTCCGTCTGCATTAACAATACTGCCGTCCGGAATAATACCGCCGATCACGTCTCCGGTGAAGTTAATCACCAAGCCCCAAGGTCTCAATGACCCAATCACGGCACCTTCTAAATTAACAACCGATCCATCAACCAAAGGACGTCCGATAACCGTATTGGCGCCATCAACAACAGTTCCGTCAGGAAGAACCTTTCCGATAACAAGCCCTTTATCATCCATAACAGAAACGACCGGCAAAGCTGCCCCCAAAACCTTTAAAGAGGAATCAACAATCGTATCATCTTGCAACAAACGCCCCAGTCCAACACCATCAGCCGCCAACACATCACGACTTGGAGAAATTGTCCCTAACAGCTTATTATCCATACCCATCGGAATTTTATCCGGAGCAACAATACCGACAATTTTACCATCTTTATTGATTAACAGCCCATTCTCGGTTACTTTAATTTTTTCACCGTTAATAGTAACGGTACCATCATCATCAACCTCATGCAACTGTCCATCCAATCCCATAGCAACTTTCTTTTCGAGAACATCTTCGTCCTTACAAGGACTTTCGCAAATGACACAATCCTTAGAATCTGTAGACTGAGCCTTAATCTGAACAGATAAAATTTCCTCACGAAAAACAGATGGACTATCTTCCTTCCAGCGAATATTCAAAATATTTTGTAATTGACGCAAAAAGGTGGGATTCCACAGTAACTTAACATTACAACTTTTATCTTGCTCAATTTTTAAATTCGGCGTACAAGTTCCCTGTATAGAGAATCCATCAACCTGCTCTTCGGCAAACTCCATACCGATAAACTCAATCGGGGCATTTCGGGCAGTTAAAGTAACGATTGCCTCCGCCTGAGACCCCAACACAACACCGTCCATGTTAACCGACGCAGGTTGAGCCTCCAACGAGGCACTCCCACGAGCAAAACTAGCCCCCTCGGCTTCATTTTTAACGGCCAGTTCAAAATCTGCTGAATTCCAATCTAGTTGTGGAGCCTGAGGGGCAGTATCCTCTCGCCCAGACATAAAAATCAAAGCAACAACAAACAACACCAACAACCCCAACCCCAAAAACAAAAGTTTGCGGTTGCTTCCCTTTGCATATTGCTCAGACGAGCTTAATCCTCTGCCACTCATATCCAATCCTACCTTTTGATAAAATTATTGAACCCGAATTACCGAACAAGAAAAACCACGACGCCCCAGCTTACGACACAAAGCATCTCCGGCCTTAACACTTTTCATCGGACCAACACGAAGTCGGAACAATTCACGAACATCGCCATCTGCCGTTGCATCGACAGAATAATACGGTTCATACCCTTTTAAGATATCTTCATTTTTAGCGTAAATTTGCTCCCAAGTACTTTCAAGTTCAGCAATATTTGCATTCGTTCCCAGCTCCACGGAAATAACTTCCTCGACATTAGCTGAAACACGTGTATTCTGACTCTTTGATACACTCTGCTGGCTAGATGTTGATGAAATCTGATTAATAACACCAACGATACCGGAGTTTGCAGATGGAGAGTACAGGACAGAAGACGGAATTGTTTGAATCGGAGTCATATTCTGCTTTTGAGCATTCATTAACACATTATAAGCATCATCGGAACAATCCACTTCACATTCTTCAACTACTGTATTCTGATTTTCGGTCAGAATAGGTTGCCCCTCCATCGTCAAAGCAGCCTGCTTACGCGTCAGTAACTCATCTGTTGTCTGGTTCTTTCCTTTTCCGCCAGCGGACACTGCATTATCCGGTTGTGCCGGAGCATGCCATGAATCCGCACGCGATTCCGAACCGCTATAGTCCACCCACTCCAAGCCTGAAGCAGGATCCCGACGAAGTTTCAAGCAAATAATCTTTTTCCCGTTTCTCAACACCAAATCACCAACAGCCTCAACAACAATTAAACGACTGTTCGGTCCGCGCGTTCTAAATCCAACCGGAACCTCTGAATCTTGAACGATCAGATTAACAACAGGTCTCTGAGTCATTGTCAAAGCCTTTGGTCCCAAATCAATGTACGTAAAGATATTATCACGCCAGACATTATCCGGAGCAATATCAACATCTTCCGGATTCGGGAGATACATATCAATATCGAAACGGAAACTTTCCGGATCAACCGGAATAGACTTCAACCAATCCTTAGGACCTGTCGAAGCTGTACTCAATCCGATTTGAGGATTTTGAGCACCACCCGGCGTCAAATTGCCACGTCCAGACCAGCCCGGCGCCGAAAAACCGCTGGCAGCCGTAGAGGAGGCTGTGGCCGTGGCTCCATTAAAATTTCCAAGGGTTCCTCCTGCAGAAACCGGCGTATAACGCGGACCAACCAGAACATCCACAACCGACTGTGTAATTTTATCTGTATTATACGTTTCACTCCGCAGATAAAAGACATAACGGTTACCCGAACGTCCAAAAACGATCATATTACAATCAACCCCGATATATGATGGATCTGCATATAGAAGAAGAGAGTTCGGAGCGGCAATTTCACCACCAAAAGACTCCGGAGAACCAATATGGACTTTTTCAATCAACTCCCAAGAAGGCAGGTTAATAAGAGTCATCATACCTTCTCTCAAACGAATCGGCAAAATAACATCCGGAGACCAGTTATAGCGAGAGTAACCCGGCTTTAACTGACCTTCACCCATATGGGACAAAGGATCATTCCATGCTTTCTGTTGCATACCCAAAGAATGTATATATCCCAAGTTTACCTGATCAAACTCTCCCGTTGTTTGAGCAATAGCATCTTCCAACTGAGCCGCCTCCGTATCCGTCGGCAACATTTGTTGCGCTTGCGCACTTACCGTCATTAAAACCATCAGGCTGATTGCCCCCAACCATTTCATTTTTTGAGTTTTTTGTGTTACCATAACCGTCTTCTCCTTTAATTTGACAAAACTCTTTCCTTTATCCTATATCAAAACCACACATAAAGTCTACAAAAAAATAAAAAAAAGCTCTTTTTTTATAATTCTCATCTTTTTATAGACATCATTAATCCAATAATTGCATTCTAAACCGATTAACAACAAAGCCCAGAGGATTTTTCAATCTTTGTTCCCAACGCAATCCCTCTCGCAAAGCCCCGAAATCAATTTCCATCAACACAGACCACTTTGACCGCTTCGGTTCACTCATATCCAGCTTCATATCAACCAATTCCACCTCAGCTTGCCATGTGACACCCGCTCCTTGAGCCGGGTAAACCGAAGCATTTAAAATACGAACATTACGCGTTAATCCCTCTTTTTGAGCCTGCTCCAACAAGGCTGGAGCTGTCCGCAAAAACTCTTGAAAAACAGCACTTCCGCTCATCCACTGAACGGCCCCCTCCGTTCCCCACCGTCGCTCTAATTCATTCGTATCCGATCCGATTCCCAAACGTGCCACCAGATATTGCCTAACAAATGACTCCTGCAAATCCTTAGAAGATAAAGTTGAAGCAGAAGGGCGCCGAATTGTAATAATTTGCTGATCCTTGTCTTGAGTTGACACATAAAACGGTTGAACCCGAACGATAGGCGTCAAAGAAAACAACGCCATCAGTAAAATGATATTAGCTAACAATGCCGCAGCACTGACAAGCCCGAAAGCTCGCGCCATCCATAGATAGCGACGTTCTTTCAAGGCCTCTTCGGATACATCTTCCACACTGCGCTCTGGATCATTATCCGATTCCATGTGTGACTTGAACTGCATTACAGCAGCCTCCTCCGTTCGCTACGAGAACCAAGCCGGCAACGCCGGAGCCTTTTCAAGCTGTAGACAAGCACAAGGTGATTTTTTCAGCTCGGAATAATCCGGACCAATACCAACTGTTTCCTTCTCATATACAGACCCGCAAGCCACCAGAGCAAGCACTCCAACAGCAAATAAAACCATCAACATTTTTTTCATTTTGTGTTTTCCTCTCGTCAAAATTAAAAAAACTATCCCTAATTTAGCACATAAATTCAAAATATCCAACAAAAAACTCTTTTTTTACTCTATTTTTTTATGCTGTTGCCATTCCGAACCACATTTGTCTCATCATATTTGGCAACAACCGTCCCGAACGGATTCACAAAATCTTTTCCAAATCCTTTATATCCTGCACCTTCGGCTATTGTAATAACGGCTCGTCGACTTTGGGGACGCAAAACCGTCATTCCGTCTTGCTTATAAATATCAAAATCAACCGTAAAAATATTCCCTTGACGTCTGACATCTAAAATATGAACACTCTGAGTATCTGTTCTATTTTTTGAATCCGTCACGAAATCACCTTTATCTTGTATAAACTGACCATAAACCGTCGGTGAAGACAACCGCCGAACGGGTCCACCAACACCCCATCTATAAGACATCTCAGCCATATCGGGAATAAACTCAACTCTATTTTCAATATAAAACCGAATCAACATTTCTTCAATCAATTTTTTATCTCCGATAGGGGCAGAGAAACTGGTTGCCTCCAAAGCTTGTCCAAAAGTCATAACATTCGGAGTCAACAGCTGAGCCAACACACTAGCCTTCGGAGCCATATGTAACAATGTCAAAGCAAAAAAGACATTAACAGTCATCAAACTTCCCGTAATAACCAACCACGCTCTGACAGAAAAATCAGCAAACCGGAAAGATTTCATTTTAACCTCCGAAAGAACCACCGTTGATACATAAAGCATCTATCGGTTTTTGACTTTCTTTTTCAATTTGTTTATCCCACTCTTGTTTTTTCGCATCCAACGCTTTGGCGGCATTGTATTCACGTAAAAGTCTATCAATATGCTGTGCATTTGTCGCCGTCAAAAAAACATGTCCATCTAAATCTTTTTTTAACGCATCAAAGGTTGCCTTATCTTGCTGAAAGACAGACAAGGTCAAAGCCTCTTTCAATTTTTCATGATAGACGGGATTGGTTTCTTGAGCTGACTGCAAAGTATCGACTTTTTCCAAACGCCTTTTTTCCTCAGTTCGAGCCCAAGCTGTTTTATAAATTGCCTCTTCTTTTTTAATTTTTTCCTCAGCGACCTTCAGTAAGGCCTCTTTCTGATTTTTCAATTCTTTCAAAGAATCGTCAAATGATTTATCATTTGCTAAATCAAAATCATCATCCAACTTAATATAGTTACTTAAATCATCACGAACGGAATTAACGACACGATTCGTGTTTTCATTAGCAACCTCAACGATTTTTTCAGCTCCGTTTAATTCTTTTTTTAATAATTGATAAACGGCCAATCGATTGTTTCGCTCAGAAGAAGTATAGTGTTTAGCCGATTCTTTCAATATTAATCCTTTTGAAAAATCTTCTGCCATTTCCCCTTTAGGATTAATATCTTTAAAGTTATCCTTTGCATATTCCTTCCACGGATCAGGTAGGCTTGGATAAATCTGACGCATAGGGTCATCACTATCCAAATATAACACAGTCTCCTCTTTTGGAGGCAACGGCTTCGGAGCAATCGGAGCCTTTTTTAGGACCAACGGCAGTCCAACGGCTTTTGCCGGACTTTGAGCGACCAACATAGCAATATAAGCTTCATGGGCTTTTTCCACATCCTCATAACGTGCATAATCGTATTTTTCATCGCCGACAGCAGGACGCCCCTGAAGAGGAACACCAAAATAAGCATTTAATTTTGTGTATGTATCATCCCATGTTTTATCAAAGACATATTTTTGATCCTCCCACAGAGGGAAAGACGGAGAGTTCTCATTTTTTCTTTCTCCCCAACTATCTTGATTTTGGTAAACATCCGTTAAAATTTCATTTCCGATAGCCCAATAAGAAAGCGTTTCCGCCAATCGCTCATCTGAAAAAGTCCCGGCTTCTACTTCGGCACGCAGCTTCTCTCTCTGTTCATCTGACAAACCTTCCGCAGAGTTAATAAAAATTGTCAGTTCTTTTTCTCGTCGATCATAGCGATTTTTCATTTTTTCCCAAACTTCTTTGGGATTTTTAAACTGCTCACTCAATCGACGAATATTACATTTCTCCATAGCCTCCATACGTTTTTGTTGAAGCTTCATATTTTTCTGAACTCTAGCCTGCTCCTCCAAGTTTGCCCGAGCCTCCCACATCCGATTCATCAGATTGTGTAAAGTCAAAGCCTTATCCAAAGCATTATTTTCCGCATCATAGAAAGTCATAGAAGCCGGATTGACTGTCGGCATAGCATCTGAAAATTGAAGAGCACTTCCCGTCGTTGATGACAACACCACAAAACCAACCATAATCAAAACAGATATTTTTTTCATGCGAACCTCCGATTAATCCTTCATCAACGATTGTGTCATTGTCATAACACCGCTCTTTTGATTACCGCCTTTTATCTGCAAGCGTTGAGATACAATTTGTTGTTGTAAACTTAATAACTGATCATATAAAAGACGAACATTTGCATTATCACGCAAAGCCTGATTATAATCCGTAGCGCCTCCTTTATATCCAGATTGAAAAGCACCAATTGCCTCTTGAAGATTTTTCAATCCATTCTTAATAACCAACGATGCAGCAACTAACTGGATCACCCGATCCTGTTCCTCAAAAGCTCTTTCCTTGACATATTGAGAAATAGACTCAATGGTTCCTGCCGTAGTCGTTAAAGCATCTTGAACGGTCGAAGCCAATTGCTTTGATGAAACCCCCGTATACTCCCGAGATAAGTCATCAGGCATATCCAAAAGACCCTTTGCCACTTTTTCCGTATCTTTTGATAAGCTCAATTTAATTTCAAAAATACCCAAATCAACGGATGTATTAGCATTTTTCAAGAGATTCTGAAGTTCTGACTCTGTATCTGTATAGGCCTTGATAATGGTTTGTGCCCCAGACACAACCGATAACGGAACAGAGCTCAAAGAATCCAAAACGGGCGTTGGTTCAGGCGCCAACAAAAAGTCAATCAACAGATATGCTTTTGCCTCATAACAACCAGACAAAACCATAGCTGCGGTCAAAAAACAAGCAATTCTCTTTTTTATATTCATCTTGAACCTCCCTATGGTTTCTCAAGTAATTGTTCTTCTTGCTTTAACAGCATGGAGGCAGCCTCCATTTCCATCAATCGAGCCTCCAAAAAAACATTCGCTGCCGTAATTAAAGCCAACGATTTAATCGTTTCCGTATTTAATTCTATTTCCTGAATAATACCGCCGGCAGAACTGCTGGCCTCTTGCAATGATTTCAAATCATCAGCCGTTGATGATCGCACACCCGCAGCATATGATATAATTTCCTTTCCTAAATTTGTTACATAAGTCTTTCTTTTATTTCGCACTTCGGCTTTCATTTCTTCTGTCACATTTGCCGCATCAGCCGGCACAAAAAATGTTTTTTTAACAAAGGCCAGAGCCTCCTCTAAACTTTCTTGTGGCGGAGCAATTTCCGCTGACGGTAAAGAGTTTGGATCATTTTGAGTCACAAAATCATATGTTGAAGCGGAAGGAGGGGTTATACTCGTTGTTCCAGTCCAGATTTCAACCTGCTCTTTTAAAGCATTATTCTTGGCCAAATTGGCTGCATATTGGCTGGTTCTTTCAATAGATTGCATTGTAAACTGCAATCCCCGAAAAACATCCAAAACCGCAAACGTAGCCCCACCTGAAACAGAAACACAAACGACAAGCATAAAGGCAATAACGACACCAATACATTTTTTCTTCATCTACACCTCCTCATTCACCCTGATTCAAAACACCACCGGCAGTAATGTTATCCAAAGCGCCCATCTCTAACAACTGAGCCTTCAATGCCGTAATTGCATTATTTTTTTGAAGCGATTGAGCCGACAATCCGGCAATTTCTTTCAACATATTAAAGATATCCGATGACATTTCAATTTTATCACTACGCTCTGCCAGTTCTTCACCCGAAGCTCCAACCAAAGCGGATGATTTCAATCCACTCCCGATACCTGAAGACAGGGCATTAATTTGCAACTGATTTTGATTTTCACGCACTTCATTAATATCTGCCGGTGTTCCCAGAATCAATTCGGCTCCGGCATCGGTTGCCTTTTTCATTCCGGCTAAAACAAGCAACGCAATTCCCTGTTCAACTTCGGACACTTTATTTCCTACCGCTGCGACACCCGAAGCAGCCAGAGAACCCCCCCCCTCAACCACATCTTTTACGCCACCGGCAACATCTCCGACCGTTTGTCCGACAGAACTTCCCGAAGCAACATTCCAGCTACTCTCAAGAACCTCTTTTCCGGAATCCATCTCTATTTTTGCCTGCTCCTTCAATGGATCTAAATAACTGCCAATCCCTGAATCATTAACAACTTCCATCGCATTATGAACTCCGGATAACATATCATCTAAATTATCAGCATTTTGAATATCTGACACGGCACCACTACCCTTATTATACAGCGAGTTTGCAGAATTATAGTTTTTCTCTATCGTATCAACCATATCAAATCCACTGTCAAAGGATCCGGTTATCCCACTTAAAGAATCATTTATCGAATCAGATAAGGATTCACCGCCACCCTCCAGCTTTGAAATCAAATCACTTCCCCCTTCTTCTGCTTTCGTCAAAATAGACTTAATTTGACTAGGAACCGTCGGAGCCATTTCGCTGGCAGAAAGCGTTGTGACGGAAGGGACCCAATCTACAGCACTTAATGCATCCATTGAGCAAGCCTTAACCAGCTCCATATTGCGAGTCGGAGTCGTTGCCTGTTGAAATAACTTTTGTGTTGCATTTCCGATATAAGATTTTGATACATCCCCACCGCCTAACTGCTTATACAAACTTTCGGTTGCATCCACCGAATCAGCCACCGAATCGATTTTATCCGTCAACTTCTCTCCCGTCAAAGCATCTGTATAGGCCTTACCTGTATTACTCCACAATTTTTCATTCTTGCTATCCGTTTGATTCAGAATATTTTCCAAAGAGGTCTGTTTTTTTGCCAAATCATTTAAAGAATCATATCCCGCATCAATACACTCGGAAATGTATAAATCTCCGGCACAAGAATTCGCTGCTTTAATTAGATTCTCTTTATCAACATCCATAATATCTTTATCTATTTTATTCAAAGCCGATTTTGTACAAGTAGCTATTTGGTTTGAAATAGCATTACACATATCCGCCCCTAAAACACTGCACATGGTGTTCTTAAATTCAACAATCTGCTCCATTTTCTTAATCTGTGACATAATCTCGCTTGTATTTTTAATTTCAAGAGACAATTCCAAAGGTCCAATTGTTACCTTTGCACCCGCCGGGCACGCAATGACAAGCAATGTTAAGACACATCCTATTTTCTTTAAGTTTTTGATCATGTGCAGACTCCTTCCGTTTTTTTTACTTAACATCCCTTAATGTATTAATGCTTTGACTCGCTAAATTACCGGATTGAATAACCGATCTGGCATTTAATTCGGCCGCCGTTTCACCACTGATACGGATTAAAGAAACCAAAACATCTGTTTGAGTCAAGCTATTATCAATATCCTGTCCGATTGAACTCAACATTTCAGCCTTAGCCGCAGCTTCTGTTTGGGCAACCCATGCTTCCGACAAAGACTGAATAGCAAGTGCTTGAAAGTTCTGAGCTTGATTACTGGCAAGCTCCTTTAACGCATCTTCAGTCATTTCTGCACGTTCTTCCTTTGTTGATGGCAAAACCAATTCAGACCGTAATAGATTGAGCGTATCATTTGACATAGCCTTTGTCGGATCTGTATAATCAATCCCAAAAGACTGAAATGTATTACCTATAATATTAGACTGTCCCAACAATGTTTTTTCAAGACCATCCTTTTGGGTTAATTTTGAAATCGCATCTTGAGCTCCGATAATTTTTTGATTTGCCTCTTGATACGTATCATGCACATCCGCTATACTTTGCGCTATATCACTTTGACCAACATCTTTCATAATATTAACAAATTGAGCCGGATCATCGACCGGAATTTGCGATAACGATGGACAAGCAATTCCCATCACCATCATAAAAATCAATGGTTGAAAAAGTCTATTCCGCATCTTGTGTCCCCTCCTTTACCATATTTTCCAGAGCATCGCTTTCTTGTTGGATTTTTTGTGATACCTGATCAGTTATACTTCCCGTTTTCTCCACGACTGAACCGGCACCACCAACAGCACCGGTTGCTGCATCCTTTATTTGGTCAATAAAACCATCTGATTTTTCATCCACTTCCGAACCGCCATTTGTCATATCCGCGGCGGTTGAAGGTGTTGCAGAAACCCCCTGTAACGTTTTTGTTGCCGTCAACAAAGCTATTGTTGCTTCCGTCGAGGCCAAGGTCAAAGCACCACTTAAAACCTGACGATCCGAAGCTGTTAAAACTTGGAAAATTTCCTGTAGGTTATTGGCACCTGTTACGCTACTTGTAATTGTATCAATATTAACCGCCTCAGCACCATGCTGGGATGAAACGCTTTTCAATCCCATAGAATAAGACATACTATTCAAAGCCAGATCCGTAACCGCCAGATTTTGATTATTTGTAATAGTTCGGATTTGCTCATCCGTATAACTTAATCCGCTACTGAATAAAAGCGTATTATCAATCAAATTGTTGGCTTCCGCATAGTTCATCAAGCCACTTTCATCGGCCAAACCGCCCAAAGACAACTTCTTAAGGCTAATCAGATCATATCTGTCTTTTGTGGCAATATCCCCCAACTTTAAAAACGGCGATATATATTGCCCCAAACCACCCAACATATTATTCAACTGGACAGCTCCGGATACAATATCCTCTTGAGTCGCCAGTGCTTTTTGAGCCTTCTGCACTAAAGATATCACTGTCGCAAATTGTGACAAATGAGACACCGGTTCCTGCGCATAAGATATACTTCCCGTCAGCAAGAGACACAACACCACCACCGCACGCAATAGATTGAAACACATATCAAGCCTCCTTATCCATCGGATATTCTAAAATACAGTCCTATCTTATAATAGTATCACACTTTTGAAAAAGAACAAGTTTTTTTTAATTCTGCTTATTTTCTTTTTCATAAATATCAACAATATTTTCAAGAAGCATTGTTACCGTCATAGGGCCAACCCCTCCGGGAACGGGCGTAACGGCTCCGGCAATACCGTTCACAGCATCAAAAGAAACATCTCCTTGAAGTTTTCCATCTTCATTACGGTTAATTCCCACATCAATAACAATGGCCCCCGGCTTTATAAAATCCCGCTTAATCAAATCAGGTTTGCCGGCCGCAACAACTAATATATCCGCCGTCTGGCATAAAGCAGCCAAGTTTCGTGTATGGGTATGAGCCTGCGTCACAGTACACTGTGCCGCTAACAATAATTGAGCCAAAGGCTTTCCCACCAATCTCGATCGCCCGATAATAACGGCATTTAATCCATCCGGATTTGGACAAGCCTTATAAATCAAAGTCATGCAAGCCTTAGGCGTACAAGGAATAATCCCTGGTTTTCCGATAAACAATCGCCCCAGATTCCGTGTGCACAACCCATCTACATCTTTATTTGGATCTATAGACTCAATCACAGCATCAGAATCTATATGCTTTGGCAATGGCAACTGAACCAAAATACCATCTATATTCGGATTATGATTCAAATCGTGAATAAAAGCGATTAAAGCATCTTGAGTCAATACCGGCGATAAATAAAACAACTCGGTTGCAATACCAACCTTTTCGGCAGCTTTTGCTTTATTGCACACATAGATATGACTGGCCGGATCATCTCCGACCAAAATGACCGCTAGTTTGGGAGCTCTTGAAAATTGCGATACGCGTCGTAATAAATTGTCTTGAATTTCCAACGCCAGAGCTTTTCCATCAATGATATGTGTATTCACTTATCCTCCCGCTACTTGTATTCAATAACTGTATTTCTTTTAATTTCTAGTAGTTTTTGTTTCGATTCCAAGTCCATTTTTTCCATCTCAATCTGCCGCGCCAACTCTTCATGAGTTGGAACAATACGTCGCTTTTCGGAAGAACACTTCATAAAATAAAGCAGTCCGTCTGGCGTTTGAACCGGTCCGACAAGCGTTTTAAAAGGAGCCTCACTTAAAAGCCCATAAACTTCGGCCGGCAGTTGATTCGGACTCACTTGTCCTCGTTGAAGTGATTGCGGAATGGCATCATCCTTCACAACTTCTTGAAATACATCACATCCACCGACAATCGGTTTTTCCAATAAGGTAGCAGCAATACTATCTGGCGGAACAACCGCCTGAGCCATTTCCCAAATTGTTACAGCATCAGATGTCAATGCATCTCTTTTATCCAACATTAACACAAGTGCATAACCATTAGAAACAGCTATTGGACGGGACAGTTGCCCCGATCGCATTTGCTTTAAAACAGGGGCAACATCTTCTCCATAATACATACTGTCAGCATTACTAACCAAACCACCGCTATTACGACTATCCGATATAGATTCTGCGCTTGCTAGTTCTTTAAAATCAACCCCTTCTTGAAGCTTCTGCCATATTGATAGGGCTTTTTCTTCTGTCGGAACAATAATTTCAGCAAAACGGAAAGACTCTTGAGCCAACTCCTGACGTATCATTTTTTCCCGAGCCTGAACCTCAGCGTCACTGACGGAAGCAGTATGTCCTGACTTATGCAGAACACGTAACCACCCTAAATCAGCCAAGATCTGATTTTCAAAGGTTTCCAATGGAATTTTTCTTTCGGAAAGCATCTGGTTAAATGCTCCGGTCAACAAGCCATTTTGCTCTTCCAATCGTTTCATAGCTTGATGAATATCCTCATTAGACGGAACAACCCCCTGACGTTCGGCTTCCTGTATTTTAATTCGTTCATCAATCAAATCAGCTAATGCTTGCTTTTTTAAAGTTTCAGAAACAGCTCGATCTGACTCATTTCTCTGTAACAGCATTAACTTTGCCCGACTCTCCACATCAAAAGATGAAATCGGATAATCATTGACGATAGCCTTTATTTCTCCTGCCAAAACGTTACTACACCCCAGCCAAAAAACACACAGTCCAACCCAAAAACGCATTACATTCCCCCCAGAGTTTTCAACACGATTTTCAATGAAACGGATACACCGCCTTTATAATCTCGGTCTCGTGTAAAAGAACGGTTAACATCTAAAATAAATGCCGTGCATTCATTATCATACTGCAGCACGCCCCCTGTTTCAATCGGCCCCCCCTCACGAGATAAATCATACCGATAATATCCGGACGCTTGAATATTTCGAGTCAATTTACTGGAGCCAAAGAATATAATCTCCTCTCGAGAAGGATAAACACTATCTCCGATTTTATAAGACTTTGCAAATACATAGTCAACCCCCAATCGTAAAGGATCCGTCCCGCCACTCAACAGCAACTCACTTTTTTTAGGCGAAAAATCTTTTTGATCCAAACGAAACCGATAGGCCAAAGAAACATACTTATTACTAATCTGCATTCTGCCGACATAATCGGAAAAGTGATTATCATATCCCATCAACTCGGTCATTAATTCATCTTCGCCAAAGCGATAAGATTGACCGAATAATGCCGAAATTGTTCTATCGTTTCCATGGTTAAACAAAGTCCACCTAACGCCATAGTTAATTCGTGTTCCCGTTTCAACCCGATCATAACCGGAAAAGCGATTGGTAGAGAACAAGTTGGTATCATCAAATTCAAAAACCAAACTGTCCACATTTGGTATTTTATCTGAATTACCACTATTCGGCGCCGTCACAAGCATCGCTATCGGTTCTAAAACTTGGGTTGTTTGTTTTCCGGAACGAACGAATGGATACTTAATTTCAGCCGACAAATTCGGATATATCCGTCCTGTTGTATAAGAATCATTTGACTGACGATTAGCAAAAGAATAATTACCCGTATCAACAGCGTATCCATCTGCACGAACCGAGGCTGTCAAATTAAATGCTGCCCCAAAAGAGCTGACATACGGCAAAGCCACGCCCTGCGTCACGGACAAGCGATTGGATTTAAAATGATCACGCGTATTAATTAAAGCGGAGTTAACAGCCGTAAATCCATACAAACCGAAAGAGGTTAAAGGCATTGTATTATATTGAAAATCCATCACCGGCAAAATAATAGGGATGGAATGACTATCAACACCATCGACAAGACTTTGAAATGAATATCCCTTAACTTTAAAATACGTTCTGTTACCAAACCGTTCGGCAGAAATATCCGAAGTCAAAAACGATTGAGAATCATCAACACCAGGAATATTATATCGACGAAAATATGTATCAGAAGAAACTTTAAATAAATTTCCTTTTAAGCGCCATTGATCATTCAAATCGTACTCAAAATCAGCCCTTATATGCCCTTCCCGCCGATCATCTTCATCTTTAGTTCCGCTAACTTGAACATTTAAAAAACCTTTTTCATAAAGTCCCTCATACAAAGCAATGCCCAACGGGAAGTGAGATGGAGAAAAAGTCGGAGTAATTGTTAGGTTTTGATTATCTGCCAAATCAATGAAAACGGGCAAATCAACGCCCCCTTTCATTTCATTACCGCTAGACAACCCCGGCGGTAAAAAACCGGTTTTCCGCTTAACGGAAAAATCAGGCATTTGCAGATACGGCCAATAAAAGACAGGAACATCTTTCACATCTAAAAAGACATGTTTATAAACGAATTCTTTATCCGCTTTATCATGCCGCATATTTTTAGCCCGCAACTGCCATAGCGGAGCATTTCCATCGCACGAATCACAGGGAGTATAAATAACATCTCGCAGATAAACCCGCTTTCCCATATCCGTTCGTTTCATCCGAGAAGCCCCCAAGCGAGTCCCCTCATACAACCGAGTTTCCATTTCTTCGGCCACGATATCGGTCATTCCTTTTGACAAAACAACATTTTGAGTTTTTGTAACAGTTCCATCAGGCATTTTAATCACGACATCATTCGGCGCAAAAATTTGATTATGAGATCGATTAAAAATAATTTTATCCGTTTCTAAGACAATTCCGTTTTGTTTTAAGACAACGTTTCCGGAAGCCAATACCTCATCCTTAGCCTTGTTATAAGTTACCTTATCGGCCTCAAAATCCACCGGAGCATCTTTATCCATAGACTCCAAATCAAAATCCAGAGCAGCCGACACAGGCATACTCAAGCTTAAAAACAAGCCCAACATCAAAACAGAACTTACCCGTGAGATTTTCACCTTTTTTTTCCGAATAACAAACCAATAAATCAGAAATACCGGGGCAAAGACATTCAAGACGACCAAACTCAAAAACCATAGATTTTTACCCGCCATATTTTCAAAAGCCAGAGCCAAAGACTGAACCAGCAGAGCAGCCCCAATTGTAAAGTTAATTCGACCGACTTGTCCGCGACGATTATAGAATCCGGACAAAACACCAAACATGGCTAAAAATACAAATGTAAAATTATATAGTGGGGACGTAAGTCGTTTAACGAACTCAACCTTATATTTCCGCCAAGTTGGTTCATATCCCACCGCTTCACGAGATGTCGTCAAAAGAGTTTTTAAAGAAAGCTCACGAACATCGGTTGATCTTTTAGCTCCATCTTTCCGTTGATCGGAAAAGCTCATCGTATATTTATCAAATTTCAAAATAGAAAATTGCTGTGTTTTGGGATGAAACTCTTGACGTGTTCCGTTATGAAAAACAACACGCACGCCATCCGGCTCCTGAAAAACAGTACCTGATTTTGCGGCCAGCATAGAAACTTGATCACACCCCTTCATCTCGTAAGCCAAAACGCCTTTTACATTTCCGTCAGGCAATCTTTCCTTCACATACAAAGTCAATCCATTTTTAAATGAATTAAATTGACCTTCTTGTAATAACAGATGAGACAAATCATTTCTGATACGCCACCGCATTTCTCGCAACTCGGTATTAGAAGCGGGAATAACAAAAATAGAAAATAAATAACCTGCTACAGTCAATACGGTTGCAAACATAAAAACGGGACGCATAATTTGAATCGAACTCATGCCGACAGCCTGCATTACCATCAATTCTTTATCCGATTGCATTCGGATAAATGTAAACAGAGTAACGGCAAACAAAGCCAACGGAGATAGCACTTGCAAGAAATTGGGCAAAACCAAGACCGTCATTTTCAAAAATAGCCCGACGGAAACCCCTTTGGTTACAATCATATCAATCATACGTAAAGATTGCGTCAGCCATACCAAAACCGTCATGCTGGCCAAGACCAACACAAAGCCGATTATGATTTGTTTTAAAACATAGCGGTCTAAAATTGTCATTTAAAAAATCCTTTGGCCTTACTATACGCTAAAGGATGAGATTTTTCAACTACCTTTTTTAGGCGATCCTCCAAAACATGCGTATAAATCTCGGTTGTTGCAATATCGGCATGCCCCAGCATTTTTTGAACCGAGCGCAAATCAGCATCATGAGCAACCAAATGACTGGCAAAAGAGTGCCTAAACACATGTGGAGAAACCTTTTCCGGAGGAATACCGGCAGTCAAAGCAACTTGTTTTAAATGTTTAAAAAAACCATCTCGTGTTAAGTGTCCCGACTTTGAGGAAGACGGAAACAACCACTTATTCGGGCGTCCCGGCGGCAACATCATTTCACGCACGGTCAACCATTGCTCCAATGCAGCCGAGGCCGGTTCATTCAAGGGCACCATACGCTCTTTGTTTCCCTTACCCGTCACAAACAGTGTTTTATTATCCTGAGTAACAGCCAGAACAGGCAGTCCGACCAATTCGCTGACACGCAAGCCGGAAGCATAGAGTACTTCTAACAAGGTATAAATTCGTTTATTTTCCCGCTGAGCCGTTTCAATCAAGCGTCGCACCTCTGCCTCGCTCAGATATTTCGGCAGCGATTTGTTTAACTTCGGAGATAACAAATAATCGGATGGATTTTTATCAACGACATCTTCCGAGAATAAAAAACGATAAAACTCCCGTGTTGCCGACAGCCGACGAGCCTGAGTTTTCGGAGACATACCATTACAAACCAACTGATGCATATAGGCTTGTAAATCAGAGCGTTTAACCCGAACCAAGCTGACATTTCTAGCTTCCAAAAAAGCCGTTAAGTCAGTCAAATCCCGCCGATAAGCCTCAATCGTTCGCGGCGAAGCACCGCGTTCGGCAACCATCATTTCCAAAAAAGCTTCAATATGTTTGGATAATCCCATCTCAATATGCCAATCGTTCCATTAACAAAGCATCAGCCATTCCTTTTGGCAAAACACGTCCCATAACACTAATCAAAGGACGCTCCGGATCCGATGAGTTTGCCAACAATATCAAGCCATTTAAAAGACCAACTCCAACTTCTCCGCGTTCAATTTGTTCTTGAACAGAGGCGGTTACAAATCCGGGGTAGCCCACAGATATTCCCGAAGGCACCTGAACAGCTTTGTCAGGCGATATTGGAAAGAAAAAAGGAATCCCTTTTAGATCAACATCACATGTCTTATCACGAATGCATCCCTCAATCAAAGGATCAATCGTATCCGGAACGCCTGCCCCCATCATATTCATCAGGACAGCTAATCGCAAGGCCGCTACCTGATTTTTATCGGTCAAGAGTTCATACCACTTGGCTGCCGTTGTCAATTCTCCGTTCAAGGCACAGACACGAATGACTTCCGAAGCCATATCGACCGTTTTTTCACTTGCGTTCAGGCGATAAACCAACTCCATCGCCGTCGGAGATACGGATAGCAAAACCCCATCGCGAGCAGCTTGATTCAAATAAGCCCGAACAGCTTTTTCCAAAGCAGCCTCTTTTTTAGCGGCAAGAGCCTCTTGATATAGTCCGGCTCGTTTAATTGCACCGACATCCTTATCTCCAAACGCGGTTGGCTGAGCCAACACACTCTTCCAATCCGCTACCGATAAATAAGCTTGTTCGGCAGCCTCTACCCGCACGGCAGGAGGTATTTTTTCATTTAATGCCAACGCACGCAATTTTCCGCGAGATAAAGGACGCTCCAGAACCGTACGTCCAAATGCCTGAGCAACCAAGGGAAGTTCCCACACAGAGGGAGTCCCTTCATTTGGCAAATTCGGACTCAATTTACGATAAACACGATCACCGCTCACCGCCCCAAACGCAAAAGTCTCTTCGTTCCCCTCTCGGTAGACATCAAAAGCCAGAGTCGCTTCAGCATTCGTCCCCATTTCCCGAGTACAAGCCACTTGAATAAAAGCAGCCTCAGAGGAAGGGAAAGCCGCAATCAATCCATCTACACACGCTTCTGAAAAACGCCCCAAAGCAAATAGCGCCTCGGCTTTAAAGCGCTTCATTTCATCGGTTTTCTGAGGCTCCGGAATCTGATCAATCAAGGTCAAGACATCTTCAAATAAGCCCTGTTCTGACAGAGCCTTCAGGCGTGTTTTCAAAAAAGAGCCGTCAGCTTTTATAAAAGCATCAGAGCCACTCACATCCGTCAACAATAATTGCCGAAAAACATCTAATTGAGCGCGTGTTAACTTTAATTGTCCAACAGACTCAATTTGCTTTGTTAATTCAGATAGATCTGATGGATTTCCCCAAACTCCGGATGAAAAAGGCGTCGAAACACCTGCTGTATCAACAGTCAACTCGGGCAAATCAGAAACGGCAACATTCGCCCAACAATATGGCCCAAAGACAAACGCCCCAAATAGGACACAACCAACAATTTTATTTAACATCGGCGTAAGACACAGTCTTTTCAACAGCAACTGATTCAGGTGTAAAATCAGAAACGGCAACAAAAATTAAAAATAAAATAACAATCGCTCCCAGCACTTTTAAAATTAAATGATTTTTTTCACTGTTTTGACGCATTTTTGAACTCCTTATCTGGACATCAACTTAAAAAAATGTTATGATGAGTCCCAGATTATGCTTTTAATTTTGTTTTGTCAAGAAAGAACATGGTTCAGAAACTATTGCAATCAAAAATAATTCTTCTGGTCGGTATGATGGGTGTCGGGAAGACAAGTCTGGGACGCATCATCGCCAAAAAACTACATTTACCGTTTTTGGATAGCGATCGTGAAATTGAAAAGATGACGGGCTTTTCCATTTCGGATTTATTTGCGCGATATGGAGAGAAAGAGTTTCGAGCCGGCGAAGAGCGTGTTATGAAACGTCTTTTATCCGGAGGCCCATGCGTTCTTTCCTCCGGCGGCGGTGCTTTTTTATCTGAAAAGACGCGTCAGATTGCGACAGAAAAGTCGATTTCTGTTTGGATAAAGGCCGAAGCTGATGTTATTTCGGGACGCACCGAGGGTCGCACACATCGTCCCCTAGTTCCGGCAGCAGATAACAAAAGAGTGATTGAACGTTTGGTTCGGGAATGCTATCCGCTTTATGCACAGGCGGACATTACGGTTCCGTCTTATAACGAGCATCCGGCAAAAACAGCCTCCCGTTTGTTGCGAGAGCTGGAAAAACGGTCAATTATTTCACCGAACATACCGACAAAAAATCCAACGACACATAAAGGAAAGTCATGACATCTTACCTGATTCTTTTGTTTTTACTTTGTTGCTCATTCTTTTTTTCCGGAACTGAAACAGCGGTTACAGCTGTTTCGGCACCTTTGCTTCATGATCAGGAAAAGCAGGGGAATAGTCGGGCTAAAAAATTGAATCGATTAAAAGCAAACGGAGATCGTCTTTTAGGAACGCTTTTGTTCGGAAATAATGTTGTCAACATTGCCACGACAGCCTTATCAACCAGTTTGTTGATTGAAGCTTTTGGCGAACGTTGGGGCGTTATCCTTGCCACTTTTGTGGTCAGTGTTGTGATTCTTGTTTTTTCGGAAATCTTACCCAAGACCTACGCGTTATCAACTCCGTTTTCTTTTGCCATGACGGCGACGCCTTTACTCCTCTTTTGTGTTCGTCTTTTTTATCCGTTTGTATTTGCTTTGAACATTGTATCAAAGTGGGTTATGCACTTTTTACCGAAAGCCGATCAAAATACGGATTCCGAGGAGCAATTAAAAGCTGAGATTCGCGGAGCCATTGATATGGATGCCGACTCAAATCTCAGCCAAGAAAAAGGCATGTTAAAGAGTGTGTTAGATTTGGATGAAGTAACGGTAGAAGACATTATGGTTCATCGCAGTCATTTAGTTTCCTTGAATGCTCTGTCCAAACCACAAGAGATTTTCAATTTCATCAGTCATACACCATTTAGCCGTATTCCCCTTTGGAAAGGCAAGCGCGATAATATCGTAGGTATTTTGCACGTCAAATCTGTTTTAAAAATGATGACTCTTTTTGACGCCGGATACAAGAATATTCATATATTAGATTACTGCACAAAGCCATGGTTTGTCTTGAACACAACCTCTTTGTTAGATCAGTTACACGCCTTTAAAAAACGTCGCGAGCATTTTGCTTTAGTCGTGGATGAGTATGGTGATTTACAAGGCTTGGTTACATTAGAGGATGTTCTGGAAGAAATTGTCGGCGATATTTCGGACGAAAATGACACGCCCGAACAATCAACATTTCAGGTTACAAAAACAGAATCAGGGGCATGGCGTGTGGACGGAGGCGTTACCATCCGAGATTTGAATCGGCATTTCAAATGGGAGCTTCCGGATGAGGAGGCGGCAACTCTTGCCGGTTTGGTTATGTATCGAGCGGAACGAATTCCGACCCCCGGCCAAACATTTTTAATTGATGGCTATACGTTCACGATTGTCGGACGAGATAAAAACCGACTGACACAGATTGATATCTTACCGCCAGCGATATAAGATTCTTTGAATAGCTAACAAAGGAAATATTTTTATGCTGCCCCAGCCAATCCTAACAGTTTATTTAATAACTAATTTTGTTCGGATATTTTTCAGGCTATCCCACCCCAAAAAATAACACAAAAAATTTTACTTGACTTTTAAAAAGAAATCATGTAAAAGTAATCCACATTCCATGGCGGATGTAGCTCAGTTGGTTAGAGCGCTGGTTTGTGGTACCAGATGTCGTGAGTTCGAGTCTCATCTTCCGCCCCATTTCCGACGGCTCTGTTTCTTGAGCCGTTTTTCTTTATTCCTAAACTACGCTTAGTCGTTATCGCCAGAGCATTCAATAGCATGATATGTCGGCCAATCACCTTTTGCGACAGAATCTAAAGACAATAAAGGCTGTCCCATCAAACTTCGGTAAATCCAATAATTAACAATGATCCGTTCAACAAAACTACGTGTTTCTTTAGAAGGAATACTTTCTAAAAATAACAAGGGATCATCACAATTCATCTTCTTTTTCCACCGAATCAAATTGCCGGGTCCGGCATTATAGGCAACCGCTAAAAACACCAAATTATCCCCTATTGCCGACATATCCATTAATTTTAACAAATAGTTTTGCCCTAATGACAAATTATAGGCCGGATCTTTTAATAGCTGTTTTTGGAAAGGGTATTGCAACATATTTGCCACCTCACGCCCCGTATCAGGCATAATCTGCATTAATCCGACGGCACCGGCTTTACTTTCTGCACGACGATTAAAGCAAGATTCTTGTCTGACAAAAGCATAAACCAAAGCTTTATCCAACTTCCACCCGTCTTTAGGTGTCCAATTCGGAGCGGGATATCTGGTACTACCATCTCCCAAATCACCAACGATACCCAATAAATCGGCATCAAATCCATTTTGTTGAGAAATCATTAACAAGATTCCTTTTGCCTCATCATCGGCTTCCAAATAGAGTTTAGACAACTCCCGTTGAGCCCATTCATCTTGTCCGATTTGCTGTAAGGCATAAAACCGATTCAACGCAGGGTGAGAAAATTCAGCATTAATATCATCACTTGGAAGAGCGGGGGTATCCCACACATGCCCCAAATCACGTGCCAACATACGCATAGCTAAAATACCATAAAACAAACGCTTATGTTGTGCTGCTTTTTCCAAATAATCACCGACTTTTTGATACTGCCCCTGTTTTAAGTAAGCTCTGGCAGCCCAAAAAGAGGCACTAGCCTCTAATAAAGGATATGTTTTCTTATGATCTGCCGCAGCACTAAAATAAGCAGCCGATTCGGCATATTTTTCTTGTCGCCAAGAAACCAATCCAGCCACCCAATAAGCCTGCGGAATCTTATCCGCTGAATGTTTTAAAGCCGTCCGAACAAAGGACATGGCTTTTTCATCCTCACCATCTATAAAGTAAGAAAAAGCCAAAGCCGTTCTAGCCGAATCATGATCAAAGTAAGAAAAAAGATTGGCAGCCTCTTTAGATTCGACCAATTGGCGCGCATTTAGTGTTTTCCCACGATTGATATAGCGATAAATTTGTGTCATGATCTTTTTCGCTTTTTGACGGCGATCGGCTGACAGATATGAAAAATTCTTGCCAACCAGTAAATCTATCGGCTCGGGCCTGAAAACGGCAGAGCATGTTCCGGCTCTGCCCCCGAAAATACCTTTGGGCTTTTGTGCCGATGTAACGGCTTTCTTTTGACGCCCCAGTTCATAGATATCCGATGCAACAGCTAAATCACTATACTTGTTTAACCATGATGTAATTTCAGATTTACTTGTCTTGTAATATTTTGAAAAATAACGATCATACAAGACATACCCCATCAATGTTTTGTCTTTTAGCTTCTTTTCTAAAGATTTGGCTGTCTTGATATCTCCCTTTTCTTGAGTTGAAAGAATTTTTTTGTATGTCGTTACGTCTGTTTGAGACAAAACAGTTCTGTCTCCGGCAAAAACAGCAACTGATCTCAAAATACTAATACATAAGAAAACAAAACAGATAAAATATCTCATGATGCTCTAGGAAATTGGAACAAACTCAACACGTTTTTTACAAGCATCCTCCGAAACCCCCACCATTTTACAAGAGGTCACATCAACCAGCGGAACGGTCAGAATAGATTGACATATATCTCCGGCTAAAGTTAAATCTTGAGTTTGACGTCCCTTTTTATCTACATTTTTAAAGTTCATTTTAACTTTAGACTCTCTAAACGTCAAAACAATCTCTATACTATCAACCTTCCGTCCGGTTTCATTTTCCAACGTCATGGTTGCCGAACAATAGGAAAAGTTTCGTGCCGGAGGCAACGTACTATTGACGTTATCAATCACCAGGCGAAGATTCCCAGATGAGGGTTGCATTGCATCTTCTGCTTCTTGCTCCAACTGCCGATTTGTTTTTATTTCCGGAAACAACGGAGCCGGTTGAGTTGAAGTGTTTGGCTTTACCATTTCGTTCTGAGTCGCCTCAACCGAACGATTGGCTTGAGTCAATCCGCTCAGTTCGGGAAACAGTCCTTGAGACTGTGCCGTAACACCCGTTCCGATTAAGATAAAAAATAAACTTCCTAAAAATAATTTCATCCGGACTTCCTCCCTTTACATCAAATAAAAATTAGAGTAAACTTGCTATTAGTTGTAATCAGTTTAAAGAAAGAAATTCAAAATGGCAACCTTTTTTTTCTGTGGTATTGGTGGTATTGGGATGAGTTCTATCGCTCTTTACCTTCAAAAAAGCGGACATACGGTGTATGGTTCCGATCGTTCTTTTGATCAAAATACAAATCAAAATATGCAGGATATGCTTCGAAAAGCTGGTATTACTCTTTTCCCGCAAGATGGAAGCGGGGTAAGTGATTCAATTGATACATTTGTTGTGTCTACGGCTGTTGAAGATTCGATTCCGGATGTTCAGGTGGCTAAGCAAAAGAAGATAATGCTTAGACGTCGTGCCGAGATTTTGGCTGATATTTTGCACGCCGGAATCGGTATTGCCGTCGGAGGAACCAGCGGTAAAACAACCGTTACCGCTATGATTGGACATATTTTACATGAAACGGGACGACATCCTTTGATGATTAACGGTGGAATATCCGTTAATACGTATGATGGAAATCCTTCGTCAAATTTAATGTTCGGAGATGGGCGTGAATGTGTTATAGAAGCCGATGAGTCGGATGGCTCTATTGAATTATATCATCCGGCCATTGCGGTTGTAACAAACATCTCTTTGGATCATAAACCGCTGGACGTTATCTGTCCTTTATTCCGTGATTTTATCAATCGAGCAGAAAAAGGCGCCGTCATTAATTTAGATGATGTGGAAACCAAACGTCTTGCCTTGACACAAAAAAAATTAGTTTCTTTTTCTATAACTGGCAATTTTGAGGCCGATTTAAAAGCCGGAGATATTCATCCATCTATGAACGGTATTGATTTTTCAGTTAACGGTTATCCGGCTCATTTAAGTATAATCGGCCGGCATAATGTGGAAAATGCTCTGGCTGCAATCGGAGCCTGCCTCTTAATCGGTGTTCCTTTGCAAGATAGCATTCAGGCTTTACGCTCCTTTCAAGGTACATGTCGCCGAATGCAAATTGCCGGAAAACAAAACGGTATCATTATCTATGATGATTATGCCCATAATCCGGCTAAAATTCAGGCGGCTTTACGGGCTTTGAAAGATTTTTCCGGTCGAATTTTTGCTATCTTTCAACCGCACGGATTTGCACCTACACGTTTGATGAAGGAGACTTTAATTCAGATGTTGTCCGATGAATTGACAGCTGATATTATCTGGATTATGCCCGATATTTACTATGTGGGTGGAACGGTCGCAAAAGATATTTCCAGCAAGGATATTGTCGATCCTTTGATTGCTCTTGGAAAACAAGCCGTGTATCTTCCGAAGCGGGACGATATTTTGACTTTTTTAAAGCAGAATCTACGTGTGGGAGATCGTGTCTTGGTTATGGGGAGCAGAGATAATAGTCTAACTCAGTTTGCTGAACAAATAGCTGCTCTGAAAGGATAATCTTATGAAACAAATCAAGATTATTGCGCCATCATCTCCCGCAGTTGGGTTGACCCCCGAAAAAATGAGGCGACTTGCCCAGTCTTTTGAAGAAATCGGGTGGCAATGCCATTTGGCTTCTCATACGCTGGACAGTGTTCGCTTTCTGGCCGGAATCGACGAACATCGGGCAATGGATATTATGACCGCATTTGCCGATTCCTCTATTGATGCTGTTATGACTCTGAAAGGCGGATACGGAAGCAATCGGTTGTTAGATCGATTGGATTATGATGAAATTCGCAAGCATCCGAAACCGTTTCTGGCGTTTAGTGATGGGACGGCTCTTCAAAACGCATTATGGACACGCTCGGGCATAAGCGGTTGGAGCGGTTTTCAAGCAACTTTCTTTTTAAATGCCCCATCTTCTCGCTTGATACAGTCATTAAAAAATGCTCTGGATTGCAAGCCCTTTCAAACAAACGGATTATCTTGTTTGGTAACAGGAAAGGCAACGGGGGTATCCGTTGGCGGAACGTTGAGTGTTTTAACGGGACTAATCGGAACGCCTTATTTTCCGAACATGTCCGGTAAGATTTTAATCCTAGAGGAGGTTCGTGAAGAACCTTATCGTGTTGATCGCATGTTGGCTCAGCTTCGTTTGGCGGGCGTATTTAATCAAATCGCCGGTGTAGTCTTGGGTGATTTTTCATCATGCATTGCTAAAGATCCGGCTGACGGAACAATAGAAGAGGTCTTGTGGGATTATTTCCAAAATCTGACTGTTCCCGTAGCAACAGGATTGCCTTATGGACACAATATGGATCATATCTTGATTCCGATCGGGCAAGAGCTGACTCTTGATACGATTGCAGGAACACTGACTCAAACCAACCGAATCTGATTTCGGATACAGGAGATAACAATGAAAACAGAACTACTTTCCCCCGCCGGAGATATTGAGGCGGCTTATAGTGCTTTTTATTTCGGAGCCGATGCCATCTATCTTGGGTTGCGTCGTTTTTCGGCTCGTGCCGAGGCAACTAATTTTTCACCTAAAGAACTAGATGAAATAACCGCCTATGCGCATAGTATCAATAAAAAAGTGTATGTCGCCGTTAATACGGTTGTTCAGGAAAATGAACTCTCGGACGTTTTAGAAACGCTGACTATTTGTGATCACTGTCATGTCGATGCCGTTATCGTTCAGGATTGGGGCGTTGCACGTGTGGCTCGGACAACATTTCCAAACTTGGTCTTGCATGGAAGTACTCAGATGGCGGTTCATAATTTAGCCGGCGCTTTGACTCTGAAAAAAATGGGATTTAAGCGAGTCGTTTTGGCTCGGGAACTATCCTTGCCTGAAATTCAAAAAATTCAACGGGAATCAGGCTTGGAGGTTGAAGTCTTTATTCATGGAGCTTTGTGCTATTCTTATAGCGGATTATGCCTTTTCTCCTCTTTAACAACCGGACGCAGTGCCAATCGCGGTAAGTGTGTGTATTCGTGTCGTGATACGTTTAAATTGAACGGCCGTCAATATCACCCCTTTTCCATGAAGGATTTGGCTCTGGAAAAAGATGTCTTGAAATTATCAGGTCTTTCTTTGAAAATTGAGGGACGAAAAAAGACAGCTCTCTATGTCGGTGCCGTTACCGATTATTATCGGCGTATTCTGGATACGGGTAAAATAGATATCGGGTTAACGGATAACTTAAAGCAAATTTTTGCTCGTCCATGGACAAAATTGCACTTTAACGGCAAGAATAAGGATGTTATCGAACCTGACTTTGTCGGACATCGCGGATTACCGATCGGAGCGGTTGATAAAGTTTTTAATCATACAATCACATTCTGCCCGACGCATGGAATAGCTCGTTATGACGGTATTCAAATCGATATTCCGGGAACTGAAAAACCGTTTGGCTTTTCTGCCGAAAATTTGGTTGTGAACGGCAAAAAAGTTTTTGAAGCTCAGAAAGGGCAGGCCGTTACGTTAACATTGCCTCCAAAACATCCGTTTATTCAAAAAGGATGTGCCGTGTATTTGGCTTCATCTACGCATGTAAAGGGGGCTTATCCCTATAAAAAACCACGTCCGGGGGCTTTTAAAAACAGAAAATCTCTGGATGTTGATGTTTTCGTTTCATCTGACAAGGTGGTTGCTTGTGCCGAAGGAATTACGGTTGAGGTTCGGAATCAATTTGAAACGGCTCAACATCCCGAAAAAACGCAGGATGCCTTTTATCGTGCTTTTGATAAAACCGGAGATACCTCTTTTAAATTGGGCCTGTTGACCGTTCATAATCCCGAGGGCTTGTTCGTCCCGGCATCGGTTGCTAATGAGTTGCGGCGTTCTTTGTATCTTCAGATTCCACAAGAAAGCAAAACAGTGTCTTTGCCTGAAACACCTCTTTTGAAAACAGCCCAAACAACACCGCTACGCGTCATTAAAACCGATGACTTGGATTTGGCTAAGGCTCTCCCTGAAACGGCTTATGATGAATTGATTTATGTCGTTTCTTCAAAAACGGTGGCGAATGATTTATCTGAACTGCCTCGCCCAAAATTGCGATTGGCTCTTCCGACGATTTTAAGACCCGAAACGCCCTATGCGCGAATCGTTCAAGCACTCTGGCAAGCTGGGTATAAACGTTGGGAAACCGGAAATCCGTCCGGCTTATCTTTGATTCCTCAAGAAGCTGATATAACGCTTGATGCCATGATACCCGTTTTGAATACGCAAGCTATTCAGCAAGCGCTGGAACTGAGGTGTTCTCGTATCACTTTCAGCATTGAGGACACAAAAAGTAACATTCAAACATTAACAGAGCAAACAACACAAAGCTGTTTGATCCTATATCAAGATGTTCCTTTGTTTTTGTCGGCGAATTGTCTGCGAGAAAACGCCTGTCAAGTATGTCCGCAGGAACGGTTGGAGATGTCTTTATCAAACGGGAAAGGCAGTTATACGGCTCTTTCGGAAAATTGTCAAACGACCGTTATCGATAATCGTCCTTTCTGCTTGCCCGTATCAGCTAAACACTTACCTGTCGGCGCATGGCGAATAGATTTTTGTTATCGCCGATACTCAGTTGAACAGGCTTTGGAAATTATTCGAAAAATTGAAACCGGACAAATTTTACCAAATTCTTTTTCAGGTAATTTTGAAAAACAATTTGCATCTTAAAAATCAAGTAACTATATTGAACCATATATAAATTGGAGGAAAATATGTTGAAAAATCATAAAAAATCTTGGTTTCATTATCTACTGAAAGGAATAATTTATTTTATTCTTTTGTGCACTATTTTATTGATTATTACCTATCTCTACGCGGGTCAAATTATCAAAAAGACAATTTCTACCGTCATTCCACCAATAACTCAAACGGCAGTTTCTGTTGATGATATTGATTTATCCTTGTTTTCGGGGAAAATTGGTCTTCGCGGATTGGCTATCGGCAATCCTGATGGGTTCAGCGATAAAAATATTTTTCAAATGGGAGATATTGCTGTTTCTTTTGATCCAAAATCCGTTCTTACAGATAAAATTGTGATTTATTCAGTTACTATCAGTGGCACAAGTATTTCTGCCGAAATCAATACAAACGGTCAAACAAATATCGGTATTCTAAATCAGAATATTCAAAAATACATGAATTCATCTACTTCTGAAAAAAAAGCCTCCGCAGTTGTTTCAACCCAGAAGAAAAAAAATGAACCTAGCAAAACAATCATTATTCAAGATTTAAAAATAAACGACTCTAAAGTTTCACTCGGTATCGCAAATCAAAGTATGACATTAACTCTTCCGAACATTCATCACACAAATATTGGAGAAAACGATCAAACAAAAAATATTCCTGAGATGATTGCATTGATCTTATCCTATTTCTCGGATGAATCGGTTAAAGCAGTTTTAAATTCGGGTAGTACTTTATTCAACAAGAGCCTCCAAAAGGCTCAAGACTTAATTAACGTCGGTCAGAATAGTTTAAAACAACAAACCGATCAAGTAAAAGGAACATTAGATAAGATCAAAACTATTTTTTAATCATTCCTCCCTTTAACAACAACTGCCGAAAGGCAGTTGTTTTTTATGGCGATAACTCATTTACAAATGATTATTTTAATAGAGTCAAATAGCTCCAAAATCAAACTAAGACTAACTTATGATCACTCAATTGATATAATAGCATAATTCTTTTATTTTCATAATGTTAATATTATATAAAGATTTTTTTCATCTGATATAAACTTCCATTCACTAACGCAAGTAGCATTATCTGCTCCGAACGACGTTCGCCCAGCCCAAAAGCTTCGCAAGCCTAACGGCTGGACTGGTATGTCTACAGCTACCTGCTTACGCAAGTAGTATCACGTTCGAATCATAAACTTCCATTCACTAACGCAAGTGGTATTATCTGCTCCGAACGACGTTCGCCTAACCCAAAAGCTTCGCAAGCCTAACGGCTGGGCTGGTATGTCTACAGCTACCTGCTTACGCAAGTAGTGTCACGTTCGAATCATAAACTTCCACTCGCTAACGCAAGTGGTGTTATCTGTTCCGAACGACGTTCGCCCAGCCCAAAAGCTTCGCAAGCCTAACGGCTGGGGCTGGGCTGGTATGTCTACATCTACCTGCTTACGCAGGTAGTGTTACGTTCGAATCATAAAAAACCCTTCCCTGTATCTGGGAAGGGTTTCTTTCAGTAACCGTTATTTCAGATTATTCAACAATCTTTGAAACAACACCGGCACCGACTGTGTGACCGCCTTCACGAATAGCGAAACGCAAACCTTCGCTCATAGCAACCGGCACAATCAAAGTAACAGTCAATTTGACATTGTCACCCGGCATAACCATTTCAACACCGGCAGGCAATTCAATTGTACCTGTAACGTCTGTTGTACGGAAGTAGAATTGCGGACGATAGTTAGCAAAGAACGGAGTATGACGACCACCTTCTTCTTTGCTCAAAACGTAAACTTCGGATTCAAACTTCGTGTGCGGCGTGATTGTTCCTGGAGCAGCCAAAACTTGACCACGTTCAACTTCTTCACGCTTTGTACCACGGAGCAAGACACCGATGTTATCGCCGGCTTCACCTTGATCCAACAACTTACGGAACATTTCGATACCCGTACATGTTGTTTTTTGAGTCGGACGCAAACCAACGATTTCAATTTCTTCACCGACTTTGATAACACCGCGTTCAACACGACCTGTAACAACAGTACCACGGCCAGAGATTGAGAACACGTCTTCGATCGGCATCAAGAACGGTTGATCCTTAGGACGTTCCGGTTGCGGAATGTAGTTATCAACAGCATCCATCAAAGCCAAGATAGCTTCTTTACCCATTTTCGGATCGCCGTCATCCAAAGCAACTTTAGCAGAACCTTTGATGACAGGGATTTCGTCACCTGGGAATTGGTAGGAAGACAACAAGTCGCGGATTTCCATTTCGACCAGTTCCAACAATTCCGGATCATCAACCATATCCATTTTATTCATGAAAACAACGATAGCAGGAACGCCGACCTGACGAGCCAACAAGATGTGTTCACGTGTCTGAGGCATCGGACCATCAGCAGCAGAAACAACCAAGATAGCACCGTCCATCTGAGCAGCACCTGTAATCATGTTCTTAACGTAGTCAGCGTGGCCCGGACAGTCAACGTGAGCATAGTGACGTTTAGCTGTTTCATATTCCACGTGAGACGTTGAAATTGTAATACCGCGGGCGCGTTCTTCCGGAGCCTTATCAATGTTAGCGTAATCAACGAAAGCGGCACCACCCTGTTCGGCCAAAACTTTTGTAATAGCCGCTGTCAATGTCGTTTTACCATGGTCAACGTGACCGATCGTACCGATATTGCAGTGAGGCTTTGTTCTTTCAAATTTTTCTTTACTCATTTTACTTTCCTTAACTGATCAGTGTTAAAAATGAAATCCTATTGGATTTCTTTGTTGAGATTTTTCGGCTTAAAAACCCCTTTAAACCGAACTTCACCGACCTGCCGGTCGGTGTATTTTGGAGCGGGTGATGGGAATCGAACCCACGTGATCAGCTTGGAAGGCTGGAGCTCTACCATTGAGCTACACCCGCACACATACTCTTTTATCCGCCGCATACAAAGCTTTCAGCATCAAAAAGATGACTCATCATACACGACCTTTTTTCCCTTGTCAAGCACTTTTTTTTGAAAAACAACCAACGAATACCTTTAATCCCGTTCTCGCCCCAGATAACGACAAGGACCGTATTTGTTCACATTCTCATAAAGTGGATAACACTTACTCCGAAACAGGGGCTCTCCTTCATTGTTTGCAATCTGCCAGTCCTCTTTTGGAGAGGAATGAAAGTGGAACTGATCACCATCTGCTTTCGGATGAGTATAACGGAGAGCGCTCTGACCAACAACTTTAGTTTTATTTGGACATTCAAGCACATCACGAACCATTTTACGCCAAGCAACTGTTTTTTTCAAAATATTCCGGTGCTTTCGAAAAATTTTTCCGTATATAAAGCGGATAAACCATGTGAAACTATTTAAAAAGGCTTTACCAATCGGAGCCCAAAACTCAACCGAGCATCCACTAAATTCAGTTATCTGCTATTATCAACGAAGCGATAAATTTTCGGCGTATCTGTGTGAGTCTTTTGAGATCCATCTTCATTAAAGTGATAATCATTATAAATCTCACGCTGAGCCTCAACAAAAGCTTTTTCTATTTCGGTAGCTCCCAAATTACTTGCTTTATCTACCGGAGAAATAGCCATTCCCCCGAACCCCAGAGAAACACATACGACACTACCGATTGCCAACATAGCGGCCTTAACTTCGGGAGGCAGAGTAGCCGAATTATCCGTCTTTTTTTTACTTCGCCGAACGAAAGGAACAGAGGCGCCCAAAGCACAACCGATAATCACGGCCAACAAACCGCCTTGTGCACTGGACGTAAAATTATCATATCCCTCCTTTACAAAATCTATCATAGAGTTAGCATACGGCAACAAATCTTTTTTTTCAGATGAATCACGCCCAAAGACAGAGTCTAATAATGTATTATACGAATCATACATTTTAGCTTGATCGGGAGTTGTCTTAGCCAACTCAAACTCCACTTGACTACAAAACTGTCTAAAATGGGGCAATGTTTTGTGTAGATTCAATCGACTGATAATGCTTTTAGAGGCAGCTTCGTCAAAAGATCCATCACTGGCCTTTACCGGAATAAAGCGGTCGGATAATCCATATAGGACAGTCGTATTTTCCGTATTATCTCTGTTAAAGGAATCAACCGAATCTCGTGCGGAAGAAAGCAATTCCGCCGCCCCCAACGTTAACCCGCTGGCAGCCGTCAAACCAATAACGGCACTCAGATTTCTAATTGCATCTTTGATTGACATATGTCCCTCCAGTTCCTCTATTTTATATCTCAGCCATAACCATATTTTAGATTATATCACAAAAAACAAACATTGTCACCTTAAAAAAGAAAAAAACCGCTCTGATCATCAAAGCGGTTTAAAACATGGTGGAAGGGGAAAGATTCGAACTTTCGTAGACATAAGTCGGCAGATTTACAGTCTGCTGCCATTAACCACTCGGCCACCCTTCCTTCCGAAAGTGAGTATAATATGCCAACATTTAAACCAAATGTCAAGCACTTTTTTTATTCATATCCTTTTTTCTTTTTTAACCTTGACGATACCGATAAATTAAAATATCCTGATTTTAAGTTCAATAAGGATAAGGAGGTTTAATGCGTCTGTTTCTATTTTTCTTTACGTTTCTATTTTCATTTTCCGTTACGGCGGCTCCCTTAGATACCTTCCGATTGATGGTATTCGGGGATAGTCTTGCAGCCGGACATCGCTTGCCGAAGAAAGATGCTTTTTACACGCGGTTAGAACAAGCTTTACAAGACAAAGGTTATGATATTCAAGTTATTAATGCCAGTAAAAGCGGGGAAACAACAGCCGGTGGGTTAAAGCGTCAAGAAAAAGCCTTAGATAAAAAACCGGATGCTGTTTTGTTAGAGTTAGGCGTCAATGATGCCATTCGTGGCTATCCAATTGCGGATATTCGGGCAAATCTTGAAACACTGATTGAAACATTCCAAACAAACAATATTCCCGTTATGCTAATAGGGATGCAGGCTCCGCCGACACGCCCGATAACATATCAACAACAATTTTCAAAAATCTATAGTGATTTAGCCACACAATATAATTTAATTCTATATCCCTTTTTTATGGACGGGATTTTCACCCGTATTCCGGGATCTCCGTTACCGTTTTCGGATAAAGTCTTAAATGATAATGTTCACCCAAATGCCGAAGGCGTTTCTTTGATGGTTGATCGGATTCTGCCGACCGTTCAAGAGTTTTTAGAAACACAGCAAGATATTATTCAAAAATAAGCAAATATAAAGAAAGAAAAAAAGAAAGAGAGGGGACGGTAGAAGTCCCCTCTCCGATTATTAGAGGAAAGGCAGGAAAAGCTTTCCTCAAGTACCGATACTATCGCTAGAAATAATATCGGCATTTCGGGACGTGGGATGATAAACCCCGCCCCGAAGGAGATATCATTAAACCTAATAATATCCACTGACTGTTTGCTCCGGCTGATATCCTCCACTAACTTCTGGCAACTCTCCCTCATTTGGAGCTCTGCACTTTCCATTTTCCCAAATACCACCACAAGAGGTACAACTATCCCATGTATTTAAAGCGAGTGATGCTACATTCTTCGGACACAGATTGCAAAAACAGGTCCCCCCCTTACATCTTTTAAAACGCCTTACATCGGTGCAGATTTCTGAGCACGCTCCATCTTTGATAATAACTGCTTCCGATGTATCACACGGGTAACAAGAACCATAAGAATCCTGAAGTCCATCACAATCTGCTAATATACAATAGTTATAACCATTTTTAACTCGATTAGGGCATTTTTCTTCGCACACTCCGCCACTACCAACATAAACCCCCTCCGGTGTATCACACGAGTAACACTTACCAGAGGAAGACTGAAATCCGTTATCACAAACGGATTTTAAATTACAATAACCGGAACTATTCCGCTCCCTTATTAGGTTTTCCTCCGCATCTTTACACTTCTCACACTCGTCTCTACTTACATTGCTAATCCCCTCTGGCGTATCACACGGGTAACAAACACCATAAGAATCCTGAAATCCATTCTCACAAACGGATTCTAAATTGCAATAGCTCCCATTTTCAACTCGATTGGGACACTTTTCTTCACACGGCCCGCTACCACCAACATAAATCCCCTCCGGCGTATCACACGGATAACAACGCCCCCAATAATCATGAAATCCATCACAATTTTGTAATTGACAGATGCCTCTATTAGGATCATACTTTCTATCAGGACAAAACAAACATTCTGACTCATCAGATACATAAGAATAAGAATCCAAATCATCACATGTATAACACTCCCCACTTGCTAGACAAATTACATTATTCTCTGGAGCGGTCGGATCAAATTCTTCGGGTGGATTTCCTTCTCCGCCATTTCCATCATCTCCCTCACCGACAGAACCACTTGCTAAATCATTCGCAAACGCAAACAACACATCATTCGTTTCGGCTGTGCAATCTACATCGTCGGCGACAACAACGCCACCGACCAACTCCTCTATTACCATTGGTAACGGCGAATCTATCACTTGATTACAAACACCCTGCTCGATTCCTTTAACCGTAATCGTAAATTGGGTCGCATTCCCGTTATAATTATCTGCCGTTTCTATCGCATATCCTTGCACCGTATTAACGCCATATTCAGACAAGTTAATTGAATGTCCCAATAACCGTTGTTGACTGGCG
>CASEYR010000011.1 GCA_949292205.1 uncultured Alphaproteobacteria bacterium
GCGATTGCTTAATAAACTGAAACGCACCAATGATATTACAACAGCACGTATCGGGTGCGCCACACTCGTCAAGCTTATTAACTATAATAAATATCAGGGGGTTGAGGATATATCACCAGACACCGCCGCCACTTGTCCGCCGGATGAAAGCCATTTAAACGCTTTTTATCCGCTAACGACTAAAGAAAGAAAACAAGGTAATAATGTAAATAATGAAAAGAAATTAGCTGAGCCGGCGATTTTTGCACAAAAACGAACCAGCGGTGGTTTGGTTGGGCTTGGAGATGTTTTGGCTCGGCAAGGATTAGGAGTGGGCGCGAAGTTCAAGTATCACTTTACACAACTGCCACCTGACTGGCAAGAAGTGGAACGATATGTGGCCGAAAAGAACATCCACATCAATCTGGAAGGGTTTTATAGTTATTATGAATCCACTGGTTGGTGCGAACGAAGCGGTAAGAAATTGGACGGCTGGCACTTTGCCCTCTGCCACACCCACAAAACCGGCGAGTATTTGTAAAGGAGGTGATAAACAAATCTGCCCTACTCTCAATACAAAATAAGCGGTGGTTTCTAGATTTAAGGGTTGTATGATACTAACAAGATGGTATCTCGGATTTTTCACCAAATTACCGGATACTATCATAGTATCTATATACTATCCCGGATTTTGCCCGATTTGGGCAGATAGTATCATACTAACAAGACCATAACTGCCGGTCGGGTATGGTGGGCCTGTCCTTTTTAGGGGGTAAAGGTGCCAACGGGTCCTTCCTGACAATAGGCCATATGCGGGGACGCAAGCCGCGCCATATTTCTAGCGAAACAGAAAAATTCTGGCTGGTCGGGTATATCCCAAACCCCAATAAACACAAGGGTTATAATGTGGTCCGTTTTTTCCTGGCTGGTCACCTTTAATTCTGCCTGGTCACTTTGAAAAAATATGCCCTATTTTATGTATCTGAAATCATTTAGAAAAACACAACCCATACTCTAAAACAGAAAAATCATATTAAGACAATGGCTTAGAAAATCCTCAACAAATTCCCAGCTACCCTCTTGATTTTTCTTATTTATTCCTTGCTTTTTGATATGATTGCATATAAAATACTACACATTGCAAATAATATATAGATATGAACGGAGCAAATAATAATGATGTGGGATGATAATCCTATTGACGTAACCTCAGACGCAAACTTTATATGGAGTATTGCTAATAAATTAAGAGGAACATATATGCCAGATAAATATGGCGATGTTATTATTCCAATGACAATTTTACGTCGATTAGAGTGTGCATTGGCTCCAACAAAAGATGCTGTCGTTGCGTTATATGAAAGCAATCCTTAGAAAGAACTGCCGGATTTCAATTCTACAATACCAGTCATTATACCCTTAAAGAACTTCAAAATGAAACTGACAAATTAGCAGAGAACTTCATCAATTACATTGAAGGCTTTTCCGCAAATGTTCAAGATATCATGAAACAGCTAAAATTAGCTGAACATATTAAAACAATGGACGATGGCGGATGCCTTTTAACTGTCGTAAAAGCATTCTCTGAGCTTGATTTAGATCCCGCCACTTATGATTCCATAAAAATGGGATATATTTTTGAAAATCTTATTGGTAGATTTTTCCAAAACGTAGATGCTGGACAATATTACACAGGACGTGATATTATTAAATGTTTGGTCGCAATTTTAACAGCCGAAGGCAGTGATGATATTTTTGAAGATCATAAAGTTATTACAGTCTGCGACCAAGCTTGTGGAACCGGAGGTATGCTCTCCACTGCTTATTCTTACTTAAAACATGTAAATCCATCTGCAGATGTTCGCTTATTTGGTCAAGAATACATGGGCGTATCATATGCTATCGGTTTGGCTGAAATGTTGATTAAAGGTCAAGATGCACGTAACTTCCGCCATGCAGATACATTTAAAAGTGATTGTTTTCCTGATACAAAAATGCGTTTTGTGATTGAAAACCCACCATTTGGAACACCTTGGAGTGGTAAAGATGCAAAAGAAGGACAGGAAAAAGCTGTAAAAGAAGAATTTGCGAAAGCTGCAACAGGTGAATCTCGTTGGGGCGCAGGACTTCCTTCTGGTGGGGATGCCCAATTAATTTTCATGCAATCTGCCATTGATAAGATGGATGATAGAATTGGTCGTGCCGCTATTATTGAAAATGGCTCTCCTTTATTTACTGGCGGAACATCTTCAGGTGAAAGTCAAATCAGACGTTGGATGTTAGAGCAAGATCTTATTGAAGCAATCATTGCTTTACCGACAGATTTGTTTTACAACACGGGCATTCAGACATATGTTTGGATTTTATCTAAAAACAAAAGACCTGCTCGCAAAGGCAAAATTCAGTTAATTGATGCTTCTGCAATTTGTCATAAATTGCGTAAAGGAATTGGCTATAAGAAAAATGAATTAACACCTGCTGATAGAAAGAAAATCACAGAATTGTATGCTAATTTTGAAGAAAATAAATTAGTTAAAATCTATGACAATAAAGAGTTTATTTATCGTGAATATACGGTAATGCAACCGCTTCAAAGAAGTTATGGTATAACATCAGAACGTATTGAAAATATGCTTTCAAAAGGATGCTTATCAAACTTATATGATGAAGGAAAAGTCTTTGAGTGGGAAAATTCTTTAGAGCCATTGGATGGCAAAACAAAAAAAAAATTACAGTCATTTTATGACAATAAACCAACATATGATGCGTTATTAAAAACATTAAATGATAATATTTCTGATAAGGTATTTTATTCTTTGTCTGAATTTGAACCATTTATTAAAAACATTTTATCAAACTTTGATAAGAAGCTTGTTTCTAAAATAACAGAAGGTTTATCACTTATGGATAAAGAAGCTGAAATACAAACAGATAAACATGGTAATATTTTATATGATAAAGAAACCAAAGATACAGAAATCGTAAAATATGAGGAAAACATTCAAGATTATATGAACCGTGAAGTTCTACCTCATATTCCTGATGCCAAAGCATTCTTTGAAGGAAGAAGTGAAATAGCTACTTTTGACGAAGACAAAGGTGAGAAAACGATTAAAATTGGAGCTGAAATTCCTTTTACAAGGTATTTTTATAAATATTCTCAACCAGAGGCTAGTGAAACATTAGCAAAAACATTTCAAGATTTAGAAAACCAAGTTAGAAACAAAATTAATGGACTATTTTAATAATGAGCACAAAATTTGAAAATATAGGAAAATGTGGAGCATTGGCTCTATTAAGCCAAATACCCGTTGTTTCTGCATTTAGTAAGTTTTGTGAAGATTTTGTTCATTCATCTTGGCAAGAACGAATAGATGCTTGGCAAAAAGAAGTAGTAAAACAATTTTCAGAATTAGACACTGATATGGAACAAAAAATCAGGGAAACATCTAACTTTGCCAGTTTATTAGCATCAACACAACGTGCTGCATTAGAAGATCCTGAGGAAGACAAACTTAGTTTATATGTTTCAAGTGTTATTAACGCCATCAAAAATGAAAAATTTACTGATGTAAAAAAACATATCTTCTTGAATTTCTTAAGAGATTTCTCTTTATTGCACATTCAAGTACTGCAATTCATATCAACTGAAGACAAACCTCGCATTGATGTACGTCCAAACGGATTATATGTGCATACCGATTTACACAGAAATTTGCATCGTCAATTTAAGGATCAAGATACAATCAAGGTAATTATTAGTGATTTAGCAAATCGTATGTTGATTTATACTGTATCTAATGACAAAGAAAAACCAACAGAAATTACAGATTTAGGTATGGATTTTTTGAATTTTATTGCTGAAAAAGAGGTTCCCAATGACTAGAGAAATGAAAGACAGCGGTATAAAGTGGGTTCATGATATTCCAAAATCTTGGAATGTCACACGTGGGAAATATCTGTTTGTCAATAAAAAAGAAGTAGTTGGAGCAAAAGTTGATGAATTTGAAAGATTGGCTTTAACACTAAATGGTGTCATTAAACGTTCAAAAGATGATAGCGATGGCTTACAACCAGATAAGTTCGATACGTATCAAATTTTACGAAAAAATGAATTAGTATTTAAATTAATTGATTTACAAAACATATCAACCAGCCGTGTTGGATTATCACCTTATGTGGGGATTGTGTCACCTGCATATATAATATTAAAAGCAAACAAAAAGGTGCATCCTCAATTTGCTGAAAAATATTATTTAATGATGTGGATGAATCAAATATTTAATATTTTAGGAGATGCAGGAGTAAGAAGTAGTTTAAATGCAAAAGAACTTTTAGAATTGCCATTACCTCTTCCACCATTAATAGGACAAAGAAAGATTGCAGAGTATTTAGATAAGAAATGCAGTGAGATTGATTCTATTTCACAAGATGTGCAGAAGCAGGTCGAAGTTTTAGAGGAATACAAACGATCAGCTATTATTGAGGCTGTAACACATGGTCTGAACCCATCTGCTCCAATGAAAGACAGCGGCATCCGCTACATCGGTAAAATCCCCGCTCATTGGAATACCGATAAATTGAAGTACCATTTAAAAAGAAATGAGCCACGTAATCCAGGCAATAAACAGGTTTTATCTTTATACAGAGAATATGGTGTTATTCCTAAGGATAGTAGAGATGACAATCACAATGTAACATCCGAGGATACAAGCAAATACAAATACGTTACACCAGGAGACTTTGTTATCAATAAAATGAAGGCATGGCAAGGATCTGTTGGAATATCAGGTTATGAAGGAATAATTTCGCCGGCTTATTTTGTGTACAAATTTAGTGATAGTATTTTTGTGAAAAAGTATTTTCATTATTTATTGCGAAGTTGCTATAAAGATGAGTTCAGACGATTGTCAGGTGGCATAAGAGAGGGACAATGGGATTTATCACCAGAAGGATTGGAAAATACTGTCCTATTAATTCCCCCGCAGGAAGAACAAAAAGAAATCGCTAATTATTTGGATAAGAAATGCAGTGAAATTGATTCTGTCATTGCAGATAAAAAAGCTCAGCTTGAAACAATCGAAAAATATAAAAAATCTTTGATATACGAATATGTAACCGGCAAAAAGGAGGTTATTAATGAGTAAGGTTTTAGATAAAAACGAAACAGAAAACAATATTGTTATCTATCAAACTCAAGATGGACAAACCAGAATTGATGTTAAGATAGAAAATGATTCTGTATGGCTTACTCAAAAACAGATGGTAGAACTTCTCCAATCTAGTAAAGCTAACATTAGTGAACACATTTCACATATTTTTGAAGAAAAAGAATTAGATGAATCTTCAGTTGTTCGGAAATCCCGAACAACCGCTACAGATGGTAAAGAATATATTGTAAATTATTACAATCTTGATGTGATTATTTCAGTTGGTTATAGAGTTAAATCTTTAAGGGGTACACAGTTTCGTATTTGGGCCACTCAAATCCTTAAAGAATATATGATTAAAGGGTTTGCAATGGATGATGACCGCTTAAAAAATCTTGGTGGTGGTGGTTACTGGCATGAACTTTTGGAACGTATTCGTGACATTAGAGCTTCTGAAAAAGTATTTTATCGCCAAGTACTTGATATTTATGCTACAAGTATAGATTATGATCCCCATGCAGATACATCTGTTGAATTCTTTAAAAAAGTACAAAATAAAATCCATTATGCAATCAGTAAACAAACGGCTGCTGAAATTATTTATACACGGGCAGATGCTGAAAAAGAATTTATGGGACTAACAACTTTCAAAGGGAAAACCCCTCATTTGTCAGATGCTACAGTTGCTAAAAACTACTTAGATGAAAAAGAATTGAGAGCAATGGGACAACTTGTCTCCGGATATTTAGATTTTGCAGAAAGACAAGCAGAACGTCATCAACCAATGACAATGGTAGATTGGGTAAAACATTTGGATAAAATCTTAATAGCAACTGGTGAAGAATTATTACAAGGTGCAGGTAAGATATCCCATCAGCAAGCCGTTAATAAAGCGACAATAGAATACCAGAAATATCAAGCCAAAACATTAAGTGATGTTGAAGTTGATTATCTCAATTCTATAAAGAAGCTTGAAAAGAAACTACCTTCAAAGAAAGGCAAAAAAGATGAGTAAAATTTTGGATGAAAAACAATATCAACGGTATATTATCAATCATTTAGTAAAAGAAAATGGTTATGTTGAGCGAGCAGATTGCAATTTTGATCGCTATTTTGCATTGGATAAAGAATTATTGTTTAAATTCTTAAATGATACTCAACCAAATGAAATTGCTAAATTAAGAAAAATTTATAAAGATAAATTTGAAGAAACTTTGATTAATGTGATCAATAATCAGATTACAAGCAAAACAAGCTCTTTGCTAGAAACATTAAAGAGAGGTATTGAATTATCAAATGTTAAACTTACTCTAATGTATACAAAGCCTGCCACAATCTTTAATAAAAAAGAAAATGAAAATTACAAAAAGAATATATTTTCTGTTGCGGAAGAAGTGTATGCCAAAGACGGTGAACGTATCGATTTAGTTATCTTTATCAATGGATTTGCCGTTATATCTTTTGAATTAAAATGTAATGCATCAGGTCAAAATTATGAACATGCTATTTCTCAATACAGAACCGATAGAGATCCAAAATCTCGCCTATTCTTATTCAAAGCCGGCTGTATTGTTAATTTTGCTATGGATTTAGAAGAATGTTATATGGCGACAAAACTATCTGGTCTTTCTACATTCTTTTTACCTTTCAATAAGGGAAATGGTAAAGGTATTGATGCTGGTAACGGAAACCCTGTTAATCCAAATGGTTATGCTGTATCTTACGTTTGGGAAGATATTTTACAAAAGGACAACTTGATTGAAATTCTTTCTAAATTTGTTTTTGTTGAACGAATTGAGAAAAAAGAAGGTAATAAAAAAGTCACAAAAGAAAATATTATTTTCCCAAGATATCATCAATTAGATTGTATTCGTAAAACATTATCAGATGTACATGAAAATAAAACATCTCAAAATTATTTAATCCAACATAGTGCCGGTTCAGGAAAAACATACACTATTTCTTGGTTGGCGCATAGACTAGCTTCTTTCCATGATAGTGACAATAAAATTATTTATGATAATATCGTGATTGTTACAGATCGTGTGGTTGTAGACCGTCAATTGCAAAAGGCTGTTTCTAGCATTGAACACAAAGTTGGATTAATTAAAGTTATGGATGAAAAATGTTCATCTGATGACTTAAAAAAGGCTTTAGAAGGTAATACTAAAATAATCGCAACAACAATTCAAAAATTCTTATATATAGCTGATATTGTTAAAGGATTAAAAAATAAAAAGTTTGCTGTTATCATTGACGAAGCTCATTCTTCAACATCCGGAAAAGACATGGCGGCAGTTACAAAAGCATTAGGTTCTGACACCAATGAACCAACAGAATTAGATGCTGAAGATATTATTACAGATGAAATTTGCAAACATGGTAAACAAAGCAATGTATCTATGTTTGCCTTTACAGCAACCCCAAAACCAACAACATTGGCAATGTTTGGTAGAGTTAACACTATGGGTGAATATGAAGCTTTTCACTTATATTCAATGAAACAGGCTATTGAGGAAGGCTTTATTTTAAACGTATTACAGAGTTTTACTCCCTATGAAACCTATTATAAAATCAACAAAGAAATTGAAGAAGATCCTAAATTCAAATCGAACAAAGCCAAAAAGAAGATTGCTCGTTTTGCAATGCTTCATGAAACAAATATTGCTCAACGCATAGAAATTATTATTGAACACTTTAGAGATGTTGTTTTAAAAGAACAACCATGGGCAAAAGCTATGGTTGTTACAGGTTCACGTGCAGAAGCTATTAAATATTTTGAAGCATTCAAAAAATATGTTGCTGAAAAAAATTATGATGATGTTCATCCTTTGGTTGCATTTTCAGGAAAAATAACAGAACGCCAACTAGGTATATCTGATGATAATGATAAATATTTTACAGAATCCTCTTTGAATGGTTTTAACGAAGATTACACGCCTGAAAAACTTGATAAAGAAAATTATCAAGTTTTACTTGTGGCAAACAAATATCAAACAGGTTTTGATCAACCTAAATTATGCGCAATGTATGTGTTGAAAAAATTGAAAAGCATTGCAGCAGTTCAAACATTATCAAGATTAAACCGAATTTGCCCTCCTCACAATAAAAAAGTCTTTATTTTGGACTTTTCAAATAAGATTGAAGAAATTCAAAATGCTTTCAAACCATATTATACTTCAACCATATTATGTAATACGGTAACTCCAGAATTGGTTTATGAGCTAGATGAAAAAATAGATAGCTTTAACCTATTTAGTGTAGATGATGCTATTTTAGCTAATGAAATCTTTTATGCTTCTGATTGTAAAGATAGTCAAAAAGAAATTAAAATCACACGTTTCTTATCTAAAGCGAAAAAAGAATTTGAAGCAAAAGATGAAAATGATCAAAAAGAGGCTTTTGCAACGATGCGTCGATTTGTAAGATTTTATGAGTTTTTACTCCAAGTTTCTTCATTTAGCGATGTAAATTTACATAAAAAATACAATTTTATTGTGTGGTTATTGCCATATCTTAAAACAGGTAGTTCAGGAAGAGGATTTAACCTTAAGGGCATGATCGAAGCAAGTAATTTCTACCAAAAGAAAGGAACTGAAACAAAAGTAAAAACAATTGATGCAGATCCTACTGTAAGCTTGCCAACCGCAGAAACCTTCAACTTAACTGAAGATGAAGAACAACGTTTATCTGACATTATTAAGGAAGTAAACAGCAGAACAGGAAAATCTTTTGATAATGATGTAGCCTTCAAAGCCGCTCTTCAAATTAGAGATTTACTTAAAAAGAACCCTGATTTAATTGCTAGTGCAAAATCAAATCAACTAAAAGACTTTAAATTTCCTTTTTATGAAAAGCTTGATGATGCATTAGTTGATGGATTGCAACAAAATCAAGAATTCTTCACGATGCTATTAAACAACTCTGATATCAAAAAAGAGGTATTGGGCATTTTCTTAAAGAGTATTTATAAAGATTTGAAAGAAGATAAGGCATAATTGGTAAAATTATTGAAATTAGGACGTCCACATGACTAAAGAAAATATTTATACTAAAAGTAAAATATCCAAAGTACATAATAATTTAATAAAAAATCATTTGAAAGGTAGATATAAATGATATATTTCAGCTCTATAAAAATAAATGAATTTCGAGGATTAAAAAATCAAGAAATTTTTTTAGGTAAATATATTTCTGTAATCTCTGGATTTAATAGAACTGGAAAATCTACTATATTAGGATTATTAGCCAATAGCAGTGAAATTAAAGTAAAAGAATGCCGACCAATAAATACAAATCAATTTAATGCTGAATTTGGTAAACTCTTTAACGGTAGTGAAAATTTTGATAAAAGTGGCTCTAATAAATTCGAAATTTTTATAAAAGATGAAGAAGGTAATATTGTTGAAAGTAGAAAATGTAGAACAACATGGCAAAATGTCAAAGGATCAACAAAAAAACGCTTCAGAATAATCCCTTATAAATCAGATGCAAATGGTAAAAAAATAAATGATGCAAAATTTTCATATCCAGTTTTATATCTTGGACTTTCAAGATTATATCCTTTAGGAGAATTAAATGAGAAAAAAACAAAAGATGATAAAGATGGTGTAAATATTATAAAAAAAGAAATAAAATTTCCTACGGATGAATATCGAAACTGGTATGAAAAACAATATAAAAATATACTATCAATAGATGATGAACTTCTAATAAATAATTTTGATGAATATAGTATATCTTCTTTATCTAGTTATAAAAAAACAGCTATTACTACAGAAGAGTATGATTCTAACGCTAATTCATCAGGAGAAGATAATATTGGTCAAATATTATTATCAATTCTCTCATTTAAGAAATTAAGAGAAACTAATCCTGAAACCAAAGGTGGACTTTTATTAATTGATGAATTAGATGCAACATTACATCCCATTGCACAAATACGTCTTTTAGAATTATTAATAAAAAGTGCAAAAGAATATTATTTTCAAGTTGTGTTTACAACTCATAGTTTAACCATATTATCAGAAGTATGTTCAAAAATTCAACACAATGGTAACGCTTTTAATAATATAGAATTAGTATATTTTAATAATGCCAATAGATATTTATCAATACAACGCAACGCTGCTTACTGTGACATCGAAGCAAATATGCTAATAAAGAAAAAATCTCAAAACACTTATAAAATAAAAATATTTTCTGAAGATGAAGAAGCGAGATGGTTTTTCAAAAAAATATATCCCCAACACGATAACTTTGATTTAAAAAAAATAAAGATTGGTTGTGAATCTTTAATTTCGCTGATGAATGCCGATATCGAATACTTTTCTAAATCTATAGTTCTATTTGATGGAGATGTTACTGATAATAAATTCAATAAGATAGATCAAATTTTCAAAAAAAATAAAAATTATCTCAAACTTCCTTCTAACAAAAAAAGAGAAGAAGATAATTGTAATAATCCAGAGATGGAAATATATAATTACTTAATAAATTTACCTAAAGAGCATCCATACTGGAGTGATAACGATGCATCTGATTTCAATTATCGCTACATCCATGACAATGGCCCCAATAGTAACACTTATGAACATTTAGAAGTAAGAGAACGAGCTAAAAATTGGTTTAATGACAATTTAAATTCTATTGAACAGACTAATGTTATGGACTATTGGAAACAAGATAATGAAGATCTTTTAAAAAAATTTATAAAAGAATTCGATGAGATTAATAATACTATTATGAAAAAATTAATGTTAAAATAATTCTGGCCAAATAAAAATTTTTATGTTATTGTAATTTTAAAATGTAATTATAGGAAAAATTTATGAAAAACGCATCGCCATTAAGATATCCAGGAGGGAAAAGTAGAATAACAGATTTTATCTGTAAATTACTAAAAGACAACAATATAATTTCAGGTAATTATATTGAACCCTTTGCGGGTGGATGTGGAATAGCCCTAAATTTATTATTAAATGGGACTGTTAGTAATATATATATAAATGATGAAGATAGATCTATTTTTGCATTTTGGCATTCAATATTAAATTATCCAGATAAATTTATTGATAAAATAAAAAATACAGAAATTACAATAAATGAATGGATTAAACAAAAAGAAATTCAAAACAACAAGGAAACTTATGATTTATTTGATTTAGGTTTTTCAACATTTTTCTTAAATAGAACTAATCGCTCAGGTATCATTAAAGGTGGTGTCATAGGCGGAATAGAACAAAAAGGCAAATGGACACTTGACGTTCGTTTTAATAAAGAAAAATTAATTGATAAAATTTCTAAAATTGCTCAATATAAAGATAAAATACACTTATACAACATGGATGCCGTTGATTTTATAAGCTTAATTACACCAAAGTTAAGCATAGATAACAGCTTATTCTATCTAGACCCTCCTTATTATGTAAAAGGTGGGCAACTATATATGAACTACTTCAAACACGAAGATCATGTTAGGATTTTTAATGAAGTAAAAAAATTAAAACACTACTGGTTAGTTTCATATGATAACCAAACAGAAATAAAAGAAATATATAAAGGTATTAAAAATATAACCTATCTCTTGCGTTATACTGCAGGAACAAAACACAACGGATCAGAAATAATGTTTGCAAGCTCTAATTTAATATTAGATGAAAATATACAGCCATTAAAAGTTAAGTGAAATATTATTTTTTAGAAAAATAATATTTCAGTATATCTGCTACACAATATGATAAATGCAGTATATTGTCTTTATCATAAGCTATTTCTCCATGGGCATATTTAGCAAGTAAACCTTCTATATTCTCATTTGCATTCAACCAGTTTTGTGTAATTACTGAAAGGTTTAATAACCCTTGCGCCATTTCTTTTTTTGCTTTTTTTATAAAATTATCGTATATATTTATATCTGAAGATACAATTTTTCTATTATTCTCTTTTTCAAAATGCTCTCGAGCAGCAACTTCAAGTAGTAATCGTAAAGACATACCAATAATAGGATAAATCAAATTATTTTGTACACCTTTATATATTTCATCAATGGCTAAATATAAGTCATTTGTTTTTCCTGGTATTAAAGTTAATGTTTCACCAAAAAGTATATCTTCTTTTTTTGTCCTTCTTGTTTTACGACATTTTTTCATATTGTCTATTGAAGAATAAGTGACATCTCTAACTGGACCTTTATCCTCTTTTTCTGAGTATCTTGTAATTTGTTTCTCTATTCCAGTTTGTAGTTCTTTAATTGCTTCAAAAGGATTACCCCTATTTTTTCTAGTAGAGATTACCTCCTTATTTACAATATCAACTATAGAATCTAATATTTTTTTTGCATTATTTGTGTCATAAACACTTACTAATTGATTGTTTTTAACAGAAAAACCGAGTTTGTTTAAATTGTCTTTTTTTAATACTTCATTTTTCACAAAGTCCTGATTCATTTTTTTATTATTTTCAATAATATGAGTACTTTCATTGATAATTAAAAAATCTGATTTGGATTTTCCTCTATGCCTATATAAAAAATAATCTCTTTCTAAGGCACTCCATGAACCAGTTTCTACGTGTTTCCTTTCGATATTATCCAAGGCTGTTTCTTTATCACAAACATTACAAGGAATTTTATTTAAATTAAGAAAATACTCCATATTGTTTGGTAGAAAGAAACTTCCCATAATCGATTGATATAATGACTGATTCTGCAATATTTTAATTATTGCAACTCTTCTGTTCCCATCATATACGATGTAGTCATTTTTATTCTGAACAACCGTTGGAAGTTCACTAAAATCATAATGAGATCCCATCTTATTTAAAAGCTTATCCAAATTCCATTTTTCGTGATCGTTTTTAAGAGCACGCGAAATAATTTCAAAGTCAGTCGCTTCATTATTTGTAGGATCTCTGGGATTTTCACTCCATAAATGGAGTTTATTAATCTCTATATATTCAATTTTTTGCTTCATAAAATAGTCCAATGGGTACAAAAATATTAAATCTAAACGTATACAGAATAAATTATTATAATGAAAAATTCAAGAAAATACTATATTATTTATTTTTTATGATATTTATAATAATAATTTTATAAAAAAAGGAGTATTGCTCATTGTGATTAAAGTTCTATTTGTCTGCTTAGGAAATATATGTCGGTCGCCGATGGCGCAGTTTGTGTTTAAGCAAATGGTTGAAGAGCGAGGCCTGTCCGATCAGTTTGAAATTGATTCTGCCGCCACCGAGGGATATAATGAAATGTGTCATGCAGGTATTCACTATGGTACGCGTGAGATGTTGAAATCTATGCACGTTCCTTTTGAAGAACATTATTCTCGTCGTATTCGGCCATCTGATTATGCGTATTATGATTATATCTTAGCGATGGATGATAGTAATGTTGAAGATATTCAATCTATCGTTGGCGTGGATACGGATAATAAAATTCATCGCTTGCTAAATTTTGCAAATAAGCCCCGCAATATCAAAGACCCTTGGTACACCGGTAACTTTGATGAAACCTATTGGGATATCGTTGAAGGTTGCGATGCGTTTTTGAAGCATCTGAAGCTGTAGAACTTGTTATTTTGAGAAATAAAACCTAAGTATATATAATAAGAATACTTTTAGGTGCAAATATGAATAGAAAAACAATTTTATCTAGCCATTTTCCTGAATTTGTTGAAAAATGGAAAAATTTTCAAAATAATTTCAAAAGAAATGCTTCATGGTATATTACTAGTGATTATTGCTTAGATGATAAGAATAAACCTAATGATGTTATGACTTTTACAATTTTTCCTTTTATTCATCCTTATATATTAAAAGAAGGAATTAAACATAACTTATCCAAAGATATTAAAGATTTTTCAAATTTATCTGAAAAAGCAATTAATTATATTAAAGAATCTCCATACTCTTTTTCCATCTCCTTTATAATTGAATGCAAAAATAATATTTTCAATCTTGAGCAAAATAAGCAATTGATGGATAAGCTTATAAAAGGAATGGATAATTGGCCACAAAATAAAAAAGAAGAATTTATTCATAAAATAAAAAGCTTCAAAAATTACCTATATCGAAAAGAAATAGATATAAAAACATTATCAAATATAAGCGTACTGGTACACATTATGTCTTCTATTATAGAATTTCTATTAATAAAAGCTAATGCACGACACATTTATTGGATTTCAGATCGAGATAACATAACGTCTTTTCATAATGGTATAGTACATGAATTCATTCGTTTAGGATACGCTAATTTAATAAATAGAAGAGTATCTGATAATGAAGTATATGGTTATTTAGAAGCTAAAGATTATGATAAGAAAATATTTGATGATTTTATAAGAATACCAGATTATATTTCTGGTTCAATTGCTTCAATGGATTTTACTAACGTAGATGAAATTCCTGATAAACATTATAACCTTTTTGATAAAAGCATTGTTGATAATGAACGAATTTATATAATGAAAATAAAACATCTACAAAATGAAGATATCTTAAGTGATTTAAAGTTTACAAGAGTATAATTTTTATTCTACTTCAAACTATGTTATATCAGGATATTTGGGATTCGACATATTCCAACTCCTTTTCAATGGCTTTGTATCTAGCGACCATTTGTTCTAATTTATGAGCTAGACGATTTATTTCGTATTTATATTTAAGTGGACGCACTGGGGTGCTAATTCGGCTTAATCGTCTGTCCAGTTTCGCTAGAACGCGTATTGAATGGTTATAGACCATAGGCATGCTGATTTTGTGATTAGGTGGAATGTCTTTATAAAGTTTCATTTTCTACTCCCATGTATCGGCAATAACTTGAGCCGGAAGGATCAACATAGAGCGTTGGCTTGCCTAGGCATTTTATAGCAACTACTTTGCGGTGGCCAAAATCATCATAACCACCTTTACCGGATAAGAAAATGTAGTTATCCAATGGGCGTTGCCAAAACTCATCATACCAAGTTGGTGGTAGGTTGACAGTTTCTTCAATTAAGACCTCTTCGGCCTCATGCGTATACTTTTTGCATAAAGCTTTTACTTCTTCAAAATCCGAAGGTTTTCGCACCATATAAACTTTAACTGTATTCATTTGGAAGCCTCTTTTATTTTTTGTATTTCTGCTTTTAATTTTTTGTTTTCCTCTTCTAAGGCTTCAATCTCGCTCATATATGCCCAAGTGCCATCTTCATCGCAAATAGCAATTCGTGCATCAAAATCTGGGGCTTCTTTTGTTTCGTGATACCAAGTAATTGTCATAATTAACTCCTTTTGTTACAACACAATGAATGCTTGGAAAAAAGAGGAAGTCCAGTTAATTATGAAAAAATAGTGCTAGAACCTTGTAATTTATAAAACTTTCAGATAGGATGTAATAGAACATCTATTGAAGAGGAACTAATATGTCTATTACACAAGAAAATGGTAAAATCGGAGAACAAGAAGTTGTTGATTTAGTCTTATGCCCTAATTGTGGAAAGAAGCTAATGCTTTTACCTCCTAATTATCCACTGTGTGATATACAATGTACTGGTTGTAATTTTAGAGCTCAAATTAAAACGGCTAATCACAAACCATCATCAATTGTACGAGGTGCGGGTTGGGATATTATGGAAAAAGTACTAAAAGCAGGGATTTTACCTCCTTTGCTTATATTAAATTTTAAATGGAAAGAAAAGAACGTACTACACCAAGAAATTAGATTTTATCCATTTGTTCCTAAAAATCATCTAAAAAAATACACTCTGTCTCCAGAAGCTAGACGAGCTAATTATAGAATGTTTAATTATATAAATATGGATAAATTACCATATTTTACATTATATCAAAATAAAGAAGAAAAATAACCAAGTGGTCTTTAGTTCGCAACTGAAGTCTGGTGATGGATATAGGGTGCGAGGTTGGATGGTAAGAAAAGCGCCTAAATTGGGCGTTTTTTGTTTTGGACGAGGTCAATCCAAAAGTATCTATTTTTCTTAATTTTAATAAAAAATCACTTAGCGGTGGTAAATGTGCTCACATCATAAATAAAACACCGAATCCCATAAACCCCGCGAACTGTGGGCTTTTGAGGCCTCATCAAGACACAAAAAAAGAGGATAGAAACATCCTCTTTTTATAAATGGTGGGTGATCAGAGACTCGAACTCTGGGCCCGCTGATTAAGAGTCAGCTGCTCTACCAACTGAGCTAATCACCCTTCGATGGAGAGAAGTATACCTTATTTATTTCCCAAAAGCAAGTATAAAATGCATTAGAGTCAATTTTTCTATCCCGTTTTTTACAGTATGAAACTTTTATTTTAAGCAACTTTGCCGAACTCAGCTTCGCCAATAAATAACAAAAAAAAGAAAATCAACGAAAAACCCGCCGTAAATCCGGGCGGGCTAAACTATTTCATCTATCATCATTAACCTTGGCGAGCCTTCATTTTAGGCTTTTTCTTGTTAATAACATAGACACGTCCCTTGCGGCGAACAACCTTACAATCTTTATCGCGCACTTTAGCGGACTTTAATGAACAACGAACTTTCATGACACTACCCTTTCTGGTTAAAACTGATATTGTATTATATAGAAAAAAAATGCTTTGTCAAGAACTATTTTCGCCTAAACAAACAAAAAATCAAAATAAGTCCGCATATCCCCATTGGAATATAAACACCGTAATGCGCATAAACAGTCGGATTCAAAGCTGTCGGTAAAATCGTGTCAATAACCCCCTCTGCTCCCAACGGTAAAGAGGCGATTATTTCTCCATATCCATTAAAAACAGCACTAATTCCGGTATTAGCAACACGAACCAGAGGCAACCCTTCCTCAACCGCTCGCATCCGTGCCATTCCCAAATGCTGGTAAGGTCCCGCAGAAATACCATACCATCCGTCATTTGTCACATTAACAAGCCACCCCGGCCGATGATCCTTATCCACAACTTGCCCTGAAAAAATGACCTCATAACAAACCAAAGGTCCAACTGTAGGAGCTTTTGGAACGGGAATCGTTTTCACGCCTTGACCGGACACAAAATCCGATTCTATTGGCACAACCTTTTCTAACGGCAAAAGACCACGTAGCGGAACATATTCACCAAACGGAACCAAATGAGCTTTATCATAATAAGAAACAATAGTCGCTAAATCATCTAAAACGAAAAAGCTATTGGCAATCGATCGATCGGTCGGATTAACGGCACGCAATCCCCCCATCAATAAAGTCCCGCCCTGACGTACGGCACTCATCAAGCGTATCCGATTGGCCTCATCCCAATTCACAAGAAACGGAACAGCAGATTCCGGCCAAATAACATGTGTGATATCCTTGTTATCTTTTTTAGATAATCTCAACAACTTAGAAAAAGAGGCCTCAGCTTCCATCGGATTCCACTTTAATGTTTGTGGGATATTGGGTTGAACTAATCGCAGGCGAGTTCCCCAAACCTCTGTCCGAGGAGCATCATACAAGCGCCAAGCCCCCAGACCAAACAACACCCCCCAAATCAGAACAAATAAGATAATCGGCTTTTTGTTGGGCCAAAGAGCAAAAACCGAGCATGTTAACAACGTCATTAAGGACAAACCATAAACACCCCAGACCGAAACGGATTGCAAAATCGGAAGCGTATTTTCCCAAACAGAACCCATTAAATTCCATGGAAATCCGGTAAAAATCCAACTGCGTATCCATTCAAAAATCGTGAACAGAGCCGCCCACAAAAACAACCTAGACAATCCCTTTTTAGCGAAAACACAAAACAGTGCCGGAATACCAAAAAACAAACCGAACAAGAGTCCCATACCCAACCAAACCAATGGGATAAATAGAGCAAAAGAGCCATTATCAATCATTAAAGCATTAGAAATCCAAGCGGTAGAAAATATGCCTAATCCGGCCCCAAAACAAAAGGCTCGAGTAAAAGCCTGTTTTTTTAAGATTGCGGTATTCAAGCTCCAAAAAAGGAAGGACAATGTTATCGGCAACACCCAAACAGCATAATAAGGGGCAAAAGCAAAGCTACTAATAGCTCCGACCACAAACAACAATAAAAACAATCCCATTCTAGATACGCATTTTGATATCATTTTTTTCATTTATCCATTCCTTCAAGATAATAAATACCATCCTGTCGTTTAATAAATGTTTCTTCGCCATAATCATCCCATTTCAGTCTGATTTTTTCAGGCGTTCTCTCAGTAATAACACCAACATCTCCCTGCTCTCGACGGATTTTTGTATTATCAATAATCATTGTATCCTCCCAGAATGAATGAACAAACTGAACTCGTTCAGACTGTAATGAGCCACACAAATCAAATTTAATATCTTCTAACACCTCTTGATCAACCAATTTCTTTGTTTTATTGGCAACAATCATTTTGGGTAAAAGGTCACATTTACGGAATGGTTCGGATATATTAAATGGGAAAAATCGATTAATAAAAGCTACATGAAACCGTCGTGTATTTACACTTTGCTTCTGATAATACTCTGGATTATTACTGCCATGATTTCGGTAGTGCGTTAAAGGCTCGGGAATAGAAGCAATTTGACCACCGGCAGAAATAATTTCACCATAAAAAGGACGATCTTCGGCAGCCTCATATCCCATCCGATAGCGAATATTATGCTGATTTAAAAAATCACGTCGCAACATTAAAGATGGATGAGAAACAGCCACTCTACCCAAATAAAGCATAATTTTAATTCGTTCTGGATCTGTTTCCTGTTGAAAAGAATAAGGATGAGTACTGCCAATCGGACTAACCCATGAACCGACAACAGCTATATCCGGATTTGCCTCTAAAAAAGCCACCTGTTTTTCAAATCGATTTGGAAAAGCCATATCATCATCATCTAAACGAGCAATATATTTTCCCCGAGCGACATCCAATCCTTTATTCAAGCTGGTAATCAATCCCTGATTCGGCGAATTGGTTATTATTTTTATTCGACTATCTTGTTTGGCATATTTTTTTAAAACCTCGGCCGTATTATCCGTCGAACCATCATTAATAATAATAAATTCAAAATCATCATAAGTTTGGGCAAGAACAGAATTAATCGCCTTCGGTAAAAGATCAGATCGATTGTATGTAGACATTACCACCGAAACTGTCGGTGCAAAATATCTTTCAAAGCCAAACCAACATCCACAGAAAAAGACAACAAGGATTACCCCAAAAAGATATTTTTTCATTTTCACTCCTCTTTCGATCATACATTCTTTGGCGATAACATACCTTATTTATATTCATTCAACAAGTCTTTTTTATCATTGACTCACCCAAATTACGCGAGCCATCCAAATCATATCCTGAATATCCAAAGAAATATCCGGATGTAACGGGTTTAATGATTTTAATTGAATTTGACGAGCCGAACGATGAATCAGCTCCTTCACCATCACTTCGCCTGTTTTTATTTTTACAACAACTCTGTCACCTTTTCTGATTTCCGAATCGGGAGAAACGACCAATTTATCACCATCGCGATAAGCAGGCTCCATACTGTTTCCAGACACTTCCAAAGCATATACAGGCATATTAAGTGTTAAAGGAAATTCAATACCGTCCCATGCTTCAGTACCCAAAGGATACCCATCCGAATCAAAATATCCGTCTCGTCCGGCCTTAGCCAAACCTAACAGCGGAATAATCTGAGCCTTTGGACGATACGGTTCTCCGGCTAATTCCATAAATTCAAAAATAGTTGTATTTGTTGCTTTCAAAATTTTACTCATACTCTCGGTTGAGGGCCATCTTTTACGACCATCAGCTCCAACTCGCTTTGAACGATTAAAGCTAGTTGGATCAAGCCCCGCCTTAACAGCCAATCCAGACAGAGAAAGCCCCTTACTTTCCGCTAAATTTTCAATTCCTTTCCAAATTTCAGCATAGCTTAGCTGCATAATCGCTCCTTTCCGTTACATTTAATTCAAATCGACCACAGACAACATATGTTCGTATGCTATTTTTAGTTGTATTTTTCTATACCATATCCTTTTTATCCTGTCAATAGGTTTTTTTTCATATTTTTATATTGACAGTTTTATTTTTTTATATTAGTTCTTATTTTGTTCTTATTTTTACGACGAAAGGATATATTATGAGGAATAAATACCAAAAACAGACAGACACACGAAAAACAACACCTTTTGAATCATCGGAAGAAGCTTGGTTCTGGTACTGCTTATGTGAACAGTTAGGAAATCTTCGAGGACGTGGTGGCAGCTCCAGCATTGCCCGTCCTTGCGAATCGTCCGACATCATTATTGCAGTTAAACATTTATTACAACAAGGATATCTAAAACCAGAGCACTTACATATTTTACAACAATATGGTTTTGAACAGGCTCCACCCCATCCAAATTTCGGAGCCAGTCAACGTATTTGCAAACTGTGGCAAGAAGCTATGCACTTTTTAGATACTATATTAAGAAAAAAAGGAATTATTTATTTTTTTTAATCAAATAAAAGGGATAAAGCATGAAAACAGACTCAGGACATGGATATCGTTATCCATTTGCATATGTCGCCTTTGGCGGACACAAAACAAAGTGGTGGATGCGTTTTTTAAAAAAAGGCTTTTATCATTGCGCATTACTTCTGGGAAATGGATACGAGTGGATCTTAATTGATCCACTTATCCATTACACAGACTTAATTATCTTAAAAACCCCTTCTCCTACCGCCGTTTTAAAAGAAAAAGGATACCACTTAATACGGACAACCCCGATTATACCAAAAATAACAAATACGCAGTTCAGACCCTTTACATGTGTTGAAACAGTTAAGCGTTTTTTGGGCATAAACAACCCTCTAATTTGGACACCTTATCAACTTTTTAGATTTTTATACCTAAAAAAGGAAAATAATCCTTGACATTTAAAAAAAAGTGTGCTATAGTGAGTTTCAGTTAACAGCCAGAACTGTATCTAAATCATTTTTTAAACCTTTCAATACAACGAAAGGTTTATTTTTTGTCTGTTAATCTTTTAACCATTCTTTTTTTGATAAAGGAGATTCTATGACGGATATTCAACATCTGTACCGTCGCTTTCAACAAGCTCAAAAAGCCAGAAGCGGCTGGGAAACACATTGGCAGGAATGCTATGAATACGCCCTACCCCAGCGGGAAAGTGTATTTAATCCGACACATTCACCCATCGGACATCTATTTGACGGCACCGCTCCGGACAGCGTCGACCAATTGGCCGCTTTAATTTTATCAGAAATGACACCGCCCTGGATGCGTTGGTTTCACTTAACGGCCGGTTCTGATTTATCTGATGAAGAGAGTTCAAAAATCGCACCAACATTAGATACAATTTCAGATACACTTCAAACTCATTTTGACAGATCTAATTTTGCCTTAGAAATTCATCAATGCTATCTGGATCTGATTACGGCAGGAACAGCTTGTCTACTGTTTGAGGAAGCACCAATCGGTTCCGCATCGGCTTTTCGTTTTACAGCCATTCCTTTGTCCGAAGTCTATTTAGCAGAAGGCCCGACGGGACGTTTAGATACAACATTCCGCCAAACACAGATGGACTACGATACATTCATTCATCGTTTTCCGGATGCAAAGTTCATTAAGGAATTGGATTCAAAATCAAAAGAGGAAGAATTAACTTTCCGTGTGATTGAAGCTGTCATTCCAATCAGAGGTGGCGGATATCAATACACGGCATTTTTAGATCCAACTAGCCAGCATGATCTCATAGACGGCACCGAAATGGTGTTAAAAGAGTCCTTTTTTGAAACCTCACCGTTTATTTCCTTTCGCTGGTTAAAAGCCCCCGGAGAAGTGTATGGACGCTCCCCCGTGATGAAGGCGTTACCCGACATTAAAACAGCCAATAAAGTTGTTGAGCTGATTTTAAAAAACGCCACAATTGCTGTCACGGGTATTTGGCTGGCGGAAGATGACGGTGTTTTGAATCCGTCTAACATACACTTAACTCCGGGAGCGATTATTCCAAAAGCAATCGGATCCAAAGGGTTAACGCCTCTTGAAGCCCCTGGTAAGTTTGATGTTTCTCAATTGATGATTGATGACCTACGCAAACGTATTGAGCATGCTCTGCTAGGGGATAAACTCGGCGAAATAGACGCCCCCAAAATGACGGCGACCGAGGTTTTAGAACGCTCGGACGAAATGATGCGTATTTTAGGAGCAACCTATGGACGATTGCAAACGGAGCTATTGACGCCATTGATTGAACGAGCCGTTCACTTGCTACGAAAACGCGGAGAAATTCCGGAAATCTTTTTGGACGGCCGATTGCTGAAAATCGCCTATAAGTCAACCCGAGCAGAAAAGCAAGCTCAAATTGATGCTAATAATGCTCTGCTATGGCTAACTTCAGTCCAAAAACTGGGAGAAAGTGGCTTACAATATATCAATATGGGGGCTTTTGTTAAATGGCTCGGCGAAAAACTGAATGTTCCGGAAACGGTTATGCAGACGCCTCCGACGGCAGCTGAATTGCTATCCGCCTTAAAAGGAGTTACTTCATGACACCCGCAACAGCCTTTGCACGCCTTTTTCACAGACCGGAGGCTGAAACGGTTATGGCTTATTTAAAACGACGAACGCTTGAACGCGTTTTACCTCCCGATGCTTCTGATTCAGAGCTTCGTTTTTTAGAAGGGCAAAGAGCTTTGGTCGCTCACATCATTGCGTTAATTCAACAAGGTCAACAATAAAGGAGAAAAAAATGACCCAAAATAAACTGAATATACAATCCACTGAGGAAGAAAACAAAAAAAAGGCCCCATCCGAAACAGGAAACAATGATATCAATCAGTCAAATGTTTCCGATTATTCACAAAATAACATCAATTTGCAGGATATGATACCGGAAAAGTTCATTGACTCTAAAACCGGTGAAATCAACTGGATGGCTTTGGTTAAATCTTATTTAGCTCTGGAAAAGAAAATGAGTTCTCGAGAACCAATGAATTCCACAACCTCTTTCGGCGTCCGTCCGAATAGTCCTGAGGAATATCAAATTCAACTGAAAAGTAATTTGATGAACATTGATCCGGAAATCAATAAACGCCTTTTTGATTTAGGCTTTACGAATGAACAGATTCAAGCTGTTTATGATTTAGCAGCAGAAAAAGTCATTCCGATGATTCAAGAATTATCTTTGGATTATAAAGCTGACCGTGAATTAGCCGATTTGGAAAAAGAGTTTGGAGGTCCGGAACGTTTTAACGCCATTGCACGACAATTATCTTCTTGGGGAGAAAAGAATCTAGATAAATCACTCTTTAATGTGTTAGCTTCAAATAAAGACGGTATTTTAGCTTTGTATAAAATGATGTGTAATCATCAAGAATCCCCCGTATTACCACAACAAAGCATTCAACCGCCTGTTGATTCCGAAGAAACACTGCGTCGCTTAATGCAAGATCCCAAGTATTGGAAACAACAAGATCCCGAATTAGTTAAGCGGATTGAAGATGGATTTAAGCGGTTATACGGTTAGCACCGAAACCGATTCATTTTGGACAGACAACCCTTTCGGGCCTGTCTAATAAAACGGGGCAAAAGCCCAATCTGGCCGGACGGCGGCAGGTTACCCCCCTAAAACCGTTAGCCCGACCGTTTTATTTTTTAATTTTTACGAAAGGAATATATATGACAACAACTATTGACGCTTCATTTATTAAACACTTTGAGGCAGATGTCCACACAGCTTATCAACAACAAGGTTCTAAACTGAAAAATACGGTTCGCTCGAAAAATAACATTCAGGGAGCATCCACGACTTTTCAGGTTATCGGAGCTATGACAGCCACGACCAAAACACGTAACGGACAAATTACGGCATCTAACGTAACACATACACCGGTAGAATGTACTTTGACGGATTACTACGCCGGTGAATGGGTTGATCGTTTGGATGAAATCAAAGTCGGTCACGATGAACGCAAGGTATTGGCCGCCGCTGGTGCTTATGCATTGGGACGTAAAACGGACGAGCTGATTATTGATGCCTTAAAGACAGCAACACAAACAGTCGGTGAATCCACCGAACCTTTGACAAAGGATCGCATTTTGAAAGCCTTTACGCTTTTGAATAAAAACGATGTTCCCGATGATGGCGAACGTTATGCTCTGGTCGGCGCCGATCAATGGAATCAGCTTTTATCCATTGAGGAGTTTTCCTCTGCTGATTATGTTGGGGAAGCCTATCCGATGTTGACCGGATCCGAAAGCCGCAAGTGGATGGGAATTGTATGGATTATGCATACGGGATTACCGAAAACGGAAAGCTCGCACACATGCTTTATCTACCATAAAACGGCAGTCGGCCATGCCAGCGGTCAGGACATTAAAACGGATATCACATGGCACGGCGATTACGCAGCTCACTTTGTCAGCAATATGATGAGTCAAGGTGCCTGCTTGATTGATCCGAAAGGTGTTGTCAAAATGGAAGTTATTGATACACCTGCGGCATAGCACATTTAATTATTTAATTTCCGAAGGGGAGCAATTTAAGATTGCTCCTCTGTTTATTTATACGAAACAGGAGACTTTATTCCATGACTTTTACAGCAACCGGCATTTGCTCACGCGCTCTTGTCAAATTAGGAGCAAGCAGCATTTCTTCTTTTGAGGAAGATACAACCGAAGCACATATTGCCGAACAACTTTACGATCCGACCGTTGAGGCTCTTTTAGCCTCTTACCCATGGCGTTTTGCTCTGACCCAAATAACTCTGTCTCGTTTAGCGGAAAAGCCAAATGCAGATTATCGATATGCTTATGCTGTTCCCAACAACTGCATTCGTATTCTATCTGCCGGAAATACTGTTCGCAGTAGTGGATTAGATTATAGAATTTTAAAAAATCAACTCCATACAAATAGTGAATCTGTTATCCTAACATATCTGGAACGACCGGATGAATCGGCTTTTCCGCCGTTTTTTACACAAGCATTAATCTCAAAATTGGCAGCTGAATTCTGTCTTCCTCTCACAGAAAGCACGACAAGAACAGATTATATGCGTAAATTAGCGGAAGAGGAAATTAAAACAGCTCGTTTAGTTGACAGTCAACAAGCCGTCCCAAATGCATTTCAAGATTTTTCACTGATAGAGGTACGCGCATGACAAATCTTTTTACTACAAAAACAAATTTCACCTCAGGAGAACTGTCTCATGATTTGTTGGGACGAGTAGATCTAACTTCTTATGAAAACGGAGCATTAGAGTTAAAAAATGTCTTTATCCAAGCAACAGGGGGTATTCGTCGCCGTTCCGGAACGAAATATATTGATAGTTTAACGGAAACAGGGCGATTAATTTCATATGAAAAAAGTACAACGGAAACATATTTGGTAATTTTACAAGATAGAAAGACACTCATCTATCAAAATGACGCGTTAATATCAACACTTGAAACACCTTGGACGGGTGAGCAAATTAACTTTGTGCGCTGGTGCCAAGGAACAGAAGAGCTCTATCTGACACATCCGGACGTGGAGCCACAAAAAATAAGTGTTAAAGATGGCGAGTGGAAAATTGAACCATTTGCTTTTTTAACAGACAAAGAATGTATCTTACAACCTTATCACAAATTCTGTGATGACAGTGTTACCATTGCTTCCAGCGGACTTGGTGGAAATGTTACTCTGACAGCATCAAAAGCGGTCTTTAAGGAAAAGCACCTAAATAAGCTCTTTAAAATTGCTGACGGTTACGCTTTGATCACAAGTATCACCAGTGAAACAGAAGCCAAAGCCACCATTAAAAAGCAATTAATTGAAGATGGAGCCAATGAAACCAAGCTGGAACCGACACGTAGTTGGGGAGAACCGGCTTTTGACGATGAATACGGTTGGCCGTGCTGTGTTGCCTTTTATCAATCTCGCCTTGTTTTCGGTGGTAGCCGAAAGCTACCGAATCGTCTGTGGTTTAGTCAAAGTGGAGAATTAACAAACTTTGAATTAGGAAATGCCTATGATTCTGAAGGAATTGATTTTAATATTTTATCCGATCAATCTAATGCCATCTGTGCTCTGTTTTCCGGCCGACACTTGCAGGTATTCACAACAAGCGCCGAATGGATGGTTTCAGGAGATCCCTTAACGCCAGTCAACATTCAACTCAAGCGCCAAACACAGGTTGGATCTCCCAGCTATCGCTTTGTCCCCCCGATTGGAATTGACGGAGCAACGATTTTCCCGTCCGCCAACGGACAGGAGATTCGCGAATTTTTATTTGCGGATATTGAACAAGCTTATCAAGCAACAGATTTATCTTTGCTATCCAGTCATTTGATCAATTATCCTCAAGATCAAGCCTATGATAAACATAATCGCCAAGCCTATATTGTTATGTCGGATGGACGCCTCTGTGTCTTAACCAGTTTTCGTGCGGAAAATTTACAAAGTTGGTCTGAGCAAACAACAAACGGTCAATTCATTTCAGTGACTGTTACCAGTGAGGGAACTTATTTTATTATTCAACGAGATGGTAAGTTCTTTTTAGAGAAATTAGACGATCGATTTTACACTGACTGCTCACTGGAAAAAAATAGCGATGAGGCAACAGATACCTTTTCCGGATTAGAGGTTCTGGAGGGAAAAAAAGTTAAAGTCATTGCTGATGATATTATTGTTCCGGATACGACAGTTACAGATGGAAAAATTCATTTGGAGTATCCTGCCAAATGTATTAAAGTCGGAATAGGTTTTACGCATCGAGTAACCCCTCTTCCCCCCTCTATCGGAGCCAGCAACGGTCCGGCACCTGTTTCTTCTGCCAGATTAGTCAAAGCTGTCTTTCGAGTTGTTGATACGGCTTCTTTGGAAATTGATACGGGAACAGGATTCCATCAAGAAATGATTCGCCCTTTGGCATCTTATACGTTAGGTTCTGTCGTAGAACCTAAAACGACAGATGTCGTTGTGCGATCTCTTGGTTGGAAAAGAAGCCCAACACAACCATTATGGATGATTCAAGGAGAAGCACCTAACCCATTTAAACTTGTCAGTGTGACCAGTGATATTCAAATAGGAGGTTAAATATGGAACTTACACCCATTATTACCGTTGCTGCAATTGCAGCATCGGCTTTTTATAGTAAAAAAACAATTGACAATCAAAAAAAGCAAGTCAAAGCCGCTGAGGCAGCTGCCCAAAAAGAATATGACTTGAATGTTGCTCAAACAAAACTAGCGCTTGAAGAACAACAGCGTAAAAATAAAAATCTTCTGGAAAAGCAACAATCAGCCTACAAAGCTCGCTTAGGTGCCAGCGGAATGAGTAGTAAAAACGGAACCGGTCAAACGGTTTTAGATACAATGCAACAAGAACATGACATTGAAGATAAATATTTAGTTAACCAAGCAAATATTTCTTTAGAGGCTTTATTAAACGGCATTAATGAAAGCAATACACGTAACTTGTTGTCTTTGTCTACGCTGGATAATAAATCAAATCAAAATATGTGGAACAGTTTGAACAGCTTTACAAGTACAGCCGGCAGAAGCATGATTAAATAAGGAGGATAACATGTCAGATAAACCGACCGAATTGCCGGACTTATCTGAATTGTTGATACCGGATTTAAAACAAGCCCTTTGCTCCTATCACGAATTTAAGCAAAAGCAAGCCCCTGACAAACCCAAAGAGTTCACGGCATATCACAACGCTTGTAAATCAGCTTTGATGCATATCGCTCTGCTCTTAAAACTGATACAAAATGCGCCGACAACAACATCATCAAAAAGCGATTCACCGAATTGGATTATGCAAGCACGTCAAGCACTCCAACCAGAAACAGAGGAAGAAGATACCGATGACTTGTTCTTTGATTGAATTTATTTGGATATGGAATCAACTACAGGGATTATCCTTGCCAAAACACCATATCCGTATCGGGAAATTTTTAAACAAGCTATATAATAATCCTTCAAAAAGAAATGGCTTGTTAATGGCTTTCCGAAACTCGGGCAAATCAACATTGGTCGGTTTATTCGGAGCTTGGATTTTATCACAACATCCCGAAACACGGATTTTGATTTTATCCGCCGATCATTCTTTGGCTAAAAAAATGGTTCATCACATAAAGCAAATCATAGAGCGTCATCCACTAACCGTTGCATTAAAACCAACGTCGGCAGAGGAATGGGCATCAGATAGATTTACTGTGCGTCGACAAAGCGGATTTCGAGATCCATCTGTCTTAGCTCGTGGTTTAACTGCTAACATGACAGGGTGTCGAGCCGATGTGATTATTTGTGATGATGTCGAGGTTCCTAAAACCTGTGATACAGCCTCTAAGCGAGAGTCTATGCGACAAAAGCTATCCGAGTTAGATTATATTCTAACACCGGGAGGATTAACGCTATACATCGGAACACCGCATACGACCGAAACCATTTACCAAACAACTTCCGGTGGCTTTTTAAGTGGTTGGCCTTGCCTAAAGATTCCATTGTTGGATACAAACGGTCATTCGGCATGGCCTGAACGTTATAGTCTTGAAAAGATAGAAGCTCTTCGGCGGAGATCGGGTCCCAATAAGTTTCGCAGTCAGATGATGCTTGATCCGGTTCCTCTCGGTGATAGTCGTTTAGATATCAATCGGCTTAAATTTTTCAGTGATTCACTCACCTACAGTGAAGCCAATAATCAAGGCATACTTAGACTGGGAAACAAACAGATGGTTGGCGTATCTTGTTGGTGGGATCCGGCTTTTGGATCTCCAACGGGAGATAAAAGCGTAGTTGCCTGTGTCTTTTTTGATGCAGTCGGGAATGCCTATCTGTATCGTTTGGATTATCTAACCGTTCCCGAAAAAGAAGAAGCCACTGCCTTTCAATGCTCGTGCGTTCGAAAATTAATTGAGGACTGTTTTGTTCCCTCTATTCATTTGGAAACAAACGGCATTGGTAAGTTTTTGCCGGCATTGTTACGACAAGAGTTTGCAAAACATCGAACTGCTTGCGCCGTCATTGAGGAAGTCTCTCGCCAAAACAAAGTCGGTCGCATTATTGCAGCTCTAGATGCTCCGCTGATGAATGGCTCTTTTTGGGTACACGAATCTGTCAAACGCACTCCTTTCTTAAATGAGATTCAAGACTTTTTACCCGGGAGCACCTCTCATGATGACGGCTTAGACGCCGTTGCCGGCTGTCTGTTGAGCGAGCCCGTCCGATTAAGACAATTTCAAAAACCTGTTTTAAAAAATTATTCTGAATGGAGATTTTAAAATGAATGAAGAAACGGAAATTTTAGCTAAAACACTATACGGCGAAGCCCGTGGAGAGGGCTTAAGCGGAATCGAAGCCGTTGCCAATGTAATTATGAATCGTGTTCGTCACGCTCAAAAATATAAAGGATTCTGGTGGGGAAAAACAGTTAAAGAAGTTTGTTTAAAACCCTTTCAATTTTCCTGTTGGAACGCGAACGATCCAAATTGTGATTTATTAAAAAAGGATTTATCACAAGACTCCGTTTTTGATATTTGCCGTCGCGTGGCCGTACGTGCCATCAATGGATTATTAAAAGATAATACCAAAGGAGCTACTCACTATCATACCCTTAATGTAAACCCCAGCTGGGCATCTAAACTAACACCCTGTGCTCAAATCGGGCAACATCTGTTTTACGCTTGTTTTTAGGGAGAAAAAAGATGCCGACACTAACTATGGAAATCGGAAAGCTTATGGGGCAAGTTGACACATTACAAAAGCAATTATCCGAAATCAAAAAAGATATTTGTCAAACAAAAAAACAAATATCGGATGTGCATACAGAGTTATTAAATTTCATGGGAACAGTTCAAAAAAAAACGGCATGTCAAGCGATTCATGACCGACTTGTTCAAGACTATATGCCTCGTGCCGAAATAGCTCCGTTAAAATCAATTGCGGGAATGATTGCTTTAACAACCGTCACGGCAATTGCCGCCGCTATTTTTAATTTAATTTTAAAATGAAAGGAGATTCAACATGCTTACTTTTATTATTTCTCATTTAGATGAAATGCTCATTGCAATTTCATCTATTATTGCCGGAGCCAGTGCCTTGGCTGCCTTAACACCGACCCAAAAAGATGATCTATTTCTGATGAAAGTCAAAAAATTGATTGATATTTTAGCATTAAATGTCGGGAATGCCAAACCGGCAACAGCCTAAAAAAGCGGTCTTAAAGACCGCTTTTTTAGCTTTCTAAAGAAATAATCGACTTGATTATTTCTTTTTTCCGTTTTCATCTAATTCCCTTAATACACTCTTAAAAAAATCAATTCGACTAAAAACCTCTCGTCGAGCCGTTCCGGACATAACTTTTTTAGACATCAGTTCAGCCTCTGTCAACTGATTTTCAATCTGCTCACGAGAAATACGATCGGCACGACCTCCCCAAGCTAAAATAGAGCAAATATCTCGCCGAACCTCACATATACCACGTGAAATTAAGTACACAATCGGTAGATGTTCTTCCTGATAAATAACGACACGACCTTCACGCAACATACAAAACAAAGGAGCCTGATTCGGAACAATGGTTCGAGTCCCCTCCCAAGCGGGTATTTCGACCGAATCAACCTCCATTTCAACGACCGGAAACAAAGGACACGTAATTTTAACTCGAATTTTTCCCGTTTCCGGATTACTTTCTTCAGCCATTTTCCTCTTTTCCTTTGCTTTCAGGTTGAAGCGTTTTTGCTTTTTGAACAGCCTCTTCAATCTTACCGATCATAAAAAAGGCTTGTTCAGGTAGATCATCATACTTTCCATCAACAATAGCGGCGCATCCAGCTATTGTATCTTTTAAAGCAACCGTAACACCTGTCTTTCCCGTAAATGTTTCCCCCACTGTAAACGGCTGAGTTAAAAAACGCTGTAACCGTCTGGCTCGAGCAACTGTTTTTTTATCCTCATCCGACAATTCATCAACCCCTAAGATAGCAATAATATCCTGCAGAGATTTATAAACCTGTAAGATTCGAATAACTTCGCTGGCGACACGATAGTGTTCCTCTCCTAAAATATCCGGCGAAAGCAACCGAGACGATGATTCCAATGGATCCACTGCCGGATAGAGTCCTTGCTCGGCAATCTGACGAGATAAAACCGTTGTTGCATCCAAGTGAGTAAAAGTTGTAGCCGGAGCCGGATCAGTTAAATCATCAGCCGGAACATAGACAGCCTGAACAGATGTAATAGAGCCACGCTTTGTTGAGGTTATTCGTTCCTGTAATGCCCCTAAATCCGTTGCCAAAGTCGGCTGATATCCAACGGCCGAAGGCATTCTTCCCAATAGGGAGGAAACCTCGGACCCAGCCTGAGTGAATCTAAAGATATTATCAATGAATAACAGAACATCTTGAGCCAAATGATCACGAAAATACTCGGCAACGGTCAATCCTGTCAAAGCGACTCGAGCCCGTGCCCCCGGAGCCTCATTCATTTGCCCGAAGACAAGAGCTGCCTTTGAATTATCTCCCTTTAAATCAATAACGCCGGAAGCAATCATTTCGTGGTAGAGCTCATTTCCTTCCCGAGACCGTTCACCGACACCGGTAAAAACAGAAAAGCCACCGTGTATTTTAGCGATATTATTGATTAACTCCATAATAATCATTGTCTTTCCGACACCGGCACCACCAAACAAGCCGATTTTTCCCCCTTTGGGATAAGGACATATCAAGTCAATAACCTTGATACCCGTTTCTAAAATCTCAGTATTTGGGGCTTGCTCCATAAAAGCCGGAGCCGGTTGATGAATGCTCTCATAAGCTTCTGCCGGAATCGGACCACGATTATCCAGCGGTTGTCCGGATACATTCATAATTCGCCCCAATGTCCCAATACCGACAGGAACTTGAATCGGTTTGCCGGTCGCAATCACCTCTTGCCCTCGCACAAGACCATCTGTGTCAGACATAGCAAGACATCTGGCGATATTTCCATCCAACAATTGTTCCACTTCTAATACCAGCTCTTCACCCCGATTTTTAGTCAAGCAAGCGTCAAAAATACGTGGCAAATCACTCTCGCTGAAAATAACATCAACAACCGAACCTCGTATCTGATGAATCTTTCCGATTTTTTGTTTCTGTGTTTGTTTTTCCATACTTTTTCTCCTTGACTAACCGGTAGTCTGATTCATGGCACCACTAAAAACCTCGGCAATATCCGTTGTGATTTTAGATTGCCTTAATCGACGATATTGTTTATTTAAATCCTGTAACATATCTCCGGCATTGCGTGTTGCATTATCCATAGCCATCAGTCTGCCTGCATTATCCGAAACTTCAGATTCTTGTAAAACGCGATAAACATATGCCACAATATATTGAGGCAAAATCAATTCCAGAATCCCCAAATCTGATGGCTCATAGTCATAAGCCTCCACGGGACGTTTTCCCGTTTTCAAGTCATCTTTATCCAAAGCTCCGAAAGGTGTTAACATATCCACACCGCCCAAAGCCGTCAAAAACGAGCTTTTCTTTAGTGTAATTTTTTTCTGTCCCAAGATATCACGACCAACATAATCGGCGTCATCCGTATTCATCAAAAATGCCCAAGGATTTTCTTGTAAAAAAATCTTATTCGGTATCAACTGCTCCACAACAGGACGTTGAGACACAACAGACTTAAATTGATTATACACGACCAAACACGTATCAAAGCGATCTTGATAAAAAGCCTCTATAATATCGGCAGCCAACCGCTCGGCATCCAGATAAGGGCCTGATTCTCGATGAGCCTTTCTTTTTAAAACAGCAAAATGCATTTGCGGATAAAATCGCTTTAAAATATCGGCACCACGTGTTCCAAAAGCAAAAACCTGTATATCTTTTTTCTGTTCGGATAAATAATCTATGACAACGCGAGCCTGTTGAATCACTTGCAGATTAGAAGCACCGCTTAATCCATCATCAGATGTTACGACGACAACAACGTACCGCTTGTCCTTTCCGTTTCCTTTCAAAAGCGGCGGTAAATGTAATAACTTATCACTGTTTTCCCAAATTAAATCATCTTGACGAACCGTAGCCGATCGAATTAGCCGACGAATCATCCGATTCATTTCTTCTGCATACAGCTGTGTCTTTAAGAAAGCGGCATATTGTTTTTTTAATCTGGAAACAGCAACAACTTTCATAGAGGCTGTTACCTGACGCGTTGATTGAACCGAGGCAATTCTATCACCGATTTTTTTCAATGAGCTCATGCAGCCTTCTCCGCTCCGGTCAAAGTTTCCGAGCGATTATTAAATGTTTCCGTGTAACTTTGAATAAAAGCCTTTAGTCGCGATTCGGTTTCCTCCGTCAAATCTCGAGTTTCTTCGATAGCTGATAAAATTTCCAGCCCTTGAAATCTGATTTTTTCCAACAATCCATTAATATATGTTGACACTTTTTCAAGTGGAATATCATCCAAAAAGCCATTAACACCGGCATACAGAGATACAATTTCTTGCGACAACGTCAATGGATGATAGGGCTTTTGCTTCATAACTTCCGTCAACCGAGCGCCACGATTCAACAGAGCCTGTGTCGCCGGATCCAAATCCGATGATAATTGAGCAAATGTCAACACCTCACGATATTGAGACAAATCCAACTTAAGCGAAGCCGATACTTTCTTCATAGCCGGACTTTGAGCGGAAGATCCGACTCGACTAACCGATAATCCCACGTTGATAGCCGGACGAACGCCCTGATGAAATAAATTACTCTCTAGGAAAATCTGACCATCCGTGATGGAAATAACATTTGTCGGAATATAAGCGGACACATCTCCTTCTTGCGTTTCCACAACGGGAATAGCGGTCAACGAGCCTCCGCCTTTTTGTTCACTCATTTGAGCCGCTCGTTCCAACAAACGAGAGTGTAAATAGAAAACATCGCCCGGAAAAGCCTCTCGACCGGAAGGACGCTTCAACAAAAGAGACATTTCACGATAAGCAACGGCATGCTTGGATAAATCATCATAAAACACGATAGCATGCATACCTTTATCCCGAAAATACTCACCGATTGTACAACCGGCATAAGGGGCTAAATACTGCATGGTCGCACTTTCCGAAGCCGGTGCCGACACTAAAATTGTATAATCCATCGCACCATTTTTTTGAAGCGTTCGCATAACCTCGTAAACCGTTGATTGTTTTTGTCCGATGGCAACGTAGATACAAAATATCTTGTCTTTAAAGTCAACGACTTTTTCATTATGCGCCCGTTGGCTGATAATTGTATCAATGATTAAAGTCGTTTTACCGGTTTGACGATCCCCGATAATCAACTCTCGCTGACCACGCCCAATCGGCACCAACGCATCAATCCCTTTGATTCCCGTTTGAATCGGTTGATGAACTTTTTGACGATCAATAATTCCAGGGGCCGGCACATTGATCGGTCGGTGTTCCAAATTACGCAAGCTTTCTTTATCATCCAAAGGATTACCCAAGGGATCAATCACACGCCCCAATAAAGAAAGACCAACCGGAACAGTATTCATACTTCCTGTCCGATAAGCATGAGATCCTTCCCGAATTGTATTTGCTTTTTTAAACAGAGCAACATCAACCGTATTCGGATTTAAGTTCAAAGCCATTCCTTCGGCGCCCGAAGAAAAAGTAACACGCTCACCGGCCATCAGAGTACTTAAGCCGCTGACTTTTGCCACCCCATCAGAAACGGATAAAACATCCCCAACCTCTGTCAAAACAGGTTTTCCCACAAAAGAAGCAACCTTTTCCTTAAACACATCAGCTAATTTTGATAAATCCAAAGAAGGCGGACGATATTCTTCCATCTCTTCTTTAAATTGCTTCAGCTGTCCCAAAACAGAAGCATCTAATAACAACGAGTCCATTTTAATAGTCATACCGCCTAACAAATCGGGATTTAAAGAGAAACGAACCGCTACCTTATCCGTTTCAAAAACCTGTTTTAATTTTTGATGGAGGCGTAGCTGTAAATCCTCTGACAACGGCTGAACACTTTCAACGACAACAGAAACGCGGCGTTTTCTCTTTTGTTGGATAGACTCTGACACTTTCTTTATCATGGCAACCCCTTTCTTTACCGTTTTAACACAGACATCTCTATCTTGCAAGAAAAAGGTGTTTTATCTTGATAACCTCTTAAAAAACTTTCGAATGCAACAATGATCAAAAGGACTTTTTATATAAAAAAGGTGCCAAGCTATCATTACACCTCTCTAAAAGAAAAATATAAGATGGCTTAACACCCAATGGTTCAAAAACAAACCATACATTTAAATACGAAGATTATTTCAAATCACGTTGAACTTGCTCGGATAATTGAGCGTTAAAATCTTCATAAGGATCTTTTCCGTCAATCCGATCTGCAGCTTGTTGCAAATGATATCCGGCGACATTCTTCATATCACCGGCCGTTTTAGCAATATCTCCGGCAGAAGATGTTGCACGACCGATTAAATTATTCAGATTCTGCCAAGACCGACTCCATGTCTCATCCGGACGAATTCCCAATAACAACCAGACAAATGCCATAAATACGGCAATATATATAATAAGCCGAATAGCTGTTTTGATTAATAAATTAATAAATCCCATTTCTTTTCTCCTTTAGTTATGCTATGATTATAGTCATGTATCAGAATAGCTGTCAAGAAGAAAAAATAATTATTCGAAAAAATCGCCTTTTTCGGAATTTGCGACTTAGCATCAATAAAAATGGTCATATTATTCTATCCATTCCGTTTTTTTGCTCACGCAGACAAGCCCTTGCATTTTTAGAACAACATCGCGACTGGATTCGTGAACAACAAAACAAGCTCCCCAAGAAACTGACTTTTCAAGATGGACAAAGGCTATCTATTTTAGGACGTCAACTAACCATTACACATAGCCCACATGACAAATGTGGCGTTCGGACAGAGGGAGAAAGACTGATTGTATGTGGAGAATCTGACTTTATCAATCGCCGTGTAACAGATTTTATCAAGCGAGAAACAGCAACCTACATCAACAGAAAAGCTCCGGAATTAGCCCGACAAATAGATGTTTCTTTTTCCGGAATTCATCTAAAAGACACAACCTCACGTTGGGGGAGTTGTTCTTCAAAGGGTAATTTAAATTTTTGTTGGCGATTAGGTATGGCACCTCTGTTTGTTTTAGATTACATCATAGCACACGAAGTTGCCCACTTAAAGGAAATGAATCACAGTCATCGGTTTTGGTCTGTTGTTGCCCAGTTGACAGACAGGCGGAGCGAAGCCGAAATTTGGCTTCACCGCCACGGCCAAGAACTCCGGTGATAGATTAGTCAAACAATATCAATCACTACACTGCTCTTGAAATGTCGGTGTCAATTCTTGCCATTCGGCACTGTCTTTTTCAGGACACAAAAAGCACGCTCCACTAGTCCAATATCTTTGCGGACAGAATAAACAATCTTCTTGTGAGACATATTGGACACTAAACGCAGTATTACATCTATAACACCGTCCTCCATCGACAGCCGAATAAAAACGACTACCTTTACATTGACGACATGTTTCGGCATTGCTTGGACCTTGGTGTGGCTTGTCATTATTATCACAGTCATAGCACATTGAGTTTGCTCCAAACTGTCCTGCTGGACAGTTCCAATTACAATCCGTCCCATCGGCGTTGACGATTCCATCACAATAATGACAATATCCATTCTTGAAATATCTTTGAGGACAAGACAAACAATCTTCTTGTGAGATATACTCTAAACTAAAAGATGTATCACATCTATAACACCGCCCCAAAGCCGAGTAAAGGCGACTACCTTTACATTGACGGCATGTTTCTGCATTACTTGGGCTGAGATGAACCATAGAATCATCACAAGAATAACATGTTTGACCGACTAAAATTTCCCCCTTAGGACAAGGCTCGCAAGTTCCCTCAACACAGTAAGGTGTCGGAGCCGCACATAAATTGTCATAGTCTATACAAATCTTTTCTTCCGAACATCTTCCACATTCACCGCACTCTGCATCGCTCTCACACCGACGATACCTGTCCGGATCCGTATTCTCGGATTTTAAACCACCATTGAAGTAAATCTTAACTTGATTCTCATCACTCTGCTGACACCCGATACCGTCGTTTGAGACAACTTCTTCAACCCAATCCGCTTGATCTCTTTTAATCTGTCGACATACCCCTTCATTTAATCCGCTAACCGTAACACTATAGCTGTTTTCAGCCTCTCGTTTCAGAGATAATAAGCGATCTCCTGAAAGTGTTTTTAAATTGACTTCCTCCGCGATTACTAATCCTTGTAAAGCTCCATCCGTCATAACCTGAAGTGAAACCCATTTAACATTATTCCAAATCTCATTGGATTGATACTTGTTCACCGACCAGCGATAGCCCACAATGCCACCGATTGCCAACACCCCCATCAAGGCCAGAACGCCCAGCATTTCCACCATGCTTCGTCCCGATTCATTCTCTTTACTTCTCTTTATTCGGGTATATGTTTCACTTAATTCTGATTGCTCCGATCTTTATTCGGGTATATGTTTCACTTAATTCTGATTGCTCCGATACATCAACAGATGTCATACGATACTTGCTTTTCATCAATCTACTCCTCTTCCGTAACAATTTAACGGACATTAAACCGTTACGCTTTTTCAATTACCCTAACCGATTTATAAAAAGGATACAAATCTTTTGATTTTTTATTTTTTTTCTTGACTTATCTGTCCTGTTCGTGCTATCCTTTTTCGTAACAAATTAATGTCCGTTAAATTGTTACACTTCTATTTGGGATAAAATATATTCTGTATTAGCTCAACATACAGATTAGCATTAATAAAAGCCCCCTGTATCCAAGAGGCTTTTTTGTTGTTATAATTTTTAAAGTGTTTATTTCGTCCGAATAATTGTCTTTTTTCTTATAACAACGTTTTGCTTTTGACGTTCTGCCTCTAATACTTTTTGAGCATTTTGCTCCATAGCCATCTGTTTCAGCTGATCTTGAACATCATCAAAGGCAGGAGCTTTCGACATTCTTCTATCTTCTACTTCAATTACATGCCACCCGAAGGGCGTTTTAACAGCATCAGAAATTTGCCCGTTTTTTAAAGCAAAAGCCGCACGACCAAATTCGGGAATCATCATATCCTCAGAAAAATAACCCAAATCCCCCTTTGGACTATTTTGATCCAAAGAATATTTTTCGGCTAACATTCCAAAATCGGCACCTGCCTTTAGTTGGATAATAATATCATTTGCCTCTTTTTCTGACTTTACCAAAATATGTCGTGCCCGAATTTCTTCAACTGGTTTAAAGTCTAACAATTCTTGGTTATATAGCGTTTGTAACTGATCCAAAGTTACAGACTGTTCTAATTGCTTATTCAGATAAGCTTGAGATAAGATTTGTTCACGAGCTTGTCTAATAGCCCGTTGAACATCTGGCAACGCCTCCATACCGGCATCTTCAGCAGCTTGCAACATAACCTTAGAGTCAACAATGGTCTCCAATAACTGAGGATAAACCATTTCAAACGGTATCTCAGTCAATTGCGGAATCCCATCGGCGAACGATCTGACATCAGACAGAAAAATGGGTTTTCCGTCCACAGTTGCAACAACTTCATCTGAAACGGCAACTGTTTTATGCTTGTTAAAATAATCAGGCAACCAAATATCTTGAGTAGCCAAAACAAAAATCTTTTGTCCGACAAGGAACCAAATAATAACCGTTACAACGAATAAAAAACCGGTTACCAGCATTCTCAAAACAGAGCGTGTTTTCTTTTCTGTATCAGAAAGCACAACCGGCAACGGATTGGGTTCAACAACCTGAATCGCCGTTGATTTTTGTTCTGTAACATTTTGTGAATCATTTGTTTTTTTTTGCTTTTTAAAATTCTTTTTCTGAACCATATTCCATCTCCTTTTTCCTTAATTTACTATAAAGCTCTTTTTTGAAAAAATCAAATTATTTCTCTGTATTTTTGATTTGTATTTGCTGTAATCTTTTTGATAGTTCCCCAACAAACCCCTTTGCCAAGGTCGGATGTAAAGCCATCATACGCAATAATTGATCCCCTTCTATTCGTAAGAAAGTTGTATCTGTTTGTGCTTCAATACGATAAGGAATCGTTGCCGGACTCATAACCGTTGTTTCTCCAAACACTTGACGAGCCCCTAATTCCGCAAGCAACTCATCTTCATCAAAAATCCGAACATTTCCGGATAAAATCATAAATAAAAACTTATTTTCTTTTTCCGGTGTTAAAATTATTTCTCCCGCTTTAACTGTATGTTCTTCGCAAACAGATATTAAATCGGACAAAGCCAATTCAGATGCATTGGCAAAAAAAGGAATATTTTTTAAAACCAGAACCTTTTCAAAAGTAATCATATAGCCTCCTAACTTTCCAGAATATCATCTAAAGATTGTCTAACCAAGCGACTTGTCGGGATTTTTAACAACTGTCGATGTAAAGAATTCTTATCCGACTCCAAGCGAACCAATGCCCAAATAGCAGCCTCTAGAACTGTAGGATGAGAATCTGATAAAGCTGCCATTGCAATAGGAACGCCGGCATCAGACCCCAATCGTCTCAAAGCATACAACGCTGTTGCCCTAATCCAGTGATTTAATGCAAACGGAGGATCAGTAATAAGTTTTGATAATCCTTCAATAACTTCACTTTCCGTTAAACCGGATACGGCTTCCGTCCTTTTGTGTGCCAACGGCAGTATCAGAACCGGCTTTAATTTTTGATATAATCTAGCTGGCAATAAGTCCTGAATCATTCCCATTGCCGGCAAATACAAGTCGTATGTTTCACCCAATAAAATCCGAACGGCTTTAACAAACATTGCATTGTTTTCCATCAACAAAAGTTGATATAAAATCAACTGACGGGTATCCTCAATATCTTCTTGGATAGCCCTATTTAAAAAGCCAAAAGCTTCCTCTGTTTCATGGGTTGGAGCCGATCCATATTTTTCACGAAAATGAAGAAGCCATGCGACACGATCAATGTCTTGTTTTAAACTATGCCGAAGAATTTCCTTCTTATCTTGATGAATCCAAACAATACCCGAATCAATGATATTTTGAATGATAGTTTTTCTAAGTTTTTGATTTTCAATTGCTAAAGATCGGATTAAAATCTGCTTACCTTCCCCACTAGATAAAGCCCCTAAAAACAAGATCAACGTTTTACGTCTTAATTCCGGAGCCTGCGGACTTATTATCATCTTCTCTATAGGCGGAAAAGCAGATTTACCGTACATTTTAAGTGCCGTCAAAGCAGCTTCCTGCGTTTCCGGATCATCCAGAGCTTTAAAGATCGCGGACAACAGTAATGGGTTCCTCATTGACCCAGCCGTTAACAACGCTTGACAAACAACAGTATTTGATGGGCTTTTTAATAATCCATCTACCAATCGGACGAATGCGGGACTAGGTGCTTCAGCCATCAATTCAAGTGCTGCAATATTGTCTTTCACTTGTTTGGAACGCGCCAACTTCTGAAGGACATCCATCGCAGATAAAGCCAGATCACCACCCACTTTTAAAAACCCAGCCACAGCTCCATAGCGTAATAATTTATTATCCAAATAGGGCAAATAAGAACTTGGTTCAGGAACCGATTTGTTTTCTGCTCCGACCAAAATAAGATTCATCAACGCCATATTTCTCACTTGTACCGACTTATCTTTATGCAGTAAAGATTCAAATAAATAATAAAATGTTGAAAAACGATAAAGTCGTCGTATTTTCTTCAACACAAACAAACGAACCGTCGGATCTAAATGTTTCAGACTTTTTAGTAAACTGGCTTCATAACTGGGGTGATTCGCTATCTCTAGAATACGCAATGCATAAATGACATCATCGGCTGATTTCCTTTTTAATAGAAATTGAAGATATCCCGATAACTTGGGATAAGCAACCATTAAAGGGCCCCCATGCCATAGACGCATTTTAAACATACGAAATAACAACCGTGAATACAAAATAGCTGTTATCATAATGACTAAGATTAATACAAATCCCCATCCCGCTAAAACAATTGTTGGAATTCGTCCGTAAAAATTAAGCAGTATAATTCCGGCAAAAACAAACCCCAACGGCTCGGCAACCATTAAACGTCTTTTTTTTAAGCGAGGTCCCACTCCGGAAGAAAGAGGTCTGGGTAAAATATGTAAATATCCGCTTAAGTAAAAATAAGAGCTAATTAAAAAAACAAAATAAGCTGTTGCCACAAATGCTGTTTTATCTAAAACTCCACTTACACCGGCAGCGATAACACTGACTGCCATTATTAGCATACCGATTAAAGTCGTATAAATGTAGCGAGTATGGTATAGAGCCATCACCATAACCAACCCGACAAATCCAAACAAACACCAAATTAATCCCAATACAACTGCCGGAGAATATGTTGTTAAGTGGTTATAAATTGCACCATATAAAACCGCATCCATTAAAGCTTTAGCAGCCATATAACAAAATGCCAATGTTAAAACCCCCAAGACCAGAGGTCGTTCAAAGACATCTTGAATACCATCTGTCTTTTTGACAAAGGTTTCTTTAGGTATCGGAGCCAAACGACTAAGTAATTTTAAAGAAAGAGTCAATCCCATCAAACAAAACAAAGCAGCCAATAGAGAACCAACCGATGACAACAGAGATGATGTTGATAATAAACCACCCAAACCAAATCCAACTAACTCGGCACAAAAAACAACAACGAATTTTAATGAGTCAAACCGAAAAGAGATGAATCGTGCTGCAACCGACCAGAAAGCAGTTGTCAGTAATAACCAAAACACATATTTCAGAATAAAGAAAATATCAACCACAACAGAGAGGTGTGTTTTTTCATAGAGAAATAAAAAAATTGTAGTTACAAGAACACAGAGAGCAACTGTTCCGGCAGAACTGTATCCCTTTTGTCGTTCTACGACCCAAGAGTAAAAACCTACACCAACCAGAACAACTGCAGCTCCCATAAAATCAATACCGATATGGAAAAATAATTTTTGTGATAAAAACAGAGAAACGGATCCGACATCCCATAGAGCCAAAGCCATTGATTTAAAAACAACACCCAACATTAACAACAGAATAATTTGCCACCAGAGTGTTGACAGGCGAGTTGCTTTGACTAGCAAAGGACGAACGATAGCTCTCATTGATTTCCTCCGATTAAGGACTTCACATAATCAGACGCCGTAAAGGGTTGTAAATCATCAAACTGTTCTCCGACACCGATAGCATGAATTGGTAACTTGAACTGATCTGCCAGAGCCACAAGAATTCCCCCCTTGGCCGTTCCATCCAACTTGGTCATAATCAATCCCGTTACACCGGCTATTTCCTGAAAAGCCTTGACTTGAGAAATAGCATTTTGTCCAACGGTCGCATCTAAGACCAACAAGACAGCATGTGGCGCCGTTGCATCTTGTTTTTGAATGACGCGTTTTATTTTTTGCAGCTCGTCCATCAAATCGGATCGATTCTGTAATCGTCCCGCCGTATCAATAAACAAGATATCATCTTGATTGGCCTTGCTCTGTTTCAATGCATCAAACACAAGTCCTGCCGCATCGGCTCCCGTACCGGCCGTGTAAACAGGGCAAGACAATTTTTCTCCCCAACGACATAACTGCTCTGTTGCTCCGGCTCGGAAAGTATCCGCCGCCACAAAAGAAATTTTATAACCGGCTTCTTTATAAAAATACCCTAATTTACCGATTGTCGTTGTTTTTCCGGCACCATTGACACCCACCATCAAAATAACGAAGGGCGACTTTGTTGAGTCAATTTGAAGCGGTTGCGCTATCGGCTGAACTTTTTGAACAAGTGTATCATAAACGACTTGATATAAAGCCACTCCATCTTGTGGCTTCTTTTGACGAACCTCTTGCATCATTTCTTCTGTCGTTCGGTAGCCGACATCTGATCGTAAAAGAGCCTCTTCAACTGCCTCTAATCCGGCAAGATCAACTTGTTTAAATGAAAAAAGAGAAGCTGTTTTTGATAATCCCTGTTTTAATTTAGATAACCAAGACATGGTCTTTTCTCCCTTTTACTTCTGCTGTTATATACATTTTATCAACCGTTACGGAATTGACATGAACGGGTAAATAATTTTCAGTATATCCCGTTCTATCATGTTCAATCAAAACCGTTACTGTTTGACCAATCATTTTATCCATCCAAGCATCTTGAATTTGTTGTCCTAATAGGCGTGCTTTTTCGGCTCGAGCAAGACGTTCGGCTTTTGGAACCATAGGCATTTTAGCCGCCGGTGTTCCCGGACGAACAGAGTATGGGAAGACATGCGCGTGTGTAATCTGAGCTACCTGCATTAAGTCCAAAGTACGATTAAATTGATCTTCTGTTTCTGTCGGGAAACCGGCAATTAAGTCAGCACCTAATGTAGCCAATGGATTCACTTGACGTAGTTTGTCGGCAAAAGAAACAACATCTTCAAATGTATGTCTGCGAGCCATACGCTTTAAAATCAAACTATCACCGGCCTGAACGGATAAATGAAGAGACGGCATCAAAGCCGGATAAATTGCCATCAACTCTAATAACTCATCACCGACACCAGCCGGATCCAACGAACCGAAACGTAATCGCTTTAATCCATCTACCTCGGTTAACAACCTTTTTGTTAATGACCATAGTCCATAGGGATAAGAGGCAACATCTACACCGGTTAAAATGATTTCCGAAAATCCACTCTCAACAAAAGCGCGAGCCTGCTCTACCACTCTGTCCGGAGATAGTCCTGTATTTTTTCCTCGCGCCAATCGGACGATACAAAATGTACAGGCATGATCACAGCCTTGTTGAATTTGCAGAAATGCTTTATTACGCCCTTCGAAATCGGAAATAATTGGTAAATCGGCCGGTGTATCGGATAAGTCACCAACCATCACCTCATCTGTCCCAAACAAAGCCTCGCGCGTTAACTTTTCATGATTACCTAAAACACGATCAACTTCGGGCATAGCGGCAAACACATCCGGATGTAGTTGAGCCGCACATCCCGTTACGACGATTTTTTTATCCGGATTTTCCCGAGCTGCTTGCCGAATTGCCTGACGGCACTGACGCTCGGCTTCTCCCGTTACGGCGCACGTATGAATCAAAATAACATCATCTAACTTATCCTCGGCCAGTTGCTTCATAACCGCCGTTTCAAAAGTATTCAAGCGACATCCGAACGTAATAACCTTCATAATTTGCGACGTTGTCCTTTCTGACGTTTTTCCGATACGCTCTTGGAACGAGGTCTGGTAACACGCACTTGTTTAATATGACGTGTATCCAAATCAACCACCTGAAATTTTAAACCGGAAGAGTGTGTAATCACTTCCCCCTTATGCGGCAACCGACCAGCCACATGAAAAACAAGCCCGCCGATGGTATCAATTTCAGCCAAACGCTCCTCGTCTGTAACAAAAGGTCCAATAGTGTCTTCCAGATTTTTCAATAAAACACGAGCATCGGCCTCCCAAACACCATCTTTGACGGTCCGTAGAACCGGAGGTGTATCCAAAGCATCATGTTCGTCCTCAATTTCACCGACAATCTCTTCCAACAGATCTTCCAAAGTGATTAACCCATCCGTTCCGCCATATTCGTCCACGACAACAGCCATTTGAGTCCGTTTAGATTGCATTTCTCGCAACAAATCCAACACACGAATTGAAGGAGGCACAAACAAGACATTATGCGTCATAACCTCTTGAACCGTTACGGCACGTCCCTCTTCAAACAGCTTGCAGAGTAAATCCTTAACGTGAACAACACCGACAACATTATCCAGTGTTTTTTCATAAACCGGTAACCGTGTGAACTTTTCTCGAATAATAATATCTTTTAACTCTTGAATGTTGGCAGAGGCCGATATACCGACAATATCTATCCGCGGAATCATAACCTCATTTGCCCGAATATCTCTTAATTTAAACAGATTCTTTAGTAACAGCAACTCATCAGGATCAACCAAAACATCATCACCGCGTTCTTCACGTTCATCCATGATTTCTTCAATCGTTTCTATAACTTGATCTTCTTCAGGATGCTTCTCAAATAGTTCTTTGATTTTATGAATAAAACTCATTTTCTACACCACATCTTTATAGGGATCTTCGTATCCTAATTTTTGCATGATATCTGTTTCAAGCTTTTCCATAACTTGAGCCTGTTTTTCAGTCAGATGATCGTATCCTTGTAAATGCAATGTCCCGTGAATCAATAAATGAGCCAAATGAGCTTCAAATGATTTTCCCTGATCCTTTGCCTCACGAACAACTGTTTGATAAGCAACAATAATGTCGCCTGCTAACCAAGTTTGTCCTTTGGGTGGTTTTTCGGCATTTTCAAAAGACAGCACATTTGTCGGACAATCTTTACCGCGATAATCCCGGTTCAATACTTGAACAAAGTCATCATCGGCTAAAACAAGAGAAACCTCCGAAGCTCTCTTTTCCTGCCAAGCTGATTGAATAATCTGCTTGCAAAAAGTTTTTAATCGCCACTTTCTGAAATAAAATCGTTTGTCTTGAACTTGTATCTCAATATTAAGCATCATTTTTATCTGCGTTAGCCGCCTCATAAGCTTTTACGATTTTAGACACTAAACCATGTCTGACAACATCTTTTTCGGTAAATGTCACAAAGCCGATTTCCGGAACGTTTTTCAGAATACGAGTCGCCTCAATTAATCCGGAAACAACACCACGCGGTAGGTCGGTCTGAGTTAAATCTCCGTTGATAATCATACGGGATCCTTCTCCCAAACGAGTCAAAAACATTTTCATTTGCATTCCCGTTGTATTTTGAGCTTCATCCAAAATAACAACCGCATGAGATAACGTCCGTCCACGCATATATGCCAACGGAGCAATTTCAATTTCTCCGGATTCCAGCTTTTTATCAACCATATCTGCCGGCAACATATCATACAAAGCATCATACAAAGGACGCAAATACGGATCAATTTTATCCTTTAAATCCCCCGGTAAAAAGCCCAAGTTTTCTCCAGCCTCTACGGCAGGGCGAGTCAAAATAATCCGATCAACATTACCCGCTAACATTTCCGAAACAGCTTTTGCCACAGCCAAAAATGTTTTACCCGTTCCTGCAGGACCCAAACCAAAGACCATTTCATATTTATTCATTGCCTCAATAAATTCGCCTTGAGTTGCCGTTCTTGGACGAATTTGGCGCTTCTTTGTTTTTAAGACCAAATCGGAAACCGCTGTCGCATCTGCTTCGGCTATTGCTTTAGGATCTTCGTATTTCATATCATACTCCTTAAAAAAATCAATACAACTGCTATATATTGACTGTTTTAGCGTATTTTCAGAAAAAAGGCAACCGATTTATTTTTCCAACACTCAAGATTATACAAATCAAAACGGGAGGCACAAAAGGACATATGACACGGTTTATTGAACAGAAGGGACTTCTGATTTACAAGGACAACTGTTATCCACCTATCCCAAAAGACATTTTATATATTAAATATCCAGATTTTCGACAAATTTAGCGTGCTCTTGAATAAACTGAAAACGGCACTCTGGCTTGTTTCCCATTAACCGTTCAACCATATCCGCCGTGAAAGTATACTCTTCTTGAGATTCTTCGGTTGCAGCATTTTTACTGGGAATCACAACGCGTAAAAGCGTCCGTTTATCCGGATCCATAGTCGTTTCTTTCAACTGTTGAGGTGGCATTTCTCCCAAACCTTTAAAGCGAGAAACCTCTACATTTTTAGCATTTTTAAAAACGGTTTTCATCAGATGTTCTTTTTCAGCATCATCGGCCGCATAAACAGACTTTCCACCCTGCGTTAAGCGGTATAACGGTGGAAGAGCTAAATACAAATGTCCATGCTCAATTAACCCCGGCATTTCTTGATAGAAGAAAGACATTAACAAGGAGGTAATGTGGGCACCGTCTACATCAGCATCTGTCATAATAATAACCTTTTCATAGCGAAGTGCTTCTTCATTATACTTGTCACGACGTCCGCATCCCAAAGCCTCCGTCATATCACGAATTTCTTCGTTTGCCAGTATCTTGTCATTTGAAGCACTAATCACATTTAAAATCTTACCGCGTAAGGGCAGAATTGCTTGTGTCTCACGCCGACGTGCTTGTTTTGCCGAGCCTCCGGCAGAATCGCCCTCAACCAAAAATAACTCGGTTCCTTCCGTCTTTGTGTGTGAACAGTCGGCTAGTTTACCCGGAAGACGTAACTTCTTTGTCGCCGAAGCCCTTGCTGTTTCCAATGTTTTCTTACGCCGTTTACGTTCCTCGGCACGCTCGATGATAAAATCTAACAAGGCATTCGCCGATTTAATGTCACGGCTCAGCCAATGGTCAAACGGATCCTTGATGGCATTTTCAACCAAACGAGCGGCATTTTGAGTAACCAGTTTTTCTTTTGTCTGTCCTTGAAATTGAGGATCTTTGATAAAGACGGATAACATAACACCGGCGGTATTCAAAATGTCATCTGCCGTAATATCCGATGCCTTTTTATTTCCAACCATATCAGCAAACGAACGTAAAGACTTTGTTAAGCCGGCTCGTAATCCTGTTTCATGCGTTCCGCCTAATGGTGTAATGACGGTATTGCAATAGGTGTATGAAAAACCCTCTTTAAAATCATCCGGCCAACAAATCGCCCATTCCACAGCCCCCATATCATCCGGAAAATCAACACGTCCGCTGAATGGACGCGGGGTAACGGCTGTCCTTCCCTGCATTAGAAAATCCAAATAATCGGCAACGCCGTTCGGAAATTTTAATACTTGCTCAATCGGCGTTTTGTCTTCGCCCGTAATCAAGTCTGCATCACAAGACCATCGAATCTCTACACCCCGAAACAAAAAAGCTTTCGTGCGAGCCATTCGAAATAATGTTGCCGGCTTAAACCGAATACTCTCCCCAAATATCTCGGGGTCCGGAATAAAAGAAACACTGGTTCCGCGGCGATTGCTGACAGGACCTAAACAACATACGGAAGCTACGGGCTTGCCTTGATGATACTCTTGACGATACAGCTTTTTGTCCTTGGCAACTTCAATCACCATATGTGTGGACAACGCATTGACAGCCGATAATCCGACACCGTGTAATCCTCCGGAAACAGCATAAGCGCCTCCGCCAAACTTACCGCCCGAATGGAGCGTGGTTGTAATAACCTCAAGAGCTGACTTGTCGGGATACTTCGGATGCGGGTCAACGGGGATGCCTCGACCATTATCCTTAATCGTTACATATCCATCGGCCCCTAAGTGAACTTCAATGTTGGTAGCGTAACCGGCTACCGCTTCATCCATGGCGTTATCTATAATTTCGGCAACAAGGTGATGATAAGCCCGTTCGTCAATGCCACCAATATACATGCCCGGCCTTTTGCGAACAGGTTCAAGCCCCTCTAAGACTTCAATATCTTTTGCGGAGTAATCTGTTTTTGCCGGTGTTGCGTTAAATAAATCTGACATAGTCGGTATTTTACCGAATTTATTGTCTGAAATCAAGAAAAAAATGTCTAAATAGACATAGCGAACTGAAATAAAATGCTTCTCTTTGGCGTCTTTTAACTTGTTTGTTGTTTTTTTGACAAAATAATAAATTTGTAATACACTCAAAAAAGTAATATCATTAGAAAGGATGTATTATGGCAAAGAGTGCATTTGAGCAAATCAAAAAACAAAACGGAGAGCGTTTTGCAAAAGCTATTCGTAATTATGATAATGGCATTTTTGATATTCCCAAAATAGTAGATGTTGTCAAGTATGCCGGCCACGATGCCGAGCCGATTTTACATTGTTTAGAGTCCTTAAAAGACATTCGGATAGAGGAGTCAGCACATCCGAAAGATCCGTTTGTTTTATTAAACAGAGCGGGATATAGAGCTTATTATGTGCATAACTTAAGAGAACAGAATGCAATAGCTAAGTACTTTGAAGAAGATGAATTGTTGTGTACTTTTTATGATCCGTATCGTTTTCAAAAATATCATATTATCAACGCAGTTAAAAAAGATGTGGCTAAGATTAATCGTCAGGACTTTATCGGAAAAGAGAAAAGAGATGATCGTTATGGTACCAGTGTTATTTCAATTCAAATTTTAACAACGGGCGGTTTTATTTCGATAAAAAACAGATACAATCATACGGTTAGTAATCCGGACAATACTTTCGATTCTAATCCGGATAATATTATAAAAGGATTATCAGCTTCTCTCAAAAAATATTTAAATGTAGATTTTTCGTCACAGCAGCTTAATTTACCACCAAATTTTGCCTACATCAATGGTCAATTGCTGAGGTATAACTATGAAATCAATAATATCTATTTTGGGGAAAACTTTTATGCTCAAGATGGACAGATTTATCCGATGGAAAGCCATGAAATTATGATGGATAGTTGTATCTTGAATGTCCGAGATCGCACGCTTTATGATCCAAGCAACTCAGCCTGTCGCTTTAAAATAGATGAGGTTACAGAAAATACCGGTAGTTTTATGAGTGTGATGGCGCATGAACTGAAAGGTAAAAAGATTCAGATTCAACGGAATAAGGAAACAAACTATCGAGAAGTATGGGCAGATGATACGTGTTTGATTAAGATACAGGATGGTCGGATAGTAGAACTCTGTTTACCGACAACTACAGAAATCGGAAATAATTTCTTGTGGTGTAATGAGTGTTTAAGTGAACTCAATATTCCAAATTTAAAAAAAGTTGGAGTTGATTTCTTAGAAAGCAATAAGAACTTGACAAGCCTTGATGCACCGAGTTTAGAGGTTGTTGGATTTAATTTCTTAAAAAACAATAAGAACTTGACACGCCTAGACGCACCGAATTTAGCGGTTGTTGAGGGTGATTTCTTGAGGAATAATGAATGTTTAACGGAAATCACTGTCCCGAATCTGGAATTTTCCGGTGGTAGTTTCTTGGAGAATAATAAAAGCCTGAAAAGACTTGATGCGCCGAGTTTGCAGATTACTGGTGGTGGTTTCTTGTGGAGTAATGAGTGTTTGACGGAAATCAATATCCCGAATCTGGAATTTTCCGGTTGTGCTTTCTTGGAGAGTAATAAAAGCCTGAAAAGACTCGATGCACCGAGTTTACAGAAAGTAGGAGATGGTTTCCTAGCAACTAATGAGTGTTTAAGTGAACTCAATATTCCAAATTTAAAAGAAGTTGGGAAAGATTTTTTGCAGCGCAACCTTAGCCTGACAAAACTTGATGTACCGAGTTTACAGAAAGCTGGAGATGGTTTCTTGCGGCGTAATGAGTGTTTAAGTGAACTCAATATTCCAAATTTAAAAGAAGTTGGAGTTAATTTCTTAGAAAACAATAAGAACTTGACAAGCCTTGATGCACCGAATTTAGAGGTTGTTTGGGGTGGTTTCTTGAAGGTAAATAGAGTTTTGAATCGCTTGGCTGTACAAAAAATAGACGCCTTAATGCAATATACATTGTGTCAAAGGTGTCCACATCTTTCAATCATTGCAACAAATGGATCTTTTGATTATTTTAATCGGATGCTTGATGGAAAACCAATTCAAAAAGTTAAATCTCCCACTTTACGATCTAGGGTCAGGACAATGTTAAACACACTTTTACATACTCGGTAGAAAGTTAAATCGCTCGAGTGATGCAAAAAGATACAGCATATTTTTTTATGCTGTTTGTTGAGGGCTTGTTTTTTTTATTGCTACTCTTTCTTTTTAGGAAAAAGTATGATATAACGGTAAAAAAATTTTATGAAAGGTAGAATAAAATGACTCCTGAAATTATCAGCTTGATTTTTCCAAATCTGTTGCCGACTCCGGCAGAAATTGAAGCACGCTATCCGCGGCGTAATTTACCCGAAGGCGCTAAAGTAACTCGTGTTGCTCCCAGTCCAACGGGGTTTATGCATGTAGGAACTTTGTATGCGGGATTGTTATGTGAGCGTGTTGCTCATCAAAGTGGCGGTGTATTTTATCTGCGAATTGAAGATACTGATCAAAAACGAAAAGTTGATGGTGCTATGGAGCTAATTGTTCGGTCGTTGGATCGATATGGTATTCATGCAGATGAAGGTGTAGATGTGAACGGTAATGATTTCGGTTCTTATGCTCCCTATACACAAAGTGTTCGCCGTGATATTTATCAGGCATATGTGAAGTCGTTACTGGAACAAGGGTTGGCATATCCGTGTTTCTGTGCTGCCGAAGACCTTGATATCATGCGTAAAATTCAGGAAAAGACCGGTGTTCGTCCGGGGTATTACGGAAAATACGCCAAATGTCGTAATTTAACGGATGAACAAGTTTTGGAAAACCTGAAAGCGGGTAAACCTTTTGTCATTCGCTTTAAGTCATCGGGTAATTATGATAAACGTATGATTATCAAAGACTTGGTTAAAGGGGATTTGGCTTTGCCCGAAAATGACATTGATGTTGTGATTATGAAAGGGGACGGCTTACCGACCTACCATTTTGCACACGTTGTGGATGATCATTTGATGGGAACGACTCACGTAACACGCGGGGACGAATGGATATCCTCTGTTCCACTTCATATCCAGTTGTTTGTGGCTCTGGGATGGAAAGCTCCGAAGTATGCTCATTTCGCACCGCTCCAAAAAACAGAAAACGGGAATAAACGCAAGTTGTCTAAACGCCACGATCCGGAAGCAAGCTTGACTTATTTCTGGGAAAAGGGTTATCCGGAATCGGCTTTGATCGAGTATATGCTGAACTTAATTAACGCCAGCTTTGAAGATTGGCGTCGGAATAATCCGGATAAAGATGCTTTTGATTTCCCTGTTAACTTTAACAAGATTTCTAATGCTGCTGGAGCATTGTTTGACTTTGTGAAGTTGCATAGTATCTCTAAAGAAGTTGTGGCAAAAATGACGGCTTCTCAAGTCTATAACGCTGTTTTAAAATGGGCTTCCGAATACAATAAGCCTTTTGCAGATCGGTTGGCAAATAATAAAGAGTATGTTACTCGTATCTTAAATGTGGAACGTAATATCGGGAAAAAGTCTCGTAAAGATATTGTCAAGTGGGAAGATGTTGAAGGAGATTTAACTTACTTCTTTGATGATTTGTTTACAACGACTCAGGCGGAAAAAATGGATTTATTAAAGCCGCTATCTGAAAGCGATATTCAGATAATTGCTAATGAATTTATGGCCGTCTATAATCCGGCGGATGATAAAGATGCTTGGTTTGCCCATATCAAGGCTATTGCGGAAAAGCATGGATTTGCAACCGATATGAAGGCGTTTAAAGAAAATCCCTCCGCTTTTAAGGGTAATGTTTCCGATGTGGCCAAGGTTTTGCGGGTTTTAGTAACCGGTCGGGATAAAACGCCCGATTTGTATGAAATTATGCAAATTTTAGGTCCTGAAAAAGTTAAATCCAGATTATCATTTTAATCAATATTCTGAATAAAAAGCACACCGATCTCAGGTGTGTTTTTTATCAGATTGCATTTCTTGACATTGTATATCTTTACAAATATAATGTTATCCAAAAGGAGTCGGTTATATGCAATTTAATTCTCGCCCGTTAAAAACACATCTCAAAAAGGTACGAGGCAGAAGTGCCAGCTCGTCCAAATGGTTACAGCGTCAGTTAAATGATCCATATGTTGCCGAAGCGCATCGGCAAGGGTATCGAGGACGTGCTGCTTTCAAAATTATGCAGCTGGACAGTCAGTTTCATTTTTTTAAACCCGGGAAACGAGTCGTTGATTTAGGGTGTGCACCGGGAGGTTGGTCTCAAGTTGCAGTCCAAAAAGTAAAATCAACACCTGAAAATCCTTTAGTTATCGGAATGGATTTACTGCCCGCCGATCCGATTTCAGGGGCAATTTTAACGCAAATGGATTTTACATCCGATAAAGCTCCCGAAAAGTTGCGTGACTTATTGGGCGGACACAAAGCGGATATTGTTATGTCTGATATGGCAGCTAATACAACCGGCATTCATAATATTGACCATCTTCGCATTATGGGATTATTAGAAATGGCATATGATTTTGCCGTTCAAGTTTTAGCTCCGGACGGTGTTTTTATTGCCAAAATTTTCCAAGGCGGAACGGAAAATCAATTTTTAGCCCAAATGAAACGTGATTTTACAACCGTTAAACATGCCAAACCGGATGCCAGCCGAAAAGATTCTTCCGAATTTTATGTCGTCGCAACCGGATTTAAGGGACGCTAACTATGAAACCAGAGGCAATACAAATAGCTGGGATTGAATTACTGACACAAATTAATAATACATCACGACCAGCTAACGAAGTTATTAATATCTATTGCCGAACACGCCGGTATATCGGATCAAAAGACAGACGCCGTTTAACTGATTTAGTTTGGTCATTTATTCGACATACAGCACGACTAAACTATCTATATCCAAACGCTCGTTTATCTGAAAAATTAGCACTTTTACCAACGGTTCCGGAAGTGATTCAAAATGCGCCTTTTGCTGTTAATATGGAGGTTCCCGATTGGCTTATCCCCTTAATTCCAAATGCGGAAAGCGAACTACCCGCCTTGTTGAGTTTGCCGGATATCGTCTTAAGAGCAAATGGAGATCGGGGTAAAATAGCCAATTTGCTAGCGCAGGAAAACATAGAAACAAGTCCGACAAAATTATCTCCTTATGGGTTAATTTTAAAAAAAAGAATAAATTTGACAGCATCTTCCGTTTATAAAAAAGGGCTTGTAGAGGTTCAGGACGAAGGCTCTCAATGCGTTGCTCTGGAAACCGGTATTTGTTCCGGAGATAATGTATTAGATTATTGTGCGGGTGCCGGTGGAAAAAGTTTAATTTTTGCTCAAATGATGAAGAATACGGGGCATATTACGGCACATGACATATCCGAAAGAAGTTTAAACGAGTTAAAACGTCGTGCTGATCGTGCCGAAGCAACCTGTATCCAAATTCAAAAATCATTGATACCACAGTTATTTGATCATGTGGTCGTTGATGCACCGTGTTCCGGAACGGGAACATGGCGTCGTTGTCCCGATGCACGTTGGAAGTTAATGCAAGATCAATTAAACCGATTGGTTCAGACACAAATTGAAATCTTGGATAAAGCTGTTTCTTTTGTTAAGCAAGGCGGGTATTTATCCTATATGACGTGTTCTTTAACTCGGGTTGAAAATGAAAGTCAAGTAATCTCTTTTTTAAATCGTCATCCCGATTTTATTAAGCTTAAACAAAAACAATTTTCTCCGGCATTAACGGGAACTGATGGTTTGTTTGTTGCTGTTTTTCAAAAGAAATAAACTTCCACTCGCTAACGCAAGTGGTGTTATCTGTTCCGAACGACGTTCGCCCAGCCCAAAAGCTTCGCAAGCCTAACGGCTGGGCTGGTATGTCGTTCGAATCATAAACACTAACGTGTAATAATATGATAAGATTTATCTCAAAAGTATCAGATATTTTATTTGATTTAAATTGAGTTGTATATTATCTATACCCTAATTTTTCTAATTTAATTTATCGTGAAATTTATCATTTATATCCTTGACATTCAGAGCATCTTTTGGCACTATAAATATAAGTTGATATAGATGAGGCTTGTAAATGGTACCAAAGCTGTATATTACCCGAACATCAGACGGCAGTGATTTTCCGTTGCCGTCTTATTCATCCCGATATCATGTCGGTTTGAATTTGATGGCGGCCATCGGTTCTCCGATTAAAATCAATCCGGGGGAACGTCTACGAGTTCCCGTCGGCTTTGTTATCGGTATTCCTGATGGCTTTTGCGGGCAGATTGTCAGTATGCCGGATTTAGCTGAAAAACATGGTATCATTGTATCGGATGCCCCTCACATTGTGCATCCGGCAGACAGAGAGCCTCTTTTTGTTTTATTGCAAAACACAGCACCGTACCAATATGTTTTACATAGGCGAGATATTATTGCCCAATTAATTGTCTTTCCGGTTGTTCAGGTTTGTTGGCAAGAAATAGAAACACATCTGAATATGCCTAAAACAAAAACAGATGAGATTATCTTGGACGGAGATGTTAGTTCAAAGGAAGAATCACCATTGGGAAAAAATATCATTACCGTTCACTCTCGACGCGAAAAAAAATCTATTCGTGATAGGTATAAGACGGATGAAGATAACGTTTAGTTTAATTCTCGGGGTTATCTGCGGAATCATCCTGATCTCGGATAATGCTTATGCCGAAGGATCATATTTTGCCTCTTTAAAAAAAGATGAAGTCAACTTAAGAACGGGTCCCGGTGAAAAATTTCCGATTATTTGGGTTTATCAAGAGAATGGATATCCCGTTGAGGTAATTGATCAATATGATATTTGGCGTCAAATTCGGGAAGCAGATGGGACTATCGGCTGGGTTCATCGAGCCATGATCGGACGTTCCAGAACGGCTTTAATTCAAGAAGAAGGTTTTTTAACGGACAAACCGGCTGTTAATGGAAAAAATGTTGCCATCGTTCAACAGGGAACTATTGGCAAGATTCTGCGTTGCCCTGCCGGAAATGATTACTGTTTGCTATCATTCAAATACTATGATCGAGATGTTAAGGGTTGGTTTCCTCGTCGCTTTTTTTGGGGACTATATCCGAATGAAGAGATTGATTAGCTTCTCGGGGATGACGCTCTTTTAATGCCAATCCAGCCGAAACAAACTTATCCCACGGGAAATACTTTCCCGGATCTTTTTTGCGTGTCGGGGCAATATCCGAATGAGCTACAACATTTTCTAAAGGGATATGATGCCGATTAATAATATCACGACATAACTCTAATCCGGCTTGAATCTGCTCTTCCGAAAAATGCCCCACCTCACCCGACGGTAAAAGAGGACATTGAAATTCTATCCCAATAGAGTGGCTATTTAAATCTGTCATATCTCCCCAAAATGAAACACCGGCATGCCAAGCTCGTTTCGATTCATCAACTAACTGATAAATCGAACCGTCTCGATCAACCACATAATGGGAACTGACCGGCGCTGGCCCCAGTCCCTCTATCAAATATCCAAACGTATCCGCCAACGACTCTGTTTCCGTCGCATGAATAACCAACATATCAATCAAAGCCTTACGTTCATTAAAATAAGGTGACGGTTTTTGAATAATCTTCATAATACACCTCGAATCAGGGTTGTCGGACGCATAAAGCCATGACATAACGCAATTGCCAAAGCATCCGAAGCATCCGCCGGAATATGCTCGGGAACCGTTTTTAACAATGTCCGAACCATCATATCTACTTGATTCTTATCGGCATGTCCGGCACCAACAATCATTTTTTTTATCTGGTTCGGTGTATATTCGGCTACATGCAAATGAAACAAAGCAGGCGTCAAAATAACGACACCCCTTGCCTGTCCTAATTTCAAAGTAGAATTTGGATTCTTGTTAACAAATGTTTCTTCAACCGCGACTTCATCCGGTGCAAAATCATGAATGATTTTTTTTAGCCCTTCATGAAGTTCCGCCAACCTATCTGCTAAATCCAAACGATCATCCGGATTAATAACGCCGGCAGAAATAAAACGCACTTTAGAGCCGTCTTTCTCAATGATACCCCACCCTGTATGGCGAAGCCCCGGATCAAGCCCTAAAATGCGCAACATTTATTCAGCCTCCAACTGAGCCATAACCTCCTCAGCGATATCAGCATTTGTTATAACTCGTTGAACATCATCATCTTCATTCAGCAAATCAATGAAGTTCATGAGTTTTTGAGCAGTTTCTAAATCGCCAACCGGTGTCTGAACCATTGGCTTCCAGTCCATACGTGCCGCATTCGGCGTTCCGAATTTCTTTTCCAGAGCTTCACGCACAGCGCCCAAATCTTCAGAACGACAAATAATTTCATGTGTTTCGTCATCAGAGGCAACATCTTCAGCACCAGCTTCCAAAGCTGCTTCAAACATCGCATCCGGAGAGGCAACTGCTGCCGGAAACTCGATAAATCCGATATGATCAAAGTTAAATGTAACCGATCCCGTTTCTCCCATTGCACCACCGTTTTTTGTAAAAATAGCACGTAAATTCGGTGCTGTGCGAGAACGGTTATCCGTCAAAGCTTCAACGATAACAGCAACCTTACCGGGGCCGAAACCTTCATACCGCAATTCTTCATAGTTTGTTGTATCGGCACCACCGGTCCCTTTTGCAATAGCACGTTCAATATTATCTTTCGGCATATTTTGAGAACGCGCATTCTGAATTGCCAACCGTAAGCGAGGATTCATTTCCGGATCCGGCAATCCCGTTTTAGCGGCGACAGTAATTTCCCGAGCTAATTTAGAGAAAATTTTAGCGCGCATTTTATCTTGAGCGCCTTTACGATGCATAATGTTTTTAAATTGTGAATGTCCTGACATATTTTTTCCTTCCGTTAGTTAATGTCGTTAGTTATATCATATCTCGTGCGTATTTTCAAGATAAGCCCCGATTCGAACCGGAAAAATTTTCACACATTGTCCGCTTTTAACGTCAATATCCGCCACCACACCGCAAAAAGTTCCGCTTTCTTCGGCAGGACTTAATCGCCCCGGTTGTCCCCCAGGTATAAAGCGAGGCATCGCACTCGCCACTGTCATACCGATAACAGATTGATAATCACCGCACATACCAACATCCGTTTGATATCCCGTCCCATTTGGTAAAATATGTACATCCGCTGTCGGAATATGTGTATGTGTTCCGACAACCAGAGAAGCTTTACCATCTAAAAAGTGTCCCATACCGACTTTTTCGGCCGTAGCCTCTGCGTGAAAATCAACGATTAATACATCATAATCTTTTCCCTTTGTATGCGTTTTTAAAAAGGAATCCATCTGAACAAAGGGATCTTCAATCGGTCGCATAAATACTTTACCGAGTAACTGAACAACACACAACCGAACCCCATTGATTTCTTTAATACAAAATCCTTTTCCAATGGTGTTTTCCGGATAATTCATCGGTCTGATTAAATAAGACTCTGTTTCCAATGTTTGATTGATATCTGGCTTGTCAAAGGAGTGATTTCCCAACGTCACGATATCCACACCCTGACGAAGAAAAGATTGAAACAATTTGGGTGTTAATCCAAAACCATGTGCTGCATTTTCACCATTTGCGACGACAGCATCTAACTGCAATTTTTCCCGTAAAGCGGGTACAGCCTTTGCCACGATATCACGACCGGCCTTACCGACGACATCTCCGCAAAACAAGACTCTCATTGCTCTAAACTTTCAGCTAGATTATTTATTTTCAAAGCCAGATTTTTTAAGCTTTCGGATAATTGGCTTTCAGACTGCTCTAACATTTCGGCATTTGTTGCTTTTTCAAGTTGAGTCTTTTCTTCAGCCAACAGCAAACAAATCATAGCCAATAACTGTCCTTCTTGCATAAAACCAATGGATTTCGTTAATTGTTCGGCTCTCTTATCCAACATATCCGCTAATTCACGCATATGCACTTCCTGTCCGTCATTACAAGAAAATTTATAAAATCTACCACCGATTTTCAGGGAAACAACCGCCATTATTCCTCCCCTTGATGATAACTCACAATCGCTTTGTCCAAACGATCATGGGCTGTTTTTAAAACCTGCTTTAACTCTGAAATTTGATTGCTGGCCTGTGCTAAGTTCCTCTTTGAGGTATGCACAGCACTTTCAAGCCTCAGAACGGCCTGTTCCAAAGAGGTCAAAGCAGCTTTAATTTGTTCCATCGGATCGCCTTTCTTTATTATTTTTCATCAGAATATCACATTTTAAAGGCCACGTCTAGACTTAAATGCCATTTGCAGTGTTCCGTCATCTAAATAATCCAACTCACCGCCGACGGGAACACCTCTGGATAAGGCAGATAATTTAATAGAGTATCCCTCTAATCGATCTGCCAGATAATGAGCTGTAGTTTGTCCTTCAACCGTTGCCGGCAAAGCCAAAATAATTTCATCTACACCGCCTGATGCAACTTTGTCTAATAGCTCTTGAATATGCAGCTCTTCCGGACCAATTCCATCAAGAGCAGACAAAACACCGCCCAATACATGGTAAACACCTTTAAAAACGCCGGCACGCTCTAGTGCCCACAAATCAGCGACATCACGAACAACACAAATTTGTCCTTGATTCCGATTAGAATCCGAACAAATGGCACAAGGAACGGATGTATCCAGATTACCGCAAATCGGGCAAGCAATAATTTTATCCCGAACAGATTGCATAGCCGTAATCAAGGGCGAAAAATGGCTTTCCTTTTTATTCAATAGAAACAAAACCGCCCGTCGAGCCGAACGAGGCCCGAATGCCGGCAGTTTTGCCAATAAGTGTATCAGCTGTTCAATTTCCGGTGCTGACATAAGACCGTCCTAGAACGGCATCTTAAAATCAGGAGGTAACCCCAAAGATGCTTGAATTTTTTCCATTTCAGCGACCTGATAGTCATCGGCTTTTGTTTTAGCGTCGTTAATTGCAACCAAAATTAAATCTTCCAAAGTTTCCGTATCTTTCGGATCCACAACAGAAGCATCCAAATGAACCTTAACGGCATCACCTTTCCCTGTCAACGTAACAGAAACAGCTCCGTTAGCAGCAGATCCAACAAACTCTTGCTTTTCCATTTTTGTTTGTAAGATATTGACTTGTGTTTGAACTTGTTGAGCTTTTTTCATCAGTTCACCGATATTTTTCATTTTCATTCTCCTTGTGTTAAATTATTAAAACTTGAAAAGCATCATAAAACATTTTTTCTTGAATGACAAGAATTTTTCTAAGTTCCGCTCTTTTTTATTTTTCTAAACGTACAAAAAACAACTTAATCTCTGGAAAGCGATTAAGTTGTTTTAAGGAAGTTATATAAATCAATGAATTCGGCAGATAACGATATACGATGCACCCCGAGCATCATTATAAGTTCCACCGTTCATTAAACCGGCAACATCATTGTTTCCACCGCCAAAAGGATGTGTCGTCCAGACCCAATCTTGCCATCCTTGTTGTCCCAACAACCGCCAACGATCTACAACAAGTTCATCTTTACCGGGGACAGATCCGTTGACAAGTTCACAGGCATTTAAGGCATCCCAGTAACTCATTTTTTGATTAAACCGAGCCCATTGTTCCCAATTGCCTTGATAGTAGATTTTCTTAATTTCATAAGATGCATCAAAACATCCTGTGTAATTTTTATAGAAGTTTGATTTGGCTCCGCCACAATACTGTCCGGATTCACACTCAGCATTTGTACGACAAACATTGAATAGACACTGTTCATTTTCCCATACTCCGCCACAAGCCGAACAAGTTTCAGCCGTCGTCGGATAGGTACAATCAACTTTCATACAAGTACCATTCACAATACGTCCACCACACAAAACACAAGCATTTTCGCTTAGTGCCGAAAAAGGAAACGACGTGTTATCTTCAGTCGGACAACAAGCAATACCATTCCAAGCATATCCTTCACAAGTACAATTTTTTTCACTTTGATACCATGCTCCCGGAGCACAGGTCGAAGGGGCTAAACAACGACCATCTGAGTAACAGTATCCCTTTGAACAATCTTTATCTTCTCGACATTCAACACACTTTCCTCCGCTATAAACATCGCAGTATGGTTTTGATGGATCTTGACAATCAGCATCTACTTCACACTCTCCATCACGACATGAGTTGTTAGCGGGATTAGATAGGACTCGGCATGTTTTAGGAGGCATACATCCAGCCTCATAAGTACACGCTGCCTTTACACATTCACCTAAATAACACTGCTCTAAAGCAGCACCATCGCATCCACCGGTACATTTACCATCTTGGCACGATTGACAAAAGTAAGAGCAATCCGAGTCCGTTTGACAGGATATTGCTTCATCATCCCCCGGTGTGGGAACCGCACCTCCTGCCAGTGTATCACTAAATGCGAAAGCCATTGTGCTCTCTTCATTTTGAGGGCAAACGGTATCAGCCCCAACAACAATATCTCCAACTTTAATTTCGACAGGTAATGACCATTTTTCTCGAATAATAATGTTACAGATTTTTTCAGGCACACTATGAACATCTATGGAAAAGAAACCAGAATTGCCATTGTACTCGTTCGCAGTGGACACAAGATATCTGTTTTGAATAAAGTCAACACTTGCATTTGGATAAAACTCATGAAGATCAATATCCAGATTCCGAATACGTTGTTGACTGGCGACAACAGCTCGTTTTTTAACCTCATTGATAATCTCATTGGCATTATATTTATCCATTGCATATCGATAACCTGCAATACCACCAACAACTAACACACTCATAATCGCCAGAACGCCCAGCATTTCTACCATACTCCGTCCCGATTCGTTCTCTTTGCTCTTCTGATTTGTTGAACAATGTGCTGATTGCTCCTGATAACCCACTGTTTCAGTTGAGTTAATTTTAATTTCTTCTCTCATTTTCATTTCCCTTTCTCGTAAAAATTTAATGGCCGATAAATTTTTACGTTCCTTCATCCTGCCTTATTTTTTCCCAAAAATAAAGTAAGTCTTTTTATTTTTTTACTTTTCTCTTGACTCTATTGCTCTCTTGTGTTATGCTTTTTTCATAACTTTTTATCGGCCGTTTTTTTGTTATAGATAGATTAAAAAATTTTGTGATAGTTGTTTTAATTTTTTAAAAAAAGTAAAATGATTTCTTGATGTTAAGACCCTTTTACGTTATGCTCCCCTAAAAAGGAGAAGTTTATGAGTCAATTTAAAATTATCACTCTTTCAGGTATGTTAGGTAGCGGAAAGTCAACCGTCGCAAAGTTATTGGCAACCCGACTGGGATATGAATATTACTCAACCGGA
>CASEYR010000012.1 GCA_949292205.1 uncultured Alphaproteobacteria bacterium
AAGCGGAAAGTTAGTCGGCAATAGCTGTTGTGAACATCCGGGGCATGACGGAACGTGCTGTGATGAAAACAGTGAAAATTGCTGTCCGCCAGATAAACCGATTTACACTTATTTAGGCGGATGTCGCGCCTGTGAGGATATGGAAGATCCCGGATTCTATAATAATTTAGTAAGCGGAGGCAGTGCAACAAATCCTGTTGCTTTATGTAAACGTTGTCCTAATCGAGTATTGATTGAAAATGTCTACTGTGTTATTCCCAGATGTAAAGAGGATCAATTTATGACAAGAACAGGTGCTTGTTATGATTGTACGGATGTTAGTCGAGTTTACGTTGGCGGTGCTTGGGATTATGGCGCTTTAAAATGCCCACAACGAGTTTATTGTGGTAATAACTACAGTACCCATTGCGACTATGATTTGGAAAAAATATTTGTTTGGGGTTTTCATGAAACATGTCAAAAATGCCCTAATAGATACACTGATGGCACACACTGTATCAGATGTCCAGCGGATATCAGTTCGCTAACACCGGCTCAACAAACTCAATGCACTGATTAGTTATCAGCTATTAAAAAGAAGAGCCACTTTAAATCAGTGGCTCTTTTGTATTTTCTGATTCTGAAAAAAGAACCTCCCTTAGATTGGGAGGTTTCTTATTGTCTTTCAGTTAAGCTAATTGCTTTTCAACTTCTTCAATTTCTTGTTTCGTAACAAGTTTCTGCTTTTTATATTCTTGAATCTTCATGTCATCAGGCATCGGACGAGACATTTCTTCTTCAATCTTGGCATCCAACTCTGCATGACGTTGCTTTAAAGCGGCTAAATGTTTTTGTAATTTTTCAGTCATTCTTTTCTCCTTTACATAACATAATATAGTGTCAATTTTGATAAAAGCAAGCTTTATTTTTCACCAACGTAAATTCCAAGGCTACGAGCCGTATTTACTAAATCACTGTTGGGATCAACCGGTGTATTCGCCAGTTTCAAAATATAGTCCAAGTCCTCATCTTGAACACGACCATCCTTATGAATGACAACCCGATTATTCAATCCTTTGTCCAGCAATTCAATGGCTCGAACCGCAAATTGAGAAGCCAACAACCGATCTTCCGCTATCGGTGTACCGGCTCGTTGAATATGACCCAGAACATTGGCACGAACATTAAAACCATCTTGTCCCAAACGTTCCGCAAAATAAGAAGAAACACCTCCAAACGTTCTGCCATTGACGGAAAAAGCATGTTTTCCTTCCGGATTTTTAATTCCTTCGGCAACTACTATCAATGCATGTTTCCGACCGGCGGCAAACGATTTTTTCAGACGCTCCACAACCCCCTCATACGTATACGGAATCTCGGGAATCAAAGCAACGTCGGCAAATCCGGCTATAGCCGATTGAAGGGCTAAATGACCGGCTCCACGTCCCATAACCTCGGCAATCATAACGCGGTGATGGCTTGTTGCCGTTGTATCCAATTTATCCAAAGCATCCATAACAACTTCGCGTGCCGTTGCAAATCCTATCGCCGTATCCGTTCCCGGAGCGTCATTATCTATCGTCTTAGGAATACCAATCATTGAAATGCCTGCCGCTTTACAATACTTGCTGACGATTGCCATAGAACCGTCCCCACCAATCACGACCAAAGCAGACAACCCTAATTCACGAACGCCATCCGTAAACCGTTGAACCAGCTGTTCATCGGTCAATTCTTCAACCGAACCGTCCTCACGTGTTAAAATATGCGGATTGCCCGAGTTATTTGTTCCCAACATTGTTCCACCCAAGGCAGCATATGGAAACTCAAAATCTGCCATGGTCAATTTCTGATACCACATCGGACGAACAAATAAGCCATCTGTTGCATTGTGAATACCATATACTTCCCATCCTTTTGTCAAAGCACTGAAAGTTACCGCACGAATAGCCGTATTCAAGCCAGAGCAGTCTCCGCCACTGGTTAACACACCGATTTTCTTAATGTCCTGTGTCATAAATATATCCTTTCTCTAAAAATAGTAATAGAAAGATTATATTCATTTTTCTTTATTTTACCAGAAAAAAATAACTACAATGAGAAATTTTTTCCTAAGTAGGTCTTTCGAACACTCTCATCCGCAATAATTTCTTCCGGTATTCCTTGTTTTAAAACAACCCCATCATGCAGAATATATGCTCTATCAATAATACTTAATGTCTCGCGAACATTGTGATCCGTAATCAAAACACCAAGACCTCTGTTTTTTAACTGTGCTACAAGTTCTTTAATCTCACCGACCGCAATCGGATCAATGCCTGCCAACGGTTCATCCAATAAAATAAATGAAGGGCGTGATGCTAAGGCTCGTGCAATCTCTAAACGACGCCGTTCACCTCCTGATAATGCCCGAGACGGAGAAAAACGCAAGTGTTCTATGGAAAACTCTTTCAATAGCGAATCCAACTCTTGCTCACGCTTGTCCTGATTCTTTTCAACGACTTCCAGAACCGAACGGATATTATCTTCAACATTTAATCCCCTAAAAATAGAGGCTTCCTGTGGCAAATAACCAATACCTAAACGAGCTCGGCGATAGACAGGAAAATGCGTGATATCAATACCATTCAATAAAATCTGACCTGCGTTCGGAGAAATTAAACCGGTTACGCAATAAAAAGATGTCGTTTTACCGGCTCCGTTTGGCCCTAAAAGACCAACTGCCTCACCCAATTGAACATGCATGGATACGTCCCGCAAAACTGTCCTATTTTTATAACTTTTACTAATATGTGAAATCACTAGCCCTTTTTGTGGTACAATCGTCATTCTATTTCTCCTCGTTCAAATCGGCCGGCAACAACTGTCCCCGAATACGTCCTGAATTTTCCGTTTTATCTTGTGTTTTTGATGCTTTGGGAACAAGCGTGCTTTCGCCGGTTGTCATATCTAATGTCGCTTTATCCCCCTCTAAATAATTTCGACCTTGATACAGAAAAACATTTCCGGTCATTTCAACCATCGTTGATCTGGGATCATAAACACCTTTATCTCCGGTCATTTTTTGTGTCGGAGATTGAACCTCAACATGCCCAAAAGCTTCTATCTTTGCAATTCTGTTATCCATATTTTGAGAAGCCGTATTATATGTTAAAACAACCTTGTCCGCTGTAATAACTTTATCATTTTGAGTGATAATAACATTTTGAAGAGCCGTAATCGTTTGGGGAATTTGGTCAATCAAGAGCCCATTCTGTGAACGAATACGGATATTCCCTTCGACAGAAAAGACCGTTGTATCCGTTTTTCCTCTAAAATCAATATTATCTCCTTTATTATAAATTAAAAAGCCCTCAGCTTTTAACTTACCGCTTGGGCCGGTAATAACAACAGGACTTTCGCTATCCAGAGTCCCTTCCTGATGATCACAAATAACACGGCTGGATAAAGCCTGATAACCTGTATCTGTCGTTGTAACGACTTCATCTTCGAAATAGAGATATTGTTCTTTTTGAAAAGCAAATCCATACGGTGTTTTTGAAGTTAAAACAACTCCGGATTCCATCTTATACGTAGCAACTGGCTCATATAACGTTACGATTTGCCTAGCCGGATCAGTTTCTAAAACTTTCGGAGCCGTTACCGTTAATGGTTGTCGCTTATTATCCTGTGAGAAAAAGCGAACTCTTTCCATATCCACATCGGATCCAACCATTTTTTCTTGAGATTTAACAGCTAAAGAAAATTGCTCTTTTGTCGCTATCAAAGTCGGCCACGCCAGCATTAAACTGGCAAGTAAAAAAGCAAAAACCGGCAAACTGCGTTTAAAAATCAAAACGCGCCGTGTATGCATTTTTATCTTAAATAGACGAGGTGTAAACATCAAACTCCTTTTTAAACAACTCCGGCCTGTAACAGGTGATGCAGATGTAATAATCCAACCGGTCGACAATCCGCATCTACCACAAATATATTCGTAATTTTAGCATTATTCATCAATCCAACAGCTTCGGCCCCTAACATATTAGGCGGTATTGTCTTTGGATTTTTTGTCATTATCTCATCCACTTGCTTATCAATCATATCCGACGCCATATGACGACGCAAATCACCATCCGTAATAACTCCGATTAAAATTCCCGCCTTATCCGTTATGCCCAAGCACCCCAAGCTTTTAGCCGTCATAACAACCAATGCATCTGACATCTTTGTATCCGAAGCCACCAAAGGCATAGCATCACCCTTAGCCATAACATCAGAAACTTTCAACAGCACATTACCCAGTTTTCCTCCCGGATGTCGATCATGAAACTCTTGCGCCGAAAAGCCTCTCATTTCAATCAGAGCAACTGCCAAGGCATCTCCCATTGCCAACGTTGTTGTCGTGGAAGTTGTCGGAGCAAGCCCCAGCGGGCAAGCCTCAGGGGCTTCTTTTTTACTTGGAATCAGCAATACAATATCCGCTGCTCGAGCCATAGAACTATCCGCCCCGCCGGTAATGGCAATCATGGGTATCCCAAACCGACGTGAAAAAGAAATAATATCCCCCATTTCTCGGCTTTCTCCGGAATTAGAAATCGTTAACAGCACATCATTCTGTGTTAACATACCTAAATCACCATGACTGGCTTCAGCCGGATGAACAAAAAAAGCCGGCGTTCCGGTAGAAGCCAAAGTCGCCGCTATTTTCCGTCCGATATGTCCGCTTTTTCCCATTCCTGAAACAATCACGCGCCCTTTTGTGTTAAACATAAGACTTACCGCTTGCACAAAAGCATCTCCAATTGTTTCTTTCATTAACTGCAACGCGTTACTTTCTGTATCCAAAACACGTTTTGCACAACAAATTACTTCTTCGGGGGTCATTCTATTTTCCTCTTAATGTTCAAAAATATCCGGTGAATTAAAATCCAGCAAATCTAAATCTGCACGGGTCGACAAAAAATCAAAACAATTCTGAGCTAATTCAGCACGCCCTTCTCTGCTCAACAAAACGTCTAACTTCTCCTTAAGTGCATGCAAATACAAAACATCATTCGCCGCATATTGTTGTTGCTCCACCGTTAACGCTTCAGCTCCCCAATCTGATGTTTGTTGCTCCTTGCACAACTGAACACCCAATAAATCATAACAAATAGCCTTTAATCCGTGAGAGGGAGATGATGTGCGACATAACTTAGAGGCTATTTTAGTACAATAGACCGGAGAAACCGTTATTCCCAAATCATTTTTAATTTTTGCCACATCAAAACGTGCAAAATGAAAGATTTTCAAAACCTTTTTATCCGTTAATAATTTTTTCAAATTCGGGCAATCAATACCTTTTAAAATTTGAACAAGGTAAGCGTTTCCTTTTCCGTCACCCAACTGAACCAAACATAAACGATCACGATGCAAATTTAAACCCATCGTTTCTGTATCAACGGCCACAGCGTGCTCAAAAATAACATTATCCGGCAAATCACCTTTAAACAACTGAATATTCGGCATCAATTTCCCCTTTGTTAATCGTATGGACATTCTTTTATATAACAGTCGCAAATAAAAAGCAAGAAAAAGATAAAAAAAACACCCCCGAACCGGAGGTTTTATATGGTGCCCAGAAGAAGACTCGAACTTCCACCCCTTTGACAGGACTAGCACCTGAAACTAGCGCGTCTACCAATTTCGCCATCTGGGCAACATTTCGTTTTATATCCGAGTTTTTAGATGTTGTCAAGATATTTTTTTGAGTAAAACACGAAAAACTTCTTTAATTTTATAAAAAAATGTTTTAGACTGATTCGTAGTTGTTTAATACTAAAATTAGGAGCTATAATGACAAAAACGTATACTTTTCCAACGCAAGAAGATTTAGATCAAGTAAAATTAAACTGGCGTCGTTACTTGTTGCCTGCCATTCATCCCGAAGGTATTAAAATTTTATTGGGAGAAGCTATTATCTTTCTTGTTCTTGACCTATTATTAATGCTGATTAATGCTCTGTTTGACATTAACATCCCTTCTTTTTGGTGGATCGGAATACCTCTGCTTGTCTTTTCTTTCTATTTCTTTCGGAATCCAACTCGGGTTACACCGACAGATGAAAACCTGATTATTGCTCCTGCTGACGGCATTGTCAGCAACATCAAGCAAGTTGTTCCGCCGGCAGAGTTAGATTTAGGTGATAAACCCATGACTCGCATTAGTATCTTTATGAGTGTCTTCAGTGTTCATGTAAATAGATCTCCTGTTACGGGAACGGTTCATCGGTTGAAATACCGTCCCGGTAAGTTTGTCAGTGTTGCCGATAAAGATAGCGAAGATAATGAACGTCAGGAAATTTCAATGATTGCTTCAAATGGTCAAAAAATCGGTGTTATTCAAATTGCCGGATTAGTGGCCAGACGTATCTTTTGTCCGCTAAAAGAAGGTGAAAAATTAACTGCCGGACAAATCTTCGGTATGATTCGTTTTGGCAGCCGGTTAGATGTGTTCTTACCTGAGGGTGTTTATCCCAAGGTCTTACTGGGACAAATTTCCGTCGCGGGAGAAACAGTTTTGGCCGATATGTCCGATCTGAAAGCAACCAAGAAAGGGGCTTAACTATGGTTCAAAAGGAAATCAGTCTACGTCCTTTATTTCCAAATGCCGTTACAATGACGGCTTTGGCATTCGGGGTGTCTTCATTAAACATGGCTTTTTGGGGACATTGGCAACTGGCGGTTTTATTCATTATGTTAGCTGCTATTTTTGATTTATTGGATGGCAAAGTAGCCCGAGCTTTGGGCGTTTCTTCTCGATTCGGTGCCGAACTGGATTCCTTATCCGATTTTGTCAGCTTTGGTGTTGCCCCCGGTGTTTTGATGTATTTATGGACTATGAATGCCGATGTTCGTATAGAAGTTCTAAAAAATGAAGCTTCTCAAGCAAATGCTATCGGTATTTATTGGGCTGTTGTTTTATTCCTTGCAATGTGCTGTGCAACTCGTTTGGCGCGCTTTAACTCGATGTTAGATGAAAAACAGCCGTCTTATTGGACTCATTTCTTCATGGGCGTTCCCGCTCCCTCTGGAGCTGGCTTGGCCATCTTTCCACTTGTCTTATGGTTGGCAACGGATCAACAAATTGATTTTTTCCGTTCCCCCGTCTTTGTCGGCTTCTTTCTGATTTTTAGTGGCGTTATGATGGCTAGTCGAATTCCGACTTTGAGCCTAAAACATCTGCATATCCCTAAAAAGTATATGACGGTTTTGGGGCTTGTTGCTCTTTTAATCTTAGCCGGACTGTTTGCTAACCCTTGGTTGACTCTGAGCTTAATCAGCATCGGATATATTTGTTCAATCCCCGTTTGTATCTACTACTTTTTAAAATTCAAAAAGGAGGCATTAAAATGATTGGATTTAAGCATATTATACCGATGATGCTGGCTATTGGATTGGCTTATTCAGCATCGGCTCAGCTGGCCGCAAATCCGTGGGCAAATAAATCTCCAGTAATGGATAAACAGGTTCCCACAAAAACAGTTATAACAGGTGCAAAAGCACCTAACACCTTAGAAACCGAATTGCCGGATTTCGTTGGAACAAACTCAACTTGGAATACCGCTATGGGTCAAAAGATGATTGCTCCTGATGTCAACATTACCAATATGCTGTTAATGACTCAACATTTGAGAAATATGGGATATCAGATTCCGGACGGTATTGACAACCTTATCAATACGGCTCCTGAAAAATTAAGACGTCAAATTATGGCTTCTATGATTTACCTGAAACAATCAAGCCATCCGGTTGCAACTGCAAGCAATGCTTATGCTGAAATCTTTGAAAGGTACACGGGGTTATCCATCGAAAATCTGATTGAAAACTCGTTACGCATTATTGATTCACGCAGATAAAAAGGAGAATAGTTTATGCGGTTTTTGTTGGGATTTTTTATTTTATTCTTTATAACAACGTCTGTTTCCGCTCAAGAAACCGCAGAAGACTACCCGACTCCCGTAACTGATATTGCCATTCTACAGAGTCCTCTAATCGCTAAAATAGCTTATCGGGATGCTTGGGAGGTGGATAATCAGCCGGATTTATCTTACCTTGTCCAAATTGAAAAGATGAAAGACGATGGAACGATTGATGAAACATCTGCCGAAATAATAAAAAAAGCTTTTCCCATTATGAAAAAAATGTCTTATGGAATGAAGGGAAAAGACGTTGCAGATGCCGCCCAAAACATTCAAGCCAATCCTGAAGAAGCTATCAATCAATTGGCAAACAACATCCGTTTTGATATTACGGAAGAAGATTTAAATGCTCTGAACAGTCTAAAGGATAAAGTAGCTCAAAAAGCTTTGGAAGAAGCTAAAACAGTTCCCGGAAAAACAACTTATTCCATTGATATAAACGCATTTTAAATATGAGTAAAAAAATTCCTTTTCAATCGCTCTGTTGTCCAACTATTATCTTGGTACGTCCTCAATTGGCGGAAAATGTGGGTATGGTCGCCAGAGCTATGATGAATTGTATGTTATCGGATTTAAGATTAGTTTGCCCACGAGAAAATCACTTATCGGAAAAAGCTATCTCGGCCTCATCCGGTGCTCAATCTATTTTAGAGCATGCCGTTGTTTATTCGTCACTAACAGAAGCTTTATCAGATATCCACTTCACATTAGCGACAACGGCTCGTCCCAGAGAAATGACTAAACCCGTCTATCATCCGACTAAAGCCGTTACTCTATTAAATGACAATATAAATCAACAATTAAAAACCGCTTTACTATTCGGTGCCGAACGAACCGGATTAGAAAATGAAGAAATTGTCATGGCGGATGGAATTGTTGAAATTCCTCTCAATCCACAGCATTGCTCTTTAAATCTATCTCAAGCCGTTTTGCTGATGGGATATGAATGGTTTAAACAAACTCATGATCATGATAATACTCACCTTGAAATGGGCGGGGCAAAACCCGCCACAAAACAAGAGCTATCCGCTTTATTTAACCACTTGGAAACTGAATTAGAAAAACGAGGATATTTTCGCTTTCCGGATAAACGGGAGAGAATGCAACGTAACTTACGAAATATCTTCACACGTTCAGGATTAACTGAGGCCGAAATAAAAACTTTACACGGTGTTATCACGGATTTAATTCGACCTCTTTCATAAAACACTCATCTGTGATTTTTAACAGCTATTCAGCTATATCATCCACATAGTAGCATCCCTGTCGTCAGACCGGCTCCGTATTCTGCCAACTCTGTCGGGCGCTTCGTTAAGCCAAAATCATATCCAATCCAACATAACGTATAAACAAAGACTAAACATACCCCTAACAACAAACAGGATGGGGACATCAAAATAATAGCCAATACAATTGCCGGTAAACTATACCGAACAAACATTAAACAAAAGTCAGCAGCAAATCCGTACCACATATTTTGCGGTATAATTTGTCTGATATACTTCCAATACCAAAGCTGATTATACCGATCTTCATCCGGAGTGCCATGACCGAAATCAAAACAACAGCCATGAGAACGCGCCCAGAACAGTCCTTGAAGAACCAAAGCTGATAAAACAACCTGTATCCAATGATATTCCCCAAACCATAGAGCCAATCCGGTAGCAATAAATCCCATCATATGTTGAAAAAAGCGATTATCACCTAATTTATCAAATCCACCCCCAAACCAACGGCGCCAAATGCTTTCAAAAAGTGCATATAAAATCATTATAATACTGTCCATTTTTTATCCTTTCAATGACACAACTCCAATTCCTGTCGCAACTTATCCAATCGTCCAATCCACTCCCACGTGGCTGGCAGATTTCCGGCGGATTCTAATTCATCAGCGACATGAGAACCCGCAATAGGATAGCTGGGACAAACCATACTATAAGATGCCGGCGCGCATCCGCTTAAGAAGCTCATCCCGATTAGCATTAGGAACGGCATAAATGTCTGAACGTTTTTTTTCAACATACTTAACAACCTCAACTTGTTTCGTTATTGTTTTTACCTCTGCGTTTGATTGTCCTAACCGGTAGGATAAAAAACAGAGTCCCGTAACAAAAAAAAGACAAATAAGAAAAACCATTATTTTATGTATCATGTATCATCCTTATGTAAAAATAACTTATAAAAAATTCATTTTCATACAATCCTAAATCAATTCATAATCCTCCTTTCATACCAAAAAAGGCTTCAGTAACAACTGAAGCCATAAAAAAAAGCCGGATACACTTCCAGCCTTTAAAACGTTTTCATTATATCACATTTTTTTATAAATGTCAAGAAATTAAGCAAAAAGCCCCTAAAACAGACACCGACTTTTTCTAATTTACCTAAAAATCAATTTATTATGAAAGATAAAAAAAAGAGGGCATCAAACCCTCTGTTAAAAATTGGTGGGTGTGGCAAGACTCGAACTTGCGACCTTTACGATGTCAACGTAACGCTCTAACCACCTGAGCTACACACCCTTTGAAATCGAAAGTAATGTTCTTTTACACGATTTCAAAACAAAATGCAAGTGTTTTTTACAAAAAAATAATTTTTTTTATACATCTCGAAAAAATTTAGAATTCGCTTTTTGTTATCAGGCATAAATGCTACGGATTCCGAGGTGTAACAAGGATGATTTGGCCCTTGGCAAAACCATCTCCCTCTCGCCTTAAATCAAGAGAATGCATTTTTATCACAGAAAGACCGGCTTTTTCCAAGCATGATTCAATAAACGAGACACGATATACATAGCGACCACTTTCAGATAAAACTACATCATCTTGCTCGGTCGTTTCCACAGAAAAAGCAAAAATACCCTCTTTATCTAAATGTGTCGAAATCGCCGAACAAAAAGAAGCCATATCCGGCAAATACTCTAACAACTCAACCGCTACAATCAAATCATAGCTCTGAGGGGCTGTTTTTAAAAAAGAGATGACATCACTATCGTGCAGCTGGTTATAGACACCACTTGATTCCGCAAAATGAAGCATATTCTTTGAAAAATCAACACCTGTTATATCCATCCCTTTTTTAAAAAAGGCTTTTCCAAACGCTCCGGTACCACAGCCCAAATCCAAAATGGTGTGATAGTTACGCAACGGTAGTAACTTTATTAACTCATCAACTGCTTTAGATTGCAACTGTCGCATACGATCATCATACGTATCGGCAAAGCTATCATATAATCGTTTTGCATAGTCAATAGGAATCCCTTTTTCCTTTTTTCCCCTTAAAGCAGCATAAGTGTGAATGGCTATTGGATTATCCGGAAAGTTTTTGACCCAACCTTTTGCGAAATCTAAAGCCTGACGCCGTTCTTTTTTACCTCGCCGAAATAAAGACGTTAATGTATCGGCTATTCTGAAATCTAAATCGGGAAATTGACCATTTTGGGACAACACATTAAAGTATAAACCCAATGCTTCAAGCTCATCCCCTGTTTCCTCCTCAATTACCGCCAAGTTATAAATTGACGGTAAATAATTCGGGTGTTGTGCCAAAACCGAACGATAATGTTCTAGCGCTTCCGGCAAACGCTCTTGCTCATAAAGTAAAACCGCCAAATTATGGTGTGCCTCAACATAGTTCAAATCTTGTTGTAATGCTCGTTTATAGGCATCCTTGGCCGCTGAAATGTCATTCACCCGACGATAGGCATTTCCTAAATTAGTCCATCCATCCGCCCGATACGGATCAATATCAATCGATGTTCGATAAGCTTGAGTCGCTTCAGAAAAACGTCCCAACTGCTCTAGAATCAATCCTTTTTCTATCTCAAACGAAGCATTATCAATCAATTCAATCGCTTGATTTATTTTAGACAATGCTTTATCTGGCTCTCCTTTTTGACGATAAAGCGAAGCTAAATACGCCAATAAATCAGGGTGCGGTGTCTGCTCTACCTGCTTTTCCAAACGAGAAATTGCTTCGTCCAAATGACCTGCTCGAACATCACTCTGAGCATAGCCCAATACCGCTTCAGGTAAATTCGGCTGAAGAGAAAGTGCTTTTTGAAAAGAGCTTTCGGCAAATGAGTCTTGATTTTTAAATAAATAAATAAATCCCTTTTGAGATAGTGCCATCGGATTATTCGGAAACTTGTCATAGTAAGACAAAGCCTCGTCCAAACGCCCTTGCTTTTGCAGGATAGAAGCCAATAAAAGCTGATATGATTCAACTTGCGGATAGAGCTTAACCGCTTGATACAATAAATCAACTGCCGGCTCTAACGCATTAGCTTGATAGGCAATCAATCCCAACAGATATAGAGCATCGCCATGAGCCGGCTCGGCATTTAAAACATCTCGAGCTAATATTTCGGCTTGTTCATAATCTCCGTTATTATAGGCTTCAAAAGCCGAATTAAGCATTACATCTAAACTACTCATCGTCTATGGATCCTCGCCTACCGATAACCATTTCTCGATTAATGGACACACATTCAATCAACCCAAAACTGATAAATAAAGTCAACATAGCCGTTCCGCCGTAAGACATTAAAGGCAAAGGAACACCTACAACCGGCATTAACCCCATAACCATAGACATATTAATAAAGACGTATAATGCAAAATTGATGGTTAATCCCATGGCTAAAATCTTACCAAAGAAATTGTTACAACGATGGGCTATAATGAACCCGTAAGCGATAATAATCGTATATAATAAACACAAGACTAAGGCTCCAATTAACCCAAATTCCTCAGATAATACCGTTAAAATAAAATCTGTTTGCTTTTCCGGAATAAAATTTAACCGACTTTGTGTTCCCTGTAAAAAGCCTTTTCCGAAAACACCTCCGGATCCCAATGTGATTTTTGATTGTGCTATGTGATACCCCGAGCCCAGCGGATCACTTTCAGGATCTAAGAACGTCAACACTCGTTTTTTTTGATACTCATGTAAAAATGACCAAATCAACGGAGCCGACAAAGCCACTAAAGAAATTAAAGCCATAAACTTCCAAATTTGAACACCCATGAGATAAAAAATCCCTCCGGCGGCAAACACTAACATTAAAGCCGTTCCTAAATCTGGTTGCTCTAAAATAAACGCAACGGGAACAATCGTCATTAACACCGGAGGTATCATAAACTTAAAGGAGCGTACCTCATCCAGACCTGCACCATGAAAATAACGAGCCAAAGCCAACACCAGCGCTATTTTCATAATTTCAGATGGTTGCAAATTAAAAAAGCCCAGATTCAGCCAACGTTGAGCCCCCATTCCAACATGTCCAACAACCGACACTGCGACCAATAACACCAATCCGGCCGCATAAATAACATATGCATATTTCATCCAAAGGCGTAGGTTGGAAAGAGCAACGACATATAGAACCCCCAAGCTGATAACAAATCGGAATAATTGTTTACTGGCCCACGGATTAAAATGTCCCCCGGCAACGGAATACAAAATACCGATTCCCATCATCACAACCAAACAGATAAATAACAAATATAAATAATTAAAACCGACTATTTTATCCATTAAAGATAAATTATAGTCTTTTAAATAACAGTTTCTATCCTTAAAAAAGCTCATTTTTCAATTCCTTTTCATCGGATTTTTCCAACTCTAACACATATTCCATCAATTGCTTCATTAACGGAGCCGCCGTGCGAGAACCTCCTCCCCCATGCTCGACCAAAACAACCGCAGCATATTTCGGTTTATTCGTCGGAGCAAATGCCGCAAAAATAGCATGATCACGATATTTCTCGGGCAAGTCATCTTGAGATTTAACTCCTTCTTCTCGCTCCTTCATGCTAATACGACGAACTTGTGTCGTTGCCGTTTTACCAGCCATTTTTTGACCGTCCACATTGATGCGAACCGCATAGGCCGTTCCACCACGCTTATTAACAACATCATACATGCCGGAACGAATTAACCTTAAATAATATGGCTTAAAATCAAGTGGTTCAGAATTATTTTGAATATTTTCCTTTAATAAGGTCGGATGAATATTTTTTCCACCAGCAATGCGTGCAACGGCTGTCGCAATTTGAAGCGGAGTTGCATTCAAAAAACCCTGTCCGATACTTAAATTCAAAGTATCCCCCATTCGCCAAGCATCATTAAAACGACGTAACTTCCACTCCTCCGTCGGCAATAGTCCACTGCTTTCGCTGTTTAATCCAACGCCAACAACCTCACCAAACCCTAGTTTTCGAGCTGTTTCAATAATCTTCTCGGCTCCGATTTTTTGTGCCATTTCATAAAAATAAACATCGCAGGAATGCATTAAAGCCTCTTCCAATGTCAAAGGACCATGTCCATTCTTCTTCCAACAATGGAACAAGTGATTTCCCAGTTTCGTCTTTCCTTTACAATCAACTGTTGATGATGCTGTAATAACTCCGGATTCCAATCCTGCCAAACCAACAACTAATTTGAAAATGGATCCGGGTGAATAGACGCCGCTTAACACTTTGTTCTGCAGCGGTCTGTATTTATGATGCAACAACTTGTTCCAATTTTTTACTGAAATAGGAACTGTGAACAAATTCGCATCAAAGGAAGGGGTAGAAACCAATGCTAAAATCTCACCTGTCTGCACATTGATCACAACAGCTGAGGCTGCATACTGACTCATCAACCGCGTTGCATAGTTCTGTAGACGACTGTCAATTGTCAGAAAAACATCTCCGCCCGAAATGGGTGGCGTTTCCTCTAATATACGCACCGTCCGACCCATCGCGTTAATTTCGGATTTGCGCATACCGGGCGTCCCCTTTAATACAGACTCCATAGAGGATTCTATCCCTGTTCGCCCGATACGATATCCGGGTAAATCCAAAAGCGGATCCGATGTGTTTCCCTCTACATCTTTCTCGGTCAATAAAGACACATACCCGACAACATGCGTATTCCCTGTTCCTGCCGGATAAAAACGCATCATCCCTTCCTCTATTTGAATGCCGGATAAATCCGGTGCATTTAATTGCAACAACGACATCTCGTCAAATGAAAGACTATCCTTTATACGAACCGGCATAAAAGCCCTCTTCCATCGCAATTCTTTTTTAATACGCTCAACTTCATCTTCTTCCAGAGGAATCAACTTTAAAAAGTTATCCAGAGTCTTTTGATAATTTTTGGCTTCCTCTTTTATTAAGACAGCTTGAAACGTTTTTGCATTTTCTGCTAATTTAACACCATTCCTATCATAAATCGTCCCGCGTGACGGCATAGTCAAGCGAACAGAAATTCTATTCTTTTCAGCTAAAAGAAGATATTTTTCACCTTGAAGAACCTGCAGATAGAATAAACGTCCGATAATGACAAATCCCATTAGAATAAAAAGGACTGCTAGTCCAATCATTCTTCGAGTCATGACTCGTGTTTTTTCATACTTCCAAACACTCATGAATCAACCTCTATCCAATTATCCAGACGACCACACAGAAAAATACCTAACGGGTATAACAGATTTAAAATAATATACTGTATAACTAAAAAATCACCTGATACCAGTGTTCCGGTACCGATACAAAATAAAAATAGCCTCAGCATAAGTGCTATTGCACTAATAAACGCAAAAGAAAGCCATAACTTGTCAAATGTTAATCCACTAAAAAATAATCGATTCAAGCGAATAACAAAGAACAATAAAACAAAAACAAAACTCCATATTCCAATAGGTGTTCGTCCAATTAAATCCGCAAATAAACCTAATGCAAATACAGCATAATCATTCAATAATCCAGGGCGAAAAATTGCAAAATAAAAAATGGGGATAAATAAAAACGGAACTGACGTTACAAAAAAAGAAGGCGTTTGCGCCAATAAAATCAAAAAAAGGCAAATCAAAAACGGTATGCCCTTTTTTAAATGAAGAAATGTTCCGGAAAATGTCATGGGTTCTTTCCTTCCACACACTCTTCTTGTAATAAAACTTGATTCAATCCAAAATCAACCAATCGAACAAATTCGGGTGTAAAATCAGACTCAAATAAAGATACGCTGATTTCACCGTTATTAACGGAAGAAACCACTCCGATTCCCAATCCTGATGGATAGACTCCGACATGACCAGAAGTTAAAACAACATCTCCCTTCTGAACCACCGCTCCTTCGGGTAATGATACTAATTTCGGAGAAGAGCTGTTATCTCCACTTAACATACACAACACTCGGCTATTTCCAACCACAACGGGTACGCGAGATAAATAATCCGTTAACAGCATTAATCGACTAAAAGATGGTCCAACTTCAACTATACGCCCCAAAACACCTTTAGATGTCATGGCGACATCGCCTTTAGAAACGCCGTTTTCAGATCCGGCCGACACAACAAATGATTTTGAAAAATGACCACCGTCATCCGCTAAAACACGTGCCGTGACAGAAGATGATTTTTTTGGTGGCACATAATCAAGCAACCGCTGTAATTCTTGTTGTTCAGAGCCTAATTGAAAAGCTATATTACGCCAATTTTGAAGAGATTCATTTTCTGCTCGCAACCGTTGATTTTCTTGATATGTCTTTAAAAAAAGTTTAACTTCACGAACGCCCTTATCGCCCCAACGAAGAGGCGTCGACACAAAAGAAACAACGGGAGTTACAACCTGCGTCAAAGCGGTTTGAAATTGCTGCAAATAGGGATTTTCAAAAGAACTAATCCCCATAAAAACCAGAGAAAAAATTAAAAATAAAAGGGGCAAGAAAAGCCGAATCTGCATTTTCAGTCTTTTAAGGCGAAACTGACGGCTTTCCATGACCCCCTACTTTCAAATAACTTTAATACATACTTGTCAGAATGTTTTCAAACTTACTGACTTCCTCCAAGGCTCGACCTGTTCCCAGCGCAACGCACTGTAATGCATTTTCTGCCACACAAACAGGTAGTCCCGTTGCATCACGCAAAACTTCGTCTAACCGTTTCAACAAAGCTCCGCCACCCGTCAACATAATACCTTTGTCAACAATATCAGAGGCCAACTCCGGATCCGTATGCTCTAAGGCAACTTTAACGGCTTCAACAATTTGACTGACAGGTTCCGACAGAGCTTCGGCAACTTGACGCTCTGATACAATAATTTCCTTCGGAACTCCATGCATTAAATCACGTCCCTTAACGGAAATAGTTTCACCTTCACCGTTTTCGGGCATAGAAGCTGCCCCAATTGCTTTCTTTATCCGCTCGGCCGTCGCTTCACCAATCAAGAGGTTATGATTCCGACGAATGTATGAAACAATCGCCTCATCCATTTTATCTCCACCGACACGAACAGAGCGAGCATATACTATTCCGCCCAAACTCATCACAGCAACTTCAGTCGTACCGCCACCAATATCAACAACCATACTGCCTGATGGTTCATTAACCGGCAATCCGGCACCAATTGCGGCTGCCATCGGCTCTTCAATCAAAAAGACTTTACGCGCACGTGAGTTTTCAGCAGCCTCTTGAATTGCACGACGCTCCACAGCTGTTGATCCAGAAGGAACGCAAATAACAATCATTGGTCGAGACAAACATTTACGACCCAGTGCCTTTTGAATAAAGCGTTTAATCATTTCCTCTGCCACATCAAAATCGGCAATCACACCATCTCGCAACGGACGAATAGCTTGAATCTGCCCTGGTGTTTTTCCCAACATTTGCTTGGCTTCATTCCCGACAGCAATGACTTGCTTTTTACCACGGTTTTCGGCAATCGCAACAACGGACGGTTCACTTAAAACAACCCCCTCACCACGAACATAAACCAAGGTGTTGGCTGTTCCCAAATCAATAGCCATATCGGAGGAAAACAAATTCAAGAGCTTTTTAAAATGTACAATCTTGGACATAAACAGGCCTTTCGTCTATCAAAATAAAACTGGTTTAAAATCTTTTTTATTCATACAACACTTCCCGCTTAAACACAATGATTTTTTCACTTAAAAGATAAAAAAAACGAATTTTTTTCCGATAAAACAAAAAGAAACACCGAAAGAACGTGAACAAAATAGGAACATTTAAAAAACATTCCTTCTTTTGAATCAACCACCAAAATAAATATACTTTTATTAAAGAAAATTAGGCACGTTCTTTTTGACGTGTTTGAATAGTTGCTAACGCCACAGTCTGCTTTGAATGGTGAACCGTTATTCGAGATGGGTGCTCGGACTGAGTTTGCTCGGTATCATTAAAATTATTTCCGAACGGATTGCTTTGAAAATAATCTTCATTCCAATAAGCCGGTGTTTGAATTAACTCTTTATCTATCATTGCTATTTTCCTTTCTTCTTTGATAGTATAGGAGCAGTATCCGAAGCAAGTTCCAACTGTTCTAGTTCTTTTATTCTATCACGCAAACGCCCTGCCTCCTCAAAATTCAAAGCTTCCGCCTCTTTCAACATTTGCTTGCGTAGTTTAGCAATAATATCTGCCACATTTTCAATAATTTCAACCGAACGTTTATCTGATGCCGCTTCCGAATCATACTCGCCAAATTCTTTCAACAAATCAGGAACTTCCTTTTTAATTCCACGAGGCGTAATACCATGTTCGGCATTAAAAACCATCTGCTTTTCACGACGGCGCTTTGTTTCACCAACTGCTGCCGTCAAGGATCCTGTCATCTTATCTGCATACAAAATAACACGCCCATTTACATTTCGAGCTGCTCGACCAATTGTTTGAATAAGCGATGTTGTTGAACGCAAAAAACCTTCCTTATCTGCATCCAAAATAGCCACAAGTTCCACCTCGGGAATATCCAATCCTTCTCGCAACAGGTTAATCCCAACCAAAACATCAAATGTTCCCAAACGTAAATCTCGAATAATTTGAATCCGCTCTAACGTATCAATATCCGAATGCATATAACGTGCTTTGACACCGTTTTCATTTAAATACTCTGTCAAATCCTCGGCCATCTTTTTAGTCAGTGTTGTCACCAACACCTTGCCTTGTCTGGCTGCAACCTCTTGACATTCCGCCATCAAATCCTCAACTTGGTGAGCTATCGGCCGAACAATACACTCTGGATCCAATAAACCGGTCGGGCGAATGATTTGTTCGGTATACACACCTTTTGTCTGCTCCATTTCCCATGGTCCGGGGGTTGCTGATACAAAAATCGTCTTGGGACGCATAACATCCCACTCTTCAAACTTCAACGGACGATTATCTAAACAACTTGGCAACCGAAATCCATACTCGGAAAGTGTCGTCTTTCGAGATCTATCCCCTCGATACATCGCCCCGATTTGAGGAATGGTCACATGACTTTCGTCTACGAACAACAAAGCATCTTTCGGTAAATACTCAAATAAAGTCGGAGGAGCTTCTCCGGCACGACGCCCCGTTAAATGACGAGAATAATTTTCAATCCCCTTACAAGACCCCGTCGCTTCCATCATTTCTAAATCATAGCGTGTTCGAGAAGCAAGACGTTGAGCCTCTAACAGCTGATTATGTTCTTCATAGTACGCCAAACGCTCCTTAAGCTCCTCTTTAATGGTGCGAATGGCTTGTGATAGTGCCGGACGAGGTGTAACATAATGGCTTGCCGGAAACACAGTAATGTCATTCAAACTGATTTTCTTTTTTCCGGTTAGTGGATCAAACTCTGAAATACTTTCTATCTCATCTCCGAAAAAGGATAGTCGCCATGCTAAATCCTCATAGTGGGAGGGAAAAATATCAACAATATCTCCGTTCACACGGAACATTCCTCGTTCAAAAGCGATATCATTTCGCTGATATTGCAACTCAACCAATTTCCGTCCCAAGTCCTGAATATCGACAGAGTCCCCCTTTCGTAATGTAAAGGCCATTGACGAATAACTTTCGGCATCTCCCAAACCATAAATACACGAAACGGAAGACACGATAATAACATCTCGTCGTTCCAAGATATGACGTGTCGCAGAGTGACGTAGTCGATCTATCTGTTCATTAATAGCGGAATCTTTTTCTATATATGTATCTGTTCTGGGGATATAGGCTTCCGGCTGATAATAATCATAATAAGATACAAAATACTCAACGGCATTTTCCGGAAAAAAAGCCTTCATTTCAGCGTAAAGCTGAGCCGCCAACGTCTTATTATGTGCCAATATCAATGCCGGCCTTTTAAGCTCATTGATAATTTGAGCCATTGTAAATGTTTTACCGGAGCCGGTAATCCCTAAAAGGACTTGATCCTTAATATCATTTTTCAACCCGTTAACCAGTTCTGCTATTGCTTGCGGCTGATCTCCTGCCGGCTGATACTCTGAATGGAGCTTAAAATCTGCATCACCCCATAGCTCTGGCTTTTGATACAAAGGAATCATTTTTTCCGTTTCTTTCTATTCTTTTTTTCAGATAGAGACTTTTCTTCCTTATCCGACTTTAACGGAATATGCTGCATCTCTTTAAATAAAACACCTACCCCTGTTTTTAAATCCGAAGCCACATCCTTAAAAGAAGGACTAGGCTCACCCCACTTCCGCAGACGAATCACCATATCCACCAAGATAACTGCGACAATCATCCATATACTGAAGCCCCCCTTAAAAGACTTACTGATACCGGCAAATACCAATAAAGACAACAGTGTTTGAATAAAGAACATATAATATAATAACTGCTTTGTCTTAATTCCTCTGTTTAAGGCTAGCTCAAATAAAATCGCCCCACGCAGCGGAGTCAAACACTTTAAAGAAAAGGTCGTGGCAACAAAAACCAAAATCACTTGAAAAATGTCTGCCGCAAAAGCTATCATCGGAATCAATCCAAAATTAAAAGAGGCAATATACGCCCATAAGGTTGCAAGCGAGAAAGAAATAACGGATACACCATATCGTCCCAAAATAGCCTGCTCACCCCAAAAACGCATAGAAAAAACGACAGCAACGGAAACAGCCATAACAATCAAAAACAACAGACCAAGTTCAACAGGTAAAATCCCGACAAGCGTCATTAAAATAAACAAGACACCCTGACTTAGAATACCTAATACGGACATCCATTCTGTCTGATCCAAATAATTTATCAAGCGAATAAGTAAAAACATTGATATGCTCAATAGAGGATAAACGATATACATTGGCATATCTTGAAACAACGGTTGATCGGCCGGCAACATTAGCGTTGCCCCCAGACACAGAATAAAAGAAAAAAACCGAGCCCCCCATCCAGAGGCGCGAATTTGAATATAAACAAAGGCTAATACCAGAAGAAAAAAGAGCCAAACCCTCCAAATAATATCTTGGTAGATGGCATAATAAAAAGCCGGAATAAAAATGCCCAAAATCAAGACTGTAGCTGACACCTCTTTTATGGGACAAAAAGCCCCTCTATACTTGACATAAAAACGGGTCAAACCACCTATTGCTATCAATGAAAGCAAAAAAACAGAAACGAGAAACGGCAATACATAAACAAAATCCACTTTCCCCCTCCCTAAAGCCGTTTAACTAAGCTTTGTGTCTAAATGCAATTCGTCCCTTTGTCAGATCATAAGGGGTCATTTCTATTTCCACCTTATCACCGACCATAACACGAATACGAAACTTACGCATTTTCCCGGAAGTATGTGCCAAGATCTCGTGTCCATTTTCCAATTTTACACGAAAAGTAGCATTAGGCAAAGCCTCAACAACCGTTCCAGTAAACTGCAATACTTCTTCTTTTGCCATAAAAAAACTCCTACTATTTTAACAAAGTTGACTTATATTATGTTTTTTTTATTCTTTTTGCAAGAAAAAAATGCAAAATACACCAAACTCCTGCAAATACTCTACTCTGATTAAAATTTCTATTGATTTTTATTTTTTTTTGTTTGATAATGACCAAAACAGAGGAGTAAGCATAATGCAGACTACAGTTGAACAAGAAAAAAATTACAATATCTTAAAAAACGCCGCAGGAGATCTGATGATTTTAATTCGAGCACGATTGGATGATGCTACTCATCCTCGCGTCATCTATAGTGGCGGAAAACATGCAGTTTTATACAGAAGCAGTGAAAAAGCTCTTGTTTTGGATTTTATTCATCCGTCTGTCAGAGAGGATTTGAATCGTACTTCTCGTGTTTTGATAGTGGAGGCACGTGATGGTGCTATTATTCGGGAATATACCTCAGAGGTTAAGCATTTAAAAGATGTACCACTGCCGAACGATTTAATCTTAAACTAGTCATCCGCACTCTTTGAGGACATTTTTTACTTTAAATACGTATAAATAGGGAGGTGTAAATGAAAAAGCTACTATTAGGAATTATGATGTTAATCTCTGTTGGCGCCTGCAAACCGGATGCAACAATTCAAGGAAACGAATACCGACTAAATGACACGCCTGAAGATGTGGAAATCACTCTGGGATTTGCTCCTGTTGAAAATCGTTTTTTTGGAAAAGCAGTTAACCGTTATTTTGGCACTTATAAAATTGAAGGAAATCAGTTAAAGTTAGGACCTGTCGGTTCAACCATGATGATGGGTCCCGAAACAGCGATGAATGCAGAACAACAGTATTTCCAAGATTTAAGCCATGTCAATACGTTTCAGGTAACTGAAGATACTCTAACATTGAAACTATCTGACAATAAAACTTTAACATTTCGTAAAATCGGAACGGTGAAATGATAAAAAAAATAGTCAATATAGGACTATTATTATCTTTATTTTTTTCTTCACCCGTTCTTGCGAATGTTTGGTGTGATATCGAAAAGGAGTATGCCCAGTTTGAGTATACGCCTTCTTCACCATATATTAAGGTTAATCCCTTTGGGAATGCTCCCTTGACGGCCATTGTTAAATTTTCTTTGCCTCAAAAAGCAAGTGTTTCATTACAATTAAAAGGAAAAGACGGTGCACCCGATTTGACACGAACTTTTTCATCCATGAAAACAGAGTGGGAAATCCCCGTTTATGGCCTTTATCCAAACACTGAAAACCAAATTATTTTAACAATTAATTATCCTGATACTTCTGAAACATATCCCATTAAAATAAAAACCGGAAAAATTGATATGAATAATATCTGGAGTATTCCGATTAAAAATCAAAAAGGAAAAGGCTTTCTCTATTTTGCCAGTGGCGGAAAAAACGGTGGCAACGCTTTTGTATTTGATGAATATGGGCATATCCGATATGTTTTTAAAAATAAGCAAGATGCCATGTATAAGCAAACTCAACTCTTGCACAATTATTTGGTAACAGATGATAAGAGTGGAAAAGTTATCGTCCATTCCCTGTTGGGTGAAAAAATAACCGAGTTTAAAATACCAGATAATTTTATCAGCTATCAACATGGTATTTATGAAGGTCCTCAAAAAACCATATTGCTAATCGGAACATTTCCGGAAACATATGCTTTGATTGAAAATCAAAAAGTAATAACCGGATATGATCAGATTATCGCTATTGATTTAGAAACCGGAAAAATAAGTAAGCGGTGGAATCTTGCTACTATTTTAAATCCGGACAGAGCCCTTTATTTTAGACTTTCTCCCAAAACACAGCCAGTAGACTGGGCTCATGCAAACTCTATTCAATATATTCCCGAAGAAAACGCTTTGTTGATTTCTGCAAAACACATCGGCTTTTTTAAAATTGACTATGATTCGGGAAAATTGAAATGGATTGCAACGCCACACATCCTATTGCATAAATCGGGGGCTGATGGAAAAGGACCTTCGTTAAATCACTTGGCATTGACTGCTGTTAACGAAAACAATACCCTGTATCCGGATGATGTTCAAAAAGGAAAGAAAATAATGGATTCATTTCACTGGCCCATGATGAATCATGATGTCAAACAAATATCCCCAGGGGTTATCAGTATTTTCAGCAATAACGGTCCTTTATACCGACCAGACTTAGCAAGCCTATCAACCAGTGATGTTCTTTTGTTTTCTGTTGATGAAAAACAAAAGACAATTTCTCTTAAAAAGAAAATTCCGTTAAACGAATACACCGATATCGCTTCTGGAGTCACCTATCTACCTAAAGACAACAATCTGATGATTTTTTCCTCAAATCTACCGGATAAAAACACAAAATATGTCTACAATAAAATCTATAGATACGATTTAAATCAAGACGCCTTTTCGTTTGAAAGTATCATTCTTTTCAAAAACTATTTCTACAAGATAGAGCCAATCTTTTTTAAAAAACTAGAAGAGCCTCATCCAAGCAAGCGCCAACCGTGCTTGGTTACGCAACAATAGCCAAAGTGCTATACGGTGCTTTAATTTAAGTCCTGCGTAAGAAATAATTCCGGCATCGTAAAGTCGAGAAACTTGCTTTTGAATCTCATCAAACAAAGTCCGTTTAACCTGTGCATCTTTCTGTTTTCTTATCGCTTGATTTAACATCATTTTAACACGTTGGTTCAAAATACACCGACGCACCATATTTAAGTCTTGAGAACGAGTCCGAGAAATATACTCGTACACCGTTTGAATAACCGTTATATAGCTTGTCACTTTTTTGATATTAAACGAAGTTCGCATAATAGAAGATGGATTTTGATAATAATAATACAGAGGCGCTTTAATAACCGCCATTTTTTGAATGTGCGACATGACCATGGTCGTAAACGGCACATCTTCAAAATAAATACCCTCAACAAATCGAATAGAATCAAAAATTCGCTTGGAGTATAGTCTTGTCCAAACTCCCGTCATAATATCTCGCCGTTTTAAAAAAGCCATAAAAGGATCTTGATAAACTGTTACCTGAATATCTGACTCTTTAATCTCAGGAAAATTACCTTGATATGTTTCAGATGTTTTGATAAATCCACCGCCGACAATATCCGAGGGACGCCTCTGCATAACGTCACATAAAATCTCTAAAGTCCGTGGATGAACATAATCATCCGAATCTACAAAATAAAGATACTCTCCCTTCGCTTCGGCTATCCCTGTATTTCTGGCACCCGACAACCCTTTGTTATCCTGATGAATGACTCGAAAACGATTATCCTTTACTGCAAATTCATCTGCCAATACACCGCTTTTATCCGTTGAACCGTCATCTATACACAACACTTCAAAATCCTTAAATGTTTGTTTTTGCAGTGAAGTTAAACACCCCTCTACAAGCGTTTCAACATTGTAAATCGGAACGATAATACTGACATATGGCTTTTTCATTTAACTCTCCTTTGGTATAATTTTTAATTCTTTTAAAATGGTAAATAACTGCGTCAATCGTTTAGAGTAAGTATGTTCCCGCATTGTCCTTTGATATCCTGCCTCGGCTATTCTTTGATACTTTTTTGGATGTGTCATAATATCATGGACTAATCGATTTAAATCGGTTGGAGTTTTGTATGTAACAGCCTCGGTCCCCTCATGATAACAATACTTCAAATCCGGTGATTCATTGACCAAAATTAAACCACCGCACGCAGAAACTTCAAATACTCGGAAATTAAGTCCATTCACGATATTCTTGGAAAATGTCATATTAATCGGAGCAATCGTCTTGTTAATAAAACGTTGCATAATCCAATGGGGTAATTTGTAATTATGAACTTGATGCTGTTTTAAAAGCAAAGCCGACCAACGCCGTCCATAAATAACACATTTATCTTGAATCGCTTTTAAGTAAGAAATGCGCTTTTTATTCCCAACTCCCGCAAAAAAAGGAGCGGCTTTTCTAGGCAATCGATGATTAACAAAAACCGTTTCATCCGCACACAAAGGAAGGTATAAGTTGCGACTTTTAAATGTTTTTGTTTTTTCTAAATATCCCGTATCAGAACAGAATAAGACATTCAAAAAATCGGCCTTTGACTTTTCATTCTCACCAAAAGCATCCGAAACCCAACCAATCCTTGGAATGTTCGGAAAGTTTTTTAAAATGTCATAGCACTCCTGAGGAATAAAAAATGATGATACATAAAAAATTAAATCCGGCTTAAATGATTCAATTTGTTTCTTTAACTTTTGCGCCGTATACCAATAACGACGAGATTTATGAAACAGTTTATGAAATATAGAAATCGGTGTCATCCTATTATACAGAAACAATTGTGTTTCATGTCCATTCATAAACTTTTGAATATTTTCAGGCCACTGCATAATATTCTTTTTCCCGACAATCAAAATCCGCATAAGTCCCCCTTTTATGTTTCTTTTTGAAAAATTCAAGTGTTAGCGTTTGCTACAATTTGGTTATTATTGAATAAAACTTGATGCAACTCCCCCGAATTGCATCATCCCGTTTATTTCCAATACTGTTTAATCCATGGTGTCGGTTCTACATGCTTATACAACTTTTTAACACCTCGTGGATATTTTGGATCATTCGGATCCATACACCAAATCCCTTTCAAAGCCTCTTCTATCCCCGGCAATCCGTGGAACGCTATCATCTTTAACCCCTCTATCTTGGGAATCTGAGGCGTTTTCCAAAACCGAAACGGCCATTTCGGAATACAATGAAAACGGAACGAGCAAAACCAATTATCCGGCCAAAAATTAAGCTTACCCCATTTTTCAATAACTTTAGATGAGAGATACTCTTGAGAAGCCGTATAATACTTGTCCACCACTTCAACAGGATGCTCTTCAAAATATTTTTTAACAAATCCCAGTGTGCCGACAACCCATGAATAGCAACTGGCTTGACCGACATGATCACCTTTTGTATTCCAATCGTTGATAATATAAAACTTATCTCCTTCCGGATACTGAAAAAACTCGTCCAAATTCCCAACAATCAGCGAATCTAAATCAAAGTAAAAGACGCGTTGTCCATTTAATCCACCCAAGTTATCATCACACAAACCGGCCTCTTTCCGATACGCATATTTATTTTCTTCGGGCTTGACATTTAAATGCGTCATCGGTTTGATAATAATATCTTTTGACAATCCTTCCGGATTATCCGTAAAACAATAAAAGTCAATATCAAATGACGTATTGCGTTTTACCATAGAGCATAATTTATTCACATCGGACGGCGCATAAAAAGTGCCCCATTTGATACAGATGACATTATATTTTTCGGTCATAATTTCTCCTTACCTTATTGATAGTAAAAAAAAGCCTAACACATCGCCAGGCTTTTTGCAAGAAAGAAAATTAAATCCGAACCAAATGAACATCTATCAACGGTTTTTTACCGTAAAATTCATTCAAAAATTTACGGATAGTTGTTCGAACCGTCTGATCTATTTGGGTATTCATAAATCGTTGTTCTTCGGGCAGTTCTGCAATACTTTCTTTGATACGCGTCAACAAAGTGGCTTTATCTTCTTCAGTTGCATCCAATAATCCAAATGTGGATAATTGAGGTTCTCCAACCACAAAGCCGTCTTTTCCGACCACAATGGTTACAACCAAAGACCCATCATCCATCATCTTACGCCGTTTCCGAATAACTTCGGCATCTAACCGAATAATACGCTTGCCGTCAACAGCCAAAATGCCGGCCGGAACTTCGCCCAAAATCTGAGGTTCATCATCTAATGCTATCACCTCACCGTCCTCTAAAGCAAATGCAAACGGAACACCCCATTTCTTGGCTAATTCAACATGTCCCATTAACTCCATTGCCTCTCCGTGAACAGGTAGTGCAATCTTCGGCTTTAAATAGCGATACATTAGCTCTAAATCCGGCCCCGCATAGTGACCGGAAACATGAACTAACTCCTCTTTATCAGTAATAATTTTGACACCCTTTGCTTTCAATTTCCGTTGCAAAAGAGCTATTGATTTTTCATTACCCGGAATAACACGTGATGAGAAAATAACAACATCATCAGCTCCGAAATAAACTGAATTCTTCTGAGGTGTCATAGCTGATAATGTTCCAAGAGCAGAATGCGGTTCTCCCTGACTACCGGTACAGATATACAAAACGGATCCGATCGGTTTTTCCAGAGCTTCTTTTTCCGATAAAAACTCAGGAATGTTTTTAAAATAGCCCGTCGCACGTGCCGCCGCATCAATACGCCATAGACTTCTACCCATTAAGCAAACCTCTTTACCATTGGCTTGAGCAGCTTCGAAAATACTTTCAACTCGAGATACGTTCGAGGCAAAACAAGTAACGGCTATCTGACGATTGGGATACTCACCAATCAATCGTGTTAACGTTTCTTTCACATCCGCTTCCGTCTTATCCGTTTGCGTTCCAAAAACGTTCGTCGAATCACAAACTAACGCTAAAACACCCTCTTTTCCAAGCGCTTTCAGTGTTTCAACATCCGTTCCCTGCCCCAAAATCGGATCTACGTTTAATTTCCAATCTCCCGTATGAACAACTAACCCCTCCTTTGTCCGAATAGCCAGTGCATTCGGCTCGGGAACGGAATGGTTCATTGAAACAAACTCTATCTCAAACGGAGATAAGTCAATTACAGAACCTTGTTGAACAACTTGAACATCGGCTCTACCCAATAGGCCGACTTGATCTAATTTATCCTCCAACAACTCGTTGGCAAAAGGCGTTACATAAATCGGACATTGCAAATCTTGCCACAAATACGGAATAGCTCCGATATGATCTTCATGGGCATGAGTCACAACAAGACCGACAATATCTTTCTTTTTATCAGCTAAAAACTTAGGGTTCGGCAATAAGACATCTACCCCCGGCAAACCGTCTCCGGGGAAACCGATACCACAATCAACAATTAACCACTTACCTTGATATCCGTATGCAAAAAAGTTCATACCGACACCGGTTGATCCGCCCAGCGGAATAAATACCAGATTATCTGGCGGAATAATAACACTTTCTTGATTTTCTTCCATTTCTAATTTCCTACTCTTTTAAATTAAAAAAACATCCCCGGCTGTTATTTTTTGAATTGTTTTGTCCGAGAGTTCCAAAACAAGTGCCCCATCAGGGCTGAATTCTTTAAAAACACCTTGAAGTTGACGATCCGGCAGGCGAACCGTAACTGCCCCACCGATACCCAATGCATAGGAGAGCCACAAGCGATGAATTGAAGTAAAACCTTGTGTTTCAAATAATTGAAGCATACTCTGCAACGATTCTAAAATCCGATTTGCCGTTTCCTCAACAGACAACTGTCCTTTCAAGCTTTCCGTTTCATACAGAACATTCTGTGTGGGGTGAAATGCAACATTAACACCAATCCCCGCAATAATACGTCCGTCATCTGTTCGCTCTAATAAAATACCAGCCAACTTTTTACCATCCAGAAGGACATCATTCGGCCACTTCAAACGAACACCAAAATCAGACAAAGCATCTGCCAATGCAACACCGACCACAAAAGCCAATAGCGGTGTTTGATATCCATAATCCTGTAAAACAGCCGATAAATACAAATTACCCTTTGGGCTTTCCCATTTACGTCCATACCGACCACGTCCTCCACTTTGACTATCTGCGATAATAACCGAATTAACGGGAAAATCTCTGGCTGTTTGACTGGTACTTTCTAACCGGTCAAAATGTGTTATTTGCCATCTCATAGAGGGAATTATAGCACGTTTTTAAAAAAAAACAAAGAAATTCCTTGATTATTTAAAAAAAATGGACGTATATTGAAGAAAAAGACACATCAAATAAAAAGGAGAAAACATGAAAAAATCTATTTTATTCGGATACACCGCTTTATGTGCGTTAGGAGTCATCACATCGGCCCATGCAGAAACAGTACCCGTTGTTCCCACCGTGGAGACCGTCAAGAATGCGTTTCATGAATTTTTGAAAAATCAAGGGTTAACGCTAAATAAAGAAGTCCTTGTCAAAGAAGACGGAGAAAATTTCACAATCACCGTTCCATCCTTTGAAACACAGGTCGTGGACCAAACGACTTTAGAAACAACGGAAAACGGAAAAAGCATTCAAACCGAAACTTTGGAAAGTGTTACTCGCATAATTCCGGAAAGAACCGTTCAACTGGTTCGCAACGGATCCTTCGCAAATCACGCTCAATACAAAATGGAACCGGCAACTTTAGAACAACTTCAAGCAATTCTGAAAGATTTCTTGCCAATGTTAACTCTGTCCGCCGACCAATTTAAAAGCGAGTTAATTTGGGTGCCTGCTTATAATTTAATCAGTCGTCAATCTTTGAATACTCAAAAACTAAAAGCTATTATTCCAGGACAAGTGGAATTAAATGCTGACTCTATGGTTTTTGATATGCTTGCCAGACCGACTCAAAACAATAAAATGGATACAGCCACTTCAAATGACATCAAAGGAATGTCTTTAAAATTGCTGGGTATGACAGCTCTTTTCCCAACAATCAGCCAGAGCATTCAATGGATAAATAGCGATATCTCCGGCGATGGTATTATGCGGAATTTAACCGCAGATGAAATCTCGGCCAACATCAAAATCCCTATGGTTTCTATTATTCCGGACGGCGATACACAACCAATCGTCACTTTCTCTGCGGAAGGAAAATCTCAAATCGATAAAGATTTCCATTTCTTGGTTGATGTCAAGCAAATTCAATTAACGGATAATCTTCCTATTCCTTCTATTTTCAGCCCCACTGATATTCGGGTCAATATGACGGTATCCGGTCTTGACAGAAAACAACTGCTTAAAATTCAACAAGAAACTCAATTGGATAATTCAAATCAACAAAATAAATATGATGAAGATGTTTTGAATCTGATAAAGGATGCGACTATCGTCTTAAATCCGTTGGAAATTAAGAATGAAGATGCTGGTATATCCGTAACGGGGACGGCTCAAAATTACGTAACCACAGAAGGTGAATTAGATCAGAAAATTAACGCAACCGTTACTATTACCAATTTAGATAAAATCTCTCCGGAACCAAAAGTAGATGAAGAAGAGTGCGCAACTATTAAAAAGCAATTGAGCGAAGCCAATACACCACCGGAAATGGCTGCACAATTCATTGAATCTGCTTGCCGTCCAAAAGGAGGTTTACTGGATGAATGGAGAATCTATTTGGATCCACAAAAACGCGTTGTCAATCCTGACGGAACAACCACAGATGTTCTTGAAATTCAATATCAAGGGGATACTCTTATCATTAACGGCAAAAATGTTAATGATTCTTTAGAGGGAGAATAGTTTATCTGAGGTATGGCAATGACTCAAAAAGAATTATTTGAAAATTTTTCTTATCTATCTGATTGGGAAGACAAATACCGCTATCTGATTGAATTGGGGGATGCCCTTCCCCCGTTCAATGAGGCGGATAAAACAGAAGCCAATAAAGTGGATGGCTGTATGTCCCAGGTCTGGTTTACCTTTGATAAAAAAGATAATGCCTTCTACTTTAACGCAACCAGTGATGCACATATCGTCCGCGGACTAGAGGCTGTCTTATTAACACTGATTAACGGCAAATCCGGTAAGGAAATTTCCTCTTTTGATTTAGAAGCGGCCTTTAAAAAATTGGGACTTGAAAACCACTTGTCACCAACACGTCGTAACGGCTTTTTTGCTATGATTGACCGTATCAAAAAAATCGTAGCCGAAAATTAATTTACTCTCCTTGTCCAAATTATAGAATACTCCTGTCTTTTTTATCTATTTATCTTTTAAAAAGAGAGAAAAGGACTTTTCTTTTTGTTTGCTTTATGATATAAATGAATCGTTTTTTTAGGACTTATTTGTAAGGAAACGCAATGCAACAACAAATTAACGATATGAAACCCGATCTGTTAGCCGCTATTCAAGCTGCTTCAGATTTAGCGGCTTTAGATGAAATTCGTGTGTCTGCTTTGGGCAAAAACGGACGCATTACAGCTTTGATGAAAGGTTTAGGGGCTTTGTCTCCAGAGGAACGTAAACAAGCCGGACAAATTTTAAATACGTTTAAAAATGAAATTGCCGAAGCTTTGGAAACAAAAAAGCAAACTCTGGAAACAGAAGCGATGAATGCTAAATTAGCCTCTGAAAGTGTAGACGTAACTCTGCCATGCAGACCAGACACGCATACCGGACGCATCCATCCGATTTCACAGGTTATGGAGGAAATGCTGACCATTTTTGCTCAAATGGGATTTGAATTGGCCGAAGGTCCGGATATTGAAGATGACTGGCATAACTTTGAGGCATTAAATATTCCACCGTCTCATCCATCTCGTCAAATGCAAGCAACTTTCTTTATGGAAAATGCTCCGGGAACAATTTTAAGAACTCAAACATCCGGCGTTCAAATCAGAACAATGGAAAAAGGAAAGTTACCAATTAAAATTGTTGCCCCCGGTAGAACATATCGTTGTGATTATGACGCTACACACTCCCCCATGTTCCATCAAATTGAAGGACTGGTTATTGATAAAACAACCAATCTCAGTCACTTAAAAGGCGTTCTTGAAGAATTTATGAAGTTGTTTTTTGAAACAGATGACGTGGCTCTGCGTTTCCGCCCGGCTTACTTCCCCTTTACGGAACCCTCTTATGAAGCCGATGTCGGCGGTGTTTTAGCCAGAACAGTCGGCAAAGAATGGTTAGAGTTACTTGGTTGTGGCATGGTTCATCCTCAAGTCCTGCGTAACTGCGGAATCGATCCCAACGAATATCAAGGTTTTGCCTTCGGTTGCGGTATCGATCGCTTTGCCATGTTGAAATATGGCATCCCAGATATCCGTAACTTTTTTGAAGCAGATATACGTTGGATTCGTCACTACGGCTTTTTACCGCTTGACATGCCGACAGTAACTAGCGGACTTAGCATGAACGGAGGAAAAAAATAAAATGAAAGTTGCTTTATCTTGGTTAAAACAATACTTAAAAACAGATGCTACACCAACCGAACTTGCGGAAAAATTAACCGCTATCGGCTTGGAGGTTGAAGAAGTTATTGATAATAGTGTGGCTTTGGCTCCGTTCATCGTTGGTGAAATTAAGGCAAAAGAAAAGCATCCGAATGCTGACCGCTTAAATGTTCTGACTGTCTGGACAGGGAAAGAAACGCTTCAAATCGTATGTGGAGCTCCGAACTGTTACGTCGGCATGAAGTCCGTTCTGGCTCGCCCAGGAGACTTGATTCCGAAATTCAATGAAAAGTTGGAAAAAGGAGTTATTCGGGGTGTTGAAAGCCAAGGCATGATGTGTGCCGAAGATGAAATCGGATTGGGAACAGACCACGAAGGTATTATGGATTTAAAAACAGATAAACCGGCCGGAACGCCCATTACTGAGGTTATTCCGTGTGAAGTTGTTTTTGATGTCAACGTCACACCCAATCGCGGTGATTGCTTTGGCATAAAAGGCATTGCACGAGACCTTGCCGCCACCGGTATTGGTGAGTTTATCCCAAATGAGCCGGAAATAGTTAAGGGTACTTTTAAATCACCGATAACCGTTCAAATTACAGATGATAACTGCAAACATTTTGTCGGTCGCTATATCCGTGGCGTTAAAAACGGACCAAGTCCGGCTTGGATGCAAGAACGCTTAATCGCTGTCGGATTACGTCCTATTTCAGCCCTTGTCGATATTACAAACTATTTGAATATCGGAGAATGCCGTCCTCTTCATGTCTTTGATGCGGATAAACTGAACGGTGGATTGACAGTTCGTTCTGCCCAGAATGGTGAGACACTAGCCGCTTTGGATGAAAAAGAATACGCTTTATCCGAAGGACAGGTTGTCATTGCTGACGATACCGCTGTGCAAAGTATCGGCGGTGTTATGGGGGGAACTCCGACGGGGTGTTCATCAGAAACGATCAATGTCTTTTTGGAATCTGCTTGGTTTGAACCTTTGTCCGTCGCAAAAACCGGGCGAGATTTAAATGCCGAGTCCGATTCTCGTCAACGTTTTGAACGGGGTGTTGATCCGGCTTCTTGCATTGCCGGAAACGAGATTGCTACTCGTCTGATTTTAGACATCTGTGGCGGAGAAGCTTCTAAGTTGGTGATTGCCGGCTCAGAACCGGAATGGCACAAGGTCATCTCATTTGATTGGAATCAAGTAAAACGCCTGACAGGAATGGATATTGCGCAACCCAAGATGATTGAGATTTTGGAAAAACTAGGTTTTAACGTTAACGGAAACGAAATTTCAGTTCCATCGTGGCGGTTTAACGATGTCCGAGAATCAGCTGATATTGTGGAGGAAATCGTTCGTATTTATGGTTTGGATGAATTACCGGTCAGCACCATGCGCGCCGAAAAACTTCCGATTACCATGCTCTTACCACATCAAAAACGGGAAGTCGCTGTCCGGCGGGCTTTGGCTGCGGCCGGTCTAAACCAAGCGATTACTTGGTCATTCATGGATTCGCGATTAGCCAAATACTTTAACTCTAAAAATATCCGCGTCGCCAATCCGATTGCTTCAGATTTAGATGAAATGAGACCCAGTCTTGTTCCGAATCTATTATCTGCTGTCAAAAGGAATCAAGATCGTGGCATTAAAGATGTTCAATTGTTCGAGGTTGGACCTGAGTTTTATTCCTTAGTTCCGGGTGAACAACGTCTGGTAGCTTGCGGTGTTCGTGCCGGAGCCCATACACCGAAACATTGGTTGGAATCCAGCAGATCGGTTGATACTTTCGATGCTAAATCCGATGCGTTAGCGGCTTTATCCGCCATTGATGCTCCGGCAAATTTGCAGGTGTTCCGAAACGCTCCATCGTGGTATCATCCCGGACGTTCCGGCAGTATTCAGTTAGGTAAAAATATCGTTGCCGTATTCGGCGAAATTCACCCCGCCGTTTTAAAAGCTTTTGATATTAAGACACCGGTTTGTGCTTTTGAGGTTTATTTAGATGCTGTGCCTCAAGCCAAACAAAAAGGAAAAATGATGAAGGCGATTAAACTGTCTTCCCTCATGCCGTTAACGCGCGATTTTGCTTTTGTGATGGACAAAGAGGTAGATGCCTCAAAGGTTATTGCAACCATTCAAAATGTGAACAAAAATCTAATTACGGATGTATCTGTGTTTGATGTCTATGAGGGTGATCATTTAGAGGCCGGCAAGAAATCACTGGCAGTTCAAGTAACAATTCAACCTATCGATAAAACAATGACAGATACTGAAATTGAGACCTTGTCAACTCAGATTATTAATATGGTTACACGTAATACAGGAGCAGTATTAAGATCTTAATTTCAAATTCTAAAAAACAAAACGTAGGAATAAATATTCCTACGTTTTTATTGTATTATGCCAAGGCTCCAACATGTAAATCAGGATACAAATCGCTAATACTACCGTTGATGTTGTGTGTCTAATACCTGAGACTTCGGCATATTATTTTGATGAGCCACCTTTAAATTAACCTGTTTATCAAAATCAGATACACGTTTTGAACTGATATTCCCCTCAGAATCATATTCTGTCTCCGAACTAATACTTCCATCTGAATTATACTCTGTATCAATCATTTTAGCCCCGACCGAATCTCTTTCTATTCTTCTCTTGATTTTGCCAGCCAGATAATAGTCTACTCTAATATGCCCATTAGTATCACACTCATACTTTTCTATAATATTACCATGTGAATCATATTTTATATCTAGTTCTATTGTCGCTCCGTCAGAATCATATCTCACCCTATTTTTTGCAATGCCATTAGAATCATATTTTGTTTTAATAATTCTGTCCGCTTCATAATCGGCCTCTCGCTTACTGGTTATAACTCCGGCGACATTATACTCCGTCTCGATCATTTTAGTTCCAGCCGAATCTTTTTCCATCACACTTTTTATCTTTCCACCAGGATGATACTGTGTTTGAGTTATTCCGTTAGAAGTGGACTCATATTTACTTACGATATTGCCTTCTGAATCATATTGTATATCTAGTTCAGTTCTCACACCTTTAGAGTCATACCTGGTCCTATACTTTATCTGCCCCTCATCAGTATAACTTGTTTCCAAAATAGCGCCTGAAGAAAACTCTAATTTATAGATTATAACACCATCAGAATTATAGGTGCTATTTGATAGCAATCTTCCATCAGAATTATATTCTCTTTTGGAGCTTCTTCCGTTTTGGTGATACTCTGTTTCTGATTTTATATTTCCATTAGGATAATACTCTACATTTACAGTCATTGCTACCTCCTTGTTACCATAGCTAATAATTATTTTTTCGATTATATCAAAAAAAAACAAGTTTATCAATATCTATCAAAAAAATATCAATAAACTTCCACTCGCTAACGCAAGTGGTGTTATCTGTTCCGAACGACGTTCGCCCAGCCCAAAAGCTTCGCAAGCCTAACGGCTGGGCTGGTATGTCGCTGGTATGTCTACATCTACCTGCTTACGCAGGTAGTGTTACGTTCGAATCATAAAAAAAGACTCCTGATAAAGGAGTCTTTTTCTTGTTCCAAAAAACTTAACGTTTTGAGAACTGGAAGCGTTTACGAGCTTTGGACAAACCAGGTTTCTTACGTTCAACAACACGAGAATCGCGTGTCAAGAAACCAGCTTTCTTTAATGTCGTGTGCAGTTCCGGTTCAAACATGTCCAAACAACGGCTGATACCATGACGCAAAGCATAAGCCTGACCGGACAAACCACCGCCACAAATCGTACAATCAACATCAAATTGACCTTCACGGTTTGTAATAGCAAACGGTTGATTAATAACCATCTGCAAAACAGGACGCGGGAAATAAGTATTCATATCACGTCCGTTAACCGTAATCTTGCCCTTACCCAGTTTGATAATAACACGAGCAACTGCATTTTTCTTTTTACCAACAGACTGAGAACGCCCCAGTTTATCTTTTTTAGGAGCACGTGGAGCTGTTTCCACCGGTGTTTCGGCAGCAGCAACTTCCGCAGCAGCAACTTCTTGTTTTAAATCAGCCAAAGTAGCTGTTTTCTTTGTTGTCTTAACCATTATACGCTCCTTTTATTCTTACGGTTCTTACCGGCAATATCCAAAGCAATCGGATTTTGAGCCTGATGAGTGTGTTCGGCACCGGCAAAAATACGTAACTTTGTCATTTGTTGACGGCCTAAATTACCACGAGAAACCATCCGTTGAACAGCCTTATACAAAACCTGTTCCGGCTTTTCCTGCATCAATTTACCGGCCGCAACACCCTTGATACCACCAATGTAGCCCGTGTGATGGAAATATTCTTTTTGTTCCAGTTTGCGACCTGTTAACTGAATCTTATCAGCGTTAACAACGACGACGTAGTCACCGCAATCCTGTGTCGGAGAATAACTTGGCTTATTCTTACCGCGAATAATTGTCGCGATTTGACTGGCCAAGCGCCCCAAAACCAAGTCCGTTGCATCAATCAAGTACCACTTGATATCACAATCGGCCGGTTTTAATGTTTTTGTTGTTTTCATTGTCATTATGCTATCCTTATATTTTTGAAAGACAGTTCATTATACATTTTTTTTCGAACTTGTCAATACATTTTTATCTGATTTTAAATTATTTTTTTATATGGTATTATAATACCGCCCACTGCAAATTAACAATACTCTTTGCTTTGGAATAATTGTTTATTCAAAGAATCTCGTATTTTATTTCCATGTTGCACAATCAATCCCGGTTTCCCACTTTTAGGAAAAGACCGAACTTCATTAATGACATCACGATGACTCTGCTCTATCTCCTGAAACATTGTCTGATAAAAAGCTTCCGGTTTACGCGTGTTAAAATAGTTTTCAATACCAGATATATATTTTTCTCTATTCACAATACTCAATGGTGCAAATCCACTTCCAAGTAATACAAAATTTGACAATAGACAAGCTAAACGTTTGTTTCCATCACTAAAAGGATGTATTGATACAATATCATAATTTATTTGAATAGCTTTCATCACAGGATGCCCCGCCATCGCCTGATACTCGGCATTGGGCATTTCTTCCCAATAAAATGCCGGAACGACATTATTATTAAATCCATCAAACAATTCATTCATTAAATATTTTATTTTCCGGTAATTAGAAACAATCATTGTGGAATTCATCCAACGCGCCGGAGCCTCTCGCCATATCCCGGCACACTCAGGTGATACAAAACCAAGCAAACAGCCATGTAGTCCTTGTATAAAATCAATACTTAACTTATGCTTTCCGAATTGAACCTTACTTGTCATATAATCATAGGCATCAACCACTCCATAGCGAGCCTTTTGAACATATCTAAGAAAAACACCTTGATCAGCTATTAACTTTTTATCAATACCAAAGTCCATTTGAGCAGAAAACAAAGCACCTCGCCCCTTAAGATACGCGGAAAAAGCCTCCTCATCTTGAGATAAAAAGTCATCTTTTTCTTTCTTATATATCTTCTTTAGATCTTCAATGCGTTTAATTTGCTCTTTCAAGTTCATTTTCCATCCTCTTTAATGAGAATTATAACACCCCATGTATTTTTGTCAATATATTTTTTTTGAAAAACTTTTTTTGTTGACACCTTAAATAAAATACGATATTCTGAAAAACAGGTCAGATGGTCGGATAATCGCTGGTATGTTATATATCGGAGGAAAGTCCGGGCTTCACAGGAACACGATACCGGATAACGTCCGGGCGGGGTAACCCGACGGAAAGTGTCACAGAAAACAAACCACCCAAGTATACTTGGGAACGGGTGAAAAGGCGGGGTAAAGGCCCACCGCATCTCTGGCAACAGAGATGGCTTGATAAACCCTATCGGAAGCAAGACTAAGAAACGATGCCCGAAAGCTTTCGCTTTTGTCAAATGAGAGTTCTTGCTCAGGCATGATGAGGTAAGTCGCTAGAGGCGAACCGTAAGGTGCGTCCCAGACGAATGATTATCGACAACAAAACTCGGCTTATAGACTGTCTGACCCTTTATTCTTTTATAATTCAAATAACGATAATCCGTTATAATTATTAGCAAAAGCACACTAAAAATCTATTTCAAATAAAAAAATCCGTCCTATTTGACGGATTTTTTTATCAAACAAACTAAAAATTTTGCTTTTCCAATCTATTTGGCTGTATTCGCGTCCCCATATGATGCGATACAACTGATTTTGAGGGCGGATCAATCACACCCAAAAAGATCAATAGCTTTCGCAACATAGAATGTTTCTTTTCAGGAGAAACCGGTCTCAGCTCATCCTTTTTATTCCAATTAAGCGTCCCATTTTTAGCCTGAATTCCATCCCAATCTAAATCGGGGATACGTCCCGTTTTTCGCAACAATACCTTATTATTCAAAACGCGATCTAATTCTTCGTTTGTCAAACCCGTAATACATCCCGCTGAAATCGGAGGTGTTATCTCTTGCAAAGAGGGGCAATCATTAAAGGTAAAAGCTTTTCTGGTATCCCCCGTTACAGACTGCAACATAGGAGAGCCGTACACACAAACCTCATCCCCACCCTCACAAAGATTAACCTTTTCCAATAACGGATTATCTTTTAGAACCAAAATTGTTCCAAAACTCCAACTTTCCGGAATAGTAACAACACCACTATTTTCTAAAATAATTTTATCTCTTGCCGTTACCTTGTCACAGCTTTTTAACTCTGGACAATTATCAAAAACAACACTTCCGACACATGTAGAAAGTTCAGAGATTGTTCTTAGTTTTGGACAGTTGGAAATAATAATATCTGCGTAATTAGAAAGTCTTCCGGTTAATTCTTCAACCTCATCACCGCAGATTTCAAGTTTTATCCTTTTATCAAATTTCAAAGTTGTTAGGTCAAAACTGCGACCTGTTACATTAAATCGAATCCTTCTAGGGAGAGGATCTTCAGATCGTGATCCACCCTGTTTTTGCTTTTCACTATGAGGCATTCCTTTTCCTTTCATTTAAAATGCTTGTATAGTATAGACCTATTTTTATATTTTGTCCAGTCCTTATTCCAATATATTTAAAATTTTATTTTCAAATAAACGGAAAAACAAGATGTATATCCACGACTCCGTAAGAAAATATATATTATCTAGACTTCCCTTTTTTATAGGACAAACGAATAATCTTGCCCTGCAAAACAGATGTGTCGGTTTGGATATTTGTTTCTTGTTTATCAACATGTTGATCAAAAAGTTCTATAGGAAACCGTTGTGTTTGTTTCATCTTTATCCCTTTTGATTCACTTTCCAACCGTTTAAATATCTGTAATAATTTTGAGGACTTAATCCTTTGTGAAACAGGGAAATCCGTTACATTTCCTGCTTTGTCTATTTTTTGAGCAGATACAACTTTTCCATCCTTATACACAACCCGTTGTTTCAATAAACTATCTTTATATAGTTCTTCAATTAGCTCGTTATTTTCATTCACATGTGTATAAAAACCATCCAATGCCGAACTTTTATAACTATTTGACTTTTTATCTTTATCTTCATGATGAGCCTGACGAGAACCATCCTTTTGAATTTCTACAACACCAAATGTGCCATAACCATCTTCAAAAGAAACATAAATACCCTCATCTTTTAAATAATTTGCCTCAATATCTTTACCGGAACGCCGAGCAAAACACACCTCCCCCATCTCATCAAATTCAGTATAATCAACAACTCCATCCTTAGTGAACTGAAAGCTCTTCATTTTTCCATTCGGATAATATTGTTTATGTTCTCCCACAGGTCGTTTTACCATCAGCTCGTGCACATAAATCATACGTCCAGATTCATCAACTAATGTTTTAACTCTTTCCGGATGCCTTGCTCGGATATTATCAGCGTCTTTTTCCGTTAACATAAAACTATTTTTTTCCGTACAAAAGATTCCCTCATAAGCCAACCGTCCATTTGGATGATAACGACAAACCATACCATTAAGAACACCATTATGATATTCGTTTGTTTCAGATAAATAAAAGCTCCCTTTGATTTTTGAACTATCAGAAACAGAGGCGTCTAGACCACTCATACGCGTATAAACTTCTTGAATTCCCTCTTTTTGATCATTTTCAATAGGTGTAACCGTATAAGTCCCGCGAAAAAGACGTTCTTCTTTAATCAGCTTGCCATCTTTGTAAACTCGATCTAAATAATCCGGCGAACGACGATTAATTTTTTCTAATATCCCTGCGTTATTTTGAAAAGCATTCAAAGAAATATCATCCCAAAAACGCTCTCGACGCTCGGTTATTTTTCCATTAACATATTGTGCCTCTTCACATATCCGACCGTCTTTCAAATAATGAACCGCTTTACCGTTTTCCATCCAAAATGAATATGGTATTTCAAACCACCCACCCTGCTTATCTGGCCTTAGAACAACTTTTCGTCCCAAGAAAAAATTAAGCAGTTTACGAGGCAATGTAGCTCGTTCCTTTGAAGTCTGATTCATTTTTTCCATACTATCTGACATATCAACTACCTCAAACTCATAAGGAAGATTATATCGCTCAAACAGTATAATGTCAAGTTTTCTGATTTTAAGAATCAATCAGTATATTTACTGATGACAATTTAAAAAATAGTTAATAAGTACATACACCACCTTATCAAAAAAAGCATATTCTAATTTTGAACAGCTAACACGAAAGCATCATCTGATAGCGCATCTTGATGCCTTTGGCAAGAGTGTATCCCAAACATCAGAGCTATAAAAAAAAGTAAAACAAAAAAAATCCAGCCTCGCATTTAAATACTTCCCCCATCTTTTTCTGTCACTGTATACTGTACCAATACATTATAATTGAAGGTTTTATACTGTTTAAATAGAGATCTTCAGATAAATTTGTCAACTTCAAATATTATTTTTAATGTAAGATAATTTATAGCACATACAAAAAACTTCTTGATTTTTTCGTAAAAACACGTTATAGTTTTAACCAATCGGGGCGTAGCTCAGCCTGGTAGAGTACTTGGTTTGGGACCAAGGTGTCGCATGTTCGAATCATGTCGCCCCGACCATTAAGAAAAAATAAATGCGGATACTATTAAGTGTCCGCTTTTTTTATACCCTGCGAAAGCCCAATAACAGCCAACATCCTCTCCTCTCACATTTTCATAAATCAAGCTGTCTTCTGCGATCAAATCAACTTATACATATACCTTTGCCGTAAAAGTATACCTTGAGCAAGTGGTCATTTTCTTTTGGCAACTTGGTCAAAAACACATTGATTTTTATAAATTTCCATAAAATTATATGATGTCCAATTTTCCCATCCACTCAAGAGAGGTTTATTTTTATTCACTGACAACTAGCCTTATAAATATTTTTTTGTTGTTTTTCAATACGATATACCGACAACGAGATTTTTTTAATTTTTTTCGGCACATTTTGACTTCTCTGGGAATTTACCATTTCGAAAGGAGGTCAAAAATGACCCAAGTAGAAAAATTAATTAAAATAATTATGCCCGATATCCTAAGATATTTGGAAATGCAAGAAAGTGGTGAAATTATTCAGAAAAGACTGGATAAAATAAAAAATCCAAGCATTCATTGTGATCACGAAAACGAAAATAATGGAGGTACACAATGAAATCGGTCGTAGTTGAAATAGCTTTATTAAAGAATAAATCTTTACCAGAGCTACAAGAAATGTGGAAAGAATATTTTACAGAACCAACGATCTCTCAAAATAAAGAGTTTTTTGTTTCCCGAATAGCTTATCGAATACAAGAGCTTGCTTACGGAGGTTTACCAAAGGCACAACAAAAACTTATTGCACAGATGTATGTCCCTCCGGATGGAAGAAAGAACCTTCCGCCAACCGGTACACGAATTATTCGTGAATACCAACAGGTTGAACATTCGGTCATTATTCTAAATGATGGCTTTGAATACAATGGGATGAAGTACCCAAGCCTATCAGCAATTGCAAAAAAAATAACCGGTAGAAAAATATCTGGCAGATATTTTTTTGGTATTGATAAACAAGGAGAATAAAATGGAAACACAAAAACAGATACGATGTGCAATTTACACAAGAAAGTCAACAGATGAAGGACTTGAAAAAGAATTTAATACCTTAGAAGCTCAACGAGAAGCCGGTGAGAACTATGTTAAAAGTCTGAAACACCAAGGTTGGATAACAATCCCAGAACATTATGACGATGGTGGTTTTAGTGGTGGCAGTTTAAAACGCCCTGCTTTAAAACGACTTATTGAAGATGTTGAGGCTGGAAAAGTAGATATGATTGTTGTTTATAAAATAGACCGACTTACCCGTTCACTTCTTGATTTTGCACAACTTGTTAAAACTTTTGAAAAGCATAACTGTTCATTTGTATCTGTCACACAACATTTTAATACTTGCGATTCCATGGGTAAGTTGACTCTAAATATTTTATTATCCTTTGCTCAATTTGAAAGAGAACTGGGTGCGGAACGTGTACGTGATAAAATCGCCGCAAGTCGAAAAAAAGGAATGTGGACTGGAGGTTCTGTCCCTTTGGGATATACCCTTAAAAACAAGAAACTGATTATCGAGCCTTCTGAAGCTGAAATAATTCGATTTATATTTGAAGATTATATCCGTACAAGGTCGGAAGCGGCTACAACGCATAATGTAAACAATCGAGGTTATAAACCTAAAGAACGACGAAATAAGGATGGAACATTAAAGAATAATGATGAGTTTAATCACTCGATGATAAATAACATTTTAAACAATCCTATTTATCTTGGAAAAATGCCTTATAAAGGTGAATTGTATGAAGGACAGCACGAAGCTATTATTACTCAAGAATTATGGGATCGAACAATAAATTTAAAGCACGATAATTTGAAGAATGCCTTTAGACCGTCTCGTTCTATAAAGCATAGCCTATTAAAAGGTCTGCTTGAATGTGAGTGTTGTGGTACGATGATTCCCACACGCAGTAAACATGGCAATAAATATTACGAATACTATTCTGCTCTAAAAGGTGTAAAAGAAGGCGTTAAATATAAACCGTGTAAAATAGGAAGTGTTCCAGCTGGAGAGCTAGATACATTTGTTATCGGTAAAATACAGCAGATATTTAAGTCACCAGAAATAATAAAAGAACTGGCTCGTCAATTAGAAGAAGTCAATCCGAACTACACTGCCAGTACAGCTTTTGATTTAGTCAATGATATTGGAGAAGTTTTTCAGTATTTTGAACCGGCAACCGTTCATGATTTTATCGCAGAAATTTTAGAAAAAGTTATTTTGCATAAAGATTATATAGAAATAAAGTTAAAACCTTATGGGGCTCAGATTTATGAAAATCAACTAATAGGAGAAAATCCTAATTACTGTAAAAAAAGCCTAATTCTAAAATATGAAGTAACTTTTGGACGTAAACGGGGAAGTGTTAAAATTGTAGAGCCAACAAATCCGACAAAAGAACACCCTGCTCGAGATGAAAAACTATTTAATGCAGTAACGCAAGCATTTTATTTAAAAGAGAAAATGGAAACAAGGAAATGGTCGTTGGCAGAGTTATCTAAACATGAACGATGCAATCATAGTTATCTTGGTCAAATCATTCGTCTTACTACCCTTGCACCCGATATTATTATGGCTATTTTAGAAGGTCGTCAACCAAAACTACTCACTTTAAGAAGATTATTAAGAGAGCGTTTCCCGTATTCTTGGGCAGAACAACGTCGTGAACTTGGATTTGAATGAGTCTAAAAATCCAAAACTAAAGTCTAATTATACCTATGTATGTCCTTCATATATACATAGGTATATTTTTTTCGTTTTTTTCAACGATTTATTGAACAAACCACGACTTATGAATATATGGCCTTTTGTATTAATCATTAACAAAAGGTTTCAAAATGGCTCAATATTTATTCAAAGGTTTGCCACAAAATGTGGTGACCTATATTAAAATACATCTGCATTATATTTACTCAACAGGACTTTTTGATTATCAAGAACGTGAAGACATCGTTCAGGATCTAGTTTTATTTTATTTGGAGTTTATTAGAAAGCGAGGTCCTGAAATTCCAAATGATACACTTTTTATGGCGATTAAATCTAAAGCCATGCACCTAGGACGAACCCGATTGCGAGAAAAGCAGTCGGGTTTTTTTAATAAAGAGTCATTAAATAGTATGTTTGAAAAGGAAGGTTTTGAACTTGAAGATACGTTTTCGCTGGCAGACATTGAAAATAAAATCGAATTTGAAGAAAAAAGAAAATTTTTATCAGACAAACAAAATCAATTTGTAGACCTTATTTTAAATGGAGAAACCGTTAGAAATGCTAGGAATAAGCTAAGAATTTCACATACTGTTTTGAAAGATATTGATGAACGAATAAAACGAGGAAAGATAAAAAAATAAAAAAATTATTTTTTTCGGCACATTTCGACTTTATCGGGAATTTACCTTTTGTATCAACATTAACAAAAGGAGAAAAAATGATCAAACCAAAAGATACAGTTTTTGAAGTTATTAAAGAAATTCCTGCAGATGCGATGGTATCTCTGTCTTTCAAACAGTTGAGAGAGTTTGAAAGCCGCTTAAAGGACGAAGTTATTTACTATTCCTTGAAGCATAAAGAAAAGACAAAAGACTACCAACGAGCTGTTCTTGCCCTACGTTGGGTGCAAGGGATTATTCGTATCAAAACAATGGATACGATGAAAGGACCTAAAAATGGATAGAAAAACGTCATTCGTGTTTTATCCGGCGGAGTTCCTTGCTTCTGTGTATAATTTTACAAATTGTGAATGTGCGACATTAATTAAGGCACTTTGTGAATACGCTCTGTACGGAAAAATCACAAAAAATTTATCGGAAAAACTTCAAGACCGTTTTAATTTTTTGCAAGCAGGCATTGATGAAAACAATCGCAAATATTTTGAAACCTGCGAAAAACGTAAGGCTGGCGGCTCTAAAGGTGGTCGGCCAAAACGTGAAAAGGAAAACCTTAAGGTTTCTGAACCACCGCCAAATTTCGCCAACGAAAAACCTGATAAGGAGAAGGATAAGGATAAAGGAGATGAAGAGTCCGGATATGTTTTTATTAAAAATAATAAAAATAAAGGGGCTGAAAATGTGGATAAGTCAGGATATGTTGGTGCTCCGAGTATTGAAGAAGTAGCTGAATACTGTAAACGAAGTGGCTATACAATTGACCCTGTCGCCTTCGTTCGGTGGAACGAAGAACGTGGTTGGATGAACGGCAAGAAATACATTGCCGTTGACTGGCGTAAAGCCGTTAGGAAATGGTTTTGCAAGGAGAACGGTCTCGCATACTCGGAAATGGAGACTATGACGGACATCTGTCATGATGTGCTTAGCAAAGTAAAGGTGGTGCCGGATGAAACCTAAAACCATCGCAGAAATCAAAGCAAACTTGGAAACGGCCGCCTATGTTGACCGGTTGTTACCGCCAGTCCGTTCTCCCAAATATCGGTGTTTGATGCCCGAGATTATATACACGCCGCAAGAAATTGCCCTGATGGACCGCCGACTAGTTCGGCCCCGTCCAACTCAGGCACAGGTTAGTTTATGGGAGACTGTCACTTTAGAATGGATACCACTTTTAGAGATTGATGAACGTCGCCTTGTTTGGAAGCGAGCCAACCGAATTCCTTGGAAAATTTTATGCCGAGAATTTGGCCTGTGTAGATCAAGGCTTATCATCAAGTACGACAAAGCCATTGTAAAGATTGAGTTTTACCTAAAAGGAAAGGAAAAATGTCGAGTACAGAAAATGAGTGGACACTTTCAAAAGAAATCGCTATAAATAAGGGTATAATCGGGATGGTTCTATGCAATCGTCCCGTTTATACATTTTTACATATAGCATATAGCATCCGGCTCGGCAGTTCATCTGTCGGGCTTTTTTTTATAAGCAAAAAGGAGAAATTATGAAAAAAACCGCAGAGTTCGTTTCGCTCGGACACCCGGACAAAACGGCTGACTATATTTCCAGTTATATCCTTAACCGCATGATCGCCCAAGACCCGGACGTCAAATATGCCGTCGAGGTGATGATCAAAGACAACACCATCGTTTTAGGAGGTGAAATCAAAGGAAAGGTTGTCCTGTCAGATGTCAAAGAGTTCGTTAAAAATGCCCTGAGAGATATCGGTTATGATGAAACATATGCCGAAAACTGGGGATCATATGCCATAGATGTTCGCAAAATCGAAATCATAAACCTCATAGGCCAGCAATCAGCAGACATAAACCAAGGTGTTGTTTCCAATGGTTGGGGAGATCAAGGTGTGTTTGTCGGGTATGCCTGTAAAGGCGAAGGTTTGATAAACCGAGAACTTTATCTTGCTCGTATTCTAAATAATGCCCTTTATATACGGGCACGTCAAAGTAAAAACCTTGGCATTGATATAAAAACACAGATTACCTTGAACGACTACGGCCGCATTGAGACGGCTGTTGTTGCAATTCCGATGAAAGAACCGGAAGATCTAACAGATTTTATCATTGATGTACTCGGAGAAAAGCCTGACAATATCATCGTAAATGGCACCGGAAGTTTCAAATTACATTCCTCCATCGCAGACTGCGGCATTACCGGTCGCAAATTAGCCTGCGATTTTTACTCTACCGCCTGTCCGATTGGTGGTGGTTCCCCTTGGACGAAAGACGGCAGCAAGGCCGATGTGACATTAAACATCTACGCTCGCAGGTTAGCTCTCCGCTATTTGGAAGATAACGACGAGTGTTTTGTTTATCTCTCCTCCTGCATCGGCCGTTCCGAACTTCCCAGTGCCGTAGTCAAAACTATCAAGTCAGGTGTCGAAACCAACACAGCAATTTCTGTGAACAAAACCCCGGTTGAACTGGTTGAAGAGTTAGACCTAACTAAACCGGTTTATGCCCGACTATGTCGAAATGGTTTGGTATAATCCCCCGATTTTGCCGGAACGTATCATACTAACGACATATAATCCCGACTTTTGGGCATAATTGCCGGATAGTATCATACTATGCGAACATATAACATTATATGTCGGTGTTGCCTCACATATGAGACATATATGTGGGCTATTCTGACGGAATATTGCCCTATATTGCACATATATTTGACATATGTTCGCATATATTTGCATATATGTTCGCTATGATAAACCATAGCCCGACCGTCCCGTCACAATAGGCATATAGTATCATACTATCAAGACGGTATCGAGGTTTTGGGCCGGATTTGACGGATAGTATCATACTATCAACATACTCTCTCGGGTTTTGGCCCGTTTGGGTGGTTAGTATCATACTAACGAGATACTATCTCGGACAGCTCCGGGGCAACGGGTCCTTCCTGGGCTCTGTTCGTATGCGGGGACGCAAGCCGCCCGATTTTTCTAGCGAAACACCTTTTTCTTTACTGGTCGCCCATACTCGGAAACCCTTGTATTTACTGGGGTTTGAGGGTGTCTTATTTTTTCTGGCTGGTCATTTCAAAATCTGGCTGGTCACTTTGCATTTTTTATGGAGAATTACATGGAATTTAATGAAAAATATCCTACCGAAAAGCTCATCCCATATGCCCGAAACTCTCGGACACATAACGATGAACAAATCGCCCAAATTGTGGCAAGCATTAAGGAGTTCGGTTTCACAAACCCAATCCTGATTGGAGATGATGATGTCATAATCGCCGGTCATGGTCGATTGATGGCGGCCCAACGTTTAGGTATGACAGAGGTTCCGGTCATCAGGTTACCTCACTTAACCGAAACACAACGCCGGGCCTTGGTCATTGCCGACAATAAGATTGCTCTAAATGCCGGATGGGATGAAGAGATGCTCCACCTTGAAATGGAAGAACTCTCGGAATTAGACTTTGATTTGAACCTGCTTGGGTTTAATCCGAACGAACTAAACGAAATCCAACTGTTCGGAGAGGAAAAGTCGTCCGGTAACACCGATGATGACGAAGTTCCGGAAGCACCCGAGGAAGCTGTCACAAAGCATGGCGATATTTGGCAACTGGGCAGACACCGTCTGCTTTGTGGCGATACCACCATGATAGATGACGTTAAAAAGCTGATGCAGGACGAAGTCGCCGATATGATTTTCACAGACCCACCTTATAATGTGAACTATGGCTCCACCATGAAAGACAGCATTCGCTATCATGCCGGTTCACTCGGTGGCCGAAAGATTATGAACGATAACCTTGGCGAAGGTTTCGCTCAATTCTTAACGGACAGCCTGTCCAACATGATGATGTATTGCAAAGGTGCGGCCTATGTATGCATGAGTTCATCTGAACTGCACACCCTTTATAACTCGTTCATTAATGCCGGTGGCAAATGGTCGACCTTTATTATTTGGAAAAAGAACACATTTACTCTTGGCCGAGCCGATTATCAGCGACAATATGAGCCTATTCTTTACGGTTGGAACGCCGAACAAAAGCACCATTGGTGTGGTGATCGAGATCAGGCAGACGTTTGGGAATACAATAAACCGGTCAAAAACGACTTACACCCGACAATGAAGCCGGTTGAACTGGTGGAAAGAGCTATAAATAACAGCTCTAAAATCGGGAATATCGTTTTAGACGGTTTTGGAGGCTCCGGCTCGACACTGATTGCGTGCGAAAAAACGGGTCGTTCTGCCCGATTAATTGAGCTAGATCCGAAGTTTTGTGACGTCATCATCAGGCGTTGGGAGGAATATACCGGCAATAAAGCCCAACTTATTGAAAATAAAGCAGAAATAACCGAAAATGATGCAGAATTAACTGGATAAATTTCGAATAACAAGCAACAATGTAATTGTAAGGAAAGGCAGATAAAGCCTTGAAAAACAAGAACAAAAGGAGCTTAAAATGAAAACAGTTAAAACCTACTTAGTACGCAAACCGAGTGACTTAGAAGAAGTCATGGACTTAACCAAAAGATACGGCAAGGAAGCAACCGAAGTTAAGGTCGCCGAAACCATCCGCTTAGACGAAGAAACCTACAAAGCGGTTTGTGAAAACCCGATGGCCGATTACGGGTTTTTAACCGGCAAAGGCGGCTACGATGACGACGGGATGCGACAGGTCATCGCCTTAACCTGCAAGGGCCACAAAACGCTTTACGCCGATCCTTCAGGCTCAGCTTACTGCCGTTACTTAGGGATTAAACAATAAGGAGGTTACCATGTTTTACAATAAAGAAAACTTAAACAACGCCTTTAAAGAGTTACGCAAACTGGGGTATTTCGCACGACAGAACTTCAAATGCTGCCAAAGTTGTGCTTGGGCGGCCGTTCCAATGGATAAAGCCAAGGTGGTTTTTTACCACGCACAGGATAATGATGATCTAATGAGATACGGCGAATGTTATTTAGCATGGACCGGTGACGTGGATGAAATCGCCGCAGTCCTTGAAAAACATGGCGTTTTGCTTAAAAAGCCCGAAAGTGAAGCCAGTCGTTTTGAAATTACGATAAAATGATAAAAATTATTGAAAAACAAGCACTTATTTTCAAAATAAATGCAGAATTAACTGGATATAATTCGAATTCCAAGCAATACTATAAGTGTAAGCAAAGGCAAGGATAGCCTAGCAAAACTTAAGATGGAAAGGAATGAACGATGACAACATTACCAACGCAAAATGAAGACTGGGGATTTTGGGGAGTAGCCAGTAACTATACCGGTAAAGACAATATGGCAGAGATATGGGATGCCGCCTTTAAGATTATCCAAACAAAAGCCGGATTTACACCTCAAGAGACCTTGGGCTTAATGGACAGCCGATGGGGTCGCCATACCGCAGACGAATTCGCCGAAGAACTCAGTTGCGACTTAGAAACATTTATCAAGGCCTTTAAGAGAAAAATGACGAAAGACCGCCTGCACAGAGATTTTAACTATTATGTTGATGCAAATGCTTACAAGCCAACTAAAACAACACGCCGTTATGAGAATTTTGCAAAAGACCTTGCCAAGCTAAGTAAGACCTACGGCATCGTTATCAAGTCTATCGGTGGGGTTAGCCTTAGCTCACAAGAAGATTTGAAAAACTTCAAAGGATACACTGCCGATTTAAAAAGTGGCGATTTAGAACCGATTTGGAAGGAGAACTAAAATGAAAAAGAAAGCATTACCGAAACAACAGTTGGCTAAAATAAAAACGATAGCTTCTATGTTTGATAAAGAAAGAGCCTTTATTGATACAGCCGTTTTTAGGATCAACGGAGAGTTTTATGGATACCAACCATACGAGCAAAAATACAAAAAGAAGTACGAAAGCATTTCAGAGCAAAGGCTTGATAAGATACGAGGCCTTTTAGTTGATTTTGAAAAGAAACTAAATGCAGAAAAAATTGATTTATTACTCTGTTATGTCTCTGTTGAGGAAGGTGGTGCCATTATCAATTTTGGTGCAGAAGCAGTTAAAATGAAAGATTTTGTAATGAATGAACTTCAAGAACTGGAGAAACGTCATGCCCAAATATCCTGATATCACAGTTGAACTTATCGGTCAAAACGGAAACGCATTCAGCATTTTAGGGATATGCCTTAGAGCAATGGAGCGAGCTGGTTTATCTAAACAGGAACGAGACGAGTTTTATAAAGAGGCTACTTCCGGTAACTATGACCACCTGCTGATGACCTGCATGGAATGGTTTGAAGTCGAATAATTCTTAAAAAAAAGAGAAAGAAAAAGTGCGGCAGTTAACCGCACCTTTTTTGTTACTGGATGGTTTCGGGTGTTTCATCAACTTCCGGTCCAATCGCTATCAGTCGGTATCTGCGAACCCCGTCTTTCTTTTCGGACGTAAGTGTGGCTCCGACTTGCTTACTTGCCAAGACTGACATGGCACCTCGGACAGAGTTTTCTTTCCACCCGAGTTTATCGGCTAGTTCCTTTATGGTAACGCCTTCTTCCTTTGTCAGCATGACGGCCATCATTGCCGTTTTGAATTGCTTGGAAGTGTTTTTAATGTCTGTATCCGGTGATGTTATGTCGTTGAGGGTTTGGGTTAGCGTATTGCCCAAGTCTTCAAAGGTTATAACTTCTGTTGATTTGGTTTTGTTTTTTTGTGTTGTCATCTTATAAGTCCTTTCATTGATTAGGTTTAACACAACTTGAATGAATGCTTGGATTTACAATTATATCCAGTTAATTGTTGCAAAAAAGGGAAAATAAATGGGACAAAAGGTTTCACTTCGGGAATATGCCCGTATGCGAGGTGTCCGGCTTAATGCCGTGCAGACAGCCTTAAAAACCGGACGGATCCACGCTGCCCCCGATGGGCGAATAGATGTGGAGGAAGCGAACCGGGAATGGTTTATGAACACC
>CASEYR010000013.1:0-2262 GCA_949292205.1 uncultured Alphaproteobacteria bacterium
ACGCACCGGTAACAAACGATCCTTTAAAATATCACTATTCCACCCGACATCCATCCATCGCTCCGGTTCATCTGAAAACTTTTCAAGAACGGGACAATCTTCGGCATTTTCGGGACGTGGGATAAGAGATAAACCCCGCCCCGAAACCGGATAACTACCTAAGGTATGATATGATATCGGTTGCACACCGATCACCGTCACAGCAAACAGATCCGTTCCACTGTCCGCCACACGCCTCACACATTTCCTGTGTATTTAAAGCTGGTGACGCGACATTCTTCGGACACAGATTACAGTAACAGCTCCCCGTCCAACCATATCTTTTAAACCGCTTATCTGCACCGGTGCAAGCCTCTGAACAGACACCATCACGACCAACACTTATGGGCCTCGGCGTATCACACGGGTAACATTCACCATCGTAATCCTGAACTCCATTATCACAAACGGATTTTAAATTACAACAGTCCCCATTTTTAACCCGATTGGGACATTTTTCTTCACATGTTCCACTACTACCAACCTTCATCGCCCTCGGCGTATCACATGGGTAACAACTACCAGAAGAAGAAATCTGAAATCCATCACAATCTTTTAAGGAGCAATAGTCCTTATTTTTAACCCGATTGGGACATTTTTCTTCACATAGTCCACTACGACCAACATCAATCCCCTCTGGCGTATCACACGGGTAACAACGACCATCGTAACCTCGAAATCCACTATCACAAACAGATTTTAAATTGCAAAAACCAGAACTATGCCAGTCTCTTATTGTTTGACCCGATGCATCTTTACACTTATTACATTCTGCCTCACTGGTATCAATCCCCTTCGGCGTATCACATGGGTGACAACTACCCCTAAAATCCCGAAATCCTTCACACTCTCTTAAGATACAGCTACCCCACCTGTCTTGCTCTCTTATTTTTTGACCCGATGCATCTTTACACTTATTACATTCTGCCTCACTGGCAATAATCCCCTTCGGCGTATCACAGGGATAACAACGACCATCGTAATCCTGCAATCCATTCTCACAAACTGATTTTAAAGTGCAAAAACCAGAACTATGCCAGTCTCTTATTTTTTGATACCACGCACCTTTACATTTATTACATTCGTCTTTGCTCACATTGCTAATCTCCTTCGGCGTATCACATGGGTAACAACGCCCCGTATAATCCCGAAAGCCATTCTCACACAATGGAGAGCAAAGTTTATAACCCTTCGGATCTATAAAAATCTCTCTATTCGGGCACATCGCCTGACATGCACTATCATCTAAATCTGACATCCAAAAATATGGATATTTATCATAATCACAAGAATAGCACTCTCCATCGCTTGTACAAAACATATTATTCTTCGGAGCGGTTGGATCAAACTCTTCGGGTGTATTTCCTTCTCCGCCACCGACAGAGCCACTCGCTAAATCATTCGCAAACGCAAATAACACATCATTCGTTTCGGCTGTGCAATCTACATCATCGGTGACAACAATGCCACCGACTAACTCCTCTATTACCATCGGCAATGGCGAATCTATCACTTGATTACAAATATCCCGCTCTATTCCTTTGACCGTAATCGTAAAATGGGTCGCATTCCCATTATAATTATCTGCCGTTTCTATCGCATATCCTTGCACCGTATTAACGCCATATTCAGACAAGTTAATCGGTTGTCCGAATACACGTTGTTGACTGACGGTAATGGCACGCTTCCGAACTTCGCTCAGAATCTCGTTCGCATTATACTTATCCATCGCATACCGATAGCCCGCCATCCCCCCGATTGCCAACACACCCATAATCGCCAGAACACCCAGCATTTCCACCATACGGCGCCCTCTTTTGTTTTCTTTCTCGTTTTCTTTTAACCTTTTATTCTCTTTTTCTAACATGTTTGACTCCTCTAATAATCGTCCTTTTTTATAAGCATAAAAGTATCTCGGTTTTACCCTTACCATAAATCAAAAATCATTACAAGGCTTTTTTAGGATTTTTTCTATTTTTTGAATTGCTTTTTAGATGATTACTTATTTCTTTATGACATCAACTTTAGTGTAACAATTTAATGTCCCTTATTTTTTAATATTTAAAAAAATTGAAGTATTCTAATCAAACAAAATCCAATGACATTTAACATCTCATTTTTGGTATAAACTTCCACTCGCTAACGCAAGTGGTGTTATCTGTTCCGAACGACGTTCGCCCAGCCCAAAAGCTTCGCAAGCCTAACGGCTGGGCTGGTATGTCT
>CASEYR010000013.1:2292-40340 GCA_949292205.1 uncultured Alphaproteobacteria bacterium
TTCGCCCAGCCCAAAAGCTTCGCAAGCCTAACGGCTGGGCTGGTATGTCTACATCTACCTGCTTACGCAGGTAGTGTTACGTTCGAATCATAAAAAAACCGCCCTTTCGGACGGTTTTCATTAAAAAATATGCCAATACATCATACGTCAAAGTTTAACTTAACGGCGATTGCCTCCATTTCAAAACATTCAATGGTATCACCGACTTTGATATCATCATAGTTTTCAAAACTGACGCCACACTCAAACCCTTCTTTGACTTCTTTAACATCGTCTTTAAAGCGTTTTAACTGTGATAAAGCCCCTGTATAGATAACCACGTTATCCCGCAACAAGCGAACTTTAGCGCCCCGTTTAATCAAGCCTTCTTTCACCATACAACCGGCGACCTTTCCGACCTTAGAGATAGAGATAACCTGACGCACCTCGGCATAGCCCAGTATTTTTTCCTTCAGTTCAGGCTCTAATAAGCCTTCAACAGCTTTCTTCATATCATCGGCAACGTCATAAATAATGGAGTAATAACGAATATCCACGCCATCTCGTTTAGCCATTTCCCGAGCCGCCGGATTAGCCCGCACGTTAAATCCGATAACGATAGCTCTTGAAGCCCGAGCCAACGTAATATCAGACTCATTAATAGGACCGACGGCACCATGCAAGACCTGAACTTTAACTTCATTATTAGCGATTTTAGACAAGATACCGTTCAGGGCCTCAACCGATCCCTGAACATCACCCTTGATTAAGACAGGCAACTCTTTAATTTCACCCGCCTTAATCTGAGCCAATAAATGTTCGGCACTACTGATTTTCTTGACCTGAAGTAATTCTCTAGCCTTTCTTTGACGATAACCGGAAACATCTCTGGCGGTTGCCTCATCGGCGACAACAATAAAGTCATCACCGGCAGAAGGAACGCCCTGCAAACCGATGACCTCAACCGGTTGAGCCGGCAAAGCATCTTGAACACGTTGTCCCTTATCATTAAACAGAGATCGAACACGTCCCCATTCTTGACCACAAACAAAGATATCACCGATTTTCAAAGTTCCCTTTTGAACTAAAACGGTAGCAACAGCCCCCCGACCTTTTTCCATACGAGCCTCAACGACAACACCTTCGGCACTTCTATGAGGAGAAGCTTTTAAATCCAAGATTTCGGCTTGAAGTAAAATAGCCTCAATCAACTTATCCAAATTGATTCTCTTTTTAGCAGATACTTCAACTTCCAACACATCACCGCCCATAGATTCAACGACGACTTCATGTTGCAATAAATCCATTCGGACTTTTTGGGGATTAGCCCCCGGAACATCAATTTTATTGATAGCAACCACGATAGGAACACCCGCCGCTTTAGCATGGTGAATAGCTTCAATAGTTTGAGGCATCACACTATCATTTGCGGCAACAACCAAGACGACCAAGTCTGTTACTTTAGCGCCTCTGGCACGCATTGCGGTAAAAGCTTCGTGTCCCGGCGTATCAATAAAAGTAACTTTTTGTCCGTTTGATAATTGAACCTGATAAGCACCGATATGTTGAGTAATACCGCCGGACTCACCCGCCGCTATATTTGTTGAACGCAAGGCATCTAATAAAGAGGTCTTTCCGTGATCAACGTGTCCCATCACGGTTACAACCGGAGGTCTGGGCATTAAATCAGCGGGATTATCGGTTTCTGTTTTCAAAACATCTTCCACATCTGACTCGGCAACACGTTTGACCTTATGTCCCATTTCCTCAACAACGAGCTCGGCCGTATCGGCATCAATTGTCTGAGTAATCGTAACCATCATCCCTAATTTCATCAAGGTTTTGACAACAGCCGCCCCTTTCTCACTCATGCGGTTAGCCAATTCCTGAACCGTAATTGTTTCGGGAATAACGACCTCGCGAACAATTTTTTCTTGAGGTCTGGAAGCCTCTAAATGCTTCAGCCGTTCTTTTTCCTGAGCCCGTTTAATTGAAGCCAAACTCCGGCGATGTCCACGTGTTCCGGTCCCCGCATCATCATCGTCATCATCGCTGACCGAGGTATTTCTAAAAGCATTTAAGTTTAATTTACCACCCCGTTTTTCTTCAAAACCACTTTTTCTGGGACGCTCCTCCTGATCACGCCTCCCACCGTTCTTACGTTCAAAGTTGATATCTTCTTTATCCATTTTTTTCTTGGAAGTTTCCCGAACATCTCGATTTTCATTTTTTTCGGTTTGCTTTATAGCTACAGCAACCTCTTGTTCGGCAGCCTTTTGACGAGCCCTTTCTTCTTCAGCCAAGCGTTTTTTTTCAGCCTCAAGACGTTCTTGTTCAGCCTTCATCCGTTTTTCTTCTTCTTGGCGAGCATGTTCTGCAACACGTTGAGCCTCTTGAACCAAGCGGAGTTTATGAGAAGCATCTTCGGAAAGCATCGCCGGTTTTTGTTCCGGAGTAATGACCCGTTTTTTACGAACCTCAACCTGAACCACCTTTGTTCGACCAGCCCCAACTGTTTGTCGGACCTGCCCTCCCAAAGAAAGCGTCTTTTTCAATTCAAGAGTTTTTCCTGACAATGTTAATGGTTTCTTTTCTTCAGTCATAATCTATCCTTTCCTCTCATGTCTGTCCTGATACAGACCTATTTTGCGAGCAACATCGGAAACCTCGTCCGATAATTTACCTTTTAACAACGCAATATGAACAACCTCGTCCATGCCGGCAATTTGCCCCATTTCTTGGCGTGAAAGCACCATATAAATGGGGAAAGTATCATTGGGTTTGAAAATTTTATTTTGACCACGTTCCGATGCATCAGCCGCTTCAAAAGCCGAAACGGCAAGTCCTTGTCCGACGGCCTTTTTAACAGCCTCATATCCAAAAAGCAACAAGCCCGCTTTTCGGCACAAGCCTAACAGACTCAAGCATCTGTTTTTTAGGGCGATTTCAACAGTATCTTCCAAATCGACAGGGATGATCACTTGTTTTCCGGCGGCTTTATGAAACAGCTTTTTAGAAATAGCCAAAGCCAAAATATCTCGATTAGCTTTCAACCATAAACCGCGACCGGGCAATTTTCCGGCCACATCAAAAACAATCGTTCGGTCAGGGGCAGCCACGAACCGAAGCATGTCCGTTTTCGAACAAGCTTCTTTCGTGACAAAGCACGTTTTCATACCCTCTGAAGCCGAAGCAGAGTGTCTATTATGATTGAACCGTTTTGTCTTCAAACCAATGCTCCCGAGCTTTCATAATTAAAGCATTTGCCGTTTCTTCCGTCATAGCATTTTTACCGACGATTTCAATCAGCTCATCACTTGCCAAATCGGCAAAATCATCCAAAGTCTTAACGTTTGCCTCACCCAAAGCAACGACCATCTCCAAGGTTAAGCCTTCCATGTTTTTCAAGTCATCTGAAATACCTAATTCATTGACTTTTTTGCTTAAGGTATCTTGTTTAGCAACCAAATAAGCCTTGGCACGGTTTTGCAATTCTTCGGCCAAAGCTTCATCAAAGCCCTCAATACCGGCCAATTCATCTAAAGCGACATAAGCGATATCTTCAACTTTAGCAAAGCCCTCTTGAATCAAGATATGAGCCATCATATCATCTACATCCAACGCCTGCATGAATAAGTCAACCCGCTCTTTAGTTTCAGTTTGACGATGTTCGGCTTCTTGAGCCTCTGTCATCATATCAATATGCCATCCCGTCAATTGGCTGACCAAGCGAATATTCTGACCACGGCGACCGATAGCCAAAGAAAGCTGTTCCTCGCTTAAGACAAGTTCAACATTACCGGCCTCTTCATCAATAACGATTTTCAAGACTTCGTTCGGAGCCAGAGCATTCACGATAAATGTTGCCGGATCGGCGGACCATTGAACGACATCGACCTTTTCGCCCTGCAATTCCGTCACGATAGCTTGTACACGAACGCCCCGCATACCGATACAAGCCCCCCGCGCATCAATCGTTGAATCTTTAGACCAAACAGCAATTTTAGCTCTGGAGCCGGGGTCACGAGCCACGCTCTTAATCTCAATCGTTCCGTCGTAGATTTCAGGAACTTCAGCCGTAAACAAAGCCGCCAAGAATTGCGGATGCGACCGTGTCAAAAAGACTTGAGGTCCCCGAACTTCGGAACGCACATCCAAGACCAAAGCCCGAATACGATCGCCGACGCGATAAGATTCACGAGGAATCAACTCATCACGACGCAACAAAGCTTCGACACGACCGACTTCAACGATTAAGTTTCCGCCTTCAACACGTTTAACAATACCGTTAACAATTTGACCTTTTTTATCTTTCATTTCATTGTATTGGCACAAGCGTTCGGCATCACGAACTTTCTGAGTAATCACCTGTTTTGCTGTCTGGGCGGCAATCCGTCCGAAATCCATCGGAGGCAACAAATCCATAATTTCATCACCGATTTTCAGGTTTTTATCTTTCTTTTTAGCGTCTTCTTCCGAGATTTGAGTAAACTCATCTTCCACTGTTTCAACAACCGTAACAAAGCGAGCCATTTGAATAGCACCCGTATTCGGATCAATTTTTGTCCGAATATCATATTCAGGGCCATATTTTGATCGACCGGCCTTTGAGATTCCTTGCTCCATAGCTTCCAAAACGGCAGCTTTATCAATCCCTTTTTCGCGAGCCAACAAATCAGCCATTTGAATCAGTTCTGGTCTGGGAAGAGTAGAAACTTGCATTTTAAATATCCTTTCTTATCCTTGTTTTGATTGGTGTTTTTGTATCAGTTCATCCGTCAATATCAATTTAGCCTTTGCGATATCCTTAAAAGCAACTGACATATCGGACCCTTCAAATTCAAAATGAACGGTTTGTCCGTTATCCGAACTCCCTTTCAAGCGTCCCTTAAAACGACGACGCCCATTAATTTCATGATCCAGTTCAATTTTAGCCTCATCGCCGATAAAACGATCGTAATCACTCGGACGAACCAACGGTCTATCAAGCCCCGGAGATGACACCTCCAAGGTATAGCGACTAGCAATTGGATCTGACACGTCCAACAAAGCAGATACCATTCGACTGATGTCTGCACAATCATCAACGGTCATATCAACTCGATCACGGCGTTCAGCCATTACCTGAAGCGTTTTTGAATCGGAACCGGACAAAGTTACCCGAACAACCTCATATCCCATATCGGACAGAGTCGGTGTAATTTCCTGTTCTATTTTTTCACAAATATCCATATTATTCCTTTTTCCTAATAAAAAAAGCGGGGCTTTTCAGTCCCACCCTCTATATTTTATGAGAATGTATATTCTTTATACTCGTTTTAGAACTCAAAATCAAGACTTTTTTTTATTTTTTTTACTTTTTCCTGAAAAAGTGTTGCAAAAAAGAACCTTTTATGGCAACTTAAAACCATCATTTAAAATTAAGGAGTATTCAATATGTTTTTACCTAAACCACCCAAATTATTCCGATCAGCCTCATCAGGAACAGAGGAAAAAACAGACATAATACCTGATAATGACTTTATTCCGGAACCAGAGGATTTCAATCAACCCAAAGCTTGGTCTCCAACCAGCCCCCCTCAACAACCACCCCCTCCAGTATCGACAAGAACCGAATCGGTCAATACGACACCAGTTACACCTTCGGATATAGACGATCAAAATATTGATGATATAGCAGAATCTGAAGATGATTTTATTCCAGAGGACGATAATCCCATTTCGCCAGTCCAATCATCAACATCAATGACTGAAATACCGGTTGTCCGCCCCGTTCCGGCAGCAACGGTCACACATCAACCGGTTGAAACATCCGCCCCATCTTCCACGATTAATGGCATTTCTGATTTTGTCAAAAAAGCCGGTGTCTCGCCGGAATTAGAAGCCGGCATTCAACAAGCGGCACAAAGCATTTCTTCTTTTGCAAAAAGGGCAACGGATGCCGTTGAAAAAGTCGAAACAATCATGAATGACACATCTCGGTATGCACGCCCGAAAAACGATGCACAATCGACGCAAACACAGAATGAAACGGAAAAACCGGTTGTCCACGAATCACCTCTCAATGATTCTCCCAAAACCATTTCCCCAATAGAAACTCTTTTAGGGGCAAATCAAAAAGTTATTCGTGCACCTTCGGTCAGTTCCATTCCGTTTGCAGATTTATGGTACACTCCGGAAAAAATCGCATATATTCGGGATGTCACGACAAAATTTGCGTTAATTCCGTTTGAAACGGATGATATCATTGATTTTTATAAGGCGCTAGAGCAAGGTTACACAGGCTCATCCAGTTATGCTCTGAAATTTGCGGGGGAATCTTATCGTGTCGAACGGATTATTACATTAACCGGCATCCAATATAACTGCCGTAAAATGCCACGTTCCACACCGGATATTTATACACTCGGATTACCGGAACCGATTGTCAATCATCTTGTCAGTCTATCACAAGAGGCTGGTTTGATTTTATTTGCCGGTCCGACAGGTATGGGTAAAACAACAACAGCCTCAGCCTTAATGCGGAAGTATCTGGAAAAAGACGGTGGGTTCATGTACACGATTGAAGATCCTCCTGAAATGCCTCTGGACGGTCTGTATCATGCCGCCAACGGAGCTTTGGGATTGTGCAAGCAATGCCCCGTTGAAAATGAACGTTGGGGAGACGGTGTCAAATCCGCCCTTCGTTCTCGCCCGCGTTATATTCTGGTTGGTGAGATTCGTACACCGGAAACGGCTTCGCAGGTTTTGCGCGCCGCAACATCAGGACACTTGGTTCTTTCAACCATTCACGCCAGCAGTGTTGAAGATGCTTTAAACTCTATGATAAAATATGCTTCCAGCACCGGATTGGCAGAAAGCTTGGTATCCGACTTATTGGCGCGTGGTATTTTAGCCGTTGTACACCAAAAACTGGAGGGAGTTGAAAAATTGCGCCCAGTCTTACATACAGCCTTTGCAAACCCGAATCCGCTGGTTGCAGATCAGATGCGAATGACAATTCGTGACGGAAAAATCAATCTGGGAACATTGATGGAAGCCCAAACCAGCAAACTATTCCAAAACAAGCCGTTATTCCGCGAGTTTTAACCTAGGTTCACAGCAAAAAAAAATCCCGCCGGCGTGGCGGGATTTTTATTAAAACACCCCAAGATGTTAGTCCCGTTGACGCGACTTGGGGCTCTTTTGACACGACTTTTTCTCTTGCTTCGGCGTGTTAATTTTAACCGGTCCGTTCAAGGCCTGCGTTAATTCCGGCACAGCTTCCGGAAAATAGCGTTTTGCGAAATCCATTTCAGTGAATCCGCAACTGCTTTTATGCCCGAAACGAATATTCGGATTATTTAATAACAGCTTTAAAACATCCTCTCTGCGATATATCAAAGCATACATCAAAGCCGTTTGATTACTTCCCTCTTCCCGAGCATTCACGTCCACCCGCTTATAGGCCATCAGCTTTTTCATTGTTTTTAAATCACCCGACCGAACGCTGACGAACCAATCCCGCAAAGCTAATCTTTTAGTCGCTTCGGCTTTTTGCGAATCCGAATGATGCCCGCCACCTGTGACCAGACCATTTCTTATAGATCTGGAAAATGTCTTATATACGTCCAAAGGCTCTTCACACTGATCCTGCCACGGCCCCTCTAATTCTATCCTCTCATTATATTCTTCAAAGCTCATAGTCCCAATACCCATAATTATTCCTCCTTTTAAATATGACAACCAAAGGCGATTGTATCACACATCTACCTTCTTGTCAAGTTTTTTCAAATTCTGTTTTATACGCCCTGTGAAGCAAGCTCGACATCGGCGGGTAAAACCTGATCTGCCTTTTTTCGCCGCATTCTCGGGCGAAGCATCCGTCGCTTTTGAGCGGACGGTTCTTGCAATTCTTTTTCTTGATTAGCACTCATTTCAGCAACCGGAACGGATAAATCTAAAACTTCTAAATGCCCTTCTTTCTCGGGCACGTCAGACCCTTCCGAAACCTTTGCCGTCACGGGATGACCGTCCTCTTCCGAACTGGAAGCATCCGTCGGCTCCCGAACACCCTCTGAAGGCACTACCCGCGGTTGTTGCATACGCACCGCCTGTTCATTTTCAATTGCTATGTTCTGTAAATGCATATAATGATCAGCATATTGTAAACAAGTTTCTGCCAACACATCATCGTTTTGAATCAAAGCATCTTTCGCGGCAGCCTGATATTTTTCAAATAATTGTAAAGCCGTTCCATGCAGTTTACCACAAGGCCCCGAACTTTCCAAAGAAGTATTTCTGAAAATAGTTTGCGGACGCATACCACGACCCGTATTATTATATCGTCCGTTATAACGGCCTCTTTGATTTGGTTTCATAAATCCTCAAAAATGTATTATTATCTTACCATTGCCTTTTTCGGCAATTTCTAAAAAAAGCTGTTCCATCCGGAACAGCTTTTATTTTATCAAAACAAAATACCATTTGCAAGCAAAAAAATACTTAGTAGGGGCGATACCCATATCCGATTTGTTGTTGCAATGGCTGTTGATAAACAGGTTGTCCATTTTGAACCGGCACATAGACCTGCCCTGAAACAGGCATCTGAGCCGAACGTTGAACGCCGGGCTGATTCATCAATGGTTGAATTGAAGTCGGATGGCTCACCTGTGATTGAGGCACATATGCTTGAGTTGAAACCGTTGTAGATACGGAAGACGGAACCATTTGACTCGATGCACCCGACTGAAGCGGAGCAGAATAAACAGATGCCGGAGCCGACATAGACAAGGGTTGTGTTCCGGAAGAAGGAACAGTCTGATAAATCGGTTGTTGTGTCATCATAACCGGCTGTTGCACAACCGTAGGCGAAAGCTGTTGAATCGCCGGTGCCTGCATCACAATCGGTCGTTGTTGAATATAAGTCGGTTGCTGTTGCATCACCATCGGTTGTTGTTGAACATAAGTCGGCTTACGCTGAACCGTAATAGCCTGTTGCATAACAACCGGACGCTTTACGATAACGGGTTGCTCCATAACAACAGGTTGTTCAATTGTAATTTCACGCTGAACCGTCACAGGGTATTGAACCGAAATCGGATACTGACGCGTAATCGGATATTGAACTTTCACGGGCTGTTGAACATATTGTGTATCAATTTGGCTTTCAACAATACTATTTCTGGCTACAGTTTCTGGTTTTAAATCTTGAACCGGAATTGGATCACTCAAGCAAGACCCACGACACGTCTTAAAAGCACGTAAAGATGCTGTCTTTTGAGGAATCGGAGCAGCCTCATCAACATAAGTCAAGGTCAAAGCCTCCCCCTGTCCTTCTCGAGCAGTTTTAGCAATAACTGTTTCATTTTCGCTTGTCAGTTTCTCCCGAGAATATGAATTTGCGGACAAACTGCTTTTAGCAGAAACACTCCCTGCATCATAATCCGCAGTATCTCCGGCCATCACATATGACCAATTTACATCATCTGAAGGATCTCCGTCCGCAAGAGCATAAGCACTAATGGACAAACAGACCGAAAGACTTGCCAACAAAGCAACGGTTAATTTTGTATTCATAAAGGCTTCTCCTTTCCGTATGATAATCATACTTTATGCTGATTTTTATCAGGAATCAAGTTTTTTATTCAGCAATACCCAACAATTTTTTATACTCATCACGCAAATACTCGGCTTCAGCTCTATCGGCGGGGGTCATCTTACGCAACCGTAAAATCTGACGCATTACTTTTACATCATATCCATCCCCCTTTGCTTCGGCAAAGATTTCCCTGATATCAGCCCCCAATTCCTTACGTTCTTCCTCCAAACGTTCAATTCGCTCAACATAAGAAGCCAACTTTCCTGCATCAGGTGGGACAGACTTAATCTCATCAACCATATTCACCTCCGACTAAGATTTATAAGAGTTGATAGCTTGAACGGCAGCATTTAAATCCGACTCCGAGCACAACCCAAGAGTTACAGGATTGCGAGGAACAATATTGTGGATATTTTTATGAGTCCGTTCGCGAATCGCCAGAATAGTAGGTTTTGTTGTTCGTAGCAATTTAACGATTTGAGAATCCCGCATTTCAGGATGATGTTTCACAATCCAAGCAATCGCAGCCGGACGATCATTCCGTTTAGCCTGCGACACATAGCGTTTACCTTTATTCAGTAATTTTTCAACTTCCGGATTTGTATATAATTCCAGTCTAGCCTCAGGATCTGCCTCACACCGCTTGATTTCCTCACGCGTTAACTGTTCATTGACAATCGGATCAAACCCCATGATATGAGAAGCCACATCACCATCTGCGATTGCCTGAATTTCCAGTGTGTGCATTCCGCAAAAATCAGCGATCTGTTGAAATGTCAAAGTTGTATTATCCAACAACCAAACGGCCGTTGCTTTTGGCATTAAAGGAAGAGTCATTTTTTATACCTTTCATGTTAAAAATAAAATGTCGGAATGGGGGCAGTATATCAAAATACTTTACCAAAAGCAATAAAAATGATGACAAGCCAAAAATAATTTGATATGTTGAACATAGATATATTATTTAGAAAAGGAGAAAAAAATGAGAAAAAAATTATATGCTCTGACATTAGCCACAGTACTTGGTCTGACAATGCCGACAATCGCAGGCTTTTATGCCGGTGCCGGCATTGGGGGTAGTTTTAACGGTGGATCGGCAACAACGGATGGTATCCGCAGTTCTTATAAAAACACACCGGCCTACTCCTTATCCGCGGGATATGAGCTCCCCTTACCTCTGCTGGACATTCGTGGCGAAGTCGAGTATTTACACGCAAAACCAAATGTCAAGTATGGGGAAAGTCGGAAATTAGACGGCCTGATGTTAAATGCCTACGGCGTCATTCCGTTTATTCCATTAATTGACCCCTATGTTGGTCTTGGCATCGGAAAAGTTCGCTTTGATCACACAAACTCTTTCGCAGTTCAAGGTATGCTTGGTGTTGAATATGAATTACCGATTGCTCCGATTACGGTCGGTGCCGAGTATCGTTATTTCAAGATTAACGAAACGACAGGTAAAATAAACTCTCCGTCAAAATATCATACAAACATTTTGATGATGAAGCTTAAATATCTGTTCTAATTTTAGATAAAAAATATCGTTTGAAGCAAAGTCCCCACTCTGGGGACTTTTTCATTAACAAACAAGAAACAACACTATAATATAAAGAAATGCTTGACACGAGATTAAAAATCGGTTAGTCTATCAGACAGTTTCCAGATATGACTAGTTTTTAGTCTCCACGGAGATACATCAATCAGCGCGGGTGCGCCCATTGGTGCGATTGGTTTATCTGGTTTTTGACAGAAAAGGAACACACATGTTTACAGGCTTGGCCGACAGACTATCCCATGTTTTCGATAAACTCACACGTCGTGGGATTTTAACCGAATCGGCCGTTGATGAAACGATGCGAGAAATCAAAATCGCTCTGATAGAGGCTGACGTTGCCCTGCCTGTTGTTAAAGATTTTATTGCCAAGGTTCGTGAAAAAGCAATCGGAGAACAAATTGTCAAATCGGTTTCTCCGGCTCAAATGGTTGTTAAGATTGTGTACGATGCCTTGGTTGAATTGCTTGGAACGCCGACACTGTTAGATTTAAAACCGCAACGCCAAAATGTCATTTTAATGGTTGGCTTGCAAGGTTCCGGAAAAACGACATCTTCGGCAAAATTGGCGCGTCGCCTTAAAAAGGACGGGAAAAAAGTTTTATTAGCCAGCTTGGATACCTATCGTCCGGCGGCACAGGAACAACTTGCCGAGCTTGGTCGCACAAATGATTTAACGGTTCTGCCGATTATTCCGGAACAAAAGCCATTAGAGATTACGCGTCGTGCCTTGGCTGAAGCAAAGACAACACTTACCGATGTTTTAATTTTAGACACGGCAGGTCGGTTACATATAGATGATGAGATGATGACAGAAGTCATCGCCATTCGTGATTTAGCCCAACCGACTGAGGTGTTATTGGTCGTAGATGCATTAATGGGGCAAGATGCCGTTCAGATGGCACAATCATTCAAAGATAGAATCGGGATTACCGGCACGATTTTGACCCGAGTTGATGGGGATTCTCGTGGAGGAGCGGCTCTTTCCATGCGTGCTGTTACAGGGGTTCCGGTTCAATTTCTGGGGGTTGGCGAAAAGAATGAGGCATTAGAAGTTTTTGATGCCAAGCGTATTGCCGATCGGATTTTGGGTATGGGAGACGTTGTCGGACTGGTCGAAACCGCGATGGAGAAAGTGAATCAAGAAGAAGCGCAACAAACAGCTCTTCGGATGATGAGCGGTCAGTTTGATTTAAATGATTTACTCTCCCAAATGCGTCAAATGAACAAGATGGGAGATATAAAAGGGATAATGAAAATGATTCCCGGCCTATCAAAATTCAGTGCCCAGATTGATGCGTCAAACATCAACAATAACATGATTAAAAGGCAGGAGGCCATTATCCTGTCGATGACTCCGTACGAGCGTCGTCATCCAGAGGTGTTAAAGGCTGCTCGGAAGCAACGAATAGCAAACGGAGCCGGTGTTTCGGTAAACGAAGTAAATCGGTTATTGAAGCAGTATGAACAAATGGCAGAAGTTATGAAGAAATTCAAAAAAATGGGACCTCTCGGGATGCTGTCTCTGATGAAGAAGATGGGCGGCATAGCAGGAGGAGACAACCCTTTTATGAATGGCGGAGGCTTTCCTCCGTTTTAACCAGAACAACTGAACAAGAAAGGAAAAAAGAAAAGATGTCAGTTCGTATTCGTTTAGCTCGTGGTGGCGCCAAGAAACACCCGTTCCACAAAATCGTGGTCGCCGATAAACGCTCTCCGCGTGACGGCCGCTTTATTGAGGCGATTGGTTTTTATAACCCGCTGTTACCGAAAGATCACGCCGATGCATTGCGTGTAGATGTTGAAGCCGCCAAGAAATGGATGGCAAACGGTGCCGAAGTTACGGAACGCGTTCAAAAATTATTTGCAACGATCGGTTTGTGCGATAAGCCGGCAGTTCGTGAAACACCGAAGAAGTCCGCCCCGAAAGCCAAAGCTCAAGAACGTATGAAAGAAGCTGCTGAAAAAGCCGCCGCAGCCGAGGAAGCTCGCAAAGCTGCCGAAGAAGAAGCCAAAGCCGCAGCAGAAGCTGCTCAGGCGGAAACTCCGGCCGAATAGTCAAGGAAGCACGATATGTCCAACAAGATCTGCGTCGGTCAAATTGTCAATGTCCATGGGATTAAAGGGGCAGTCAAGATTCGTCCCTATTTATCTCAACCAATGGACATCGGCACATTCGGTCGTCTGACGGATCAAAACGGCAATCGGATTTTTGAGGTAAAAGCCATCAGTCAAAAAGGTGATTTTGTCTTAGCCTCTATCAAAGGCATAACAGACAGGACACAAGCAGAAGCGGTAAAAGGCCTGATGCTTTACGCGAATCGGGAACAACTACCGGCACAGTCAGAGGGCGAATTTTATTACTGCGATCTGATTGGGATGCAAGTTTTAGAGGACGGGCAACCGTTCGGAACGGTCAAAGCCGTTCAAAACTTTGGAGCTGGAGATATCTTAGACGTTCAAACGATGAAGGGGCGGATATTTTCTTTTGATTTTTCAAAAGCGACCTTCCCGCGAATTGATTTGACCGATCGCACAATGGATATTGTTTTACCCGAAGGGATGACGGAGGTTGTGCATGAAAGTTAACATTCTGACACTATACCCCGAAATGTTCCCCGGCTGTCTGGGATATTCTCTGGCAGGGAAAGCCTTAGCGGAAGGGAAATGGTCTTTAAACGTTGTCAACATTCGTGACTTTGCAACCGATAATTATAAATCTGTTGACGACACACCGTTTGGCGGCGGGGCCGGCATGGTCATGAAGCCCGAAGTACTGGATGCAGCCATTAGTGCGACATGGACAGGCGGACCTTTATATTACCTCTCTCCCCGAGGAAAAACATTTGTGCAACAAACGGCACAGGCTTGGGCGAAAGAATCCGAGATGACGTTTCTGTGCGGACGGTTCGAAGGCATTGACGAGCGTATTTTAGAAAAATGGCAGATACAAGAAATCAGTATCGGGGACTTTGTCTTATCTGGCGGAGAACCGGCATTATTGACAATGTTAGATGCTGTTATCCGACTCCTGCCGTCGGTTATGGGCAACACGGACTCAGCCCTTGAAGAAAGCTTTTCTGATGGATTGTTAGAGTATCCGCAATATACCAAACCGCAGGTATGGCAAGGACGTTCGGTTCCCGAAGTATTACTGTCGGGACATCATGCCAACATTCGGAAATGGCGCTTGGAACAGGCTGAACAAATAACCAAAACAAGAAGACCAGACTTGTGGACGAAATATCTGGCTCACAAAAACTAAGAAAGGATTATAAAATGGATATCATTCAAGAATTAGAAAATGAACAAATCGCCAAGATGGATAAAAAGATTCCGGAATTCAAAGCCGGAGACACCGTCAAGGTTATGTATAAAATCGTAGAAGATAAAGGTCGTGAACGTTTACAAGCTTATGAAGGCGTTTGTATTGCACGTTCCAACAACGGCGTCAACTCTTCCTTTACGGTTCGTAAAATTTCTTTCGGAGAAGGCGTAGAACGTGTATTCCCGTTATATTCTCCGAACGTAGCCGCCATTGAAGTTGTTCGTCGCGGTAAAGTCCGTCGCAGCAAATTGTATTATCTGCGTTCTCTGTTCGGCAAGAAAGCCCGTATTACAGAAGATAAAGACAATATGTCTGCCGAAACGGAAGAATAAGATTCTAATAAGAAGAAACACCGCCCAAAAGCGGTGTTTTTTTATATCCTAAAAAAAAGTGATAAATGTAAAAAACAATTTCTTATACGAATAAAAGAAAATCACATCATCAGCATCTTCGGAAACTAAAATAAATTAAACAGTCCCGGAGATTTCTGCTTGGATTTTTCCATTTCACTTTTCTGTTTTTGTTGTTCGGAAAACTCTTTTCCCCTTAACAATTCTTCCGTAGTTGCCTCAGCCTCAACTGCCAAAATTGCACTTTGAACAGACAAGGTCAAGTTAGGATCTGCGGTTTTAGACGATATCAATAGCCAACCATAGCAAACAGAGGCATCTGGATTTGGCACGCCTCGCCCTTCACAATACATCTTTGCCAATTGATATTGAGCATAAGCATCACCGGTATCGGCACCTTTTTGATACCATGTAACGGCAGCTTGATCATCAGAAAAACGACTACTCAACAAATCGCCATAGTAGGCATAAGCCTTTATTTTGCCATCACTTCCAGCCAAAGTAACAGCCTTTTCCAGCGCCGTTCGATCTTTCGAGGAAATCGCATCATTCACCATATCCGTCGTCACACCATACGGAGAACCATCCGTCAACAAAACAGACCCGCCTTCTAACATTTGCTGCGTCGTTGTGGCATCATTAAAGCCCGGAATAGTTGGCACAACAGCCTTTAATCTTTCTTCATCTGGAACAGATTCAGCGGCCGAGATCGGGCGCCATTCCCGAACTTTTTGTTGGCGAGCGACCAAATCTTTAGGATCTTTAATTTTTGATCCCAAGGCATCTCGTTTTAAAGCAGCATTTTGACCAACATCATCCGAGTTATATGCCGCCAAAATACTATACCAAGCATAAGAATCCAATAAATTTAATAATCTGGGATTTGTTTCACGAACTTCGGCCCACTCTTGTTGAGCAAGAACATACCCCTGATTAGCCGATCGAGAATACCATTTTGTAGCTTCGGTATAATCCTGAGGGATACCGCGTCCGGACAAATAAGCTTGCCCCACTTTCATCTGGGCTCGCTTGTCACCCTTTAAAGCTCCCATCAAATAAAAACCAAAGGCATATGTATAGTTCTTTTCAACCCCTGTTCCGTTTGCATAAGCATTTCCTAATTCATATAAAGCATCTTCATTTCCGGCATATGCCGCTTTTTTCAGGTATTGAAGCCCCAAGTCTGCATTTTTGGCAATACCGTCTCCGTTTAACATCATTTTACCCAATTGAACCGCAGCATCCATACTGTATCCCTTATCAGCACGTTGAAACAACTCCAAAGCCCGTTTATTGTCTTGCTCAACACCCAAGCCTTCACCATACATACGTCCCAAATAATAAACAGCAGTAGGATCCCCTTCTTCAGCCAAATACGAAAATTCGGCAAAAGCACTTTTATAATCTTTTCTATCAAAAGACTGAATCGCCTCGGGCAGACCCGCCAAGGCCTGAACAGACAAAACGGTTGAACACAACAATGTACCGATAATTTGAAACTTCATCTAACCACCTCATGTTTTATGAATTAATGTTTTAGTTATATCACGCTTTCCGATAACTGTAAATCTTTTTTTAGTCAGACACTGTTTTTTCAAGGTAGATACAATCTGGGATTAACAACTTTTGCTTTATAACGAATCTCAAAATGCAACTGCGGTGTTTTAACGCTTCCTGTTTTACCGATTTCGGCTATTTTTTGACCCTTTTTAACTGACTGTCCCTTTTTTATCAATAACTTATCATTATGCGCATAGGCTGTAATCCAACCATTTTTATGCTGAATTAATATCAAGTTACCATATCCTTTTAATTCATTTCCAGCATAGGCAACCGTTCCATTGTCAGCCGCCTTCACGGAATCACCTATTTTTCCGGCGATATTAATACCGTCATTACCATTTCCAAAATCGGAAATAACTTTTCCGTATACAGGCCAAACAAACCGCTTCCCTTTTTGAGAACGAGGAACTTGAGCACTTCCCTTAAAAGTATTTGGATTTTTCGGCGGTTTAACAGTGGTTACCTTTTTTGAGGTTAAAGCTTTTTTAGCCGAGGACTTTGATTTAACGGAAGAAACAGCTTCTTCATCCCCCGTCCAAGACGAGATTTTCAACATTTGTCCAACTTGAATTTGATAGGGAGCGCGAATCCCATTCAAGCGAGCCAATGAATTGACAGACATATCATATCTTTTAGCAATGCTGTAAAGAGTATCCCCCCGTCTGACTTTATGTTTTCGCACACTTGGGAAATAAAGGTATTGTCCCGGATAGAGTGTATAAGGTGGCTTTAAATTATTTTCCTCAATAATTGCCCGCATCGGCACCTCGTTTTTACGTGCAATGCTGTAGAGGGTATCTCCTTTTTTAACACGAACACCACCTGCACAACCGCTTAAAAGAAGGATTGCACATAAGTATATACAAAACAAGCGAATAAAAAACACCATGCTTTTTTCATACTGTTTTTATTCTAAAAAATCAAGAAAAATATATTTTAGAACACAAACAACATAAAATATGTTTTATATCAATCTCCTTTATTCAACAAGTTAATCACAGGAGCAAAATCTGATATAACTTGATGATAAACTTCCTGCTTAAAAGGAATAACCAAAGAAGCCACTTGTTCCAAATCTACCCATTGATAATCAACAAATTCTTGATAAACGTCACTCTTCAAATTAAATTTTGACTCATCTGCCGTTAATAAAAACAAAAACCATTTTTGTCTCTGTCCACGAATTGAACGGCGACGACGAACCGTTTCCGGCAAGTCGTATTTATACCATTTCCGAGCAGTTGCCAATAACTTGACATCTTGCGGATGAAGACCGGTTTCCTCCCACATCTCGCGATAAACGGCATCTTTTGGGGTTTCCCCCTTATCAATACCGCCTTGAGGCATTTGCATCCGATAAGGTTGTCCTTCGGATTTCGATCGGATACCCATCCATACTTTTCCTTCAGCATTAATAATCATCATCCCGACATTCGGGCGATATCCTTTCGTCACGAAATCCTCCTAATTCTTTGCTTGTGTCAATGCAACGGCGTGTAAAATATCTATTGCACGATCTAATTGATAGTCGGTTTTTTCGTCCTCACTCTTGTCATCATTGCCGTTTTGACGCAAGGAAGCCCCAACCTTTGTTGACTTAATTTTATCCGTTTCACTGGCTTTCTTACCGACCTCGGATGAAATAGCTTGCGGTAAGTTTTCTTCTCCAAAACCGGTGATAACGGGAAGCTCTTCTATTTTAGCTCTTGGAATAACAATATCCGGCGTAATGCCCTTTGCTTGAATAGATTTTCCTGACGGTGTATAATAACGAGCCGTTGTCATACGAATCCCCCCAAATCCCGGAATTTGTTTGATTGTTTGAACCGAACCTTTCCCAAATGATTTCAAGCCAACGACCAAAGCCCGATGATGATCTTGCAAAGCTCCGGATACGATTTCGGAGGCAGATGCGGATCCTTCGTTAATCAAGACAACTAAAGGAAGTCCATTGGCGACATCGCCTTTTGTTGCTGAAAACCGCATCGTATCTTCTGGGATTCGAGAACGTGTGGATACAATTTCTCCGCTTTCCATAAATAAATCACAGACCCCGACCGCCTGATCCAATAATCCACCCGGATTGTTACGGACATCTAGAACAAAGCCTTTGATTTTATCTTTGCCGATCTTCTGGTATAATTCCTTAACCGCTTTTTCAACCATCTCTGTTGTCGTTTCGCTAAACGTTACAATACGAATGTAGCCGATATCTCCTTTGGCTTCATATTTGACGGGTTGAATCTTAATAATCGCTCGTGTCAAAACAACATCAAACGGATCTTGATTCTTTCTGGAAATGGTTAGCGTTATTTTCGTGTTCGGTTTTCCCCGCATTTTTTTGACCGCATCATTTAAGCTTAATCCGATAACAGACAATCCATCAATATGAGTAATGTAATCTCCTGTTTGTAAGTTTGCTTTGTATGCCGGCGTATCATCAATCGGAGACATAATTCGCACAAGACCATTATCAGAACTGACTTCCAATCCTAACCCCCCAAACTCTCCCTTGGTCTGTGTTTCCATTTCCGCATAAGATTCAGCATCCATAAATCCCGAGTGCGGATCTAAAGAAGAAAGCATACCGTTAATTGCCGTTTCAATCAGCTTTTTATTGTCTGTTTCTTCAACATACTCTGATTTAATCGTATCAAACGCGGCCCCAAATAACTCCATTAAAAGATAAGGATCTTCTGTCTTGCTGATATCTTCTTTAGTTACTTTCGGTGCAGCCGTTACAGCCGTTGATATGCTTAAAGCTAAAATTGCAACACCTGTCATCCATTTTGTAAACCGCGTCATCATTTTCTCCTTCTTCTATCCGCGTGCAAACCACGGTTCCGGATTGACCGGTTGACCGCTTTTACGTATCTCAATATATAAATCGGGTCTATTCTCCCGCATTTGTCCGATTGGCTCTCCCGCCAGAACCTCCTGTCCAACAGTCGAATTAATTCGATCCATTCCGGCGAAAAGGGTTAAATAATTATCTCCATTATCAATAATGACCAGTTGTCCGTAATTTTTAAAAGGTCCGGCGAATAAAACCGTTCCGTCAAACGGAGATATAACCTGAGCTTTCGGCCGTCCTGTAATAGTTATTCCTTTTGTGTGAGCACCGGACAAGGTCGTTTCACCGAATTTCTGAGTAATCTCACCCCTAACCGGATAAGCTAATCGTCCGTAAGAACGTGCAAATCCCCCCGGTGCTCCAGGTCTTGACGTCAACAAAGTTCCGGAAGCAGGCATCCGAAAACTCGGTCGTGCTTGATTCATTCGTTGAACGGCCGCTTGCGTTACACGCATTTGCTCTTGTTGGCGACGCTCCTCTTGCCGTTTCTTCTCAGCCTCTAATCGAGCCAATAAATCCTTCAAGTCGCTGGCTTGTGAGGCAAGAGCTTGAACACGCTCTTGCGCTTGTTTTTGCGAGGCTTGATACTGGGCTTGCAACAGAGATTTTTGCTGAAGCAAGCGATCCATTTGATCCGATTTTTCGGATAGTTGAGCTCGAGCTGTTCGAATCTGAACAATTTGTTGTTGCAGGTCCGAACGAACTTGAGATAGCTCGGCTAAATCAGATCGTGTTTGTTTATTGATGCCACCGATAATTGGTAAACTATGACGCATCAACATACGACTGCGAACAATATCCATTGGCATCGACGGATTGACAAACAACAATTCAGGAGGCCTTAATGCCAATGTTTGCATGCCCGTTACAACTTGTACCAGTTGCTTATCCGTTAGTGACAGTCTTTTTTCCAGTTCATTTTGTCGCGCTAACGTTTGTTTTTGCTTTTGCTCTAAACTGGATAAGGATTCTTCTTTTTCCTGTATCGTTTTGGCCAGTTGCACCATTTGTTTTTGAACGGAACTAACTTCTCCGGATAGTTCATTTGCTTTGCGCTGACTCTCTTGTTGAACCTGTCGTTCTTCCCGAATACGACTTTCAATCCGACGCAAGTCATCCTGCGTCGGCACTGCTCCGGCGGAAAGACAAAGACTCAGCAATAATAAAATCAGCGTTAGCCGCACATTCTATCCTTTCACAATTAGTGAATGCCCCGTCATTTCGCTCGGTTGAGGAAGACCCAACAGCTCTAATAACGTTGGTGCAATATCACTTAAGCGACCGTCGGATAATCCCTTAACATCGCTCGGAGCATTAACTAACACCGCTTTAACGGGGGTTGCTGTGTGTGCCGTATAAGGAGCTCCCGTCTTTGGATCTTTCATCATCTCGGCATTTCCATGATCTGCCGTAATCAATATAACACCGCCTTTGGCTTTAACGGCTTCAACGACTCGACCAACACACTTATCAACAGCTTCGGCTGCTTTCTCGGCTGCCTCTAAAACACCGGTGTGACCCACCATATCTCCGTTCGCATAATTGACAATGATAACGTCAAAGCGGTCTGCCTCGATAGCGTCAACCAACTTATCCGTTACTTCGTAAGCTGACATCTCCGGTTTCAAGTCATACGTTGCTACTTTTGGGCTGGGGACTAAAATACGCTCCTCTCCCGCAAATAACGTTTCTTTTCCTCCGTTGAAAAAGAAGGTAACGTGCGCATATTTTTCCGTTTCCGCAATACGTAACTGTGTTAAACCGGCATCGGAAACAACTTCGCCGAAGATATTCTTTAAATCCTCTGGTGGGAAGAGTACGTGCATCCATTGATTATGATCCGTCGAGTATTCGGTCATGGCAACAGCATCTGCAAAATGAACAACGCGAACGCGTTCGGCTAAAGTAAAGTCCGGTTGCAATAACATACGGGTGATTTCACGTGCTCGGTCCGAACGATAGTTTGCCATAATAAGTCCATCACCGTCAGACATTCCTTTATAATCACCGATAACGCACGGCAACATAAATTCGTCAAAAACTTCTTGAGCGTAAGAAGCGGCGATTGCTTCGTCAGCTGTCGCAAAACGAGGGGCATCGGCATTAACCAAAGCGCGATAGGCTTTATCAACACGCTCCCACCGATTATCACGATCCATGGCGTAATATCGACCGGATAATGTGCCGATAGACACGTGTTTTAATGTGGCGATATCTTTTTCCAACTCGGCAACAAAACCTCTGGCAGAATCAGGGGGCGTATCACGTCCATCTAAAAAGCCGTGAATAATAACGGAAACATCGGATTGATCTAAAATACGAGCCAATGCCACAATATGATTTTGTTTGGCATGAACACCGCCCGAACCAAGCAATCCCATTAAATGACAAACGCCGTGTGTCTTTTTTAAAGCCTCAATCATATCAACTAACACCGGATTTTTCTCTAACGAGTGGTCATTAATTGCCGCATCAATACGGGGTAAATCCTGCATAACAACACGTCCCGCACCTAAATTTGTGTGCCCGACTTCGGAATTTCCCATCTGTCCAGCCGGTAACCCGACGTCCAGACCCGACGTTTGAATCATCGCTGTCGGATATTCTTTTACCAGCGTGTGCCAAACCGGAGTATCGGCCATTTCAATTGCATTATCTTGCTTTTCCGCACGATATCCCCAACCGTCCAGAACGCATAAAACAACAGGTTTTTGTCTTGTCATTTCTTTTCTTTTCCTTTTTCTTTATTTGATAAACTATTTTTGCTATTGCCTATTATAGGGGAAAAAATAAAAAAAGTGTATCCATTTTTTCAAAAAGACGTGCTTTTTCCAAAAAAAAAGTGTATAACATCTAAAGATGACAGTAAAATTAATTTCGGATAGCCAGACAAAAGGAGTCATTTATGAGCTTTGTATCATCCCTAAAAAAATTTTTTTCCCCGCGCCGTAGGATTATCGGAACGACAGATTTACGGCGAGCATTAAAAAATAATGAATTTGTTTTTTATTATCAACCGGAGTGGGATTTAAAGACGGGAGAAGTAAAAGGGGTAGAAGCATTAATCCGTTGGGAGAGTCCAAACGGTATTATTCCGCCGGCAGAGTTTATTCCCGCTTTGGAACAAACAGGACTAATCAATGAGTTTACACCTTTTCTATTTGATCAAACACTTCATGACCTGCGTGAATTATATCAAGCCGGTTTTGATCATCTGTTTATGTCTGTTAACCTGTCCGTTGTCCAACTGCATGACCCCCTGTTATTGGATATTATCCGAAAAAGTTTAGATAACTATGCGATTATGCCGGAAAAGTTAGAGTGTGAAATCACTGAAACAAAATCCATGGATAAACCCGAACTGGAATTTCAAACACTCCAACAATTACGTGACAATCACATAAAACTATCCATTGATGATTTTGGATCAGGTCATTCATCATTTAATTATTTAAAAGATTTAAATGCTCATAAACTTAAGATTGATAAAGAATTTATTCAAAGCTTATTTGACAAACCGGCAAATGAAACGATTATGAGAACCATTATCGGATTAGGTCATTCATTAAATTTAATTGTTTTAGCAGAAGGGATAGAAACCAGTGCGCAAGAACAATGGCTACGTAAAAACGGGTGTGATTATGGTCAAGGCTTTTGGTTTTCCCGCCCTCTGCCTCTAACGATGCTTATTTCATTTCTTCGAGCACAAGAAGATCAAACCAACACTTCGTATCAATCAGAAAAATGATCAATATACCCAACCACAAACCCGAACTACTTCTTCCTGCCGGCTCCCTAACTCGTTTAAAAACAGCTTTTTTATACGGGGCCGATGCCGTCTATGCCGGTATGCCCGGCGTATCGTTACGTAATAAAACGTCTTTCACTATGGCCGAAATGAAAGAAGGAATAGACTATGCCCACACTTTGGGAAAAAAGGTTTATTTGACAATCAATCTATTCACACACAATCGAGACTTAAATCGACTACAGGATTTTGTTTCTCAATTATCGGATTTATCTCCTGATGGTGTTATTGTTGCAGATCCGGGCGTTTTTGGACTAATAAGAAAACAGCTGCCGAATTTACCTTTGCATATTTCAACGCAGGCTAATGTTTGTTCAACTCTGACCGTTCGTTTCTGGAAAGAACAAGGTGCTTCTTTATGTGTGTTGGGACGCGAAGTCCCCTTGTCAGAGATAGCCGAAATTAGACAAGATTGCCCTGATATTCGTTTAGAAACATTCATTCATGGTGCTCTTTGTGTCAGCTATTCGGGACGTTGCCTTTTATCCAATTTTATGACCGGACGTAGTGCCAACAAGGGGAATTGCGCACACTCTTGCCGGTGGCGATATAAACTATATGAAACCGAAACCGTTAAGCCGAATCCGAAATCCTCTTTCTTTTTAGAGGAGGAAACGCGTCCCGGAGAGTTAATGCAAATTGATGAGGACGAACACGGGAGTTATATTATGAACTCTCGAGATTTATGTTGGATGCCCCGACTGAATGATATTCTGCCGATTGGCATAGATTCATTTAAAATAGAAGGGCGGAACAAATCAGAATACTATGCGGCCATTACGGCAAGAGCTTACCGTCATGCGATTGATGATTGGTTCAAAAATCCTGAAAGCTGGACGCCTGATCGGTATATGAGTGAATTGATGACCCTACAATCCCGAGGATACACGGTTGGTTTTCTGGATGGGAATGCAGGACCGGAAGCGCAGAATTATGATGTATCTGCCAGCGAGGGAGCATGGCGATATGCAGGTTTTGTTCGCGGTGCACACGACAATCGTCTTGTTGTTGAGGTTAAACACAAAATAACAAAAGGCTCTGTATTAGAGGGGCTTTCTCCATTTCAATTAGAACCCATTCAAATACTGATTCAAGATTTTTATGAAGCCAAAACCGGACAACCTGTAGAAACATTATCTTGCGGTCGTTTGGGACAAGCCATTGAAATACCAGTCAATTCAGAAATTTTAAAGCGTCTTCCCCCCCTATCTGTACTCAGAATCAGGATATCGGATCAAGCTCTTTAACTTTTTGAAAAAGAAACAAAAAAAAACTATTGCAAAATAATTTAAAGGGTATTATATTGAAAATGTCTAAAAAAAGGAGTGTTACAATGACAAATCAAATAAACGAAGAAAATATTCGTGTTGCAGCCTACTATATCTGGGAGCAAGCGGGTCGTCCCGAAGGTGCTGAAAAAGAATGTTGGATGAAGGCCTGCGAACAATTATTTAACACACAAAAATCAACCGCCAAAAAATCGTCGGTGAAATCGGGTGCTAAATCGGTCACTAAATCCGAAAAAACGCCTGCAAAAAAGACAACGTCTAAAAAATCATCCTCAAAACCGGCGGTTAAAGCCGAACCGTTTTACGGCATTCGGAAATAAATTAGGATTGAAAAATGAAAAAGGGGGCAGATATCTGTCCCTTTTTTTATCTGTTGCTTGACAGTCTTTCCGATTTTACTTATCATGGCACAAGATGAAAGGGATTAAAATGAGGCATTTAATAAATTATATTCAAAAAGGAAAAGGGTATGGAATCAAAAAAATGTTGATCATCTCCCTTGTTTTTTGTATTCTGATAGCGGTTTTTCTATATACCACATTAAATAATCTATCAAATCGGCTTGAAACGGATGCCTCACTGAATGATATGCCGACAATATCTATTCAAAACGGACAAATCACACAACCACGCGATACATTTTGGGTCAAAAAAATAGATATCGGAACTCCTCTGACATTACAAATTGATACACGCCCAGAGGCTGATAAAAATATTCCAAACGAAAATGGTATTTATTTAACATCAACGACACTCTATTTAAGAAATATGAATCAAACACAGGCTTTTAAACTCCCCACGGATGATTTATCAATAGATAAGGCAATGCTGATAAATATGTTTCGCCTTAGCATCCATGCAACCGTTCTCGTCTTTGTATTATCAATTTTCTCTATTCTATGGTTGGGCTTTCTTAGCACAATTGCAATTACAAGCCTTATTTTATGGGTTGTTCAAAAACAAACTCCCAAAAAAATCATTACCCGATCTTCTTTAATCGGATGGCTTGGTATTCTGATAGTAGATTTATTATCATTACTGTTCGGCTTTGGACTTTCATTACTGACTGCTACATTTATAGCATCTCTAATATCATTATTTTGCATTCTCATTCCCACAGAAACAAGCGATTAAGACTTAGGCTTTTCAATCAAACAAGCATCTCCGTATGAAAAAAAGCGATAGCGATTTTCAATTGCATAACGATAAGCCTGTTTCATAACATCTATTCCGGCAAAAGCACAGACCAACATAAACAAAGTTGATCCGGACAAATGAAAATTCGTAAACAAAGCATCAACCGCTTTAAAGCGATAGCCCGGAGTAATAAAAATACTTGTTTCCCCTTCAAACGGATGAACAATACCGTCATCATCGGTTGCGGACTCCAATAATCGTAAAGAAGTTGTTCCAACGGTCACGATACGTCGGCCCTGACGACGTGCAGCATTAATTTTTTCTGCTGTTTCCTGAGTTAAAACACCAAATTCAGCATGCATTTTATGATTATCCGTATCATCAACTTTGACGGGCAAAAATGTCCCACCACCAACATGCAAAGTCACAAAAAGTCGCTCCACTCCTTTTTCATCTAATTGATGAAACAGATCTTCTGTAAAATGTAATCCGGCAGTTGGTGCCGCAACTGCACCCTCGTGGCAAGCATAAATTGTTTGATAATCAGCCTTGTCAGAAGCCAATCCGCCTCTTTTTCGTTTAATATACGGAGGCAAAGGCATAACACCGAACAAATGCAAAGCTGCCATTAAATCGGAACCGCTTCGGTTAAACCGAACGACCACAGAACCACTTTCTGTTTTGTGTAAAACTGTTGCCCAAAAATCGGGAGCAAACTCAATTCGATCTCCAGCCTTCAGCCGTCTGGCATTTTTAATCAGAGTGACCCAATCCGATAGCGTTTCTTGCTTAAACAGAGTCAATTCTATTTTTGCTTTTCCACGCATACCATATAAGCGTGCAGGAATCACCTTTGTATCATTAAAAAGCAACACATCGTTCGGTTTCAACCAGTGAACCAGATCTGTAATATATCCATCTTCAACATGTCCGTCCGGCAAAATATGCATCAAGCGAGCAGAATCCCTAGGTTCGGCAGGACGATCCGCAATTAAACCTTCCGGCATATCAAACATAAATATATCCGTTTTCATAAGCACATCTCCATTCATATTACTTGGTTAACTCAAGGGGTACCTTTTACCATATCCGTATGATCAATACTAACTGAATCCCCATTTTCTTCAACTTCCTTTTTCCCTTGGTTCAGTTGCTCATCTAAACTGGGAGAATCTTTAAATCTTTGCCCCCAACGATCAATATATGAAACCAACAAGCGTTGCCAATCTTCAAAATGAACCTTTTCTTTTTTAATCAATTGAGAAAACTGAGATCGAATATTACGACAATCAGAGTTTAACGAAAAAACAAAAAACATTTCCGGACCAAACAAAGCCCGTTCACTTAACTCAATATCCTGATTCATCTTAAAACGCCGAGCCTCAGCCTCAGCCGCATAAGGACTGGACAACATATAGTCAGCCTCACCTGTCAACAAAAGCCGAAAAGCCTCACGAGCATTCGGAACCTGTTTGATCGTTAAATCCTTTGACAACCCTTTATACATTAGCTCATAAAAATATTCATCTTGTCTAACCACACCCTTCATTCCGATTAAATCCTCAAATCGTTCAATTGGCTTTTCCTTTCCTTTTAAAAAAACGGCAACAATTGCATTTTGAAAAAAACTGGGTGTCACAAAACTATTCCCCATCTGTCTAATGTGAGGATCATAATAAGCTCCGGCAAATACATCTATCTCTCCTTGAGCTAAAGCCTTTAAAGCTTTCTCATATGAAGGGAAACCGACAGGCTGGACGAACAATCCATTAGCTTCGGCAATATTTCTAAACAACGCAACGGCAAATCCATTACCAAAATACCGATCTGACATTCCAAAGCGCCCTTCTGAAAAATCAACCCAACCGAACGGAGGATTTGTTTCAAACGAAGCGACACGGATCGGATTACCTTCACCGCCACATTGCCGATCATTTATTTTTTTATTAGATGTTTTTTCTTGAGATACAGCTTTCTCACCAATATAAGATACCTCTTTATCGGCAGCCCATACCGTCTGAAAACAAAGCATCATCATGCCGACAACACAAACCATCAATAATTGTTTCATAATTTTTTCCTTTTTACTTTTAAAACACGCTCTTTAGGGAAAGTTAAAATCAACCGAGTTCCTTTTCCATATTCACTCTCCAAACACACACGCCCTTGTTGTAGCTCCATCAATCTTTTGATTAAGACAAGCCCCAATCCAGTTCCTTTATGCTTACGAGTCATAACGTTTTCAACTTGGCTAAAGGGTTGAAACAAAGTATCTATTTTATCTTTCTGGATCCCGACCCCATTATCACTGACAACAATCTGCATCTCTTTCCGATGGGTTAAAGAAACATCAATATCAATAATGCCCCCCTCCTGAGTAAACTTAATGGAATTAGACAGAATATTTAAAAATATTTGCTTTAAAGAACGCTCATCAATCAACAAATCCGCATCTGGACAATGTGTTTGCCATTGAATAATCCTTTTATCCGCTCCCGGATAGCGTTTAACGACATTAATAACATTCTCAATAAAAGCCCCGATAGGAACATGAGTATCCACCAATTTTTGATGTCCCCCCTCCACACTTGATAAATCCAAAATATCATTAATTAAAGACAACAGATATTTCCCACTGGAATAAACATATTGAACATACTCCTTATATTGTGGCGGAAGTGGACCAAAGACCTCTGTTTCCATAGCTTCGGAAAATCCCAATATTGCATTTAACGGAGTCCTCAATTCATGACTCATATTAGCCAGAAAATCTGATTTAGCTTTATTTGCGCTTTCCGCAGCATCACGAGCCTCTGTCAGATCCTGAATAAAGACATTCAACTCATCCGCCTGCTTCTGCATGATTTTTTTATTATTCTCCAGCTCATGAATTTGTAATCGCAACCGCTCTTCATATTGATGAATTGCGATTTGTGCTCGCCGTCTCAAGCGAATAGCAGCGATATTTTCACAAATTTCGGACAACAACTGCTGCAAGCGGAACACCAAGCTATCTGAAAAGAACCCAACTGTATGACCATATAAACTGACAACTCCCTCCACTTTTCCCTCAATAATAATAGGGAAGGAATAGGTAGATAAAACCGGTTTTTTATTTCGTCTATAAAACGATTCTTTATAGTACTGAATATCTCTAATATCACTGAAGCCCATAGCCTTTTGAGTCATGAAAGCTTTAACAACGGCAATATCTTTCAATGCAGGATCCTCCAGATCAATAACTTGACGCACCCCCGGAAAAGCTTGATCATCTCCGACAACAAAGTTAACATGCAATTTTTTATCCCTATAATTTAAAAAGAAGGCAGTCTTTAAACCATAGATTCCGATAACCTCATTCAACATTTGTTTAAATAAATCATATTCATCATCATTATCATTAAAATGATGTAAAATCATCAGCACACGAAAAACTGTTTGATAGTACTTTTCCAATTCAATATTTCTTGCTTCTGCGGAAAAATCTTGAAACACCCATACAATACCCTTTTTAGGAGATCCCGCTTTCAGGCAAAAAGCCGTTATTTGATAAAGAATACGCCGACCATCATATGTTGTCATTAAGTTTTGTGTCATCCATATTTTATTACGCAATAAAACAGTCCGCCCTTTGTCAAAAACCTTTTCTATTTCATCTCGATTCGGGAATAATTCCGTAATTGCCCGACCCACAACATGCTCTGGTTTTTGATTTAAGAAAGGACGCATCATATCGCCACATAAAATGACCCGCTCGGCACGAGTAACAACCACACCAACAGGTAATCGCATCAAGATAGAAAAATATCGCTGAACATCCGCAGACAACTTCAAGTTTTCAACTCGCAACTCCTCCGTTGTCATCTGTAACAATTCTTCAATATCTTTGCCACGAAAAAATCCAATCAACCGGACAAAAGCAACTAAAACAACACCCAATAACACAATACTTCCATAGAGAAAAAAAGTATGTGATAATGACTCATATACAAAGGAAACCAAAGGCGTATTAACCCCTAAAAAACGCAAGCTCCATTCATAACTTAACAAAACCGAAATAAAAAACAATATCGTGAAAATAAATCCGGATATAATCCAGTTTTTATAAAATTTCAAATAATACAACAACCCAAAGGAATACATCTCAGCCTCCATTTTCTTTCAGCATACTGCAAAAGGAATAAAAAGGAAATAAAAAAATAACAAAATACGGCTTTATAGTTGCTTTTTCAAAAAATTTAGAGTATACATAGCGATACCGTCCATAACGAAGTAATACGTCAGTTTAATATTTTGGGGTTTCGTTAAAAAGGAAAGGTGGCAGAGTGGTCGAATACGGCAGACTCGTTATCAAAGCGAAAGCTGAGATGAACGAAGGGCAAAGCCCGAAGGACTAATCTGGTGGTTTTCGGAACGAAAACGAACAACAGATTTCGTGTTTCGTATTCGAATACAAATTGTTGTTGAATACAAATTGTTGTTAAAAAGGAAAGGTGGCAGAGTGGTCGAATGCGGCAGACTCGAAATCTGTTGTACAGCATGTCTGTACCGAGGGTTCGAATCCCTCCCTTTCCGCCAATTTCTAATGATACTTGTTTATTTTTCATATACCAATACGCTTTTCAGGCAAATATAGCTCTACAAATAACATCGTGAACGGTAAATTCATTTGACGACAACATACTGGGGCATATAACAAGAAAAGCACTCTGATTAACTCAAAGTGCTTTTAAGATAACTCCGGAAAAGGTTCGTTTAACTCATCAAACGATTCCACCATCCGCCCTTTTTAGACGGTTTCTTTTCGTCAGACTCTTGATCGGGAATAATCAACAATTCCGTTTTTATCGTTTCATGAACGGCGGGTACAATTTCTTCGCGAATAGCCGGCAATGAATTTTCGGATACCTTAGCAATAGCGCGCCCCTTACCCTTTCTTCCTTTATTTTGCTTAGCAACATCCGGTATATTCTTATTTAATTCAATATCAGATTCCCGATCTGCCTGCAAAGAAGCTTTTTCCATTTTCTTTTCTCTGATTTTCTTTTTCCAACGATCTTTTCCTTTTTTCTTTTCGGCTTTATTTTCCGGAATCTGAGACTGCAAGACGTTCTCGGCATCACTTAAAGAGACCTGCTCCACAATCGTAAAATTATCCCGAGAAGTTGGCGTTTCAACCAAAGAGGGATCTGCTTCAACACGTTGTTGATTTAACAAAGCCTGTTCGGCTGCAAGTTGTTTTTGTTTACGTCGCCATTCACGCCGCCGTTGATTTCGAGAACGTCGCTTATTCTGACGCATATTAGCATTTTCTTCGGACTCACCGACCTGTTGAACAGTCACATCAATTGTCTGGTTTCGCTCAGAGTTTTTATCACCCCGTTTAGATGAAGATAAATTCACCTGAACAAACGCTCGTTCACCATTATTCCGAATACGCTCCAAGCGATAGTCTGCGGCTTTTTCCAAAGTTGTATCTACCAAAATTTGAATAGATGCATTAAATTGAGCTTCAATAGACTTCAAACTATCTCGTTTAAAGTTCAAAACATACGTTGCAACATCCAACGGCAAAGACATGATTAAAGTACACTCTTTGTTCTTAGCGGCAGCCTCCTCCAACAAATGTAACGCATGCATTGCACAAGATTCAGTCGAGCGAACAACCCCCTTTCCGCCACAATGCGGACAAACATGATAGCTACTTTCCAAAAAGCTGGAATGAAGTCGTTGTCGAGACATTTCCATCAAGCCGAACCCAGAAATTTTACCAACCTGGATACGTGCCCTGTCTTTCCGCAAAGCCTCTTTCAAACGTCTTTCGACAGCGGCATTATTCCGTTGTTCATCCATATCGATAAAGTCAATCACGACCAATCCGGCCAAATCCCGCAAACGCAACTGTCTAGCCAACTCATCACAAGTTTCCAGATTTGTTCTCAAAGCCGTTTCCTCAATATCATGCTCTCTGGTAGCTCGTCCCGAATTAACATCAACCGCGACCAAAGCTTCAGTTTGATCAATAACCAAATAACCACCGGAACGCAACTGAACAATATTGCTGTGAATAGCCTCTAACTGAGACTCCACCTGATATTCCGAAAACAAAGGTCGTTCACCTTTATACTGTTTAACTTTCTTTGCCTGTGCCGGCATTAACATTTTCATAAAGGCTTTCGTAGACTTAAAGACCTTTTCTCCATCAACCCAAATTTCATCAATATCCGGCGTAAAAACATCGCGCAAAGACCGTTTAATAATATCTCCTTCCTCATGAATTAACTTCGGAGCAATTGATTCTAACGTTTCTTCCCGAATTTGCATCCACGTTTTAATCAGATAATCATAATCTCGCTTGATTTCAGTTTTCGTTTTGCCTTGTCCGGCTGTTCTGATAATAACACTCATTCCCTCGGGAATCGGTAGTTTATCTACAATTCCCCGCAATGTTTTACGATCCTTTGCATTGCTGATTTTTCTGGATACACCACCACCTTTACCATTATTCGGCATTAAAACACTATACCGCCCGGCAAGAGATAAATAAGTTGTTAAAGCAGCCCCCTTATTACCACGCTCCTCTTTAATAACCTGAACAAGCATCACTTGCCCCTGCCGGATAACCTCCTGAATTTTATACTTTCTAAAAAACGAAGACTTATGGTGAATAACATCATCAACCTCAGCATCACTGACAGTTTCAACATCGCTCTCGCTACTTTCAGACAGATCATCATCAGAATCACAGATATCCTTTATCCTTTTTTCTTCGGCAGCTTCAGCAGCCATTTGCTCTTTTAAAGCCTCACGATCAGCTACCGGTATTTGGTAATAATCGGGATGAATTTCCCCGAAAGCCAAAAAACCATGTCTATTTCCGCCATAATCAACAAAAGCGGCTTGCAAAGAAGGCTCCACACGAACCACCTTTGCCAAATAAATATTGCCTTTGATTTGTTTTTTTGTAGAGGTATCTACATCAAATTCTTCTAATCTCCCGTTCTCCAACACCACGACACGCGTTTCTTCTGAATGCGTCGCATCAATAAGCATTTGTTTTGCCATCTGACATTATTCTCCAAATTATACTTGTTTATCCGATAGATATCGGAATTAAAGACATAAAAAAACGGGATCCCCGGCCAAAACAGGCATTTGTAATCAAAATACAGTGTCATTTTTTCAGGTCAACTCCCGTGTTAAAAAAAAGTTTGGGCAATCTTTTTTCAATTGCTTTTTTGATTATATCGGTATATGAATAAATAAGCAAGTTTTTTTATGGCAAGTTAACAGATTTTTGATATGAACAAATTATTTCACATTTTTTGCATCATTTTCTTTTATTTCTGTGCAGTTTCGGCAAATGCGACAGAAATCAAAGAGATGCGACTTGCCACATATACATCGGATACGGTTCGCTTTGTTGCCGAATTATCTCAAAAGACAGAAGCCAATATTTTTCGTTTAGAAAATCCGTCAAGATTAGTTGTTGATTTTAAAGACACCACCTTTTCAAAAGAGGCGCAAAAAAAGAATCTAAGCGGGGCAGGATTCATAAAATCTGTCCGGATCGGAGTTCAAGAAAGTGGCATTGCCCGTGTTGTTTTTGATCTGCCAAACACATCTTTAACGATGAAAAACTTTTTTCTCAAACCAACAGGTCCTCACGGATGGCGATTTGTTTTGGATTTATCCTCATCAAATGCCCCCTCGGTTGTTCCGGTCGGAAAATCAGATCAAAAACGCTCTGTTGGTCTTCAACCATTTGGTTCAACGGCTCAAAAGAAACAGCGAGTCATTGTACTGGATCCCGGACATGGTGGGCAAGATCCCGGTGCAATTTCTCGGTCTGGTCATTATGAAAAGCACATCACGCTGAATATGGCACGCGAAACACGAGATATTCTCAAGAAAAAGGGATATAAAGTTGTGTTAACCAGAGATTCTGATGTCTTTATTCCATTACGGGGTCGGATAAAAAAAGCACATGAAGCGCATGCGGATTTGTTTATCTCCATTCACGCTGACAGTGCGAAAAACGCCTCTGCGAAAGGATTATCCGTTTACACCGTATCCGAAAAAGCATCTGATGCCGAAGCAGCCGCTCTTGCCGAGCGAGAAAACAAAGCAGATATTTTATTGGATATGGATCTTAGTGAATATGAAGCCGAAATCGGCAATATATTCATTGACCTTGCCAAAAAAAGCACCATGGATAACTCTGCACGATACGCGACATATGTTGTGCAAGAAATGAAGAAAAAAGTTCAACTTGTCCCCAATGCTCATCGTATGGCGGGTTTTGTTGTTTTAAAGTCCCCCAGCATTCCCTCTGTTTTAGTTGAGCTTGGATATTTATCAAACAAAACAGAAGATCGCTTATTACAGCAAAAATCTTATCGCCGCAAATTAGCGGAATCTCTGGCAAAAGCCGTTGATACTTATTTTGATAATTTAGTAGAATAATATCGCTTTAATCTTTTTTTTCAAGCAATCGCATAACTTTTGCAACCGTTTGCCCCATTTCAGAAGGGCTTTCAACCCAGATAGCACCGGCCGAAACCAAAGCATCTTTTTTATTGGCGATAATATCCGCAGGATTAAGTGTTTTTGTCCCTAGTAGAGGAGTCCTAGACAAAGGAGGAATTGTCTGCCCCGGAATATAGACAATCAAAGGCTTTTTTCGACGAGAGCGTTTATAAACAATTGCCAATTCCATTTCCAAATCACCGGAAAGCTGGCCGATAACTAGAACAGCTTTTGTTTGTTTATCGGACAGCATTGCCTCCCAAATCGGGACAAAGGACGTCCCGACAATCGGAGCCGCCCCCAAAGCAACGCAAGTTGATACGCCCATATTTTGCTCAGCCAACTGCTGAACCGCCTCATAAATCAGCGAGCTAGATCGCCCGATCATACCGATATTTCCCTTTGGGAACAAATGCGCCGGAATGTTACCGGCCAAGCAATCTCCGACTCGAACAATCCCCGGAGAAGAAGGACCAATCAAAGTCACGCCATATTTACAAGCCAACGCAACCATCCGCAAGGCATCATGTAAAGGAACATGTTCAACAGTACAAATAACCAACGGGATTCTGGCACGCACAGCCTCTTCAACATCTCCCAAAGCACGTGCCGGAGATGAAAAAATAACGCTGACGCATGGCTTTGTTTTACGAACAGCTTCCTGAACCGTTCTAAAAACGGGAATATCCTGATACAAGTTGATATTTTTATCCCGACTTGTTCCGGCGACGATATGGCTTCCATAGGCCAAAGCCAATTCTGTATGAGCCGATCCCATTTCGCTGGTAATTCCTTGACACAAGATCGGTGTATTCCGAGTCGGAAACTTAAGAGAGTTCATGTCAGCTCCTTTACCTGTTTAATAATTTCAAGAACGGCTTCATCCATTTTCTGAACGACGGTAAAAGGCAACCGAGATTCAAACAACAACCGTCGTCCGATATGAGCATTTGTTCCGTCCATTCGAACAACGACCGGCAATCCTGCCAAGATTTCATGAGCGGCTGATAACAAACCCTGAACAATAACATCACATCGCGTAATACCACCAAAGATATTAACCAAAACCCCGTCAATATCGGGATCCGATAAGGCTAATTTCAAAGCTCTTGCCACAGCATCTCGGGACGGCTCTGTTCCGACATCTAATAAGCAAGCCACCTGTCCGCCATGTTGATGAATCAAATCAATCGTCGCCTGTCCCAATCCGATACCATTCACCAAACAAGCGATATTTCCCCCCAATTTTGTGTATCGAAACTGATGCCGTTTTGCGATAGCCTCCCGCTCTTGTCCGACTTCAATTTCACGCATAGCCTCAATTTCAGGAAAGCGGAAGAGAGAGTCCTCATAAAAAACAATCCGTCCGTCCAACACAACAAACCCCAAGGCCGTTTCCAAAATCGGATCAAATTCAACGGCAATAGCACCATATCCCTCAAATAACTGCATCAATTTTTTCAACAAATCGGTCATATTAAAAGCGCGTTTATCTTTTAATTTCAAATCACGAAGTACACGTTGAACAATCAACCGATTTAGCTTATATTCTGGCAACTCATACCGATGAACGATATTACCCGCCGAAATAACCGTCAAGACCAACTGTTGCGTTAAAAAATCAATTCGCAAAGATAGTTTATACTCACTTTGCCCTAGACAAGCTTCCTCTACATAGACACGCCGAACCTCTTGTCCCGCCCCCTCTTTTTCAGGTACGATTAAATTATTTCCCAACATTCGCTCTGCCAAACCGGCAACCATTTGGGGCGAATTTGCCCAACAAATACCCGCCAAATCAGACTGCCCCTGTCCGGCGAAATATCCGGCCGTCCGACTCCCGACGGTTACCTGAGCTTTCACGACCCAAGCGCTACCACCTATTTTTTCGGCAGTGGCCTGAGCTTCCTCGGGCGTATAGGCAACCCCTCCTTTTAATAAAGGAACACCATACTTGCGAAATAACTGCTTAACTTGATATTCCTTGATAACCATCCGCTCTCCTATTGGGGCAAATTTTCATCAATTGTCTTAAAAAAAGTCGGGATTGAAATCGGCTTGGATAAATAAGCATCGCAACCGGCATCTAGGATTCTATCCTCATCTCCCTTCATAGCGAAAGCCGACACGGCAACAATTTTAGTATTTGAAATTGCCGGTGTTTTTCGGATCATTTGAGTCGCTGCTATACCTGATACTTCCGGCATTTGAATATCCATTAAAATCAGATCAGGCTTTGTTGCCACTGCTGTTTCCAAAGCCTTTGCTCCCTCCGAACATTCCACAACGGTATGTCCCTTTGCCTTTAATAAATCCGAAAACAAACGCATATTCAGATCATTATCTTCAACAATTAAAATGGTTGCCATTTTTTTATTTCCTTTCTTGAATCATTTTGGCTGATATTTACACAGAAATCAAGAAAAATCCCCCTATATACAAAAGATAATTGATAAAAAGCTTCTGCTACTTCTGTCCGATATAGCAAAGATTGAACACCACGCCACATTTGTATTTTCTCTTTTCTGCTTTTCATGTCATTTTTTTAGATCAATAATCCATTCACAAGAAATGAAACACTCTCATTTTGGGAGCGTTTTTTATTTATTGAAACAACGGTCATTAACACAAATATTGTATATCAAGAATGATATCAAAGATACCTAAAAAGGAGTAGAGAGGGGACGGTGGAAGTCCCCTCTCCGATTATTAGAGGAAAGGCAGGAAAAGCTTTCCTCAAGTACCGATACTATCGCTAGAAATAATATCGGCATTTCGGGACGTGGGATCCGCCACATGCCTCACACGTTTCTTGTGTATTTAAAGCTGGTGACGCGACATTCTTCGGACACAGATTACAATAGCTTCCCTTTTTAAACCGCTTATCTACACCGGTGCAAGCCTCTGAGCACGTTCCATCACTACCAACATCAATCGCACTCGCTGTATCACATGGGTAACAACGACCAGACTCACTCTGAAATCCATCACAAGGGACATTCAAGATACAATAATCGCGCCCATTTTTAACCCGATTAGAACATTTTCCACACGTTCCACTACGACCAACATCAATCCCCTCCGGCGTATCACACGGGTAACAACGACCATACTTATCCTGCAATCCATTCTCACAAACTGATTTTAAATTGCAATAACCGGAACTATTCATTTCTCTTATTGGGTTGCCCGACGCATCCTTACATTTATCACACTCTGTTTTATTAGCATAAATCCCCTCCGGCGTATCACATGGGTAACATCCGCCCCAATAGGACCAAAATCCGTCACATGTATTGAATACACAATAGTTACGCCCATTTTTAACCCGATTGGGACATTTTTCTTCACATAGTCCACTACGACCAACATCAATCCCCCCCGGCGTATCACACGGGTAACAATCTCCTTTATAATCCTGAAATCCATCACAATTCGCCAAAACACAAGATGTACCTACAAGTTTTCGTATTCCTAAGCAATTATCACAGCTCCCATTATTATCAACAAAAATAGCCTTCTTTGTATCACAAGCATGACAACTGCCATCATATTCTCGACGAACACCATCGCAATCTTTTAATGCACAAGAACCATCATAATCTATACGATTTGAACAAGAATCTAAACATAACTGAATATCTTGAATATCAGATCCTCCTACCGCGGAATATCCATCATCGCAAGAAAAACATAACCCTCTGTCTGTACAAAACACATTATTTTCCGGAGCGGTTGGATCAAATTCCTCGGGTGGATTTCCTTCTCCACCATCTCCATCACTGCCAGAACTACTCGCTAAATCATTCGCAAACGCAAACAACACATCATTCGTTTCGGCTGTGCAATCTACATCGTCGGCGACAACAACATCACCGACCAACTCCTCTATTACCATCGGTAACGGCGAATCTATCACTTGATTACAAACACCCTGCTCGATTCCTTTGACCGTAATCGTAAATTGTCCGGCATTCCCATTATAATTATCTGCCGTTTCTATCGCATATCCTTGCACCGTATTAACGCCATATTCAGACAAGTTAATTGAATGTCCCAATAACCGTTGTTGACTGGCG
>CASEYR010000014.1 GCA_949292205.1 uncultured Alphaproteobacteria bacterium
CGCAAAAGCTCGGACCGCCTCCGGCGTCTACTTCGCTGCGCTTCGTGAACGAACTCACGGTCGCTCGTTCTCATCTCACGCAAGCGCAAAAAAAGACCGTGCAAAACGGTCCATAAAATGGCGCGCTTGGCGAGATTCGAACTCACGACCCTTGCCTTCGGAGGGCAATACTCTATCCAGCTGAGCTACAAGCGCACTTAAATACTGCCCTCTACTATAGCCTATTTTAAAATGAAAAGCAAGCTCTTTTTTGTCGAAACAGATGGCGATGTCAGTCTATCCAAGTGCTTTCTTCATCTTTTATTTCTAATGCTTGACGGGCAATGTCGTATGAAAAACCGGCACGCGCTAATGCTGACAGGTCTTTTTGTCGATACGCCTCTTGTTGCGTGGCCGACCGGTAAGGACCTATCTTCTTGCGTGCTACAAAACGGTGGGCTCGATCTAAATCCGTGACTTCGTCTTGTGTCAAAAGATCTTGAATCGTTTCGTGAGAGATACCGGCTTGTGTCAACTTTTGGGCGATAAATCGTTGTGATTTTCCTTGATGTGAGAGAATGCGAACTTGGTTTTCCGCATACCGCCTATCGTTTAAATATCCGAGTGATTGCATTTTGCCGATTATGGTTTCTATCCAATGGGGTGCCTCGGCAGGAATATCCTCTCCGTTTAATTGAGCTTTCTTTAACCGCCGATTCAACATGGAACGAACTTTTCCGGCAGAGGCATCAAATCGAGATAAATACGCGAGTGTGATGTTGTAGAATCTTTTTTCCGTGATGCGTTTTGACATTGACAAAATCCTGTTTCGTTGTCATAATACCCGAAAATAAAAGGAAAGGCAAATGGATATTATTAAATCATTTTTATTGGAAGATGGGTTGTTTCGTGGTGCTTTTATTGCGGCGGACGGTGTGACGGATGTTATTTGGAAAAAACACGGATATCCGGATAAATTGCGTCCGATTTTTTCGGAAGCTGTTGTTATGGCTCTGGCTTTGAGTGCCGGTATTAAATACGACGGTGTTTTCTCGTTGCAAATTAAGGGAAATGGTCCTGTCTTGTCTTTATTTGTTGATGTCACAACCGATAAGAAAGTGCGTGGCTATATCGTCTTTGATGCCGAGGCTGTTGAAAAGGCGGGCGAGACAATTACCGATTTGTTCGGGCAAGGACAGCTGATCTTTTCTGTTGCTGCGGTCGGGCAGGAGCCTTATCAAGGTGTGATTGCTTTAAACAAAAATACACTGACGGAAGTTGTTGCGGATTATTTCGCTTTGTCGGAGCAAATTAAAACGGACATCATTATGCGCCAGAAAAAAGGAAATGTTCGGTGCTTGATGATTCAACAGCTGCCTCAAAAAGAGGGTGTTTCTCCCGAAATCGCTGCCGATTTATGGGAAACCGTTCAGATCCTTGCAGGGAGTGTTCAAAATCAGGAATTATTTTCTGAAAAATTGACCTCGGATGAGATGTTGTTCCGGTTGTTCCATGCCAATAAATTGATGGTCTTTCCGGCTAAAACGCCTGTGTTTGAGTGTCGTTGTTATCGGGGACGCATGGAGACTTTTTTGAAGAAAATGAATGCCTCGGAGCGTGCTTCCTTATATCAAAACGGGCAAATTGATGTCGTTTGCCAATTCTGCGGAGAGAAGTACTCTTTTACGCCGGACGAATTGGGAGATGCTTCTTTAGTTGGTAAATGATGACCAGCTGACCGGAACCGGCAATAATTGCCATTGTGAATCCAATGGAAAGTGTGTTTTGATGAATTGACGCGGTGTCGGGAAAAAGTAATCGTCATTGATTCTTTTACCTTGAATTAACTCGGAGCGTGTCGGCGGTCGTCTCATTCTCTTTTCCAAAAAACGTTGCATGGAACGGTCGGATTGAATGTCTTGTCCGGTATAAACGTTTCCGGCAATCATCCAGTAGGTATCCAAGAGTTTCCAATTATCTCCTATTTTAACCGCGTTCCATGCGGCTTGATACCGTTGTAACGGATAATTGGTGTTGTTTAAATAACGCCTCATAACCGTTTCAAGCGCGGCATATTTGGGCTCTTCATATCGAAATGAGGGGATGCTGTTCCCCGCAAAGCCATCAATGATAACCGATTCTAATCCTGCAAGGGTTGCTAATTGATGATATAAAGAAGCAAACTCTTGCGGTGTCCCAAGGCGTGTCTTAAATACATCATTCTTTAAGGTTTCGGGTGCTTGCCTGTTGCGTTGGCTGTATTGCATTAAAACCTTACGGCGGTACCCGTCGCGTTGAACATGAAAAACCATCCATGCGGCTAAAATACGCGCTTTCTGTGTCGCATCCGTCAAATCTTTGGTTAAATAGTTCACCAAACTATCCGGTGTCGAGGCAATCGATTCAGGCGTTTGTTTCGCCCGCACATCTAACATGCCATACTGTGCCTGCGCCGTTCCGAAAAAAAAGACGATACACAAGCATAATAAAATATAACGCATCAGCGACCCCGATTCTTGACCCATGGATTATAGGGGCGGGGCAACGGAATATCATCTTCATTCGGACGACTTTGAGATGATTCGGATTGAAATAAATCATCTTGAACAAACGACGTTTCTTTGGGAGATGCTTCGTTTTGCCGTGAGATTGAGGTGTTGTTTAAAATCTCATTCACCTCATCCTCTAAATCCGCATCGGAAATCTTATCGTTTTCCCAATTATTGAGCCAGCCGGCTTGAGGATCGTATGTCTCTTTGTCTGTCGGGTTCATGGCGACCTCCTTTCCATTCATTGTTCTGTCTGTCAGTATAACAACCCGAAAGAGGTGTGTCAACTTTGTTTTTTATCTTGAAATCAGTTTGAAAGTGTGGTATGACAGGACATCATTATTTAACGTAAGGAGTTTATAAATGCGTCGTAAAATGATTGCGGGAAACTGGAAAATGAACTGTCTGACCGCGGACGGAATTGCTTTGGCTAAGGCTGTGTTCGAAAAAACATCGGGCGAGTTGCCTTTTGATGTTTTGATTTGTCCGCCTATGAGCTTGCTGGGTATGGTGGCTGCGTTGCCTCATACAATCGGCGTCGGTTCTCAAGATGTTGCTGCGGCTCCCAAGGATTTTGGGGCTTTTACGGGCGATGTATCCGCTGAAATGGTGCGTGACTTGGGGGCAACTCATGCCATCGTCGGCCATTCCGAACGTCGGACAATGCACCAGGAAACAGATGCCGTCGTGCGGGCGAAAGCAAAACGTGCTATTGATGCCGGATTGGTTGCCGTTATCTGTATCGGTGAAACTTTGGAAGAACGTGAATCCGGTCGCGCTCTGGAGGTTGTAACAAGTCAAATTCGCGGCTCGGTTCCGCCGGAAGCAACCGATCAAAACTGCATTATCGCTTATGAACCCGTATGGGCTATCGGAACAGGTAAGGTTCCTACAACGGCTGATGTCGCCGAGGTTCATGGCGCTATTCGTGCCGAGTTGGCAAAAATTTTGGGGCAAGATGTTGCAGACGGTATGCGGATTTTATACGGCGGTTCGGTTAAGCCTTCTAACGCTGCCGAATTGTTGAGCGTGTCCGATGTTGACGGTGCTTTAATCGGTGGTGCCAGCTTGAAAGCCGATGATTTCTGGGCAATTGCCGAAACTCAAATGTAACAAGAAAGGAAGAAAAATGCATACGGTCGTTTTAGCTGTTCACATTATGTTGGCTGTTGCCATTACGATTTTAGTTCTATTGCAACGCTCGGAAGGCGGTGCTTTGGGTGGTTTAGGCGGTGGCCAAGGGGCTTCCGGTTTCTTAACCGGTCGTCAGGCTGGCAACCTGTTGACAAAAATGACCAGCTGGTTATTTGTTTGTTTTATTGTAACAAGTCTGTCTTTGGTCGTTATGGCTAAGCAGGCAACGGCGGTTGAAAAAACAACCATTGTTCCGGTTGCGAATCAGGAACAGGCCGAATAATTAAAGATAAAAATAAGTGGGTGGGATTTAAGCAATCTTATCCACTTGTTTGGGAAAAGATTCGAATTAAGTCAAACAAAAAGGAGAAAGTTATGACGGAAATTATAGATATTCAAGGTAGAGAAATTTTGGATTCACGCGGAACGCCGACAGTTGAAGTGGACGTTACGTTGGAAGATGGTTCTTTCGGACGGGCTGCCGTTCCGAGCGGGGCTTCAACAGGTGTTCATGAAGCGGTTGAATTGCGTGATGATGATAAGGAACGCTTTGGCGGTAAAGGTGTTTTAAAGGCTGTTAATGCCGTTAATACCGAAATCTATGACGCTTTAATCGGGTTAGATGCCGAAGATCAAATTGCTTTGGATCGGACAATGATTGATCTGGACGGAACAGAAAATAAAGGCCGTTTGGGCGCTAACGCAATCCTGGGCGTTTCTTTGGCTGTCGCTAAAGCTGCTGCAGAAACAACGGCTCTGCCTTTATACCGCTATATCGGTGGTACGTTGGCTCATGTCTTGCCTGTCCCGATGATGAACATCTTGAACGGCGGAAAGCATGCTGATAACCCTATCGATATTCAAGAATTTATGATTATGCCTGTCGGGGCTTCTTCTTGTTCGGAAGCTATCCGTATGGGAGCTGAAGTATTTCAGGCTTTGAAATCTAACTTGAAAAAAGCCGGTATGAATACAAATGTCGGTGATGAAGGTGGTTTCGCTCCGGCTATCGGTTCTGCTAAAGAAGCTTTGGACTTTATCGTTAAGTCTATTGAAACGGCCGGATATACGCCGGGTGAAGATGTTGTTATCGCTTTGGATGCCGCTTCCAGCGAATTCTATGAAGACGGTAAATACAACCTGAAAGGCGAAGGCAAAGTTTTGACAAGCGCCGAATTGGTCGAATACTATGAAGATTTGGTCAATAACTACCCCATTATGTCTTTGGAAGACGGTATGGCCGAAGATGATTGGGAAGGGTGGGATTTGCTGACGAAAAAATTGGGTGGTCGTATCCAGTTGGTCGGTGATGACTTGTTCGTGACAAATACAAAGCGTTTGGCTATGGGTATCGAACGTGGTGTCGCAAACTCTATCTTAATCAAGGTTAACCAAATCGGTTCTTTGACGGAAACTTTGGAAGCTGTTGATATGGCTCACCGTGCCGGTTATACTGCTGTTCTGTCTCACCGCTCAGGTGAAACGGAAGATGCAACAATTGCCGATATCGCCGTTGCAACAGGTTGCGGTCAAATCAAAACCGGTTCTTTGTCTCGTTCCGATCGGTTGGCTAAATACAACCAATTGATTCGTATCGAAGAAGAATTGGGGGATACTGCCGTATTTGCCGGTAAGTCCATTTTTAAACATTTGAAAAAATAAGTCTTGTTTGAAAAAGAAAACCCTCTCACTGTTAGGTGGGAGGGTTTTTCAGTGCAGTAAAGATAAGCCAATAAATAAAAAAGATAGGTGAGCTTGTGTTAAAATATCAGGTATAAATCGGTAGTATAAAGTCTATTCCTTTTTGTTTGACGCACATAAAATAATATGTTAAACTATTCCTTATCACTTCATTTAAAATTGATTTAATATAAAAGGATATCTATGATCAAGTTAATTTGTAATCCGTTGTTGGCTCCTTTTTTGACGGTTTCTTTTTTATTGTTATGTGGTATTATCGGAATTGCTTGCAGCCCCACAGATGTCGGTGGTTTTTATGAAAATGACGGCGGTTTGGAAACAATTACCTATGCCGGATATGCCGTGGGGTTTGTAACGGCTGTTTTGTTTTGTAAGGATTATATCAAAACATCTAAGCAAACATCTTATGGATTATTCCTCTTTTTATGGTTGACAGCTTTGTTGCGGGAAATGGGGGCTCAACATTGGTTGACCTCAACCGATACAACGGCTATCAAACTGCGTTTTTTTACAAACCCGAATAATCCCCTGTCAGAAAAAATTGTTGCCGGAACTTTGGTCTTGTTGGTTGTGGGCATTATTATTAAGCTGTTAATTGAATATACTCCGAAAATTATACGGGGATTTTTTCAGCTTAATCCTCTGTATTGGACAATTTGTACTTTCGGAACAATTGGTCTTGTTTCCAAATTTATGGACCGTTTCCCAAGTAACTATTACAAGGCAACAGGTGAATATTTAGACGCTTTAACCAATGCTTGGTTTAAGCTTTTTGAAGAAGGGGGCGAGGCAACTTTGCCACTGTTGTTTGCCTTGGGATTTATCCAATTCCATTTCTTGTATCGTCAACAAATAAAACAACAAAAATAATCACCGCTTAAAATAAAAAAAGACGACTATTGCACTTTTTTCGGAAAGATTGTATCCTGTCATCATGATTGAAAGGATATTGCAATGAAAATAGTGGCAATTAACGGTAGTCCTCATGCAGATGGAAATACGGCTTTGTTGTTGAATACGGTGTTAGAACCGATTCAAAATGAAGGTTGGGAAACAAAGTTAATTCATATCGGGGGTAAAAATATACACGGATGTCGGGCTTGCGGGGCTTGTTTTCGGTTGAAAAGTCGTTGCTGTGTCTGTGGTGATGATATCTTTAATTCTCTGTTAGAGGAGGTCTGGACTGCCGATGCTTTGATTTTGGGAACACCGTCTTATTTTTCGGATATGACCCCTGAACTAAAGGCTTTTATTGATCGCCTTGGATATGTTTCTATGGCAAATAAAGGGTTGCTGCGACATAAGGTTGGGGCTGCCGTTGTTGCTCAGCGACGTGCCGGCGGAGAGAGTGTTCAGGCCTCTATCCATCATATGTTTTTAATGTCTGAAATGATTATTCCGGGGTCAACGTATTGGAACTTTGGGTTCGGGGCAAAGCCGGGGCAAGTTGCCAATGATGCCGAAGCTTTGGATAATATGCGTAATTTGGGTGAGAATATCATTTGGCTGTTGAAAAAATTAAAGGGGTAAAAATGTCGTTGCATGAGTTTTATTTGCATAAAGCTATTTCGGAAAGCCGGCGTTCTGTTGAGGTGGGTTCATCTCCCTTTGGAGCCGTTATCGTGAAAGATAATGAGATTATCGCTTGTGCTCACAATACCGTTGTTCCCGATAATGATCCGACGGCTCATGCCGAAGTTAATTGTATCCGAAGCGCATGTCGGGTTTTGGGTTCGTTTGATTTGTCCGGATGCGTCCTTTATACCTCTTGCGAGCCATGCCCGATGTGTCTGAATGCCGCTAAATGGGCGAATATTGCCGATGTCTATTATGCGGCCGATCGGTGTGATGCCGATGCAATCGGTTTTCGGGATCGCGTCTTTTATGATGAAAATCCTTTGACCTTACACAGACTGAACCTGCGTGATGCACGGTGTGTTATGGATGAATGGTTTGCTAAATCAGATAAAAAAATATACTAGTCTTAGATCGGATATGTTTCTTCTTTTTGGGGGAAAGCAAGTGAATGTCCAACAGACCGTGTTAACAGAATAGAAAAGGAAAAGTCTTATGATAGAGCAGGAATTGGAGCAAATCAGACAACAGTGTTTGTCTTGTCAGCGGTGTTCATTGGGAAAAACAAGAACAAATGTTGTTTTTTCGGACGGTGTTCCGAATCATAATTTAGTCTTAATCGGAGAGGCCCCCGGATTTAATGAAGATCAAACCGGTCGTCCTTTCGTCGGACGCGCCGGACAGTTGCTGGATAAAATATTTGAATCCGTCGGCTTGTCACGCCAAAAAGATGTCTATATCTGTAATACGTTGAAGTGTCGTCCACCGAATAATCGGGATCCTTTGCCTGTGGAAAAAGAGGCTTGCCGACCTTATTTGGAGGCTCAGCTGGCTGTTCTGAAACCTAAAATTATTTTGCTGTGCGGAAAAGTGGCTTTGACCTCTTTCCTGCCTAATGTAACCGCTATTTCCAGAGTTCGCGGACAGTGGTTTGACGGACCTTACGGATCTAAAATGATGCCGATCTTTCATCCTTCGTATTTGTTGAGAAATCATTCCAAAGAAAAAGGATCTCCCAGATGGTTGATGTGGCAGGATATTCAAGAAATTAAACGAGCTTATGATGCGTTACGGATTTAAAATGATGCTGTCTTTTTTTATGGTTTTAATGCTTGTTGCCGTTTTGTTGTCCGCTTTTATTACACTGCGTTTGACGGCTTTGACCTCTATTCCGATGTGGGGGCGATTCCTTGTCGCCGGTGGTGTTATGGTCGCTTTTTTGTCACCCTTCCTGTTGCGGGACGGTTTGGGCGAGATGTCGGAAAAGTGGTATAACGGATTGACGTATGCGGCCTACTTTCTATTCGTAACAGTGTTTCTGCTTTTTTCATTTATGCTGTTGCGTGATGTTTTGTGGGCTTTTCTGCGATGGGTTATGCCTGAACGTATCGCTTCCCCGTTTCAACCCCTTGCCGTTATGAAAGCAAATCTTATTTTGACGATCTTGGTCGTCAGTATTGCCAGCTATGCTTTGTATGAGGGAACCCGTCTCCCGAATGTTAAATCGGTTACGATTGCTTCGGATAAAATAACGCAACCCCTGACGGTTGCCGTCTTGTCAGATCTTCATCTTCATCGGGCGTTGTCTTTGCGTAAATTACAGGGGATTGTTCGGCGGACAAATGATTTGAATCCGGACTTGATCGTTTTGCCCGGTGATACGATTGATGATCGTCCCGAGGCTATTCGGCATTTGTTGCCTGTATTGGCTCAATTAAAAGCTAAAATGGGCGTTTATGCAACCGATGGTAATCATGAGATTTATACCGGATCTGATGTCGCTAAACAAATGTTGGCGGAACAGGGGATTATCTATTTGCGTAATACAAATCAAATGGTGTCCGATACTATTCGGATTGCCGGTATACCCGATGTTCAGGGGCATCGTATCGGACAACCGCCCATGCCCGATGTTGCTATGCCGACTGTGTCGGAAAGCGTTTTTACAATTTTGTTGTCCCATACCCCTAAAACTTTTGATTTGCCTGATAATACCGCCGATTTGCAGATATCCGGACATACGCATGGCGGTCAGATCTTTCCTTTTCATGCGTTGGTTAAATTAGCTAATACCTATTTGTCCGGACTTTATCGGAACGATCGGCGAATGCTATATGTGTCCCGCGGTGCCGGACAATGGGGACCGCAAATGCGATTTTTGTCTCCGTCCGAGATTTCTTTAATTACAATCATTCCCTTGAAATAGGGGGGTATTACTCTTTTGGAGATAGGATACCCGATATCGTTCCGATTTTTCGGAATCTATGATAGAGGTGCTATCGGATTTTGTGCGGGGGTGTCCCAATCCGTGCCTGTGTTTTGATCATCTTCCTCTACCGGTTCAAACGTTATATGTAACCGACAATTGACGGCTCGCGCCAAGAGGGTTAAATGTTCCATCGTTAATTTTTGCTTTTGCTCGGTTTCAATTTTATCCAGCTGTTTCGCCGTTAGCGCTCCGCCGGTTTGCTGTTCTATCAGGCGCGCATTCAATTTTTGTTCCGCTCTAGCCGACCGACTGAGTAAGGCGACTTCGTGTCGGATACGATTGAGATCCTGACGCATCAGATAACAGATATGCATTTGATTATAATTTTTCATAAATAAGCTCCTTTTTTTCGGTTCAAAAAACCACCTTGGAACGAACCAAGGTGGGCGGAGCTCGAATACTGTCCAAATACAGCTCGGGTTATTTAACCGGATGGTCTTATTCCCCGACATCCGCCCGAGTTGGGCAGATTATTTGGAAGAGGATTTCGAGCCTCTCGCAAGCACCTTGCTTGCGTGGAGTAGGATAGCAGAGGGTGAGGAAAAAGTCAAACAAAAAGTCGGTTTCGGCACCGTCATTGGTGGTTTGGCAAGAGGGTGATAAAACGGGGCAGGGTGTGGTCTGGCGGGTATGTGGTGTGCCGTTGGCGAGGTGGGGCGGTATGATAGGCGATAGGGGTGTGGTGAGGCAAAATGAGTGAGTGGGGTTGGTGGGCGGAGCTACAAAACTGTCCAAATACAGCTCGGATTATTTAACCGAACGGTCTTATTCCCCGACATCCGCCCATCAGCTACGGTAACGAAACCGGTGGTAAATGTCAAGGCCGAGATACAAAAAACTCCCCCTGCTTTTGCAGAGGGAGTTGACCAACAAGGATATCCTTAATCGTCGTATTCCACACTGGGGAAGCGCGCTTCTTGTTTAAAGCGGTGTAATGCCTCGGTGAACGGAACAACCTCTTGCTGATTAGAGCCGAGGCGACGAATGGTGACCGTTCCTTCGGCTGCTTCTTTGGCACCGACAACCAAAATGACCGGCGTCTTTTTCAGCGAATGTTCACGGACTTTATAGCTGACCTTCTCATTCCGTAAATCAGTTTCCGTCCGAATACCCGCAACAAACAGCTTGTGCGCGATTTCTTTCGCGTATGCGTCTTGATCCGATGTAATCGGTGCTACAACAACTTGAACCGGTGCTAACCAGAACGGGAATGCGCCGGCGCAATGTTCTATCAAAACGCCCGAGAATCTTTCCAGTGACCCGAATAATGCCCTGTGTAACATAATCGGACGATGTTTTTGCCCATCTTCCCCGATATAGGTTACGTCAAACCGCTCGGGCAAGTTTAAGTCGGCTTGCAAGGTTCCAAGCTGCCATTCCCGACCGATCGCGTCTTTTAGCTTGAAGTCCAACTTCGGACCATAGAACGCTCCGTCGCCCGGGTTAATCGTATAGGCATATCCCATATCCGTTAACGCATCGGCTAAACCTTGTTCCAGCATATCCCAAATGTCATCCGTTCCAATCCGCTCTTCCGGACGGGTGGACAGCTTGATATTCACATCCGTTAATCCGAAGTCTTTATAAATATCCAACATAAACCGAACAACGCGTTGGCATTCTTCTTTAAACTGTTCCGGTGTGCAGAAAATATGTGCATCGTCTTGCGTGAAGGCGCGGACGCGGAGTAATCCGTGAAGGGCTCCGGACGCTTCATAACGATGGACTCGGCCAAATTCGGCTATCCGCTTGGGCAGGTCACGATAGCTGGTAATCCCTTGCTTGAACGTTAAGATACCACCAGGGCAGCTCATCGGCTTGATGGCGAATGTCTTTTCTTCAATCGTCGTCGTGTACATATTTTCACGATACCATTCCCAGTGTCCCGACGTTTCCCACAGAACTTTATCCATAATCTGCGGTGTGTTGATTTCAACATATCCTTCGGCGGCTTGGCGACGACGCATATAGTTGATTAACGTCTGGAAAAATGTCCAGCCACGGGGATGCCAGAAGACATCTCCGGGAGCATACTCTTCAAAATGGAACAAGTCCATCTCTTTTCCCAGCTTGCGGTGATCCCGCTTTTCTGCCTCTTCCAACAGCGTAAAGTAGGCTTTCAAATCCTTGTCCGTCCAGAATGCCGTTCCATAGACGCGTTGAAGTGATTCCCGCTTGGCATCCCCGCGCCAATAGGCCGCGGCGACTTTTGTCAATTTGAAGGCTTTGCCGACTTTCCCTGTTGACGGTAAGTGTGGGCCTCGACACAGCTCAACATAATCGCCTTGCGTATACAAAGAGACCGTCGTTACGTCCTCGGGCAAATCATTTATCAATTCAACTTTGTAATTTTCGCCCCGCTTTGTGAAAAATTCAACGGCTTCCGAACGCGGCATCTCGGATCGCGTAATCGGATAATCTGAAGCAATGATTTTTGACATCTCGGCTTCAATCTTCGGTAAATCATCTTCTTTTAAAATAATCCCGAAAAAGTCGTAATAAAAACCGTTCTCTACCGCCGGACCAATGGTTACTTGTGCTTGCGGATACAGGTTCTTGACGGCGTGTGCTAACACGTGTGCCGTCGTGTGACGCAAGATGTCAAGAGATTCTGTGTCCTTTGTTGTGATGATTGAAACGGACGCGTCGGTTGTGATCGGCGTCGTCAAGTCTGTTGTTGTGCCGTTAACCCGCACCGCAACGGCATGTTTTGCCAAACCCTCACTAATTCTTTGAGCTATTTGAAGTCCGGAAATCGGTTCCTCAACGCTCATCTTTGCCCCATCGGGCAGCGTTATTTCAATCATTTTTATTTCCTTATCCTAATTATTAAAAATCGGCTCTGACACAGAACCGACTCTATTATATGACAAGCTTTTCAGAAAGTCAAAAAAATTATGCGTATTGCCACTCGGCACGAAGATTTTGCTTGTCTTGGTGGCGTCCCTTTCTGTTTTCGGTTTTTCGCTTACTTGATGTAATCTTTTTCGGCTTGGACGGGGAAGGTGAATCAACTTTATGAGAATATACCGATAGCAGTTTGATCGGCGGGAATATTTTATAGGCTTGTAGTGGAATCGGCAGGCGTATGTAGATATCCCTTTTGTCTGAATCCAGAGTGGCTAAAACAGTCCTTAACGGATTTTCTATCTCGCTGTTGAAACGTTCATGATCCGATGGTGAAACAAAACAGAGATTATCTGCCGTGTTCCGTCCACCCCATTCTAACGGGTGTATGTGATGCATTTGTAATTTTATGCCATCGGGTAGATATCCACGCTTTTTTATTTGATGTATTTCATTATTGCCTAAATTTTTTAGGCATGTCGCATCACGATGGCAAATGCTTTTATGGAGTGCCTTGTTTTGTGTGAATTGATCACGACCATTTTGAGTTGCCGTTGTTAAGGAAATCGTAACCGTCGGTTGATTTACAAATGAATGATCGGATAACCAAAGTAAAAGACTTCCGTCCGATTGTGTCATTTGATGTATTTGTGTTTCTATGCCGTTTAACCGTTTTGGGCGGTTTTTATCTTTCTCCCGCGATTGTTGGTTGTTTTGTGCCCATCGTTCCAGATGAGCTTGTGTCAGAATGGGCGGTATTTCCGGAAGACTGATTTTTAATTCAATATTAGAGGATTGTCGTGCAATCTCTTGTTTAATTTGTGCCCAAATACTTTCAAAAAACGGAACCGATTGATCCTCAATCAAAACACAATTTCCAACTTTATTACTGCCTCCGTAACAAGGCGGAATAAAATAAATGACTTGAAATCCTTGCGGAACAATCCCTTGGCGCGCTTCACTCATCTGCTTGATGGAAAATAAATCATACCTCATCAGATTGTTTTCTGCTAAAGATATCATGAAGTCCCTTTTTTGATCTTCGGCAACGGATAAATCTTTTTGCGAAAGCTTTTCTCTGGGAATGTTGATGGTTGTCTTTTTTGTCGGAAACGGGGCTAATGTTCCCGGAATATCTATTGTTACACAATTCGAGTCTTGCCGCGTTTTCATGAAAAATGAGGGATACTGTGACACTGTTTTAAGTCCTTTCGTTTTGATGACTGTCCTTGATAAAAGATATCGGATGTTGTTTGATTTTTCGCGGATATGATTCTGTTAAAAGATCTTTTGCCGTTAAAATAGTAAAACGATCTTTGATAATGCGGAGCTCGGGACCATTAAAATCCGCCGGCATCGGTAATACCGCAAATAAACGACCGCTTCGGAGCGTTTGTGGGGCTTGACTTAAATACTCTTCATAAACACGAATCAGCTTGTGAATATGTTTGTGCAGGGAATTGTTAATATAACTTAAATTATGCAAAGCGTTTGTACCACCGAGAATACGGGGAACCATATGATGACAGGAGTAAGGATAGCCATCCGGTAGGCTTCCTAGTTCAATTGCCTTGAGGCGTTCTGCTTCCATGAGTCCGGGAATCCGATTTATCGCCGCTAACTGACGAACCAATGTCTGTTTGTTGTCAATATACTCTTTCTTTATTCTGCGACACCTCTCCGGCGTGGGATTTTGGATCTCAACCACCATTGGATGCAGATTTGTATCCTGAATTAATGTTGTTAACCCTTTCCTAAGTAATAATGTCCCGTTTGACGGTAGCGGATACAGAACGAGCTTGGACAAGATGTTTTCACGCGGTGTGCTGGTTTTTTGAAAGGTTGATTTGCGCATAACGGTGTCTCGGATAACTTTAAAATCGCGAATACGCATTACAAAGGGAACTTTGGATAATGCCGAGTATTTTTTGCGCTTTTTGGCAGATCCATATACGGATATTTCATTGTTCATTAGTCGGGGAACAAAACTGTCCCAAAGCGGGATAACACAGTTTTCCATTAAACACAAATTAGCGTAGTCATCATATTCATTTTTACTGTTTGGTGGAAACAAAAAACGAACCGAAAATCCTTTGGGAGGAAGACCGCTGTCGGCTGCTTTTTTAATGGATTGAACCGAAAAACCGCAGTTGTTTAAATCACCGCCACGTGCTAAAAATGATACAAAATGACGACGAACACTGGCGGGAGGGCAGATGTTTGCAATGGGGATATCTTTTTGTGATCCGATCGGTGGCGGTGTATCTAATGTTAATCTGTCGGGATTAAATATTTTGATTTCCAGAGGGATTTTCCAGTTGGGTAAAAAAGAAGTGTGGGGATCTGAATTCATATAACCACCTTTTGTTGATGTGGACGGAAAGACCTCTGACCTTTATGCTACTCTGTTTTTTGCAAAAATGCAAGAAAAAAAATAAAAAGAGACAAAAATATTTTGCTTTGATAAGTCTATGAAAAAACAAGATATAAAAAATAAATTAAGAGAAAAACAATATTTTTTTCATTCTTTTTGTGTAAAATTTGTCGTAAAAAAAAGTATTTTCGACGAAAGGTATATTTTTTTCTTTTCATTTTCGGATTTTTTGTTTAATATAAAGAAGATTGTAGATGAGGCAAACATAGAGTCAAAGGTTGTCGGCAGAGCAATAAATATGATCTTTTATGAATGAAGGGGAGTTATGTGTTCGGAAAGGTGAAAAAAAGAATCAACTATGCGTGAGCCGATTTTAAAAGCCGTGGCTATGCCACCAAAAGTTTTTTGGGCGCCGATGTTACCTGCTGTTGTGAACTTTTCTGTTCAAATGGCTATTATGATGGTATTTATGGGTGGTTTGCCGGGGGTCGTTAATCCCTTGGTGTTCGTTTTCACTTTTTTGCTGGGACATATCGGAATTATTATCTATGGTGCACGGGATCCGCATTTATCCAAAATGATGCAATCTTACGGACCATTTATGTCTAAAACAAAAAATATTTATCATAGTCGGGGTAATAAGTTGGCTCCGTAGATCTTGGAAATGAGGTTTGAATTATGGATAATATAGATATCGGCGTCTTGGGAATGCTTTGGCAAAGTGCCAGTTCGTTGACAACCGTTGTTATGGTCTTTGGTATTTTAGCGGCCATGTTGATTGCAACGGTTTGGGTGACGAAGTTAGGTGATATTGTTTTGCCTAAGCCCAAAGAAACAAGGGTGTCTGATTTTTTACCTTTCAGTCGATTGGATGATGATGGGGCAACCATCCATTTGCGAAACGGGAGCTTGGCTCGGGTTTTTGAAGTAAAGGGGGCCGATACCACTTTGATTTTGCCGGAAGAAAGATCAACTTATGCAGAGGCTCGGAAACGTTGGGTTGATTCAATGGCCGAATTAGAGGTTGTATCCCGAGTCGTGACTATTCGGGAGAAGGTCCCTTTGAAGGAAGATAATATCTACAGAGATGCCCCTTTGTTGCAAAAAATTGCTATTCGCTGGTTGGATAGCTTGCATCGGATATTCCAAAATAAACATTATATCATCTTGTCCGTTAATGATCGGAAAGAGGCCTTGAAGGATTTGGATCAAGCAACAAATGCTATGTTGACGATTTTGGATATGTATAAACCCGTCCTTATCTCTGAAAAAACACCTCAGCGTCATAATGATAAGAGTCCTTTTTGGGTATTTGCTCAAATGGCCAGCCCTTTAACTTGTCCCAAGCCGATTATACACGGAGAAAACGGGGATACTTTGAACGCTTTGCTGACGGGTGATTATGTTCACTTTACAAAAGATGAAGGGATTATTCGCTTTTTCTCAGGAAATAAGGAAAAGTTGGCAATTGCTATGGGAATTCGCAAGCCGGGGGATTATATGGATGAGCAAATGGTTGCAGATATCTTGTCCATTGATTGTGAAGTAACGGTATTGCATAATATTAAAGCTATTCCAAACTTAAAGGCTAATGCTTTGTTGATGCAACAACGTCGTATGGCTTATCTGACAACATTCTCACAAAATGTTCAGGAGCAATATAGCGCTGCTTTAGAGTGGATGGATCAATCAGATGCCGATGGACAAACCTTAAATGAATATGCTATGTCCGTCTTGATTTTTGGGGAGTCAAAAGAGGAGTTGAAATTCGGACAGGAGGAAATAGAGAAAATTTGTCGCCTTCATAATGTTACGCCTGTTCGGGAGGGATGGGCGGCTCAGGCTGTCTTTTTCTCGCAGTTTCCAACCTATGAGGTTTATCCCAGAACGTTCCTATATCTATCTCGCGTTGTTGCTTGCGGTGTTTGTATTGATAAAACGGCCGAAGGGCGTCGCAAATCTGATTGGGGGCCTGTGCCTTTGTCCTATTTCAGAACAATTACAGGGACCCCCTATGCGTTCCAATTCCATGTGTCTGAAGAACCTTATGCCGTGGCTCATACCGCTTTAATCGGTCCGACCGGTCAGGGTAAAACAACTTTCTTCTCGTTTATGGCCGGACAGGCTCTGCGAATCCCCGATTTGCATACCTATTTCTTTGATCGGAATAATGGTGCTAAGGTTTTTGCTTTGATGCAGGGCGCTCCGTATGTTCGCTTTGACGGTGGTGCCGAATCTGTTTCTTTGAATCCCTTCGCCGTTCCCGATACATCCGATAACCGCGCCTTTTTGAGGACCTGGCTACGGGATATTACCGGCGGGGTTGATGCTGTTTCCGAACAGGAAATTGCCAGAGCGGTAACAACGGCTTTTGAATACCTAAAGCCCGAAGAGCGGTTGATGAAAAATCTCTACAAGAGCTGTTTTTCTAACGGCGGTTATATGCGACGGGAGCTGTTGCGATGGATTGATGATGATCAATACGGGCGCATCTTTAACTCGAAAACCGATAATCTGGATTTGTCCAGTCGCTATATGGCTTTTGACTTTACGACAATCTTCCAAGATGGTGTTTTGGCTCCCGCTGTTATCAGCTATGTGATGCATAGAATCCATACTCTGGCAACTCAGAAGGGAACGCCGAGCTTGATTATGATCGATGAAACGGCGCCGATGCTTGAACATGAAATGTTTAAAGAAAGCTTTATCGTCGGTCTGCGAGAAGGACGTAAAAAAAGACAAGCCTTTTTGTGCGCTTTCCAGCAGCCTCGCTTCTTGGATGACCACGGATTGGGTGATGTTATTCGCGGACAGTGTCAGACGGTTATTTTCTTCCGTAACCCGCAAGCTAATCCGTCAGATTATGAATCTTGGAACTTGAGTCCCCGCGAAATGAACTTTATCATGGGTAAAGAGTTTGCTGATCGTAAGTATGCTATTTTGGTCAGTCGTCCCGCTATCCATGAGTCTGTTATCTTGGATGTAGATTTGTCCGGTTTAGGACCCTATCTGAAAGTGTATTCATCCGGTAATAAAAATGTTTTATTAGCCGAGCAGTTGGCAATGCAGTTGAATGATACGGATGCTATTGTTCAAGCGTATCTACAGAGATCTGTTTAGAAATTTTTTATGATGAAAGTGAGGAAAAATAAAAATGCATCCTTGGCATCAGGTTGAATTGTATGAGGAAAGTCCGGCAATTATTCCGGCAATTATTGAAGTTCCGAAAGGATCTCAGATTAAGTATGAGTTAGATAAACGAAGTGGCTTGGTTCGCGTCGATCGGATTTTATATAGTGCCGTTCATTATCCGGCTAACTATGGGTTTATTCCACAAACATATTGTGCCGATAATGATCCTTTGGATATTTTGGTGTTGGGGCAAGATTCTGTCGTCCCGTTGTGTATTATGCGCGCCAGACCGATCGGTGTGATGAAGATGATTGACGGGGGGGAGGCAGATGATAAGATTATCGCTATTCATGAGGATGATCCTCAGTTTAATTGCTATCATCATATCAATGAGTTGCCACCTCATACTTTGAAAACACTTCAACGATTTTTTGAAGATTATAAAATTCTGGAACATAAGGAAGTTAAAATTGAATCATTTTTGGGTCCTGAAGATGCTATTCGTATCTTGAATCAGGCCTTGGAAATGTATCAGGTAAATAAGGAGCACCTGACGGGTTATAGACCCTGAAAGTAGAATAACCATGACTTTTGAACTTCATCCCAATTTACAAGAAAAAGCTTTCATCTGTGATTTACCCTTTTGTCGGGTTCTTTTGGAGGATAACAGCGATTTTCCGTGGATATTTTTAGTCCCTAGAAAAGAAGGCGTTAAAAATATGTGTGATTTGACCTCTGATGAGCGTTTGACATTGATGCGTGAAATTGAGCTTTGCGAGCAGGTGATGGTGCGTCTGTTTCAGCCGACTCAGACAAATGTTGCCATGATCGGAAATGTGACGCCACAACTACATGTTCACATCATTTGTCGTTTTAAGGGAGATTTATATTGGCCTGATACGATTTGGGGATTGCGGGCAAGACCATATATAGCAACTATGAAGTACCAGACAATAGAACGAATTAAAAAGGAGATTTTGAAATGCCTAGAACAGTTGTCTTAATTCCGACTCGATTGAAGTCAACACGATTGCCGAATAAACCATTGGCTATCATTAACGATAAACCGTTAATCCAACATGTCTATGAACATGCTATTGCCGTTCACCCCGCAGAAGATGTTTTTATCGCTTCCGGTGACACCGAGATTTTGGAGGCCGCTAAGGCTTTTGGCGCTAAAGGTATTTTAACGGATGCGTCACTACCATCGGGAACGGATAGAATTGCCGCAGCTCTGCGGGAAATAGATCCGACCGGAACAAAATACGATATTGTTGTTAATTTTCAGGGAGATGGTATTAACGTAGATCCAAAGTTGAATTTGGAGTTGGTTGATTTAATTCAACCAACAGGTGCCGATATGGTTACCGTCGGAATGAAAATTACAAATCCGGAGGATATTCGTAACCCGAATTATGTTAAAATTGCTATGGGCTTGTGCGATAATCAAACTTATGGACGGGCTTTGTATTTTTCCAGATCTCCGGTTCCGTTTAACAGAGATTCTGTTCCTGCTTATGATTTCGCTTATTGGCATATCGGAATCTATGTTTATCGGGCCGAGGCCTTGAAAAAATTTGTCAGCTTGCCTGTAGGCATCTTGGAAAATATTGAAAAGTTAGAGCAGTTGCGTGCTTTGGAAAACGGTATGTCCATTTATGCTAAAATCGTGCCGAGTATTAAATTGATTGAAGATGCTCCGGCTGATATTAATACGCCGGAGGAGTTGGCTGAAGCTCAAAAATATATGCGATGATTTTTGAAAGCCTTTCTATTGCCGAGGAGCTTCCTCGGTTTTTTTTAATATATGTTGACAAAATTTTTAAAAAGAGATATCTTATTCACATGGCAGAAGAAACAAGGAGGACTTTCTATGAATTTTCTTTTAAAAAAAATGCTTTATTTTGATTGGGCAAGGCAAGCATATGTTTCGTATTTAAATAGAAAAGAAGCTTCGTTGCAGGGGAAGTATCTATTCCTTGAAGCTAAGTTCTTGAGAGATGGCTTTGAGAAAAGAGAGGAAAGACCTGTTTGTTCTGCCGAAATGCTGGGGATTTATCATTATCTGGCTTTTTATGCTCAAGAGGTTTTATCTCGGATTAATGATTTTCCAGAACAACAACAGATTGTTCAAAATGAGTTGTCCGATATTAATATCGGATTTAATGAAGTTAAGGAAGAGGTTCCTGATTTAACGGCATGGCAGTTCCAGCATTTCAAATTACAGTTAAAGCTGCCTGATTTTGAGCGTCAGGCCGTTCCCTCGGTTATCAATAAGGCGAGAACTGTGTTTCAAGTATCTGTTATGGGAATTTTGGCAGAACGTTTTCAACAAGTAACCGGGCGTTTGCCGGGAGTCTTGGAGCGGGTTTTTTGGACACCGGAAGATGGTCCTGTTATTGTGTCCCGCCGATTAAATTTGCGTCGGAAAACTTTCTTGATTAACGTTAGAGAAAATTGAACTTACGCTTGTTGATATAATAAAAACGGCTCTGATTCAGAGCCGTTTTTGCGTATTTGATATCATTCTAATCTTCTTGATCGTTTTGACAGATCAGATTATAAATCTCGGTCGCATCTTTTGCATGCCTTAAGTCTGAAGCAACCGTTTCATCTCGCAATAAACGAGATAGACGTGCCAATGCCTTTAAATGATCGGCTCCGGCTTCTTCGGGAACTAACAGCAAGAAGACTAAATCAACAGGTTTATTGTCTACTGATTCAAAATCAACGGGAGTCGTCCGAATAAATGCACAAAAAATGCGATCTAACGTCGTCAGACGAGTGTGAGGTAAAGCTACCCCACGACCAATTCCTGTTGTTCCCAAGCGTTCTCGTTCGACTAAAGCATCTAAAACTATCCGATCATCCAACCCCGTTTTATCTGCTGCCAGCTTTGATAACACCTCTAAAAGTTGTTTTTTACTGCTAACTTCGGCATCACAGACAACGGCGTCTTGTGATAAAATATCAACGATTTTCATCAGCACTACCTATTTATTCTTCGGATCAATCCAACCGATGTTTCCGTCTGCACGGCGATAGACCATATTTAAACCGCCATGCGCCGTATTCTTAAACATTAAAGCGGGTAATCCGGCTAAGTCCATCCGCATAACGGCTGCACTGACTGTACAAACCGGTAACTCGGTCTGCATTTCAGCAATGATAACCGGTGCATCGCCGACTTCTTCTTTATCGTCTTCAGAATCAATGACCGATAAATCAACCATCTCAACAACGGATGGCGCTTTGTGATCAACCAATTTGTTTTTATATTTGCGTAATTGACGGGCAATCTTGCTGACTGCATCATCAAATGAAGCGTAAGCATCTGCCGATGTGCCGGCGGCATGAACGACTGTTCCCGATGCCGGACGAACCGTAATATCCGTTTTAATTAAAGCACCGTCTTTTGCGACTTTAATATCGGCACTGACAGCCTCTTCAAAATATTTGGAAACGGCACTATCCAATGCTTTTTCCGCATAATCACGCAGATTTTCACCTAAATTAATTTGTTGTCCTGTAATAATGATTTGCATTGTTTTATCTTTCTTGTTAATATTCAAAAATAATCCAGTGATTACCATAACTCGTTTTATCGCTCTTGTCAAGAGGTTCCATGAAAAGTTCAGATTTTCCCATTAGTGTTTATGTTCATTGGCCTTATTGTCTGTCTAAATGCCCTTATTGTGATTTTGCCAGTGGTGTCTGTGATTGTGTTGATGAAACAACTTTGCGATTCGGATACAAAAGAGATATTCGTCATCTGTTGCCTGCCGGCAGATCGATTGCTTCCATTTTTTTCGGAGGTGGAACGCCATCCTTGATGTCTGTTGATTTGATGTCCGATATCTTGTCTGATATCTTTCAAAATAACATACCAGAGGAGTCTTGTGAAATAACAGTTGAGGCTAATCCCGATGCAATCGATTTGGATAAGATGCGTTCTTTTCGTGCGTTGGGGGTTAATCGTTTGTCGTTGGGGGTGCAATCCTTGGAGGAAGATGGATTGCGATTCTTGGGGCGTCGACATTCGCTTCAAACCGCTTTGGAGCGATTGGATCAGGGGCTTGCCGTCTTCGGTAATGTGAATATGGATTTGATTTATGCTAGACCAAATCAAACAGTGCAGGCTTGGCAATCTGAACTAGAGTACGCTCTTTCTTTAAAGCTGCCTCACTATTCTTTATATCAACTGACAATTGAGGAAAATACACCTTTCGGGAAAAAAGGAATTAGGCCTGTTGACGAGGATCTTGGAGCGGCTTTGTATGCCTTAACAGATGATATGATGGATGCTGCCGGTGTTGGGGCTTATGAAGTATCTAACTATGCGCGCGATGGTTTTGAATGTCGGCATAACTTGACATATTGGACCGGAGGTGACTATGTCGGTATCGGACCTGCGGCCCATGGACGTATCGGACAAATGGCTATGTGGAATCCCTCTTCCGTGGGGGCTTGGTTAGAGCAGGGAACGGAAACAGAGATGTTGACTTTAGAGGAGCGACAGACAGAAAAGTTATTAATGGGGCTACGATTACGACGAAATTATTGGTATCCTTCAGTCGGATTGAATCAAAACGGAGTGAAGCAAGCACTGAATCAGGGATTAATTGAACAAAGTTCTGATGGTATTCGTCCGACCAAATCCGGAATATTGATTTTAAATCAATTGATTTTAATGTTGTTACCCGATGATGAAAATTAAAAAATCCCCCATGTCGGGGGATTTTTTTGTCGTTGAAAAAATTATCCGTTGATTTGTTTTGCAACTTCGGCTGCAAAATCTTCTTCTTTCTTTTCAACGCCTTCGCCTAAGCCAAAGCGAACGAATGCAGTAACTTTAACGTCAGCACCGGCTTCTTTCGCTGCATCGGCAATAACATCTTTGATCTTTTTATCCGGATCCATGATGAATGCTTGTTCCATAACAACAACTTCTTCATAGAACTTGCGTAAACGACCTTCAACCATTTTTTCAATAATGGCTGCCGGCTTTCCGGATGATTTGGCTTGTTCTTCATAAATGCCTTTTTCATGAGCAATGGTTGCTTCATCGACATCACCAATCGTTAAAAAGCGTGGATTTGATGCGGCAATATGCATGGCGATTTTTTTACCAATCTCGGTTAAAGCTTCTGCGTTTCCGGTACTTTCCAGTGCAACTAAAACACCGATTTTTCCCATGTTCGGGGCGGCTGCCGTATGAATATACGGAACAACAACGCCTTCCGTTACGGAAACATACCCAGAGCGACGCAAATTCATATTTTCACCGATCTTGGCAATTAAGGCTGTTAATGTATCGGATACTGTTTTGCCGTTCATGTCTGCGGTTTTAATGGCTTCCATATCACCTTTTTGAGCTAAGGCGATTTTGGTTGCTTCTTCTAAGAATGTTTGGAAGTCACTGTTTTTAGCAACAAAGTCTGTTTCAGAGTTCAGCTCAACAATAGCCCCCTCTTTACCGGCAACGGCAACACTGACCAACCCTTGGCTGGCTACGCGTCCGGCTTTCTTTTCAGCAACGGACATCCCTTTTTTACGCAGGAAGTCAATCGCAGCTTCTAAATCACCACCGACTTCGGAGAGTGCTTTTTTGCACTCCATCATGCCGGCGCCGGTTTTTTCACGCAGTTCCTTGACTAAACTTGCTTTGATTTCTGTCATTTTATTTCGGTCCTTCTTTATACAAAATTAATCTTTAAACGGAAGCTTGAAAATAGACGGGAACGCGGGTTCCCGTCCTTTTCTTATTCAGCTTTGGCTTCTTCGGCCGGTGCCGTTGTTTCCTCAACAACTTCAACCGCAGCGCCGACATCTACTCCGGCAGCTTTCAGTTCGGCTTGGATACCTTCTAAAACTGCTCCGGAAATCAGGTCGCAATACAGGTTGATAGCACGCAGAGCGTCATCGTTACCCGGAATCGGGTAGGTGATGCCGTCCGGATTTGCGTTAGAGTCGCAAATCGCCACAACCGGAATACCCAGCTTTTTCGCTTCGGCAATTGCCAATTCTTCCTTGGGGACGTCAATCACAAAGATGATGTCCGGACGACCGGCCATGTCTTGAATACCGCCCAGAGACGCAAACAATTTTTCACGTTCACGTGTCATGTTCAGCTTTTCTTTCTTCGTAAAGCCGGCTAAATCGCCCTTTTCAATCTTGGCATCAATTTCTTTTAAGCGTTTGATGCTTGAAGAAATAGTCTTCCAGTTCGTCAACATACCGCCTAACCAACGGTGATTGACATAAAATTGACCGCAACGTTCGGCTGCTGCCGCAATCGGCTCTTGAGCTTGCGGTTTTGTTCCGACGAACAAAACTTTACCACCTTTGGCGGCAACATCACGGACGGCTTCCATCGCACGATACAGCATGGGAACCGTTTGTGTTAAGTCCATGATATGGACGCCTTCGCGTGTGCCATAGATATATTGACCCATCTTGGGGTTCCAACGACGAGCATTGTGCCCAAAATGAACGCCTGCTTCAATTAATTGACGCATAGTAATTGTCGGAAGTGTCATTTTCTTGTCCTTTCTTTTTCCGGTTAAACGTCTGCGGGGCGAGATATTCGTAAACCATTCACGAACACCGGAAGCGGTTTAAACGGGATTTGTCCCCGTCTATGCGCTTTCCCCGCATGTGAAATATCGTCCGATGCTTCGGGCGACAGGAATCTTATACTCTCTTTTTTCATAAAAATCAAGAATAATCTTCGTGGGTTTAGTTACCTCTTGCTCTTTTGGGGGAATCGGTCGGGCTTGATTTTGGGTATCTTTTTGTTTTTTATTGACTAAAATTGCTTTTTTATATATAATCCATTCATCGTTTTTATTTAAGTAGTCGGAGCATATAAATGTTTGAATCTTGGAAGCTGAAAAAAGAAATTAAACAAGATGAGGTTGATTGGGCTAATGTTCTTAAGTTGTTGGAAAATGGTGCAAATCCCAACATAGGTTACCCCTCTAAGGTGTTGGAAAAAGCTATTTTAGAGAAAAAAGAAGATGTTGTTGAGTTTTTATTGAAGAAGTATCCTGATTTGGTTAAGCAAAATAAGGGGAGCTTTGAGGGAAAGCTGTTGTCTCCGTTGCAATCAGCTTTCTATTCCGAATCACCTAAAATGGTTCAACGTTTACTGGAGGCCGGAGCCGATGTTCGACAAATGAATGATTCAATGGCTATTATTGAGTGGAGCTGTATCAACGACGCCAGTTTTGATTTAATCATAAAGGGTGGTTTAAATCTTGATAAGAAAGATAGATATGGTTATTCATACCTTGGGTGGGCTGCCTTGAGGGGAAAAACAGAGTTGATTCAAAAGTTATTGGAAAATGGGGCTTCTTATGATTCGCAAGAAGGGGATTATTGTCAAGCCACACCATTGAAATTGGCTTGTGTCGGAAAACACGAGGAAACGGCTCTGTTCTTAATTCGTTATCAAAATCAGAGGGGTGCTTTGCATGCCGATGAAGCCGATGCCTTGGAAACGGCAATCAGAAAGCATATGGTTCCCGTTGTTCAAAAATTAATTGCACGAATCCCAAAAGATCAATTAGATGTCGTATTTGGGGAGATTGCTTTGAAAAACAGTATTGAGGCGAATGGTATTGAGGTTATAAAACAGTGTGAGTCGCTTAATATTCACAGAACGATTAATGGGGTATCCCCCCTTATATATGCGATAAAGAATAATAAAGCTGATGTCGCCGAGGCTTTGTTTGACATGGGCTCCGACGTTACCCTAACTGACGAGTGTGGTAATACGGTTTTAATGTGGGCCGTCAAAAACGCCATGATGCGATTAACCAAAAAACTGTTGCAAACGGATATCGCTCTGGATATTGAAAACCAGCAAGGTTATACAGCCTATGATATCGCTTTAGAATCCGGTCATCCGGCCTTTGCCGAACTTATTAAAAATGAATCATTGCGTCGTCAAGGTATTACCCAAGTGTCGTCACAACCGACATCTGCCCAGATTGTTCAGCAAAAAAATCTGCAACAAATCCGGGAAAGATAAAGCTATGGTGTAAAAAAAAGAGCCCTTCAAGGGCTCTTTTTTATTTATCATGACTCATTAAAAACTTTTCGGCTCCCAGTGCTGCCATACACCCGCTTCCGGCGGCAATAATGGCTTGGTGATATATTGGTTCTTGAACGTCTCCGCAGGCAAAAACCCCCGGAACCGATGTTTGACGATTAAAGCAGTCGGTTACAATATACCCGTTCGCATCTATATCTATTTGTCCTTTAAATAAGTCTGTGTTTGGGGTGTGTCCGATGGCTTCAAATACGCCGTCAACAGGTAATGTCGTTTTGTTGTTTGTCGTTATGTCCCGTATCTGAATAGCTTGTAGACGTCCGTCTCCGATGAATTCTGTGACTTCACTGTTCCAATACGGAATGATTTTTGGGTTTGCCAGCAGTTTATCTGTCAGATTTTTTTCGGCATTTAGTGTCTTTTTGTTATGAATTAAAAGGACGTTTTGGGCTATCTGTGCTAAAAATAAAGCCTCGTATGCAGCAGAATTGCCACCCCCTATAACTGCCACTTTCTTATTCCGATAGAAAAAGCCGTCGCATGTTGCACAGACGGATATGCCGTGGCCTTTGAAGCGGTCTTCACCTGTCGCTTGCAACCACTTGGCTGTTGAGCCGGTAGCAATAATCAAAGCATCTGCCGTCCAATCAATACCCATGTCCGTTTTGAGTGAAAAAGGGCGATTGGATAAATTAACGCTGGTGACACTTTCGTAAATCATTTGAACATGAACGGCTTTTACTTGTTCTTGAAAAATGTCAATTAAATCAATACCTGAAATACGCATGTGTCCAGGGTAGTTTTCAACTTCGTGTGTCCACATGAGCTGTCCGCCGGCGGCAGTTCCCATAAACATGGTTGTTTGAAAGCCGGCTCTGGCGGCATATAAGGCTGCTGTGTAGCCGGCGGGACCTGAACCGATAATTAAAACTTGAGAATGCATTAGAATAACCTCCTTATCCTAATGCATATAGGTTATCTTAGATGTATTGTACAGATAAAATTTCGTATGATTTTTCACCTTTTGGGGTTTTTACCTCGACAATATCCCCTAACTCTTTACCAATTAGGGCTTTAGCTAGTGGAGACAGCAGTGAGATTAACCCTTTTTCCAGATTGGCTTCATACTGACCGACAATTTGATATGTTGATTCTTGATTCGTATCGGTATCTGATAATGTGACTGTTGCTCCGAACAATACTTTATCTCCGGATAAAGTCGTTGTGTCAATGACTTGAGCATGTGATAGCGCTCCTTCTAGCTCTTGGATACGACCTTCATTGAATGATTGTTGCTCGCGAGCTGAGTGATATTCTGCATTTTCGGATAAATCTCCATGGCCACGAGCTTCCTCAATGGCTGCGACAATACGCGGACGTTCTTCAAATTTTAGGCGTTTCAACTCTGCATTTAAATTTTCATAACCTTGCTTTGTCATCGGAACTTTTTCTTCCATGGCTGACTCCTTTTCATACAATCAAATTAAAAAAAAGAACCACCGGGCGTTTAAGCCACGGCAGAATTATTTAAGATGTATTAAGTATAACACCTTTTTCCAAGAATGCAAGTCTTTTTATTTGATATATGACGTGTTTTTCAATTTAGTTGCTTTTTGTGAAAAAATCAGTATAATGAGAGCTATTCAACAGAAAGGATATTTGAGATGAAAAAGCTGAACGCCTTAAAAATTTCGGGAAAAGAGGTTATTCCTTTAATTGAAGGGGGAAAGGGTATTGCCGTATCTGACGGACAATCTTCCGGCGCTTGGGCAAGAGCCGGTGCGGTCGGAACAATTTCCGGTGTTTTTGCCGATATCGTAGATGAAAAGGGTCATATTGTTCCTAAGGTTTATACGCGACGTTCTCGTAAAGAGCGACATGATGAATTGATAGAAATGTCAATTAAAGGGGGAATTTCTCAAGCTAAGATAGCTCATGAAATATCTGATGGTAACGGGCGTATTCATATGAATGTTTTGTGGGAAATGGGGGGAAGCCTTCCGATTATGGAAGGAGTCATGAATGCCTGTGAGAACTTGGTTGTGAATTTAAGAGAAAAAGCCCCTGAAAAATATCAAAACAGGTTGATGGCGGTCGGTGAGCGTGTTCAACAAACTTTAGGTTCTTTGCGGTTTCAATACCAAAAGCGATTGGGTGATGCTATTCCGGTGGTTGATGGTATGTTGGGCGAGGTGAAAAATCTGGTTCACGGCTTGACCTGTGGTGCCGGTATGCCTTATAAATTGGCAGAGATTGCCTCTAAATACGGTATTTATTATTATCCGATTATCTCGTCGGCTCGGGCTTTTCGCGCTTTGTGGTTAAGAAGCTATAAAAATTGCCCTGAATGGTTGGGTGGGGTTGTTTATGAAGATCCTTGGTTGGCCGGGGGACACAACGGGTTGTCTAACTCGGAAAATCCCGAAAAACCGGAACGCCCTTATGAACGATTGGTTGCTTTGCGGAAGCAGATGAATGAGTATAATCTTGAAACGACTCCGATTATTTTGGCCGGAGGTGTTTGGAACTTAAGTGAATTTGAAGACTATATAGATAATCCTGAGATTGGTCCGTTGGCTTTTCAGTTAGGCACACGTCCGTTGTTAACGCAAGAAAGTCCGGTTGCTAAAGCTTGGCAAGGGTGTTTGCGTGGATTAAAAAAGGGGGACGTCGTCTTGCAACAATTCTCTCCGACGGGATTTTATTCCTCGGCCGTCAGAAATAAGTTTTTACAGACTTTGATTGATAGAAAGGATACAGAAATGCCTTACAAGGATAAGGCTGAAGGTATTTTTGTGAAGCCCTTTAAGGTTTCGGAAGCTCATACCGTTTTCTTGACAGAACACGATCGCAAACGTGCTGACGATTATCGGAAAAATGGTAAACCTGTTGCCGTTCGGACTCCGGATTCTTCCTTAATCTTTTTGTCGCTGGAGGAAGATGCTCAGATTAAGGCGGATAGAGCTGCTTGTGTCGGTTGCTTGTCTGCTTGCGCTTTTTCAGGCTGGTCTCAGGCAACCGGACATTTGGACAGATTGCCTGATTCCAGGTCTTTCTGTATTACAAAAACGCTGACGGCTATTGCTCATGGCGAAAGTATTGATAATAACTTGATGTTCGCAGGACATAGTGCCTATCGTTTTGGAACGGATCCGATGTATAAAAATGGTCATATTCCGACGGTTGCTGAATTGATTGATGCTTTATTGTCCGGAAAATAAAAATGCATATTAAAAAAGTTGGCGAGATTTTTGCCTTATTGTGCGTTATCGGCGTTTTGTCTTTTGTCTACAAAGAAGGACAAAAAAAGGTGAAAAATGATCCTAAATTAGTGTCTTGGGCAAATGGTATGACGGTTGTTCAAAAAAAACAACCCGTTAGACCCTTGCTGTTTCAACAGAAAGTTACAACGGATCTGATCAAATTGTTTCCTTGGTTGGATACAAAGTATACAACTCCGTTGAGTAATCCAGAAAAACCTTTAGTCAGAGCTTATTTTTGGCAAAAAACAAGATAGTTGCTTATTGTTATGTCTGTGTAAAAAGAGGTTTATACCTCTTTTTTTTCTAGAACTACAACAAAAAAAGGGACATTAAACCGTTACGGAAAGAGATAGCACGAACGGGACAGATAAGTCAAGAGAAAAAATAAAAAGATTAAAAGACTTGTACTCTATTTTTACAAGGGGTGAGTTAACGCCTGAAAGCGTAACAATTTAATGTCCGTTAAATTATTATAGAAGAGGAGTCGATTAATGAAAAGCAAGTATCGTATGACATCTGCTGATGTATCGGAGCAATCAGAATTAAGTGAAACATATACCCGAATAAAGAGAAGTAAAGAGAATGAATCGGGACGAAGCATGGTGGAAATGCTGGGCGT
>CASEYR010000015.1 GCA_949292205.1 uncultured Alphaproteobacteria bacterium
GACAGATAAGTCAAGAGAAAAAATAAAAAGATTAAAAGACTTGTATTCTATTTTTACAAGGGGTGAGTTAACGCCTGAAAGCGTAACAATTTAATGTCCCTTATTTTTTAATATGTTCGCCTGATAAATATAAGGAACAACAATCCTTTTCCCAACCTATCAACACATAAACAAAAACATCTGGGCACATCAATAACCCTCAGGCAAATCTTTTCTTGATTTTGGGTGATTTTTCAGATAAAATACGCCAAAAATAAAAGGAGTTATATGTCAAATCTAGATCACATTCGTAATTTTTCCATCGTTGCACATATTGATCACGGTAAGTCAACTCTTGCCGATCGGTTGATTCAAAAGTGCGGAGCTGTTTCGGATCGGGAAATGAAAGCTCAATTGCTGGACAACATGGATATTGAACGGGAGCGAGGCATTACAATTAAAGCTCAGACCGTTAGATTATCTTACCGAGCTCTGGATGGTCAAGATTATGTTTTGAACTTAATTGATACGCCGGGGCATGTGGATTTTGGGTATGAGGTTAGTCGTTCATTGGCGGCTTGTGAGGGCTCTTTGCTTGTCGTAGATGCCTCACAGGGGGTAGAGGCTCAGACTTTGGCTAACGTTTATAAAGCGTTGGATGCTAATCATGAAATTGTTCCGGTTATTAATAAAATTGATTTGCCGGCAGCTGAACCGGAGCGTGTTAAAGCTCAAATTGAAGATGTGATTGGTATTGATGCGTCAGAGGCTCCGCTGATTTCTGCTAAAACAGGAATCGGAATCGATAAGGTTTTAGAAACAATCGTGACAAAGTTGCCACCACCTAAGGGAGATGAAAATGCTCCGCTAAAGGCGATGTTGGTTGATTCGTGGTATGATCCCTATTTGGGTATTGTTGTTTTGGCTCGTGTTGTAGATGGCGTCTTAAAAAAAGGAATGTCTATTCAAATGATGGCTACCAAAGCGGTCTATAAAGTTGATCGATGCGGTTATTTTACTCCGAAGATGACGGATACGGATGAAATCAAAACGGGTGAATTGGGTTTTATCATTTGCGGTATCAAATCTATCGGAGAAACCCGAGTCGGTGATACGATTACGGATGAAAAAAATCCAACCGATCAGGCACTCCCCGGATTTAAGCCGAGTCTATCTGTCGTGTTTTGCTCGTTATTCCCTGTTGATATGAGTGATTATGAGTTGTTAAAGGAATCGTTGGCTAAACTTCAACTGAATGATGCCAGCTTTCAATTCACACCGGACAAATCCATGGCTTTGGGACAAGGCTTTAGGTGTGGGTTCTTGGGGTTGTTGCATATGGAAATCATTCAAGAGCGGTTAAGTCGAGAGTTTAATTTAGACCTGATTACAACGGCTCCGTCAGTGGCTTATAAAGTGTATCTGACAAACGGAGAGGTAATTGTTATGCATAATCCAGCCGATATGCCGGATGTTAGTCGAATCTCTCGAATTGAAGAACCTTGGGTGCGTGCAACGATTATGACTCCGGATGAATATCTGGGTGGGATACTTCAATTATGTACCGAACGTCGGGGTATCCAAAAAGATTTAACCTATGTCGGTGATAGGGCAATGGCTGTTTATGAACTGCCTTTAAACGAAATTGTATTTGATTTTTATGATCGGTTAAAATCTATTTCCCGCGGGTATGCCAGCTTTGATTACGATTTGTCTGACTATGCAGCCAGTGATTTGGTGCGTGTCAATATTATGGTTCATGGCGAGCAGGTGGATGCTTTGGCTTTTCTGGCTCATAGATCTCAAGCTGAACGGCGAGGACGTCAGATTTGTGAACGCTTGAAAGACCTTATCCCCAGACATCAATTCAAGATTCCAATTCAAGCCAGTATCGGCGGGAAGATTATTGCACGTGAGGATATTGCAGCCTTCCGAAAGGACGTAACGGCAAAATGCTATGGCGGAGATATTACGCGGAAACGGAAGCTATTGGAAAAGCAGAAAGAGGGTAAGAAAAGAATGCGTCAGTTCGGAGAAGTTGAAATCCCGCAAAATGCCTTTATCCAAGCCTTAAAAATCGGTGATGAATAATTGAATCGGAATATATCCTTCCCATGATTTCAGACTATCTGCATATTCTTTTCCAAAAGCTTGCGGATAATAAATTATTTTCTTTCTTTTGGTTAAACTTTATGATATGCTAACAAGTAAAGGAGGGTATATGCCTGATATAAAAAAGAAGCGAGACACTCAACCACCGACAATGGATGATATCGTTGCTTACTTGAATGCTCAATCAAAACCTGTTTCCAAGAAAGAACTCGCCAAAGCTTTTGGTGTAAAAGGAGATAATCGTGTTGCATTAAAAGGGCTCATCAAAGATTTACGAAAGAATGGGATTATTCAAACAGAACGTGGCGGGCGGCGAATTGAGATGAAGGACGCTCTTCCGGAACGAGTTATCGTAGAGATAACAGGAAATGATTCTATGGGAGATTTGGTTGCTCGCCCGCTAGAGTGGACATCACAGGCACCGATGCCTCAAATCATTATCACAAAAGACAGACTCTCCCCACCGGCAGGGGTCGGCGATATCGTTCAAGCAAAAGTCAAATCCATCGGTAACCGTATGTATTATGGGGAGGCACTGCGTCGAATGACAGCGTCCGAAAATCATATGGTTGGTGTTTACGAAAACGGCCTTATTTATTCGGTTGACAGACGATTAAAGCAACCGTTTACACTGGTTGGGCTTCCCAGAACAGAAAAACTGGATAATAAAGACTTAGTCATTGTCGACATTCCAATGATAAAAGAACGCAATCCACAGGCTCAATTCGTTAAGAAAATCGGATCAGCAACAGCTCCGTTTGCACCGACATTGATTGCCATTTATATGCATCATATTCCGGTCGCCTTTACGGAAGCCTCTGAAAAACAGGCCGATAAAGCCACCGTCCCACAACCGGACGATCATCGAAAAGATTTAAGAACAATTCCTTTTGTCACAATTGATGGTGCAGACGCTCGCGATTTTGACGATGCCGTTTGGGCCGAGCCGGATACATCTGCTGATAATAAAGGCGGTTGGCACATTATGATTGGAATCGCCGATGTCGCTTGGTATGTCCGACCCGAAACAGCACTGGATATGGATGCTCGGTTACGAGGAAACTCCGTCTATTTTCCGGATCGTGTTATTCCCATGTTGCCAGAGGCTTTATCAAACGGTGTTTGCTCTCTTAAACCGAACGAGCCGAGGGCTGCCCTTGTTTGTGAGGTATGGATTGATGCCAACGGGCACAAAAAACGGCACCTTTTTCATCGAGCTTTAATTCAATCAGTTCGACGCCTGACTTATGATGAAGTTCAATCCGCAATGGATAAGAAAATGCCCGTCCAAGGATTGGAAGATGAGATTCAAAATTTAACCGGTGCTTACATATCTCTAAAGAAGAATCGCGACAAGCGCGGTGTTTTGGAAATTGACATACCGGAAAGGCAAGTCATTCTAAACAAAAAAGGACAGGTAACGGGGATTCATTTGCGAGAGCAAATGCCCAGTATGCAGTTGATTGAAGAGATGATGATTCTAGCTAATGTTGCAGCAGCCGAAACCCTAGAGGAAAAAGGAACCCCCACAATGTATCGTGTTCATGATAAGCCCTCATCCGAAAAAATAGCAACACTCACAGACTTTTTAAAATCTATCGGACAGCAAGCTCATTTAGGAGATAATCCTATACCAGCAGACTTTAATCAGATTTTATCTCGTTCGGACGGAACAAAGCGAGATCGAGCCGTCAATGAATTAGTATTACGTGCTCAGGCACAAGCCGTTTATTCGCCTGAAAACATCGGACACTTTGGACTAGCTTTGTCTCGATATGCACACTTTACATCTCCAATACGAAGATATGCAGACATTATGGTTCATCGTGCATTGATTCAGTCTCTTAAACTGGGAGACGGAGCTTTGACAGACGAAGAAGTCAAAACTTTTGAAGAAACAGCCCGACATATTTCCTATACGGAAAGACAAGCAGCCGCGGCAGAGCAAGGAGCAACCGACCGATACATAGCCTCTTATCTCGCTAATAAAATCGGAGAAGCTTTTGATGGACGAATCTCATCTGTTACACCCTTCGGTTTATTTTTATCCATTGAACCATACGGGGCTGACGGGTTTGTCCCGATGCATACCTTAAGCGGTGATTTCTACGAGTATGATGAACCTGCTCAACGACTTATCGGTCGAGCAACAGGTATAACATATACGTCCGGAGATTTGATTCGGGTCGTATTAAAAGAGTGCGTTCCGGAAACAGGCAGTATGGTTTTTTCCGTCATATCCGGCTCAAAAACATATTCAAAAACAAAAAAGACAAGGAAAAATAAATAATGCGCCTAAAAAATATATCCCCCAAAATACTATGGACACTAGTCATTTTAGAATCTATTGCTTTTATTTATCTTTTATGGCTATTATTTCAAAGTATTACAGCCCCATTAGTATCCGTCATAATGCCCGTTTATAATCGTGCTGAATTTTTAGACCGTTCTATCACTTCTATTTTAAATCAACGCTTATCTGACTTTGAGTTTATTATTATAGATGATGGCTCTACCGATAACACACCCAATATTCTAAAAAAGTATGCCAAACAGGATAATCGCATTCGGATTTTAACGAATAAAAAAAACAAAGGAATTTCATTTTCTCGTAATTTAGGACTGGCAAATGCAAGGGGTAAATACATTGCCGTTATGGATAGTGACGATATGTCTTTCCCTTGGCGTCTGTCTGATACCGTTAACTTCTTAGAAACACACCCGAATATCACATCTGTTTCAGGAAATATCGTTTGCAATGACTTTGTAGTGCCGGAAGAAGAAAATACACGTGTTTTTTTGGGTTCAGACAAAATCTATATAAATATGCTGTTTGCCAATGTGTACCCCAATGTTGCCTCGTTGACCCGAAGAGATTATCTGCTTAAACATAACATTCACTATAATGAAGAATATATATCAGCAGAAGACTTTGATTTTTGGGCTCAAATTTTATTAACAGGGGGAAAACTGGCTATTCTGAATAAAGAATTAGTGGCTGCAAGATTCCATAGAACGAATACAGATAATTACTATAAAGAAATGTCACAAAACGCTTTTCTTGTTCAGCAACGACTTTGGAGATCATTAGGCGCTACCAAGGACATCAATCCAATTTCTTTTTTTGATAACTGTCAAGATCTAACTATGCTGGCACGGGAAAAGCTTGCGAAAAAAATCAATATAAGGATATTTGATTCTATCTACAATCAATACTGCCCAAAGAATTTGAAAGCCTCCTATGCTTTACGAATGCCTCGTTTCAACTCATGGTTAGAACCCGAATCAGGAAATATATATCGTCTAAAACAAACGGGAGAATCAGTAACTCTAAATAAATTATCCCAAAACAAAATACGTATTAGCTTTAATCATTCCCAAAAAACTATGGATTTTCAAAAAAAAGATAATGCTTGGGAAGTAATCCCGATTTATCCTCCAATAAAGTTAGAGCATACTTTTTGGAAAGACGATCTACTTATTTACAGCGATGATACAGCTTGCCGAAAAAATATCTCTGATTGTGCTGAAATTGGGCACTTCCAAAAACATAAAAAAATTATTTTAAACTGGTTTTCGTATGACCCTGAAACATTCATATACAATCAAACAACACAAAGTTATCATCTTGAACAAAAGCCATAAAAAGAAGTTATTCTCTTCTATGGATTAAAAGGTTGTAACTTTTTCCACTGTCATAATATAAAAAAAGAAACGTCGGATTTTCCGACGTTTCTGATAAGGCATTTTGTCTGTTAGTACATACCGCCCATACCGCCCATACCGGGCATGCCGGCACCGGCATCATGACCGCAACTGCACTTTTCTTCCGGCTTATCGGCAACCATAGCCTCTGTTGTAATCAACAGACCACCGATTGATGAAGCCCCTTCCAAAGCAGTCCGAACCACTTTTGTCGGATCGATAATACCGGATTTGAACATATCCGTATATTCGCCTTTTTGAGCATCATATCCTTGTGTCACTTGTCCGGCTTCCAACAGTTTACCGACAATCACAGATCCGTCAACAGCAGCATTTGAGGCAATCTGGCGAATCGGAGCCTGCAAAGCCTTACGAATAATATCCACACCAACGCGTTGATCATCATTTTCGGGCTTAACCGTATCCAAAGCCTTTGTTGCATACAACAAAGCCGTTCCACCGCCCGGAACAATACCTTCTTTAACAGCAGCACGCGTTGCATGTAAAGCATCATCAACACGATCTTTCTTTTCTTTGACTTCTAATTCACTGGCACCGCCGACTTTGATAACAGCAACGCCACCAGCCAATTTTGCCAAACGCTCTTGCAATTTTTCACGATCATAGTCAGATGTTGTATCCTCAATCTGTTGCTTGATTTGAGCAATCCGAGCCTGAATAGCCTCGGCATTACCGGCACCATCAACAATGGTCGTATCATCTTTTGTAATCGTAACGGATTTAGCTGTTCCCAATGTTGCCAAGGTAACATCTTCCAACTTCATACCCAAATCGCTGGAAACAACCTGACCATTTGTTAAAATAGCGATATCTTCCAACATAGCTTTCCGACGATCGCCAAAGCCCGGTGCTTTAACAGCGGCAATTTTCAATCCGCCACGCAATTTATTCACAACCAATGTAGCCAAAGCTTCACCTTCAATATCCTCGGCAATAATCAACAGAGGACGACCGGTTTGAATAACGGCTTCCAAAATAGGAACCAACGGTTGTAAGTTAGACAATTTAGATTCGTTGATTAAGATATACGGGTTATCCAACTCGGCAACCATTTTTTCCGGATTTGTGATAAAATACGGAGACAAATAGCCACGATCAAATTGCATACCTTCAACGACATCTAATTCCGTATCCATTCCTTTAGCATCTTCAACCGTGATGACACCTTCATTGCCGACTTTTTCCATAGCGCGAGCAATATAATCACCGATAGAAGAATCACCATTTGCCGAAATTGTACCGATTTGAGCAATCTCTTCAGATGTTGAAATCTTTTTAGAACGAGATTTAATATCTTCAACGACGGCAGCCACAGCCATATCAATACCGCGTTTTAAGTCCATCGGATTCATACCGGCAGCCACAGCCTTAATACCCTCACGAATAATGCTCTGAGCCAAAACCGTTGCCGTTGTTGTCCCGTCTCCGGCGATATCGGCAGATTTCGAAGCAACTTCGCGAACCATCTGAGCGCCCATATTTTCAAACTTGTCAGCCAGCTCAATTTCTTTAGCAACAGACACACCGTCTTTTGTGATTCGGGGAGAACCATAAGATTTTCCCAATACGACATTACGACCTTTCGGTCCCAGAGTTACTTTAACCGTATCGGACAACAGATCTACACCACGCAACATTTTTGTGCGAGCATCTGTTCCGAACTTAATTTCTTTAGCAGTCATTTCTTTCCCTTTCGTTTACTATATTTTTATTCTAAAGTCCCTAACACTTCATTTTCTTTCATGATTAAAAGTGTTTCTCCGTCAATTTTAATTTCTGTTCCGGACCATTTACCGAACAAGACCCGATCGCCTTCCTTCAATGTCATAGCGACTAATTTTCCGTCATCATCACGTCCACCTGGGCCAACAGCAACAACGATACCTTGAGACGGCTTTTCTTTAGCTGTATCCGGAATAATCAATCCGCCGGCTGTCCGGCTTTCTTCCTCAACCCGCTTAATAACAACACGATCCAATAATGGTTTAAACTTCATCTTATTCTCCTTAATTATTTTACATTAATATTTTCTGATGTATCAAATAGTATGCATTTTTTTAAAAGTCAAGAGCTGATTTGAGATTTTATCTTGCATCACCATATTTGTTTTTACTCTTTGTCCCCGGTAACAGTGTATAAATGAATACGATAACTCCCATCACAAAAGCAATGAGATATCCGATGATAAGCACAATAGCTTTGAATCCATCAAATTCGCTCTGAACACCGGTATTTCCAATAATCGCCGAAACGGTTAATCCAAAAAGCAATAAAATCGGCATAACACCAAACCAAGCACTTTTATTCACATCATGCATCCGACGAGCTAAAACAGCAAATCCCGGAAAAATGGTTGCGATTCCAAATAAGCCAAACAGTATCCCAAAGAACGGCACAAACACCGTTACAATCATAGAGACTAAATTAATCAAAAAATTAACCAGTACCGGCCACCAATACTCGGCTCGAGTTGCACGACCGCTCCAAACAAAACTCTTTTTCCAATAGGAAACATAAGCGTCCGTCATTGACACCATTTTTTGTTCATTTCCGGCCACATTTTGTTCTAGAAGTGCTTTTTTTTGGTTATCAAATTCTTCCTCTGACAAGATACCTTTTTCCTTTAAATCATGTAGTTTTTCTAATTCATCTAATTGTGTCATGATATTTTCCTTTCATTTATCTAAAAACCTAGCAGGGATTTTACAGGCAAAAACATCAAAAATCAATCTGAAATATAAAAAAAGAGGCCTTTTTATCCGCTTATTCGGATTCAACGAACGACCTCCTAAAAAACGCCCCAAAATTTTAGTGAAACAGCTTTTTAATCTGACTTAAAAAATCATCGCAAGCGGATTGATTATCTTTACCGGCAGATTCAAACTCTTTCAACAACTCTTTCTGACGAGAAGACAAGTTCGTAGGTGTTTCAACCTTAAAAATAACATACATATCCCCAAAGTTGCCTGATTTTAAAATCGGCATTCCTCGTCCTTTTAGCTTCATTTGGGTTCCCGTTTGTAATCCGGCTTTGATTGAAACCTTTTCACCTTTACCGTCCATTGTCGGAACAGTTACCTCTCCACCCAATGCCGCCGTTGTCATAGGAATAGGCATTTCACAATATAAATCGTTTCCGCTTCTTTTAAAAATCGGATGTTCTTTGACGGTTAAAAAGACGTATAAATCCCCTGACTGGCCACCATGCAAAGCCGCATCGCCCTCACCGGACAACCGCATACGAACACCGGAATCCACACCGGCAGGAATATTAACTTCCAGAGTTCTTTTTTTACGACCCCGTCCCGTTCCACTACATTTCGAACACGGATCCTTAACAACTTTACCGGTCTGATGACACACAGGGCAAGGTTCTTCCACAACGAAAAAGCCTTGACGTCGCCGAACAAAGCCTTGTCCGCCACACGTTGGACAAGTTTCCAGATTTTTTCCGCCCCGCCCTTCACATTTATCACAAGCAACATAGGTTTCAACAGAAATACTTTTTTTCAAGCCTGTATAGGCCTCAGATAAATCAATCTCTAAATCATACCGAATATCGGCTCCACACGGTGAAGCAGCAGATGAGTGCCGACGTCCACCGAATCCGTTAAAAACCTCTTCAAAAATACTCTCAAAACCCGTTCCCGTAAAATCAAATCCGCCAAAGCCGTTCCCAAAACCGCCTTGACCCATTCCCTGCGTATAGGCCTCATGCCCATATCGGTCATAAGCAGCACGTTTTTGTTCATCTTTTAAAACTTCATAAGCCTCATTGATTTCTTTAAAACGAACTTCGGCGGACGGATCATCCGGATGATAATCAGGATGACACGCTTTCGCCTTTACACGAAAAGCACGTTTAATTTCTTCAAAAGATGCAGTCTGGGGGACACCCAATAATTCGTAATAGTTTTGACTCACTGTTGTTTCCGGTCTTCATCTCCCCATGCATATCCGAGTCCCCCAACTCTGGTTAAAAGGAAATAAGCCTACAAACTTATCACTCTGTAAAAAATGATAAGAAAAACGGCGAACAGAGTCAATTAAATACCCTGTCCGCCATTTTTTTACTTTTTGACTTCTTCAAAGTCGGCATCAACAACCGTTTCATCTTTAGGTTGTTCTGCCTGAGCCTGCTCTGAGCCAGTAGCACCGGCTGTAGCAGATTCTTGCTGTTGCTTATACATAGCCTCACCCATTTTCATAGAGACCTGCATTAAAGCATCTGTTTTTTCTTTAATCTTGTCACCATCGTTACTATCCAAAACATCTTTCAATTCTTGAATAGCTTTTTCAATGGCTTCTTTGTCCGCTGCCGGCACTTTTCCTTCATTTTCCTTCAACGTTTTTTCCGTTGTATGAATCAAAGCATCGGCATGATTACGAGCCTCAACAGCCTCTTTAATTTTCTTATCTTCAGCAGCATGTTGCTCGGCATCCTTAACCATTTGCTCAATATCGGAATCTTTTAATCCGCCAGAGGCTTGAATTCGAATATTTTGTTCTTTACCGGTTGCTTTATCTTTAGCGGACACATTCACGATACCGTTGGCATCAATATCAAAGCTGACTTCGATTTGAGGCATTCCGCGCGGTGCCGGTGGGATACCGACCAAATCAAACTGTCCCAGCAATTTATTATCGCGAGCCATTTCGCGTTCACCTTGGAACACACGAATTGTAACGGCTGTTTGTCCATCTTCCGCTGTCGAAAATACTTGAGATTTCTTTGTTGGAATCGTTGTATTCCGATCAATCAAGCGCGTAAACACACCGCCCAATGTTTCAATACCCAGTGACAGAGGTGTAACATCCAACAACAAGACGTCCTTTACATCACCTTTCAAGACACCGCCTTGAATAGCTGCCCCCATGGCCACAACTTCATCCGGATTGACGCCTTTATGCGGTTCTTTACCAAAGAAATCCTTAACAATTTCTTGGACTTTCGGCATACGTGTCATACCACCGACCAAAATAACTTCATCAATTTGATTTTTCGTCAGTCCGGCATCTTTCAAAGCTTTTTCCATTGGTCCTTTTGTGCGTTCCAACAAATCTTCGCATAAACTTTCCAATTTAGCCCGAGTCAAAGACACATTCAAATGTTTCGGACCGGTTGCGTCGGCTGTAATAAACGGCAAGTTGATATCTGTTTGTGTTGCGCTGGACAATTCAATTTTAGCTTTTTCAGCAGCTTCTTTCAAGCGTTGTAAAGCCATTCTGTCTTGACGCAAATCAATGCCGTTTTCTTTCTTGAATTCATCGGCTAAATAATCCATTACACGAGCATCAAAATCTTCACCGCCCAAGAATGTATCACCGTTTGTAGACTTCACCTCAAAGACACCGTCACCGATTTCCAAAATGGACACATCAAACGTACCACCGCCCAAGTCATATACGGCAATTGTTCCATTTTTCTTTTGATCCAAACCATAAGCCAATGCCGCAGCAGTCGGTTCGTTGATGATACGTAAAACTTCCAATCCGGCAATTTTACCGGCATCTTTTGTTGCCTGACGTTGAGAGTCATCAAAATAAGCCGGAACCGTAATAATAGCCTGCGTTACTTTTTCACCCAAATAGCTTTCGGCATCTTCTTTTAATTTTTGCAAAACGAAAGCGGAAATCTGGCTGGGAGCATACTTCTTACCTTGAACTTCAACCCAAGCATCTCCGTTATCACCGCTGATAATATGATACGGGACCATACCTTTATCTTTTTCTACCATCTTGTCATCAAAGCGACGACCGATTAAACGCTTAATAGAAAACAACGTTCCTTCCGGATTTGTTACGGCTTGACGTTTTGCCGGCTGGCCGACCAAACGCTCGCCCTTATTTGTAAAAGCAACCATGGACGGCGTTGTTCTAGCACCTTCACGGTTTTCCAAAACCTTTGGATCCCGTCCATCCATAATACACATACAAGAGTTCGTTGTACCCAAGTCAATTCCTAAAATTTTTGACATATTCTTTCTTCTCCTTTTATTGATTATTTGAACTGATGGACTGTATATAGGTCATAACATTGTATTTTGCAACACCCCTCACCTATTTTTTCTTTGCTTTTTTATTTTTTTTGACCTAAAATCGAGAAAAACGAACTATTAAAGGAAGTAAAAATGTCTTTTTATACTGATTATTTTCCGCTTATTGTGCAAGCTATCAGCCTATACGGAACCGAATTGGTTGGTGCCTTTTTAATGGCTACATTGATTAGCTTAATTCACGTCAAAGGGAGTCAAAAGGAAAGTTTTAACTATTTCAGCACGGCTTTCTATCTTATCATTCTTCGGGATATTGCTTTGACAGCTTTATTGTTTTTACCCAAGCTAAGTCCGATTATCCAACAAAATCAATTGGATCAAATATCCCTGTGGATTGGCATTATGTGTTGCTCTTTTGCAGCTGTTTTATTTGTCGTTGGAGCCTTTAAAAATCTGCAGTTATTTTTTTCCGCTCCGTTATTAATTTCTCTATTAACGGTAATCATTGGCGGAGTCGGGGTTGGTTCTGTTTTATGGCAACCGGCAATGCGTTTTGCCCCTTATCTGCAGTCCGCACTTTTAGCTATCTCTTTTTTGATTGTCGGTTGTTCATTTTATTTTCATGCCGGAAACAAATCACTAACAAGTGTTAAATCCATGGGCTCCGGCTTCATCGTTTTAAGTGTGTGTTATTTTTATTTAACCATTAATTTACTGGCAGATCCTGATATAACTATTTTAGTTTGTTATAGTATTTCGGTTATGCTATCTTTGGCTTCCCAAGTTCAATTATTGAATCGCTATCTATCAAATGCCGAAACAAAACTAATTCAAGAAAAAACAAACCGTGAAAAAATATGGGATATCTCTCCGTTTCCGATTTTCATATCACGCTTGCGTGATGACGCTATTCTGTATATGAATCCAACGGCCCGACAAATGCTTTTCATAAAGAAAGGGGAAATGTTTTCTTATCCGTTCTCCGCTTATTTTACAGATTCGGAAAAACGGAATGAGTTAAGCAATCTAATCAAACAGGAAAAAGTTGTTCATTCTTTTGAGGTTCAAATCCATCACCCCAAGTTAGACAACCATCTGTGGGTAGATCTATCCACCCGAGCCATTGATCTAGATGAAGAAGTTGCACTATACACAACTATGAAAGACATCACAGAACGAAAAAAGGTAACCGAAATCTTAAAAGAGCAAGCTTCGACGGATCCGTTGACCGGACTTTATAATCGCAGACAATTTGAAATTTTAGCACATCAATCCCTGCAAACGGCGGAACGCTACGGAACCCCCTATTCCGCAGCCATGATTGACATTGATTTTTTCAAGAAAGTAAATGATACCTATGGCCATGAAGCCGGTGATATTGTTCTTAAGAAACTATCCGAAACATTGAAAGCAACACTCCGTAAATCTGACATTATTGCCCGATTTGGAGGTGAGGAGTTCGTAATATTCTTTTCGCAAACATCTCCTTCGGGGGGATATTCAGCATCAGAACATGTTCGGAGTGCTGTTGAAAAAATGACAGTTATTGTGGATGAACAACAAATTCCGATTACTGTTTCCATAGGTGTTTCAGGAGGACAAGCCTCAGATTTAAATCTTTTAATCAAGCAAGCTGATGAAGCGCTTTACTATTCAAAGCAAAGTGGTCGCAATCAAGTAACACGTTACGACAGCATTCATCCTGAAGAGGTTATTTCGGAAACCCCCTCTCAACCGACGCAAGCATCTGATGTAATTAAAGCTAATTCTCAAGATGCCTAAAAGGATTTAAGTTATGAGATTATTACCGACACGAAACTGGCTGTTTCCAACTATCTGTTTGGTTATCACAAGCTATTTTATCTACCATGGTATTCAAGGAGCGCGAGGCTATCGCCGAATGAATCAGCTAAATGAAGAAATCTCTTTAGCACGCCAAATCGCCGATGATACACGTGCCGAAAAAGAGCTTTTAGAGATAAAAGTGAAATCACTATCTCCGAAATCTCTGGATTTGGATCAACTTGAAGAATCAGCACTACGAGTTTTAAACATGGGCAGTCCTGAAGACCAAGTCATTTTTGAAAATTGATACTATCTCTGACGAAGTGAAGCCAGCACAGCCTCACGATGCTTTAAAAAGGCTTGGCGTTCCGTCCACTCAACCGAAATTTCGTCCATTAATGATCTATTCTGCAAACAAAATCCGCTTAAAGACTGAATCACCAACTGAAAATCCGCCTCTCTGTCTTCTTCATGATTATCCATTTGATAAGAGGCTGTTCCGTCTATTTCATATTTTTGGGTTTTAGGATCATAAAACACATATCCGGCAGAAGAGATTGTATCTAAATTAATCTGATGATTTTTAATATAAGCCGTATGCGGATAATCCCGATCTTTCGGATTCGGTCTTTGTCCCTTTGTCCACAATAAAACTTGAGGCTCTTTATCTGCTTCACGTATAACTAAATACCTCATCTACCCTCCTTAGAAAAATAACGTTTTCTGATTTCCTCATTTTTTCTTTGTTGAGCCTCAAACTCATCCGCCATTTTATTCTGGACAATCGGATCATGTCCATAAACAGAACGCATATAATCCAAAACAATTTGCCGATCTTCTTTATCCTTTACTTCATCCGGTTCGTCGGCATAAGGTGTATGCCAAGTGATGAAAAAATCGTTTTTATCACGATTAAAAACAACATATCCGGCTGACGAAATGGATTCATGACGAAGATGCCTTTCTTTTATCACCTCTAAGTGAGTCTTTTCTCCATCCCATACAAGCGGTTCCGGTAAAGTATCTTTATTTCGAATAACAAGATATCGCATTATATCCTCACAACTGTTTTAAATTCATGATTCGAAGCATAATCAAAGCCGGTATCATCAACAATCCGGTTATCACAAAAAAAGCAGGCCAACCAACTGTTTTTGCCAATAATCCGCTACCGCTTGCGATAACAGACAAAGGAACCATTGTCAAAGCCATTAAAAAGGCATATTGAGTAGCCGAATAAGTACGCGAACACAATCCGGACAAAAAGCCAACCCAAACAGCCCCGCCGATTCCTCCGACTAAGTTATCAAACAAAATCACAACAAAAAACAAGGCTAAACTTGGTCCCTGAACAGCCAACACGGCAAAAGCGACAGAAGTTAAAATTTCCAAAATGCCTAACCAAATCAGCATTGGACGATACGGATAACGAACCATTAGTAATCCGCCGACAAAAATCCCCGCCATTGTGACAAAAACGCCAAAAGTTCCCGAAACCAAAGCAATATCATCTGCCGTAAAACCAACCTGATAATAAAAAGGATAAGCCATCGGGCCCAAAACACCGTTACACAACTTATACAGCACAATAAAAACACACAGGGTCAGGAAATGCTCCCTTTTTATCAGATCCCGAAACGGAGCAATCGCATACTCATAGAACGATATTTTTGTCGGCTGTGCTTTTTTTTCTTGAACAAAGCAAAGAGAGGCAAAACCGACCGCGACCATAGCGATTGAGATTTGATAAGCCATCTCCCATGATACCCGAGCCGACAAAAAAATCATACCGGCCACAGCCATTAAGAATCCCAATCTCGCCCCTAATTGGTAGACGGCGGCACTCTCTTTCAAAGAGTTACCTTCAAGCGTATCAATTCGCAAAGCATCAATCACAATATCTTGAGTACTTGAACAAACGGCGATAGCAAAGCAAATTAAAAAGATTTTCATTTGTTCTTCGGCAGGATGAGACAAAGACAAGAGGAACAAAAGAATCATAATCCCTGCCTGAGCCATAATCCCCCATGCTTTTTTACGCCCGATATACCTTGCAAAAGGCAAATTGACATGGTCAATCAAAGGAGCCCACAAAAACTTGAAAGCATAAGGAATTAAAACAAGCCCAAACAAAGCGATTTGCGTTAAATCAACCCCCTGTTGCGAGAACCAATATTTTAAAGTGCCTCCGATTAAATTGACAGGAGCCTGACTGGCAATACCCAATCCCAAAAAGACAAGGACTTTCGGATTTAAATACCCTTTTAATGCCGTCAAGAAACCAGACATCTAATCCTCTTTCCGACGTTCATACTTCCGACGCTCGTTACTATCCAGCAATTTTTTACGTAGACGAATATTTTTCGGCGTCACCTCAACCAATTCATCTTCCTCAATATAAGCCAAAGCAGCCTCTAACGACATCTGAACAGGCGGGATCAAAGCAACGGCTTCATCCTTACCGGCAGCCCGCATATTCGTTAACTTTTTACCTTTAATCGGATTAACTTCGATATCCCCCGGTTTGGCATTGGCACCGATAATCATACCGGGATAAACGGACACACCTGCCGGAATAAAGAGCGGACCACGTTCCTGAATATTCCACAAAGCATACGCAACAGATTTACCCGATTCCGTTGAAATCAGGACACCGTTCCGACGACCGGATATAGGTCCTTTATAAGGAGCATAGCTGTGGAACAGGCGATTCATAACACCCGTTCCGCACGTATCTGTTAAGAACTCGCTATGATATCCGATTAACCCGCGGGATGGAGCCAAAAAGGTTAACCGAGTTTTGCCACCGCCACTGGGAATCATCTCGGTCATTTCTGCTTTACGCAGACTCATTTTTTCAACAACGACCCCCGTATAAGCATCATCAACATCAACAACGACTTCTTCCATTGGCTCAAACCGATGACCTTGTTCATCTGTATGGAAAACAACACGCGGGCGAGAAACAGACAATTCATATCCTTCACGACGCATCGTTTCAATCAAAATACCTAATTGTAATTCACCACGACCGGCGACTTCAAAAGCATCTGTGGAATCTGTCCGAGAAATTTGCAAAGCGATATTTCCTTCGGCTTCTTTTTCCAAGCGATCCCAAATCATACGAGAAGTTACCTTATCCCCTTCAGTTCCGGCCAACGGAGATGTGTTAATAGAAAACGTCATTGCCAAAGTCGGCGGATCAATCGGCAAAGCATGTAATGGCTCTGTAACGCTTTGATCACACAAAGTATCTGCCACTGTTGCATCCGAAAAACCGGCAATGCTGACGATATCACCGGCTAAACCCTCTTCAATCGGTTGCCGTTTCAATCCGCGGAAAGCCACAATCTTGGAAGCCCGAGCCGTTTCCATAGGCTTTCCTTCACGAGACAATGCTTTAATCATTTGATTTGTTTTAATTTTACCGGACACGATACGTCCCGTCAAAATTCGCCCGACGAAAGGATCAGCTTCCAAAGTTGTAACCAACATCTTAAACGGACCGTTTTCATCGCATTGCGGTGCCGGAACGTGCTCTAAAATCTTTTTAAATAAAGGCGTAATATCCTTTCGTTCATCAGTCAAGCTATTTGCCGCCCACCCTTCACGACCGGATGCAAACAACGTCGGAAAATCCAACTGTTCGTCGGTAGCACCTAAATTAGCGAACAAGTCAAAAACCTCATTCTGAACTTCAATCGGACGAGCATCAGCCCGATCAACCTTATTGATGACAACAATTGGTCGTAGCCCAAGTTTCAGAGCCTTACTAACGACAAACTTTGTCTGAGGCAGAGGTCCTTCGGCAGCATCAACCAAGACGATAACACCGTCCACCATAGACAAAATACGCTCAACCTCACCTCCGAAATCGGCATGCCCCGGTGTATCAACGATATTGATACGTGTTCCGCCCCATTCAACCGACGTACATTTAGCGAAAATCGTAATACCGCGTTCACGTTCCAAATCCCCCGAATCCATCGCACAGGTAGCGACTTGTTGATTCTCTCGAAAAGCACCGCTCTGTTTCAAGAAAGCGTCCACAAATGTTGTTTTACCATGGTCAACGTGAGCAATAATCGCAATATTTCGAATATTTTGAGTCATCTTAATCCTTCTTCTGTAAAAAAATTGAATAGGCGAATTATACACAAATTCGCCCCAAAAGTCCAGAAAAAAGTGTCTGATTTAATGTCTTTTTTAATTTGGATACATACCGGACAGAGTTGCCTCCGCCAAAATATGACCGTTCATGGCTTGCTTTAAATCATCTTCTAAAAATCCATCTTTTAAAGGCAATTCCGCATCCAAAGCAAAGACTCGTAAATCATATCTATGCGGTTTATTCGGTGGAGCCATACCACCATATTGATTTTGTCCCCAACTATTTTTCCCTTCAACAAAATTCGGATGATTTCCGGAAATACCGTCAGGAATCTGATGCTCTTTTATATTAGCCGCCAACCAATGAATCCAGACAAATCCGGCAACCGGTATTGCGTCTTGATCATCCAAAATTAAGGCAAAAGATTTTGTTCCCTCGGGCACATCATGGATTTCTATCGGCAAAGATCGCGACGGCATATCTCCCACAAAATCTTCTCCGAATTTACCATACACAAGGGCTATCCGCCCCTCTTTAATACCCGAACTTGTTATTTTCATAATCACTCCTTAAATAATAATTTTCTTTTTCAAGTTTTGAATATGGGTATCCGCTGCAATTTTATCAATCAATGCCCGAACATATATTTCAACAGGTCGTCCCTCTCGATAATCAGCCGGAGCCACAAAATCTGCTCGACTATCGTCCAACAATAACTGGGCATTTTCACATGATTCCGGCACTTTATCTTGATAGACCGCAATAGAATGTCCCCCATCGTTTTTTAATGTCAACATACACGGCACATCCGTTTCTCCGTCACCAATATAAATCATTCTGGAAAAAGGCATATGTTTTTCCGATTCGGGAATTCGTCGATTGATGTTACGGTTATCACCAACATCTAAACAGCCTTTATTGATTCGAAATAAAAACTGAGTCTTATTCGTATAATTAACCGCCAAAGCCGGCCATGTTGCATTTCCGTTTTTGTCATACATGAACGAGGAAGCAAAAATCGCGGTAAACGACTTAGCAATTGAAGTTCCCTCTAAAATTTCTTTCAGTCCCGACGAGATAATATAGTGTTCAACCGCCAACCCTTTCCGCCGACCATAAGCATTGACACGTTGAAACCATGTATCTAGCCCCGGAAACAAGGCCACATCTTTACCATACTCTTTTAGTTGTTTTTTCTTAAACGGGAGTCCATGCAAAGCCGATTCTTTTTTCATTTGCAACATATAAGCCAAGATATTATCGGCACCCACACGTTTAGCCATAGAATTAGATCGTTTCCAAAATTCATCCGAAGCCATACCCAATTGTCTGACAAAACCATATTCCTGCATATTTCCCGGAGATAATGTGCCATCGAAATCATAACAAATCGCCATCGGAATCAATTTTGAAGAACGATTCATTTATCCTCCGTTAAATAACTTAATCAAAAAGAAGCTACCGATTAACAGGACACAAAACACAACCGATAGCCAACCCAAATTTTTTTCAATCCAAGCTTTCATCGGTGCGCCATATCTCCATAGCAACCAAGCGACAAAGTAAAAGCGCATTCCGCGAGCAATAACAGAAGCCACCATAAATACAACAAAATTCAAGTGAGTTACACCACTGGCAATTGTAACAATTTTATATGGAAAAGGCGTTAATCCCGCAAAAAACACAATCCAAGCGCCATACTGGTTATAGGCCGAACAGAACTCTTCAAACTGAGCCGTATAATGATAAAAATTAAGAACAGGAACACCGACGGACTGATATAAAAAATAACCAATAGCATATCCAAAAGCTCCACCCAGCACACTGGAAATAGTCGTCAAAGTTGCTATCCTGAAAGCCTCCGTTCTTCGGGCCAGAACCAGAGGAATCAACAGCAAATCCGGTGGAATCGGAAAAAAAGAACTTTCAATAAATGAAACGACACATAATACCCAAACAGCTTTTGATCCCGAAGCCAAACGCATTGTCCAATCATATAGGCTTCGCATTACTTTATTCCATAATTTTTTCATTGTTATCCTTTTTTATAATGTGACAAATTGTCATTGTATAGATTTCATTTTAAAAATCAACAAAAAATAGCTATTAGAAATTGTTATTTTTTTTGACTTTAAGTAAAAAATGGGTTAGAGTATGCCACGTTGTAATGATTTTTGAAAGGAATAAAAAATGAAAAAAATTTTAATTGCAGGCCTTGTTTGCCTGTTTTTAGGTGCATGTGGCGTCGGAACAACTAACACAACTTATTCTCGCGGACAAATCGGAAAACGTGGATCCACCAGCACAGGCGTTATCGTATCTATGGAAGTTATAACGATAGAAGGATCTCAAACTGGCTTTGGAGCTCTTGCCGGTGGTGCTACCGGTGCGGTTGCCGGATCTGCAATCGGTGGCGGTCGCGGGAGTGTTTTAATGGCTATAGGAGCCGGTGTTGCCGGAGCCGTTGCCGGTAATTTAGCAGAAAAAGCCATTACATCTGATACATCTTATGAATTCTTGGTTAAACTAGATAGAACCGGCGAGATTACCCCTATTGTTCAATCTAATGAGTTAGGATTAAAACCGGGAGATCATGTTATTTTGCTTGAGTTAGATGGCGTAACACGCATCCGTTCAAAAATGCCAACCGGCTACTAAAACTAATAAAAAAAAGCCTCCATTGGAGGCTTTTTTAGCGTACTCTTTATCGACGTTGATATGTCTTATTAACATCAATTTCAATGTAATTATCATCTGAACTAATGGCTCGTTGTGCTTTCTTGTAATCATCAGCATCTGACACATCCTCAGGAATTGTGATTGTTTCAGTAACCGTACGTGTATGGACAGTACCGCCCTCTGTTGTTGTCAAATCACGTTGAACAGTCATTGTTTTCATTTTTTGAGGTGGCTCAGCTGTTTCATCAGCATGTTGATAAGCTATAGACCCGCGATAAGGACTTGTTGCCCGATCATAGTTATTATAATTACATGCCGTTAAAGATAACGCAATAGCAGTTGCACAAAGCAAACAAGTACTTTTTTTCATTTTTATTCCTTTCTTAAAAATTTACAAAAAACCTTGCCCTTCTGATTATAAAAAAGCCACTTAAAAAGTCAAGTTTTTTTATTTTCAAAATACATATTTTGCCTATTTTGACATCATAAGAAAACCGAATCGGAAAAATCATAAAATAGAATGAAAAATAAGTCTTTTTTTATCTTATTAAATAGGTGGATAAAACACACATTCTTTCATTCCATAAAATCATTTCGTTACCCCAACAACAAAAAAGAACGGTTTTACAGGGTTAAATCGATAAAAACAAAACAAGAACACAATATATTGTTTGTATTTATCTATATATTGCGTCAAGAACTTTATTCAAAAAAAAGTAAAAAAAGAGGATTGCTTTTTTCATTTGCTTTTTGTTATGATGCAGATATACGATTTAAACCAAGGATGAAAAACGATGGATTATCCTCAAGAAACAATTAAAAATCAATGGGATGCAATCTGCGCCAAGATTCAACAGGAACAAGGCGATCGTTTTGCTGTTCGCTGGTTATCTAAAATCATTCCGGATAAAATTGAGAATAATCAAGTCAGTTTGCTTGTTCCCTCACCCTGTATTCATGAACTTGTCAAGCAAAATTATGCCGATCAGATTTTATCTTTGTGGCAAGAGCAAAATGCCGAAATCGGCGGGCTAAATTTGAAATTAGCACCTACGCAAAATGAATTACCACTCAAGATTATACCGACGATAAAACCCAAAAGGGAAGCATTACCGCAAGCAGAATCCTTTGAATCATTTGGGATGATGCATCAATTACAATCGTTGTTGGATCCAACGCATACATTTGACACATTTGTTGTTGGTCCGTCAAATCAGTTTGCTTGTGCGGCGGCTCGTAAAATTGCCGAAGAGGAAACCGTTTCATTCAACCCGCTGTATTTACATGGCGGTGTTGGGCTTGGAAAAACCCATTTAATGCATGCGATTGCTTGGCGAATGAAAGAGCTGTATCCGGACAAGACAGTTCTTTATCTATCTTCCGAACAATTTTTTCACCGATTTATTCAAGCCATGAGATTAGATAAATCTAATCGGTTCGAAAGCACGGAAAACTTCCGAGATTTATTCCGTTCGGTTGATGTGTTAATGATTGATGATGTTCAATTTATTTGTGGTAAAAAGGCAACTCAAGAAGAGTTTTTCCATACATTTAATACACTCATCGCTCGGGGTAAAAAGATTATTCTATCTGCTGACTCCTCCCCTCAAGATTTGCAAGGAATAGAAGACCGTTTAAAAACAAGAATTGCCCAAGGATTGGTTGTTGATATTCATCCGACATCGTATGAGTTGCGTTTAGGCATTCTTCAAGAAAAAGTTGCGGACATGCCACTTTCCGTTCCGGAAGATGTATTAGACTTTTTAGCGCGAAATGTTACGTCTAATGTCCGAGAGTTAGAAGGCGCACTGAAACGAGTTGTTGCGCACGCTGATTTAATTGGCGGACCGATTAACATCAGCACGACTCGGAACGTACTGAAAGATATCTTAAATGTCCACGAAAAGCAAGTAACGATTACCGAGATTCAGTATGCTGTCTGTGCGCATTATCAGATCAGTTTAGTTGACTTAAAATCAACACGCCGAGAAAGGCGAATTGCACGACCAAGACAATTGGCAATGTATTTATCAAAAATCTTGACCCCACTTTCACTACCGGATATCGGCACGCAATTCGGGCGAGATCATACAACCGTCATGCACGCTGTTCGGACGATTGAGGATTTACTTTGTCGAGACAAACAGTTGGCAGCGGATGCAGATTTATTGTCTCGTCGTCTGAAAGGAGAGGCTGTTTGAACGCTTTCAACACACCTTTTTTACTAGGATTTGACGAGTTGGAAGAAATGCTGTCTCGGATGACGAAGAGCGCCGAGGGTTTTCCGCCATATAATATAGAACAGACAGCGGAAGGGAAACTCCGGTTAACGTTAGCTGTCGCGGGATATGTTGAATCAGATTTAGATATGACGTTAGAGGATAATCAACTGATTATCCGAGGACACCAAACCCAAGATCCCTCACGACGGTATTTGTATCGGGGTATTGCAGGTAGAAACTTCATTAAGTCATTCGTATTAGCTGACGGCATGAAAATTGAAGGGGCTCGGCTTGAAAACGGGTTACTGCATATTGATTTGAAACGCCCCGAGAAACAAACACGCATTCAAAAAATAACCATTCAAACAGATTCACGCCCTGTTGTGCTAACGACCGAAAGGAAAAAGAAATGACACGGAATACGGATGCTTTTGAATTTGATTTTCTGGATATCCCGTTAGAAATAGATAATGGCGAGGATGATACGGCCTATGTCAAGAAAGAGATTATGGATCATGAAGCTGTTTGGACAATCTACAGCGGACGTGGCGAAAAAATGGGTTATGCGGCGAATCGTGAAGTTGCCATGGCAATGGTGCGTCAAAGTGAACTGACGGTCCACAGTGTTCATTAAGCAAGCTTAAAAACTGATTGCTTTTTTGACGCATACGACTTATACTCTAGATGTCTTCGGTTCATTTTGTGTTAAAAGAGCATATGAAAAAGCGGTTATATAATGCATATGCAGTGTGCTGTTTTTCATTTTCTTAAAGCCAACAATATCTATCCGAATTTGTGCCGATGATAAGGCGTCTTCAACAAAGGAGTTCTGATATGCTATCAGGTACGGTCAAGTGGTTTAATTATAAAAAAGGGTATGGATTTATTGTGCCGGATGAAGGGGGACAAGATGTTTTTGTCCACATTACGGCAGTTCGCGCATCTAATTTAAAGGGATTAAAGGAAAATCAAGCAATTTCCTACGAGTTAAAAGAGGAAAACGGCAAAACCTGCGCCACCAATTTGGTGCTGAAATAGAACCTTTCTTCATTAGAAAAACCGGTTTAAAACCGGTTTTTTTGATAATCATAATCAAACGGATGAATTTTAAAAACCTATCAGGATTTTTGAGCCGTTTTCTTGTTAAAAATACGAATAGCTATATCTGTTGCGCGATCCGTAATCGCTGATGCATTAACCTTTTTCCCAACAGGATTTTCTTTGGTTAATTCAGACTCAGCCTTTTCTTTTAACTCAACAACGCACACACTCAATAGATTGGCCATTGCTTTTAAGCGAGGTTCTTTCTTGATTGAAAACAATGCCTTTAAGATCTTCTTTTGATAATAATCCAACATAAACGCATACATTTGAGATTGGCTCAAATTTTTTTCGGATTTACTCAACACCATGGGATTACGACAAATACATTTCCAAGCCTCGGATGGATTTTGCTCCAGACCAAACCCAACAACCGTTTCAATAATAATTCGGGCATGTTGTTCTATCGTCTCTGGACTTTGGGAAAATAACGATGGCAGTTTACATGCCGCTTTCAAATAAGCTGCTGTCGTCAAGCCTTCAGCTTTAAATCGGTCCACCAAATTACAAATATTATTTTTTATTGTCTCTGGACTTTGGTAAAATAACTGTGGTCGCTCACATGCCACTTTCAAATAATCTGCTGTTGTCAACCCATCGGCTTTAAATCGGTCAACTAAGCCACGAATGTTCCGTTCTATCGTCTCTGAACTCTGAGAAAATAACGATGGCTGTTTACATGCTGCCTTCATATAATCTGCTGTCGTTAAGCCTTCGGCTTTAAACCGATCAACTAAGCGACGAATGTTTTGTTCTATCGTCTCTGGACTTTGGTAAAATAACTGTGGCAGTTTACATGCCGCTTTCAAATAAGCTGCTGTCGTCAAGCCTTCGGCTTTAAATCGGTCCACAAAATTACAAATATTATTTTTTATTGTCTCTGGACTTTGGGAAAATAACGATGGCCGCTCACATGCCGCTTTCAAATAATCTGTTGTCGTTAAGCCTTCGGCTTTAAACCGATCAACTAAGCGACGAATGTTTTGTTCTATTGTCTCTGGACTTTGGGAAAATAACGATGGCCGCTCACATGCCGCTTTCAAAT
>CASEYR010000016.1 GCA_949292205.1 uncultured Alphaproteobacteria bacterium
ACGCACCGGTAACAAACGATCCTTTAAAATATCACTATTCCACCCGACATCCATCCATCGCTCCGGTTCATCTGAAAACTTTTCAAGAACGGGACAATCCTGTGTATGAATTGTAATTCCTTTTCCAGTTGTGACAATTCCAACGATTTTATCCCCAGGAACGGGATGACAACATTTTGCAAAACTATATGATAACCCCCGAAATAGACCTGTGACCGGCATATTTTTACCGGAAGGCGGAACAGATGTTTTATCGGGTGCCTTTCGGAAGAATGCCATTGTTTTTTGATACAAAGACATCTTAACTTCCGGATGCATTTGATGGAATAGGTCTGTTGCAGAAAGCAACCCTTCTCCTGTTGCTGCCAGCAAGTCTTCTATAGTTTTTTGCTTGTGTTGAGCCAAAACAGAAGATAAATCCTTATCCGTAAAGGTCATATTATATTCTTTTGCAGCAGCATTCAGAAGTGTTCTACCGGCTTCAATTAACTGTTGACGTCGTGCAGCACGTAAATATCGACGAATGGCGGCTTTGGCTTTCGCTGTGACGGCAATACGCTCCCACTCTGCCGATGGTGTCTGATTTTTAGCCGTTAAGATATCAACCTGATCACCGTTTTGTAAAACGGTTCTAAGCGGACTGATTTTTCCATTAATTTTAACCCCGACACACGTATCCCCGACCCCCGAGTGCACGGCGTAAGCAAAATCAATAGGGGTTGCTCCCTTGGGCAGGGTAATCAAGTCTCCTTTCGGAGAAAAGCAAAAGACTTGATCTTGATACATGGCAATTTTTGTATGTTCCAAAAATTCATTCGGATCAGAGGAATGATTTAATAATTCCAATAAATCTCGTAACCAACGATATTGTGTTCCTTCGCGGTGGACGCCTTGTTTATACTCCCAGTGAGCAGCTACTCCCATTTCGGCAACTTGGTGCATTTCCTTTGTGCGAATCTGTAGCTCTATCCGACGATTTAAAGGACCGATAATTCCGGTATGAATAGAACGATAACCATTGGGTTTAGGCGTTGAGATATAGTCTTTATAACGTCCCGGTATCATAGGGTATTTTGTATGCATAATTCCCAAAACTTGATAACATTCGGCCACAGTATCTACAATAACTCGGAAAGCCATAATATCAAAAATTTGCTCTAGCGTTATATTCTTTTTTTGCATCTTACGCCAGATTGAGTAAGGGCGTTTTTGACGACCGGTTACTTCGCCCTTTATCCCGTTATCATCCAAATCTTTTTTGAGACAGGTAATAACCTCTTCCATCTCTTTTTCACCTTTTTCGGCCAAGAAGGATAGGCGAGAGGTAATGGATTCATAGGCTTCGGGATGTAGATTCTGAAAGGCCAAATCTTCCATCTCATCCTTTAAACTTTGCATGCCGATTCGTTCGGCTAACGGAACATAGATCTCAAGCGTTTCTTTCGCAATACGCTGCCTTTTTTCCAGCTTTTTGCAGTAAAATAACGTTCGCATATTGTGTAATCGATCTGCTAATTTTAATAACAGAACACGAATATCCGAACTGATGGCTAATACAAGTTTTTGAAAGTTTTCGGCTTGTTTGGAGGCTTCGGAATGAATTTGAACTTTGGATAGCTTTGTAACACCTTCAACTAAATTAGCAACATCTTCTCCAAACAACTCTTTTATGTCAGCATACGATGCCGGCGTGTCTTCTACTGTGTCATGAAGTAACGCTGTAATGATCGTTGCGGCATCCAATTTGTATTCCGTTAAAATACTGGCTACCGCAATCGGATGAGAAAAGTAAGGCTCTCCGGATTCTCTTTTCTGACCACTATGCATCTTCATCGCAAAAATATAGGCGCGATTTAATGCCTCTTCATCAGCGTTTGGGTCATATGACTTTACACGCTCGACCAGCTCGTATTGACGCATAAAAGCCATATATCCCTCCCTCTAAAAAGAATTCGGCAAATGTCTAAGCCTCTGTGACGTCGTCAACAACTTGGAAGGCGTCTGATTCAACGAATTCAGAGTCTGCATACAAAGAAGCCTCACCGCTGATTTCAGCTTCAACCTCTTTAATTTCAGCAGCCTCAGCAATTCCCTCCTGAGGTCTTGCATACTTCTGCATCGAGGCAATAACACTATTACGCAACTCTTGCAAATCCAGAGTATCCTCCTCAATTTCCCGTAAAGCCACAACCGTATTTTTATCATTATCGCGATCAACGGTTAACTTAGCATTTGAAAATAAGGCTTTTGCCCGTCCTGCAGCCAACAAAATCAAATCAAAACGATTGGGAACTTTTTTTACACAATCTTCTACGGTTACACGAGCCATTTTTTATTCCTTTCAAGTATAATTAAAAACTGAACGAATGATATTCCATTTTCTGAAAAAAATCAAGTTTTATTTTATAACTAACTCAAACAAAATAATAAAATAAAAAAATACCATATCATATAAAATATGATTTATCTTTCTAAAGATATTAAATAATAATATAATTTTACATAAGATTTTCCTTATAAATCCTATTTCTATTTTATGGTGATATACCATATTTTTTTATATACTATCGTATGACTCAACAACAAGCTGATTGGCTATAAATATAGCAAACAAATAATATCATAAAAAAAACAAGGACTAATTATGTCAGACACACCAAAAATCAAAGCTCGCCCCAAAGAAACTCAGATACAACCGGGTAAAGTTGTTCGTCGTCTAAGATTAAATAACCACATGACCATTGATGATCTAGCAAAAAAAACTCGGTTGCCTTTGATTGCCATCATTCGTTTGGAAAAAAACGGATTAAGTTGTTGCATACGTCACTACATTATGGTTGCACAAGCATTAAATGTTCCCGTATCCCGACTCTTTATGGCGGATACAAACGAGTCCTTTGACATAGACTTCATAAATACAAGTAGTAAGTAATTTTCTGCAAGACCACAAACAATTAACGTATGATGCCCCCGCCGATGACCGTATCACCTTGGTAAAAAACAGCTGATTGTCCTCGGGTCAAAGCCTTTTGAGGTTCATTAAATATGATGTGGATTTGTTTGTCTTCAAGACAGATAGTTGCCGGAACTGTTTTACCGGCCGATCGATATTTTACGTCTACGGAAACAGGTTGATTTGGTAACTCAATCAATTTACCCCAAACAATATTATCAACAAAACAATCTGTTTTGAATGTTTCAGAAGCGGTTCCAACAATAACTTGATTATGAACGGCATCAATATCTATTACAAATAACGGTTCAGAGTAAGAAACGCCTAGTCCTTTACGTTGTCCGATTGTATAATTCCAAAAACCTTGATGCTTCCCCAGAATATGTCCATTTTTTAGGATAATATCTCCGGAGCGAGGCTCTTGTTGCAATAAATCCGTATAATCCCCACCATAAAAATCTTGACTGTCTGCTTTTTCGGCAACAAGAAGCCCTCTGTCCCGAGCCATTTGACGTACTTGCTCTTTTGTGTAATTTCCAAGCGGAAATAGCGTATGGGAAAGCTGTTCTTGAGATAATCGATATAAGAAGTAGCTTTGGTCTTTATGCTGATCGATTCCCTTTTTTAAGAGAAAACGTCCTTTGTGTTCTTCAATACGAGCATAGTGTCCTGTTGCAAAATAATCAAAAGAAATACCGTTTGTTCGAGCGGTTTCAACCAAAAGACCAAACTTCATGGCCGCATTACACATAATACAGGGGTTGGGGGTTTTACCCGATAAATATGTTTCCCTAAAGTAGGATAGGATTGTTTTTTTATACGGCTCGGATAAATCTATAATATGCGATTCAATACCTTGAGCCGTTGCCCATTTTTGAATGTCTTTAATATCTTGTTTTTCTGTCGGACCATAGCACGATTTTCCGGACAACTTCATATTTGGAATATCTTTATTGTAGATGGACATGGATAATCCGATAACACGATACCCTTGCTCTTTTAACAAGAGCGCCGTTAAAGTTGAATCCACACCTCCGCTGAGGCCGACAGCAACCGTCTTCATATTTTACCCCGCAAACAGTGTATAAGTGTATAAGGTATAAACCAATAAAAAGAGGACTCCGATGCTTCTGGAAAATTGTTTTTTCCAAAAAGCAATACCGATTAATGCAGCGGTTACGGCAGTCATTATCCAAATATCCTTACTCATCGTTTGAGGAATCAGGATGGGCATAAAAATAGCTGTGATACCTAAGATAAATAAGGCATTGTAGATATTACTTCCGACAACATTGCCGAAAGCGACATCATCTTGGTGACGAATGGCTGACATAACGGATGTCGCTAACTCCGGCAGAGAAGTTCCGACGGCAACTAAGGTTAATCCAATAACAGCCTCTGAAATGCCCCAAGTGCGTGCTAAAATAATGGCATTATCCACCAGTAATTTAGCGCCACCCAGCGTTAAGGCGATTCCAATAAATGTTTTTGCTAAAGGAATCCAGAAAGAGCCTTTTATCTCGGTTGAATTTGTTAATTCTGCCAACTCAGCCTCTTGATTTTTAATGGCTTTTTGGTTCTTTTTATCTGAGATATAAGAATAGACAACATAAACAATCAGTAATCCCGTTAAGATACTTCCCAAGATAAATGAAATCTGACCAAATGCAAGAGCTATTAAAATACCCAATGTTGAGATAATTAAGAAAACAGAGTCTCGCTTGAAAGATTTTGTGTCGACTTGAACCGGAGAAATAACAGCGGCGGCCCCTAATACCAAAAGGATATTGGCTATGTTACTTCCAACGACGTTACCAACGGCGATACCTTCGGATTGTTTAAAAACAGCAATCAGACTGGTGACTAACTCGGGTGTCGATGTTCCAAATCCCACCAACGTTAATCCGATTAACAATGGAGAAACTCCAATTCTGCGAGCTAATTGAACGGCGCCACGTACTAATAAATCTCCCCCATAAATTAAAAAGAGCAGTCCAACTGCCAAAAGTAAATAAACCATGTATATCCTTTCACATAACCTGTTTGTAAGAGCGGTTATACACCTTTTTTACATTTTCGACAAGAACTCTTTTTGTGACACTAATGTGACAAAGAGAATACACTAATATGACAAATGATGACATAAAATGATATTTTCTTGTTTTTCTTTTTCTTTTTTTATAAAGAGATACCGTATTTAATTTTAATGCAAGGAGTTCTTATGAAACATATTTTAGGCACTTCCGCTTTGGCGGTTGTTGTTTTATTTTCCACCGGTGTTGCTCAAGCTGCCGGTTATCAGTTAAATGAATATTCTGCCACAGGTATGGGACGTGCTTTTGCCGGTTCCGGTGTTGTCGGAGATGATTTTTCATCAATCGGGTTTAACCCTGCCGGTATGTCTTTAAACACAACCAGCGGTTTACAAACCGGTGCTTCTATGGTTTCAATCCATGCAGATTACAAGGGAGATAACGGGTACGGTGTTTCCGATGACGGACACACGCGTATTACACGTGTGTTGCCGAATGGTTTTGCTCAATATAAGTTAAATGATCGGGCTACCGTCGGTTTAGGGGTTTATGTTCCTTTTGGATTGGCCACCGATTATGATAACGGCTGGTTTGCCGAATCGCATGGTGGATTATCCCAAATTACAAGCATCAACGTCAGCCCTGCAATTGCCTATCAGCTTCATGATATGATTTCTGTCGGTGCTTCCGTTAACTTTCAACATGCAAAAGCTCGTATTACCAGTTCTTCTCAAGGCGTTGCTCAAAACCTAAAAGGCGATGACTGGGGTGTCGGATATACACTGGGTGTAACCGTCAAGCCGATTGAAACGATTCGTTTAGGCGTTTCTTACCGATCAAAAGTCAGTCATCACTTAAAAGGAAAAATTAAAATGAGTGGTTATCCGACTGCTTTGGGATATAATGGAAATTATGATATTTCCGCAAAAATTGAGACTCCGGAAACAGTTTTATTCTCGGGCGCTTATGATATGACGGACAAATTGACGTTATCGGCCAGTGCTCGTTGGACACGGTGGAGCCGTTTTGACAGCTTAGATATTATTGCCGATGAACCATTTAAGACTGTCGTTCCGGGAGTTGGCGACACAACGTTGCCAAGCGGAACAACAATTTCAAGCACAAATGAAAATTGGAAAAACACATGGTTTTATGCCATAGGTGCTGACTATAAGGTTAATAAAACATGGACGGTTCGTTTAGGCGCTGCCTACGATGAAACAGTTATTAAGTCACCCGAATACAGAACAGTTCGTATTCCGGACGGTCGTCGTGTTTGGACATCTGTCGGATTGTCTTATGCTTATAAAAATATTCAGATTGATGCCGGCTATACACACATTTTCATCCATGGCGGACGTGCCGAAGGCGGAGATACTCGTCAGCCAACGCCAAACATCAAGTATTCTTCCGATGCAAATATGTTTAGTCTTGGCATTCAATATCTGTTTTAATAACACATGAAAAGGCCTGATTAAAAATCAGGTCTTTTTTTTTATTTTTTTGTTGCAATTTCACGATCAATTGTTTATAAAGGAACAGTCTATTCTAGTATGTTTTTTTTTGAGGAGAAAAAGATGAAAAAAACAAAAGTAAAAACGACTCCTGTCGTTGAAAAAAAAGAAACTGTTTGTTCTTGCGGAGATAGCTGTTCTTGTGGTGAACACTGCTCTTGCGGTTGTGAAAAAAAGAAAACACTATTGAAATGCGGAACGATGCTGGTTTCAGCAGCCATCATTGCTGCTTCTATCGTTATGACATCTCCGGACTGCCCATTTGCAAAACGTGGCTCTCGGAATGATCGTCGTCCGATGGCTGGCGCCCAAATGAACGAAGCCGGATTCCGTGAGTTCATCATGAACAATCCAAAGGTTTTAATTGATTCGGTTGATGCTTACTACAAACAACAACAAGTCAAACAAAAACCAGCTCAACCCGCTCCGGCTGATTTAGTTGAAAAAATCGTCAATGATAAAACGAATTATTCTTTAGGTAATCCGAATGGCAAGTTCGTCATTATTGAATTCTTTGATTATAACTGCGGTTATTGCAAACGGACGAATACGGCGTTGTCAGAGGTCGTTAAATCAAAAGAAGGTGCTAACATTCGTTGGATTCCGATTGACACTCCAATCTTTGGTGAGTCCAGTGAAATTATTGCTCGCTATGTTTTAGCAGCAGGGAAACAAGGTAAATATGCAGAAATGCATGATGCCGTCAGTGAAGCAAAAGGCCGAGTAGACGAAGCTGCTTTAATTGAAATGGGTAAAAAGCTGAAATTAGATACAAAGAAATTAACAGCCGATGCCAAAGGAAAAGAAATTAACGATAAGCTGGTAGCGAATCGTGAATTTATAGAGAGATTGAAAATCAACGGTGTTCCGATGTTGATTGTTGATGGAAAAATCAATCCGGGTGCCTTGTTCGGTGAAAAATTGGATGAAGTTGTTAAAGCTTCTCAAAAAAAGAAATAAAGTTTCTTTTGATATAAAAAAACAGGAGAAAATCTCCTGTTTTTTTTATATCTTACAAAAGCCCACCAACAGATATGGTAAAAAAATTACCGATAAAATTATTATCATCGGTAATTTTTTCTGTTTTTATTTGGATATTATCTCGTCATTTTTAGCCATTTTCTCATATAGCTTAAATCTTTCATCAATCTGCTTCTGAGCCATCTGAACTAACTCGTCATAATGCTCTGCGTTCTGTTGACGAACAAATTTAAACCGAGTTTCATTAGCCATAAAATCAGCAACGGGTTTAGTCGGTTTACTATCCAACTGGAATGGATTCAAGCCCTGTTCCTTACGCCGTGGGTCAAAGCGGAACAATGGCCACAAACCGGTTTCAACCGCCATTTTTTGGTGCTCCAGTCCTTGTTTCCCGATATCATAACCATGCGAGATACAATGACTGTATGCAATAATTAACGACGGTCCGTTAAATGATTCGGCCTCGTTCATTGCCTGCAATGCATGCATATCTTTAGCACCCAAAGAAATTGTCGCGACATAAACACTTCCCGAAGAAGCGGCAATCATCGCCAAATCCTTACGCGGCAAAGCACTTCCGGAAACGGCAAATTTAGCACTGGCTCCGATAGGTGTCGCTTTCGACCGTTGACCGCCCGTATTCGAGTAGACTTCAGTATCCATAACCAAGATATTGACATTTTTACCGGAGTACAGAACATGGTCTAATCCACCATAACCAATATCATATGCCCAACCATCTCCGCCTAAAATCCAAACGGATTTCTTAACCAGATAATCAGCATTATCAGCTAACAACTGAGCCTTTGGCGTCTTCAAGTCGGACAGCTTTTGTTTTAACAACTCAACACGCATCCGCTGTTCCGTAATCCCCTGCTCTGTGGATTGATCAGCGGTCGCCAAAGCGGTAACTAACTCTTCACCGATATCGACACTCATTTCAGACAACAATTGCAAAGCAAAAGCTGTCTTAGAATCAATCGATGTTCGAATACCCAAACCGAATTCGGCATTATCTTCAAACAAAGAGTTAGCCCAAGCCGGTCCACGTCCTTCTGCATTTTTAGCATAAGGTGTTGTGGGCAAGTTTCCGCTATAGATAGAAGAGCATCCGGTAGCATTAGCAACAATCAACCGATCTCCGAAAAGTTGCGTCATCATTTTGACATAAGGCGTTTCACCACAACCGGCGCAAGCCCCCGAAAATTCAAACAACGGACGCATCAAAGCCACAGATTTAATTTGCTTTGGATTCAGCAAAGTTCTGTCTGCATCCGGCAATCCCATAAAGAACTTAAAGTTGTCAATTTCAACATCCAGATTTTTTTCAATCGGCGTCATTGTCAAAGCCTTTTTCACGGGTTCAGTTCTGGACTTTCCTGGGCAAACCTGCGTACATAACGAACATCCCGTACAATCTTCAGGAGCAACTTGAATAACCCATTTTTTACCGGCAAAATCTTTAGCCTTATAATCGGCAGAACGGAATCCGGCGGGAGCTTCAGCCAATTTTTCGCCCTCAAAAACTTTCGCACGAATAGCCGCATGCGGACAAACGGAAACGCACTTGCCGCACTGAATGCACAAAGAGGGATCCCATTCCGGTATTTCCGTTGCGATACGACGTTTTTCATACTTTGCCGTATCGGTTGGCCAAGTCCCGTCAACCGTTTCCTCAAAAGCACTCACCGGCAATTTATCACCACGCCCTTCAATAATCGGGCCGGTTACTTTCCGAATCATATCCGGCGCAAAAGACGGAACACCGGCCTGACGATGATGCTTTGATTGCACGACCCCGACCGGAATTTCATTTAAGTGTTCTAGGGTTGCATCAACTGCTTTCATATTGGCATCCACCACATCTTGTCCCTTACGAGCATATGTTTTTTGAATCGCAGCCTTAATTTTTGCAATAGCCTCCTCTTTCGGCAAGACACCTGAAATAGCAAAAAAGCATGTTTGCATAATTGTATTGATTCGCCGTCCCATACCGGTTTTTTCGGCAACCGAAACAGCATCAATGGCATAAAAACGAATTTTCTTATCAACAATTTCTTGTTGAACCTCTTGAGGCAAGCTATCCCAAACCTTATCTGCCGGCTCTTGCGTATTCAGTAAGAAAACGGCACCGGGGGCAGCAAATGTCAAAATATCGGTTTTAAACAAGAACGGTGCATGATGGCAAGCGACGAATCCGGCCTGTTGAATCAGATACGGAGCCTTAATCGGATGCTTTGAAAACCGCAGGTGAGAGGTTGTCATACCACCTGATTTTTTAGAGTCATACACAAAATAAGCTTGTCCATAATAATCATCTCCGTCGGCAATAATTTTAATTGAGTTTTTATTAGCACCGACCGTTCCGTCAGATCCCAATCCGACAAACACACACCGCGTCACATCATCTGTTTCAATATCAAACGATTCATCATAAGACAGAGATGTATGTGTAACATCATCATCAATACCAACCGTAAAATGATTTTTCGTTGTATTTTCAAATACGGCTTTAGCCATTGCCGGATTAAACTCTTTAGAAGACAATCCATAACGTCCGCCCAACACTTTCGGCATTGCGTTGCAAGAGCCAGAGGCAACACCTTCAGCCAAAGTTGACACAACATCCAGATACAACGGTTCCCCGACCGAGCCGGATTCTTTTGTTCGATCCAAAACCGTAATATATTTAGCCGTTGCCGGCAGAGCCTTCAAGAAAGCCTCTTTCGGGAACGGACGATACAAACGAATCGCCAAAACACCGTATTTTCCACCCCGTTCATTCAGAACTTTTGCCGTTTCAATCAATGTTTCAACACCGGAACCCATCGCAACAACGACATGTTCTGCATCTGCTGCGCCCATATAATCCACGATGTGATAGGATCGTCCGACAACTTCTTCGAATCGACGCATACACTGTTCAACGATAGCCGGAGTCGCCGCATAGTATTTGTTTGCAGCCTCTTTTGTTTGGAAGAAAATATCCGGATTCTGAGCCGTTCCACGAATTTTCGGATCCTCCGGCTTTAATGCATGCTTTGCGATAAAGTCTGTCGGAATATCGGCCATCAAGGTCTTTAAGTCATCATCGCTCATCAAGTTAATTTTGTTAATTTCATGAGAGGTGCGAAATCCGTCAAAGAAATGCATGAAGGGAATACGGGACAAGAACGTTGACATCTGAGCAATTGCAGCAAAATCATGAGCCTCTTGAACAGAGTTAGAAGCCAGCATTGCAAATCCCGTCTGCCGACAAGCCATAACATCCGAGTGATCTCCGAAAATAGACAAAGCATGTCCGGCGATTGTACGTGCCGCCACATGCATAACGAAAGGCGTTAATTCTCCGGCAATTTTAAACAAGTTTGGAATCATCAACAACAACCCTTGCGAAGCTGTATAGGTTGTTGTCATAGACCCTGCTTGCAAAGAGCCGTGAACGGCACCGATAGCACCGGCCTCGGATTGCATTTCCAAGACCTCGGGCACTTTTCCCCAGATATTAGGGATTCCGGCCGCTGACCATGTATCTGACCACTCTCCCATCGGAGACGACGGTGTAATCGGATAAATAATCGAAACTTCATTCAATTTATGAGCAACCAAAGCGGCTGCCTCATTACCGTCCAACATTTTTGTTTTTGCCATTTCAACATCCTTTCGTTAAAAATAAAACAGATACTTTTTTTATACACCTTTCAATAAAGACTGTCCAGCTTTTTTCGGCATTTTTTTACCTTGACTTTTTGGCAAAATGTAAATAACATACCATATTATGGTGTGTTAGAATAAAGTATGAAGTCTTTTTTTATTTTTTGTATTGGTTTTTCTCTGTTATTAACAGGATGTCAAACGGCGTTGGATTTACCCAAACCAACTTATCCAAGCGATATTGATCGCGTTTCTCCCGAAATTGAACAGAGACGAATTGCCTTTGCCGGTGGTATTTTTGATTTAAGACGAGGAGACTTATATGTCGCTTATCCATATTGGCATTGGTCAGTGCCAAATGTCAATGTCGGTTTCTTCATCTGTAATACAGGATCTTCTTTCCGTTTTTCTCGCTCATTGGGATATTGGGATGAAGACGAAAACATCTTTAAAGAAGAATGGCCGGACGAGGGCGGAACGTATGTTGAACGTGCTTTAGCAAAATTAGGATACGACGTTAAACAGCGACGTCGCTCTTTCTTCAAAGATCAGTTAAAGAAACCATCTGCAGAGCTATTACTATCTATGCGGATTATCGATATGAAAATGAACATGTGCTATATTCATTCACCCATGATTGGTTCATTTTTAGAACGCTCCGGTGGGAATGGGGTTGTTACGATTGAATGGGAGGTCTTTGATACTATCCGAGAAAAAATTCTAGGTTCTTTTGTAACCAAAGGTTACGGGGCGGTTGATGAGCCTCTTCAAGCCGGAGAAAAAGCTCTTTTAATGAATGCAATTCAAGATGCTGCCGAAAATCTGGGACGAAGCAAGTGGTTTTATCAAATCATGACAACGATGGATCCGGTCGAGCTAATTCCGGAGACAATATACGAGCCCCTAAAATTAACAACATGGAGCAAACCATATCATAAGCCAATTCAAAATCAATACGCTTTTATTCGGAAAGGGATTATATCGGTTCGTGCTGAAAAAACATCGCTTGGATCCGGATTCTTTTTAAACAATGAAGGATACGCCCTAACAACGGCAGGTGTTGTCGGAGATGCCGATATTGTTCAAATCATGGATGTCAACGGGACAAAATATCAGGCACGCGTCCTGCGTCGAGATGAAAGACGCGATGTCGCCTTAATAAAAGCAGACATTAAAGACAACAAATCTCTTCCGATTTCCACATCAAATTGGAGTAGTTTAGCAGAAATAGTCTACGCTATCGGAACACCCTTTTCCAATTCGTATCGAGCCACCATCACGAAAGGCATTATCAGTGCGCATCGGTATATGGTTCATAACGGGATGAGCTATATCCAAGCCAGTATTAACACAGCTCCTGGATTTAGCGGAGGTCCCTTAACAGATGAGAATGGTAACGTTATCGGTATTGCGACAACCTTATCAACCAACGCTCAAGAAAGTAACTTTTCTCTGTTTGTTCCGATTGATGAAGCTTTAAAAGCACTCAACATCCAACTGGAACAAGAAACATTTAAGTAGCTTTTAAAACCCTTCTTCTGTTTGCAATAACATCAAGACCATACATCAACAGAGCAGAAAATGTCCCCCCAATTTTCTGCTCTGCTTCTCTTGTAGTCCGTTCTTCTCATCTCCCAAAAAACAACGGATAATATTTATATACACCAAAAAATCATATGAAGCAACACGTAAAAGTTGAAAATATAAAAATTATTTTATGAAGCCCATATTTCTTCCAAAGCGTAATGATTTCGCGCCTCGGGATTAAAAATATGAACGATAATATCACCTAAATCCAGAACGACCCAAGTTCCATCTCCGGATTCACCATCGCTCATGGACTTAATTCCTTTCTTTTTTAAATCCTCTGCCAAATTATGAACCAATGCCAGCACATGCCGAGACGACGTTCCTGAAGCAATGACCATATAATCCGCCAAAGTTGATTTTCCCTTTAAATCAAGGACGGTTATCTTATCAGCCTTACCGGAATCCAACTTGGCAACAACAAAGCCCAACAAAGACTGCGTTGGATTTTGTTGTTCTGTTTTCATCTTTTTAGAGTTCGTTTTTTTCTTCAAAAGTGTCATTTAATGTTTCCCCTTTCACAGGAATAAAAGAAATAGCTCGACGCAACAAGTCTGTCAAACCTTGATGAGCAACGCCCGAAATTGCAAAAACAGGTGAGCCGACGACTTTTTCCAATTGCTCTTGTTTTTCCCGAATTTCCTCCGGTGTCAAAGCATCTGTTTTATTTAAGGCAACAATTTCTTGTTTTGTTGCCAATTTAGGACTGTATTGCTCCAATTCATGCCGAATAATCCGATAAGAATCTGCTACATCTTCACTTGTTCCATCAATTAAATGAATTAAGACCGAGCATCTCTCAACATGTTTTAAAAAGTGCGTCCCCAGACCCGTTCCCTCCGAGGCTCCCTCAATCAACCCCGGAATATCAGCCAATAAAATTTCTCGCCCATCAATTGTAGCAACACCTAAATTCGGATGTAGCGTCGTAAAAGGATAGTCGGCGATTTTGGGACGAGCCCGCGTCAATGCTGTCAAAAGAGTTGATTTTCCGGCATTCGGCATTCCGACCAGTCCGATATCTGCGATTAACTTTAGTCGAAGCCAAACCCAAAGCTCTTCACCGGGTTCACCCGGATCGGCTCGCTCAGGTGCCTGATTTGTTGAGCTTTTAAAAGAGTCGTTACCTCGTCCGCCCAACCCACCGCGAGCTGCAATAAAGCGATCCCCCGGATGCATCAAATCTGCCAAAACCGTTTCGCGATCATCTGCCACGATTTCCGTCCCGACAGGCACTTTGATAACCAAGTCATCTCCCGAAGGGCCTGTTTTACAGCGTCCCATACCATTTGTGCCACGTTGTGCTTTAAAGTGTTGTTGATACCGAAAATCAATCAGAGTATTCAGATTTTGAACGGCCTCAAAAACAACATCTCCGCCTTTACCACCGTTACCGCCGTCCGGACCACCGAATTCAATAAATTTCTCGTGACGAAAAGAGCAAGCACCGTTACCACCGTCACCCGCCTTGATAAAAATTTTGGCTTCATCTAAAAATTTCATTATATTCTCCTTGCTCTTTAATTTGTAGCTGAAAAATGGAATGAGGTCAAGTTAAACAAAAAGCCCTCTGATAAAAAGAGGGCTTTTGAATTACGTGTAAAATAATTACTGAGCCGTAACAACAGAAACAAAAACCTTATCGTTTTTGCTACGTTTAAATTCAACAACACCATCTGTTGTGGCAAACAGTGTATGATCTTTACCCATACCGACATTGTCACCGGCGCAGTAAACCGTACCGCGTTGACGAACGATGATGTTACCTGCGATAACGGATTGACCACCGGATTTCTTTAAGCCTAAACGCCGACCTTCCGAGTCGCGTCCGTTTCTGGTACTACCGCCTGCTTTTTTATGTGCCATTTTATTTCTCCTTTACCCTAAACTTAGGCCTTAATGTCAGTGATTTTGACGATTGTCAAATCTTGCTTATGACCTTGTTTCCGTTTATAGCCGTGACGACGGATTTTTTTGAAAATGATAACCTTTTCACCGCGTGTTTGTTTTACGATTTCACCGGCAACAGTGGCACCCTCAACAACCGGAGTCCCCACTTTATCACCAGCCATTAAAACTTGGTCAAAAGAAACTTTCGTTCCCGCTTCACCAGCCAACTTTTCAACGATAATGACGGAATCTTTTTGAACTTTGTATTGTTTTCCGCCCGTTTTAATTACTGCAAACATGTTTTTATCCTTTACTGATACAAAATAGGGTTATGGTTATACATGATTTTTTCTCGGTTGTCAAGCGGAAAAACAAAACAGTTCTTTCTTTTTCTGTCTTTATCTTTTTTCACTGGACATTTCAAGTAAATTATTTTACCGTAAGTTGTCACAAAAGGAGAATATATAGATGAAAAAACGGAAAGCAAACAACACACATCCCCTAAAAACGTATCTATTTACGGGGATTTTAGTAACGGCACCGATTGCCATTACTTTTTATCTTGCCGTTCAATTATTCAGCTATATTGACACCAATGTAACAGCATTGATTCCCGAACGTTTTAATCCGGGAACTTACCTGCCCTATGGTCTTCCGGGGCTTGGTGTTGTTCTTCTTTTAATTTTCTTAATTCTTGTCGGAATGTTAACCGCCAACTTTGTCGGCCGAACATTTATGCTCCTCGGACAACGTCTGATTGAGCATATGCCGATTATCTCGGGTATATACAACGCCTTCCGAAAGATATTTGAAACATTACTCGGATCGGGTAAAAACACGGCGTTCAGACAACCGGTTTTGATTGAATATCCTCGCAAAGGGCTTTGGACAATTGCTTTTCTGACAGGGCCTGTTTATAAAGGGATTCAAAATAAAGTAGACGAAGCTTTAGTCAGTGTCTATGTTCCGACGACCCCGAACCCGACTTCTGGTTTTTTGATATACATGCCCAAAAAAGATGTTATTCCACTGAATATCAGAGTAGATGATGCGTTAAAGACGATTTTATCTATGGGGATTATCAATCCGGATGCCAAGCCGACACGTAAAAAAGCGTTCCAACGTCGTGCCAGACGCATTATTCAAACGAACCAAGAAAATCCAACTCTTTAGTCATCATTTAGATCTTTGATAAATTGACGTATGACTGATAAATCTCTGCTGGTTATGACTTGCTTATATGCTTTAGCATTCGGCTGTCCATGAAATAATCCCAGCAGATGAGTCCCGATAATACTCATATAGTCGGCGTTTTGTTCCAAATAAGGTAAAAAAGCCTCTAAGATCTGCTTGCGAGACAATATCGGATGATTATCTCCGAAAAAGCGCCTATCCACATCGGCTAAAGCATAAGGATTTCCATAAGCCCATCGCCCTATCATAGCTCCGTCAACATGACTCAAATGATCTTCGGCAGCATCTAAAGAGAGGATATTTCCGTTAATCGTTATAAATACATCGGGAAAACTTTTTTTCAAGCGATAGACAACATCATAGTTCAAAGGCAATCTCTGACGATTATCTTTCGGAGACAGATTCAGCTTTGCTTGCCGAGCATGCACGATTAAGTGATGACAACCGGCTTGAACAACTAATTCGGTAAAATGAAACAAGTGTTCAAATCCATCACCGCCGACATCAGACATAGAGATTCGTGTTTTAACCGTAACGGGTATCCGAACCCTTGCTTGCATTTCAGCAACACAATCGGCAACAACCTCCGGAGTCTTCATTAAGATAGCACCAAATCGCCCTGCCTGCACACGCGAAGAAGGACAACCGGCATTGATGTTAATACCCTGATAGCCGTATTCTTCAGCCATCTGAGCGCAAAGAGCCATCATTTTAGGATCCGAACCGCCAACCTGTAAGATTAAAGGATTCTCGGTCGGATGATAATCCAATAATTTATGACGATCCCCCAGAATCAAAGCCGGACAAGCAATCATTTCCGTATAGAACATGGGCTTCCGACAAATAAGGCGTAAAAAATACCGAAAATGTCTATCTGTCCAATCCAACATCGGAGCAATAGATATTTTATCCGGACACGTGTTTTTTTCTTGTAACTGAATCATGGTTTCGGTATAGTAACAGAAAACAACACAAAAAGAAAGGAGATATTTATGATATTAACACCCGAAGAAAATGAAAAGATTAAAACGTATTTGCAACAGCTGTTCTGGAATCCCGAAATTAACGTGCAACCGGGACAAGGGAAAGAGGCTCCGTCCGAGGTTTATGTCGGAAAAGAGTTTATCGGAGTTATTTACAAAAACGATGATGATGGTGAAATTTCATATGACTGGAATATGTCTATTTTACCGGAAGATATAGAAAAATTCTAATACCGATTTATTTGGAATGATAATCAGAATCAATTTGATGCCAAATATCGATTTCAACAAAAAAGTTATTGACAACACACCTAATTGGTGTATATATTAATCTTGTTCATAAGCTCGCATGGGGGAAAAGGACTTATGAACGAAAAGGGGGAAGCAGAGCAGAATGGATAAAACCGTTCTGCTCTGCTGATTTTTAGAAACACTCTTTTAACATGATTATACCGAAGTGCATTGTTGTTTTTGTTCTTCCGTCAACTTCTGCCATTCGGCGCTGTCTTTTTCAGGACATAAAAAGCACTGTCCGCCACTCCAATATCTTTGCGGACAAGATAAACAATCTTCCTTCAATACCGACCAACGAATAACATCTTCAACATCACATCTGGTACACGTACCCTGCCCATCATAAAAACGGATCCCTTTACATTGACGGCATGTTTCTGCATTACTTGGTCTCAGATGAACCGTAGGATCATCACAAAAATAACATTTTGAACCAGCCCCTAGTTGCCCCTTCGGACAATCCCAGTTACACTTTTTACCATCTGCACTCACTGTTCCTTTACAGTAGTGACAACTATTATTCGCGTCCCAATATCTTTGTGGA
>CASEYR010000017.1 GCA_949292205.1 uncultured Alphaproteobacteria bacterium
TTAAAAAGGACGATTATTAGAGGAGTAAAAAATGCTAGAAAAAGAAGTATCTAGAACAAAAGCTAATGAGATAGAAAACGAAAGAGGACGCAGTATGGTGGAAATGCTGGGGACTCTGGCGATTATGGGTGTCTTGGCAATCGGGGGGATAGCGGGCTATCGGTATGCGATGGATAAGTATAATGCGAATGAGATTCTGAACGAAGTTCGGAAGCGTGCCGTTACCGCCAGTCAACAACGGTTATTGGGACATTCAATTAACTTATCGGAGTATGGTGTTAATACGGTGCAGGGATATGCGATAGAAACGGCAGATAACTATAACGGGAATGCCGGACAATTTACGATTACGGTCAAAGGAATCGAGCAGGGTGTTTGTAATCAAGTGATAGATTCACCATTGCCGATGGTAATAGAGGAGTTAGTCGGTGGCGTTGTTGTCGCCGACGATGTAGATTGCACAGCCGAAACGAATGATGTGTTATTTGCGTTTGCGAATGATTTAGCAAGTGGTTCTGTTGGTGGCGGAGACGGTGGAGATGGCGGAGAAGGAAATCCACCCGAAGAATTTGATCCAACCGCTCCGGAGAATAATGTAATTTGTAGTTCAAATCCATGGCCTTTTAAATGTTACACGTGTGACGATATGATGCCAGATATGACAGCTTCATTTTGGGTTGATACAAATACTTGCACAACGGTTTGCTCCAATCGAGAAATTATTGGAGGACGTTGTGTGCAGAAATGTAAAGCAGGCTTTTTCAGAGATTCGTACGATGGTGTATGTTATTCGTGTAATACAATAGGGGATATAGAGGCTAATCAAAGTGAGTGTTTGAAATGTAATGGGCAAAATGGGATTGCATTAAGGCGCTGGGAAAATGGTCATTGTTCTCTGGATCTTTGTCCCGACGGATCTATCCCCGATATTGATATGGGATGTAGTCAAGAAAAGTGTAAAGAGAATGAATTTTGGGATGTGACCGGTAAGTGCTATTCATGTGGTACGGATCAGGTAGTATTTGTTGATCAATCGGGCGGAGGGTGTGAATCCATCTGTAATGGAAACTCAGATAAATCTGATTCGCGTACATTAGAAAGGGGAGATTATGGCTATGCTTTGTGTCGAAAAAAAGAAAAAACGATACAATGTTCTACAGAAAATAGTTTTCAGTCTTATTCCGGTGCTTGCTACTCGTGTAGCACGATAAGTTCGATTGAAATTGGTGAAAATAGTTCATGTTCAGAAGCTTGCACCGGTTCAGATAAGCGGTTTAAAAGATGTAATGAGTGGGGCCAGTGTTATTGTAATCTGTGTCCAAAGAATATAGCATCACTCGCTTTAAACACACAAGAAACGTGTGAGGCATGTGGCGGGCAGTGGAACGGATCTGTTTGCTGTGACGATGATCGGTGTGCTGTTATTCCTGAATCATCACAACCGGAATCCTCGGTTAGTGGCGGATACCAGCCGGAGCAAACAGTCAGTGGATATTATTAGGTTTAATGATATCTCCTTCGGGGCGGGGTTTATCTCTTATCCCACGTCCCGAAATGCCGATATTATTTATTTCTAGCGATAGTATCGGTACTTGAGGAAAGCTTTTCCTGCCTTTCCTCTAATAATCAGAGAGGGGACTTCCACCGTCCCCTCTCGTTTTTATATCTAAAATGGATTGCCAATAAAAAATAAAACAGAGCTTTTGGGGCTGAGCCCTCGTTTTAATTTTTTTTGGGATAAAATAGTATAAAAAGTGCTTGACTTAAGGGCAAAAATGTGGTTTAATAATTGAGCCTTAAAAGCGGTTTTGTGTCCGAAATGGATCCTTTGCCGAGCGTTAGGGCTTTCGATAAAAGACAAGGAATTCCTTGCTTATTGAAAGGTTTAGAGCGCTTTTGTCTGCCCGAAAGGGGTCGATGAAAGATTTTTTGTAATAGGTAGAATAAAAGGAAAAAATAATGCCTACAATTAACCAATTGGTCCGTAAATCACGGAAACAACAAAGCAAGCGGAATAAAGTGCCTGCTTTGAATGCATGCCCTCAAAAACGCGGGGTTTGTACGCGTGTGTATACGACAACACCGAAAAAGCCAAACTCGGCTTTGCGTAAAGTTGCTCGTGTACGTTTAACTAACGGTTTCGAAGTAACGAGCTATATTCCCGGTGAAGGTCACAACCTTCAGGAACACTCGGTTGTAATGATTCGCGGCGGTCGTGTAAAGGACTTGCCTGGTGTTCGTTACCATATCATTCGCGGTACGCTGGATACTCAAGGCGTTGCCAAACGTAAACAAGCCCGTTCTCTGTACGGTGCTAAACGGCCTAAATAAGTAAGGAGAAAATGAAATGTCACGTAGACATGCTGCAACTAAACGCGAAGTGACTCCGGACGCAAAGTATAATGACGTCGTTGTCGCTAAATTTATGAATAGCCTTATGTATGATGGTAAAAAGAGCGTTGCCGAAGAGATTTTGTATGGGGCTATGGCTGAGCTGGAAGATAAAATTAAAAAACCGGCTTTGGAAGTTTTTAAAGATGCTTTGAACAACGTGAAGCCGTTGGTCGAAGTTCGTTCTCGTCGTGTCGGCGGTGCAACGTATCAGGTTCCGACTGAAGTTCGTCCCGATCGTCAACAAGCTTTGGCGATTCGCTGGGTGATCGGCGCTGCTCGCGGTCGTTCCGAAAATACAATGAAAGAACGCTTGTTTGGCGAATTGCAAGATGCTTACAACAACCGCGGAACCGCGATTCGTAAGCGTGAAGATACTCACCGTATGGCTGACGCAAACAAAGCTTTCGCTCACTTTAAATGGTAGGAGGACATTATGGCTCGTACAACACCAATTGAAAAGTATAGAAACATCGGTATTATGGCTCACATCGATGCCGGTAAAACGACAACGACCGAGCGTATCTTATACTATACCGGAAAATCTCATAAAATCGGTGAAGTGCATGATGGTGCTGCCACAATGGACTGGATGGAGCAAGAACAAGAACGTGGTATTACGATTACTTCCGCTGCTACAACGGCTTTCTGGAAGGGTCATCGGATTAACGTTATTGATACACCGGGCCACGTTGACTTTACGGTTGAAGTGGAACGCTGCTTGCGTGTTTTAGATGGTGCCGTTACTGTTTTTGACGGTGTTGCCGGTGTTGAACCGCAATCCGAAACAGTTTGGCGTCAGGCTGATAAATACGGTGTTCCTCGTATTTGCTTTGCAAACAAAATGGACCGTATCGGCGCTAACTTCTTGCGTTGTGTTGATATGATTAAAACACGCTTGGGGGCTCGTCCAATGGTCATGGCTTTGCCAATCGGTGCCGAAGCAGATTTTAAAGGCGTTGTTGATGTTTTGAAGCGTAAAGCTATCGTTTGGCACTCCGAAGATTTAGGAGCTACTTTTGAAGAGCAGGAAATTCCAGCTGATTTGAAAGAACTGGCTGACAAGTATTACCATGAATTGGTCGAAATGGCCGTTGAAATGGATGATGATGCTATGGAAGCTTATCTGGAAGGTAAAGAACCGGATATGGATACACTGAAAAAGTGTATTCGTAAGGGAACGATTTCTCGTTCTTTTGTGCCGGTTTTCTGCGGTTCTGCTTTTAAAAACAAAGGTATTCAAGTCTTGTTAGATGCAGTCGTGGATTATTTGCCGTCTCCGGTTGATATTCCTCAAGCAAAAGGTATTATTGCCGGTACGGATACAGAATATGTATGCGCTTCCGAAGATGATAAACCGTTTGCCGGATTGGCTTTTAAGATTATGAATGACCCGTTCGTTGGTTCTTTAACATTTGTTCGTATTTATCAAGGAACGCTGTCCAGCGGTTCTTATGTAACGAACACAGTTAAGGATAAAAAAGAACGAATCGGTCGTATGTTGTTGATGCATGCAAACCATCGTGAAGAAATCAAAGAGGCTCAGGCCGGTGATATCGTTGCTTTGGTTGGCTTGAAGGATACAACAACCGGTGATACTTTGTGTGGGGATAATTTGAAAGTCGTCTTGGAAAAGATGGATTTCCCTGATCCGGTTATCGAAATTGCCGTTGAACCGAAGACAAAAGCTGACATCGAAAAGATGGGCTTGGCTTTGAATCGGTTGGCAATGGAAGATCCTTCTTTCCGCGTGGCTTCTAATACAGAAACAGGACAAACGATTATTAAAGGTATGGGTGAGCTTCACTTGGAAATTATCGTTGATCGTTTGAAACGAGAATTTAAAGTGGAAGCAAACGTTGGCGCTCCGCAAGTTGCTTATCGTGAAACAATCTCTAAAGTCTACGATGAAGACTATACGCACAAGAAACAATCCGGTGGTTCGGGTCAATTCGCCCGCGTTCGGATTAAGTTTGAGCCGTTGCCTCCGGGATCCGGTTTCGTGTTCGAAAATACGGTTGTCGGCGGTTCCGTGCCTAAGGAATACATTCCGGGTGTGGAAAAAGGGTTGCGTGCTTCTTTGGAAAGCGGTGTTTTGGCCGGATTCCCTTGCACGGACTTTAAGGCTAACTTGTATGATGGTGCCTATCATGATGTTGACTCTTCGACTATGGCTTTCGAAATTGCTGCTCGTGCTGCTTTCCGCGAAGGTATGGCAAAGGCTGGCCCGAAATTGTTAGAGCCGATTATGAAGGTTGAAATTGTGACTCCGGAAGAATACATGGGTGATATTATCGGTGACTTGAACTCTCGTCGTGGTCAGGTTTCCGGTATGGATCAACGTGGAAATGCTCGTGTCATTGATGCGATGGTTCCTTTGGCCAATATGTTCGGATACGTCAATACGTTGCGTTCCATGAGCCAAGGTCGTGCCCAATATTCTATGGTATTTGCGCACTATGCTGATGTGCCGCAAATGGTCGCTGATGAAATTAAAGCAAAAGTAGCTGGTTAAGAAAGGTAACATAAAATGGTAGAAAACCAAAATATTCGTATTAGATTAAGAGCTTTCGACCACAGGTTGTTGGATCAATCAACCCGTGAGATCGTCAATACGGCAAAACGGACAGGGGCTGAAGTCGTCGGACCTATCCCCTTGCCGACTCGTATTGAAAAATTTACCGTGAACCGTTCCGTACACGTCGATAAGAAGTCTCGTGAACAGTTCGAAATCAGAACCCACAAGCGGGTGCTTGACATTATTGATCCGACACCGCAAACGGTTGATGCCCTGATGAAATTGGACCTCGCCGCCGGTGTAGATGTTGAGATTAAAGTATAAAGGAAAAAGACTATGCGTTCAGGTGTAATTGCAGAAAAAGTCGGCATGATGAGTCTGTTCCAAGAAAACGGAAATCGCGTTCCCGTGACTGTCTTGAAAGTAGACAGCACGGTCGTTGATGTCCGCACAATGGAACGTGATGGTTATGTCGCTGTCCAATTGGGTGCCGGTAAAGCAAAATCAAAGAATGTTGCTAAGCCTCAACTTGGGCATTTCGCCAAGGCAAAAGTTGAACCGAAAAAGACATTGGTTGAATTCCGTGTATCGGAAGACTGTGTCATTCCTGTCGGATCCGAATTAAGTGCTTCTCACTTTGTTGTCGGACAGATGGTGGATGTTACCGGTGTTTCTTTGGGTAAAGGCTATGCCGGTGTTATGAAAAAATATCACTTCGGCGGTGACTGTGCTTCCCACGGTGTGTCTCGGACTCATCGTGCCGGTGGTTCTACTGGTCAACGCGAATGGCCGGGTAAAGTTTTCAAAAACTTAAAAATGCCTGGTCAAATGGGTAATAAGCAAACAACGGTTCAAAATTTGGAAGTTATGGCTATTGATGAAGCCAGAAATCTGGTTATGGTCAAGGGCAGTGTTCCGGGTTTTGATTCGGGTATTGTGACAATTACAGATGCGGTAAAGGTTTCAAATCAAAAAGGGTTGCCAATGCCGGCCGGTTTAAAGGCTAAGGCTGAAGCTGCTGCTGTTGAAACACCTGCCGAATCTACAGAAGTGAAGGAATAAGCTATGAAATATGATGTTATCAATTTAGATGCCAAATCCGTTGGTTCTATTGATTTAGCTGATTCTGTGTTTGGTGTGGAAGTCCGTCAGGATATTTTGGCTCGTGTTATTCAATGGCAATTGGATAAACGTCGTCAAGGAACACACAAGACAAAAGATGTCGGTGAAGTCAGCGGTGCCGGTAAAAAACCGTTTAAACAAAAAGGAACGGGACATGCTCGTCAAGGACAACATCGTGCTCCTCAAATGTATCACGGTGGTGTTGTGTTCGGACCGGTCGTTCGTTCCCATGCTTATGGTTTGACGAAAAAACTGCGCGCTTTGGCAATGCGTATCGCTTTGTCAATGAAGGCTAAAGATGGTAAGTTGTTTGTCTTGGACAACATGACTGCCGAAAAGCCTTGCACAAAAGCTTTCCAATCTGCATTCAAAAATAATGGTTGGAACTCTGTTTTGTTTGTCGGCGGTGAAACCGTTGATAATAACTTTGCTCTGTCTGCTCGTAACATCGTTAATGTTGACGTGTTGCCGGCTCAGGGTGCTAATGTCTATGATATCGTTCGTCGCGACGTTTTGGTCCTGTCCAAAGACGCCGTGGCTCAACTGGAAGGTCGTTTGAAATGATTAAGAAAGTAAAGCAAGCTGAAACAGCGACGCCTGAAACATTTGATGTTATTCGTCGACCTGTTATCACAGAAAAAGCTATGAAAAGTTCCGAACACAACCAAGTTGTTTTTCAGGTTGCTTTGGATGCAACAAAGCCGGAAATTAAAAAGGCTGTTGAATCCGTGTTCGGTGTCAAGGTAACCGCTGTCAACACGTTGCGTCAACAAGGAAAACAAAAGGTTTTCCGGGGTCGCAAAGGTGTTCGTAGCGAAACAAAGAAAGCCATCGTGACTTTGGCCGAAGGTCAGAGCATTGATGTAACTGCGGGGATTTAGTTATGGCATTAAAAACATACAAACCGACAACAAATGCAAACAGACACTTAATCGGTATTGATCGGTCTGATTTGCACAAAGGTTCTCCTGTCAAGACTTTGACAGAAGGTAAAACAAGCACTGGTGGCCGTAATAGTCATGGTCACATTACGTCTCGTCGTCGTGGCGGTGGTCATAAACAAGCTTATCGTTTGATTGACTTTAAGCGCAAAAAAATGGACATGCCGGCAACGGTTGAGCGTTTGGAATACGATCCGAATCGGACGGCTTTCATCGCTTTAATCAAATACGAAGATGGCGAACTGGCCTATATCTTAGCACCGCAACGTCTGGGTATCGGGGATACGGTTATTTCCGCAAATGTCGCCGATATTAAACCGGGCAACACGATGCCGTTAAAGAATATGCCGGTCGGAACAATCGTTCACAATATTGAGTTGAAACCCGGAAAAGGTGGTCAATTGGCTCGCTCAGCCGGATGTTATGCTCAGTTAATCGGTAAAGATGCAGGATATGCTCAGATTCGTTTGAATTCGGGTGAATTGCGTCTGGTTCGCGGTGAATGTTTTGCCTCTATCGGTGCTGTTTCAAACCCGGATAACCAGAACACTGTATTGGCAAAAGCCGGTCGTGCTCGTTGGTTAGGTATCCGTCCGTCCGTTCGTGGTATTGCCATGAACCCTGTTGATCACCCGCACGGTGGTCGTACAAACGGCGGTCGTCAACCTGTTTCCCCATGGGGCTGGAAGACAAAGGGTAAGAAAACGCGTAATAATAAGCGGACTGATGCACTTATTGTGCGTTCTCGTCACGCAGTCAAGAAGTCTTAAGGAGGCATAAATGACAAGATCCGTATGGAAAGGACCTTTTGTTGATGGATATCTGTTAGACAAGGCAGAAAAGGCCAAAGCATCTGGTCGTCATGAAGTAATTAAAACGTGGTCTCGTAGATCCACGATACTTCCTCAATTTGTGGGCTTGACTTTTGGCGTATATAATGGTAAAAAGTTTATCCCGGTTTTAGTCAGTGAAAATATGATCGGTCATAAGTTCGGTGAATTTGCACCGACACGGACATTTAACGGTCATACGGCAGCTGATGCTAAAGCAAAACAATCGTAGAGGTTTAAGATGGTAAAGAAAGAACAAGTTAAAACAGCAAAAGCAAAGGCTCGCACAATTCGTGTGTCCCCGCGCAAATTGAACTTATTGGCCGAATCCATTCGTGGTTTGAAGGCTGATAAAGCTGTCGCTCAACTCACTTTTTCAAAAAAGCGGGTAGCAGAAGAAGCTAAAAAGGTTTTACTGTCTGCGATTGCGAATGCCGAAAATAACCACAACATGGACGTTGATCGTCTGGTTGTTCGCGAAGCCTATGTCGGTAAAGCGATGGTTATGAAAAGATTCCAAGCCGGTGCGAAAGGTCGTGCCAATCGTATTATTAAGCCTTTTTCAAATATGACAGTTGTTGTTGCAGAACAAGAAGTTGCTCCGAAAACAACGGCTAAAACGAAAAAAGCGACACAAACAAAGGAGAATAAATAATGGGGCAAAAAGTTAATCCGACAGGCCTGCGCTTGGGAATCAATCGGACATGGGATTCTCGTTGGTTTGCTGATGAAAATTATGCCGATTTGTTGTTAGCCGATATTGAAATTCGTAAGTTTTTAACGAAAAAATTGGCTGCAGCCGGTATTAGCCGTATCGTTATTGAACGTCCGGCTAAAAAAGCCCGTGTTACAATTTATTGTGCTCGTCCGGGCGTTATTATCGGTAAAAAAGGACAAGATATTGAAACTTTGAAAAAAGAACTGACGGCTCTGTCCGCCGGTAACGAAGTCAGTGTCAATATCGTTGAAGTTCGTAAACCGGAAATTGATGCAAAATTAGTTGCTGACAGCATCGCTCAACAATTGGAAAAACGGATTTCTTTCCGTCGTGCCATGAAGCGTGCCGTTCAATCTGCTTTGCGTCAAGGTGCAGAAGGTATTCGTATCAACTGCGGTGGCCGCTTGGGCGGTGCAGAAATCGCACGTGTCGAATGGTATCGTGAAGGTCGTGTGCCTTTGCATACATTGCGTGCTGATGTGGACTACGGAGTTTCAACGGCTCATACAGCTTATGGAACTTGCGGTGTCAAAGTTTGGATCTATAAAGGCGAAATCTTGGCTCATGATCCAATGGCTCAAGATAAGCGTTTAGCTGATCAACATTAATGAAGGGACAGTAAAATGTTACAACCAAAAAGAACAAAATTTCGTAAAGCATTTAAGGGTCGTATTCATGGCGACGCTAAATCAGCTACGACATTAGATTTTGGCTCCTTCGGGTTAAAAGCTTTACAGCCGGAACGCGTGACGGCCCGCCAAATTGAGGCGGCCCGTCGGGCGATCTCCCGCGCAATGAAGCGTCAAGGACGTTTGTGGATTCGGATTTTTCCGGATGTACCTGTGTCCAAAAAGCCGCCTGAAGTGCGTCAAGGTAAAGGTAAAGGCGCCCCGGAATTCTGGGTTTGCCGTGTGAAACCCGGCCGTATCATGTTTGAAGTGGACGGTGTAACGGAAGAAATCGCTCGCGAGGCGTTTACATTGGCTTCTGCTAAGTTGCCGATCAAAACGAAGTTCGTTGCGCGTACAGCCGATGAAGAGGTATAATCCATGGAAAAATTTAAAAATTTAATGGCTAAAGACGAAAAAGAATTGTTGGAAATGGAAAATCAACTGAAAAAAGAAGCTTTGAATTTGCGTTTCCAGCAGGCGAGTGGTCAATTGAAAAATACGGCTCGTCGTCGTCAGGTTCGTCGTGAAGTCGCTCAAATCAAAACAGCCGTTGCTCAAAAAGCGGCTAAGAAATAGGGTGTAAGGAGATTTAAACATGCCTAAGAGAATTTTACAAGGTGTTGTCGTTAGTGACAAAATGGATAAATCTGTCGTCGTTCGTGTTGAACGGCGTGTGATGCACCCTGTTTATAAGAAATACATCAAGCGCAGTGCTAAATACACAGCGCATGATGAAAACAATTTGTGCAAAGTCGGAGACGTTGTACAAATTATGGAGAGCCGGCCGTTGTCCAAGACAAAAACTTGGGTCGTCGTGTCGGAAAGTAAGTAACTGAAATCAAGGAAGGAAAAACCATGATTCAAGTAGAAACAAACCTTGACGTCGCTGATAACTCCGGAGCCCGGAAAGTTCAGTGTATTAAGGTCATTGGCGGTGCCGGTCGTCGGTATGCGTCTGTCGGCGATGTGATTATCGTTTCCGTTAAGAAAGCGAATCCTCGCGGAAAGGTCAAACAAGGTGATGTTCAACGTGCTTTGATTGTCCGGACCAAAAAGGAAATCCGTCGTGAAGATGGATCAACTATCCGGTTTGACAGCAATGCCGCTGTTTTAGTCAACAAAGATGGCGAGCCTATCGGAACACGTATTTTTGGACCGGTAACTCGTGAATTGCGTGCTCATGGATATGTTAAAATCATGTCTTTGGCACCGGAGGTACTCTAATATGGCTATGAAAATCAAAAAAGGCGATCAAGTAATTGTGATTACGGGACGCGATAAAGGTAAAACTGGCGAAGTTATCAAAGCAATGCCGAAAGACAGCAAAGTTGTTGTTCAAGGTATCAATTTGGTAAAACGTCATACAAAACCGACTCAAGAATCTGCGGGCGGAATCGTTTCCAAAGAACATCCGATCCATGTTTCTAATGTTGCTTTGATTGACCCGAAAACGGGTAAAGCAACTCGTGTCGGCATTAAAGTAGACAAAGACGGTCAAAAAATCCGGGTGGCTAAAAAATCCGGTGAAGTGATCGCTAAGTAAGGGGAATCACAATGACAACAAGATTGCAAAAACAATATAATGATGTGATTGTTCCGGCTTTATTGAAAGAGTTCGGATACAAGAACAAAATGGAAGTCCCCAAATTGGATAAAATCGTTATCAATATGGGTGTCGGTGATGCAACTGAAGATCGTAAAGCATTAGAAGGTGCTTTGAAAGATATGGAAGCTATTGCCGGTCAAAAACCTGTTTTGACACATTCTAAGAAATCCATTGCGGGTTTTAAATTGCGTGAAGGAATGCCGATTGGGTGTAAAGTTACTTTGCGTCGGGAAAAGATGTATGAATTTCTGGATCGTTTGATCACGATGGCTCTGCCGCGTGTTCGTGACTTCCGTGGCGTGCCAAACAAGAGCTTTGACGGCCATGGTAACTATGCGATGGGTTTGAAAGAACAAATCGTGTTTCTGGAAATTAACTATGATACCGTTGATAAAATTCGCGGTATGGATATCATCATCGGGACAACTGCTAAAACAGACAAGGAAGCTAAAGCTTTGTTGGCTGGATTTGGTATGCCGTTCATGAAGTAAAGGAAAACACAATGGCAAAAGCATGTTCTATTAATAGAAACAAAAAGCGCGAAAAGTTGGTGAAGCAATATGCCGCCAAACGTGCTGCTTTGAAGGCTATTATTGAAGATCAGAATTCAACACCGGAACAGGTATTTGAAGCAACGATCAAATTAGCCAAGTTACCACGCAACTCATCGGCTGTTAGAATACACCATCGGTGTGAATTGACAGGCCGTTCGCATGGTTTTTACAGAAAATTAAAACTTAGCCGTATCCAATTACGGAAATTGGCCAATGAAGGTCAAATCCCGGGTATGGTCAAGTCCAGTTGGTAAAGGAGAAGACAAGATGTCTATGACAGATCCTTTGGGCGATATGCTGACTCGCATCCGCAATGGCGGCATGGCTCACAAAAGTTTTGTAACAGTTCCGGCTTCTAACTTGCGTGCAAGCGTTTTGGAAGTTTTGAAACGGGAAGGTTACATTCGTGGTTATGAACGCGTTAATGTCCGTCCGGGCGTTGATGAATTCAAAATCGAATTGAAATATCATGATGATAAAATGGTTATTAAAGAAATTGAACGTGTTTCTACACCGGGTCGTCGTGTATATTCAAAAGTTAAAGATTTACCGAAATTCTACAATGGTTTGGGAATCTATGTGTTATCAACTCCGTCGGGTGTGATGTCCGACCACGAAGCTCGCCAAGCTAACTTGGGCGGCGAAGTGTTGTGCAAAGTATTTTAGGAGGAATTTACAATGTCTCGTATTGGTAAACATCCTGTTAAAATGCCGGCCGGTGTTACTGCAACGATTACAGCTGATGAAATCGTTATCAAAGGTAAATTGGGTGAATTAAGACACCATATGCCACATGGCGTAACGGTAACTCAAGAAAATGATGAAATTGTTGTTCGTCCGATGACAAATGATGATGCTCATCGTGCTTTGTGGGGAACGGTTCGTGCAAACGTTAATAACATGGTTAAAGGTGTTAGCGAAGGTTTCACCAGAAAATTAGAGTTAATTGGGGTCGGTTATCGGGCTCAGGTTCAGGGTGATGTTCTGAAATTAACTTTAGGATTTAGCCATGATATTGATTATAAGTTGCCTCAGGGCGTAAAAGCGGCAACTCCTGTTCCGACAACAATTGAATTATCAAGTATTGATAAACAATTACTGGGTCAGGTTGCTTCTGAGATTCGTTCTTATCGTGTTCCGGAACCCTATAAGGGCAAAGGCGTAAAGTATGAAACAGAAACCGTCCTGCGCAAGGTAGGTAAGAAGAAATAAGGATTCATCATGAAGAATTTAAATCAATTTGAACGTCGGAAAGCTCGTGTTCGTCACGCTTTAAAGACAAAAGCTGCTGATCGTTTGAGATTATCCGTATATCGTTCCGAAAAGAACATTTACGCTCAAATCATCGACGATAAGGCTGGTAAAACATTGGTTTCTGCGTCATCTAAAGACAAAGAAATCACGGAAAAAGGGGCAACTGTTGCCGGTGCTGTCGCAGTCGGTAAGTTGGTTGCCGAACGGGCTTTGAAAGCCGATATTAAGGAAGTGGTCTTTGATCGTGGCGGATATTTATTCCACGGTCGTGTGAAGGCTCTGGCCGAAGCGGCTCGCGAAGCGGGATTATCTTTTTAGGAGGAAAAAATGGCTGAATTAGAAAAAGAAAACCAAGAAAAGAAACGCCGTCCTCGGAAAGACCGTAACGAAGAAGCTCGGGCGGATAGAATGAGCGATGAATTTGTTGATCGTGTTGTTCATGTGAACCGTGTTTCTAAAACAGTTAAAGGCGGTAAGCGTTTTGCTTTTGCGGCTTTGGTTGTTGTCGGTGATCAAAAAGGGCGTGTTGGTTTTGCTCATGCAAAATCTAAAGAAGTTCCTGATGCTATTAAAAAGGCAACAGAGCGGGCTCGCCGTCACTTGATTCGTGTTCCTCTGCGCGAGGGTCGGACATTACACCATGACGTGTTAGGACATTTTGGTGCTGGTCGTGTGACGTTGCGGACGGCTCCTGCCGGTACGGGGATCATCGCCGGTGGTCCAATGCGTGCTGTTTTTGAAGCTATGGGAATTCAAGACGTTGTTGCAAAGTGCACGGGGTCTTCTAATCCGCACAACATGGTTCGTGCTACTTTTGATGCTTTGGCTTGTTTGAACTCACCTCGCAGTGTCGCTGCAAAGCGCGGCAAAAAGGTTGGCGATATCGTCGGTCGTCGTGATGGTGAAGCTGCTGCTAAAGAAATCGCAGAATAAGGAATAGAAACATGAAACTGAATGAAATTCGTGATAACAAAGGGGCTCGTAAGCAGTCCATGCGTGTCGCTCGCGGTGTCGGTTCCGGTAAAGGCCGGACCGGCGGACGCGGTATAAAAGGTCAGAAATCTCGTACAGGTGTTGCCATCAATGGATTTGAAGGTGGTCAAATGCCGGTTTATCGGCGTGCACCGAAGCGTGGATTTAACAACATTTTCCGCTTGACTTTTGCCGAAATTAATTTGGGCAGAATTCAAAAGGCTATTGAAGATAAGATTTTGGCTGCTGACAAAGAAATCGATGCGATTGCTTTGATGGAAGCCGGTCTGATCAAGCGTATGCGTGATGGTATTCGCTTGCTGGGGAATGGTGAATTTTCGTCTAAGGCTGTCATTCGCGTGACAGGTGCGACGAAATCTGCGATTGCCGCAGTTGAAAAAGCCGGTGGTCAAGTGATTGTTGAACCCAAAAAAGTAACTGTTTTGGAAAAAGGTGTTAAAACATCTAAAAAAGAAAAAACAGTTAAGAAAACAAAAAAAGCTTAAGATAAGGAGAGAGTGAGCAATGGTGTCGTTGTCAGAAAAAATGGCTTCAAAAATGGATTTTTCGGCTTTTTCAAAAGCCAAAGATTTGCAGAAAAGACTGTTGTTCACTCTTTTCGCTTTGATTATTTTCCGGTTGGGGACTTATATCCCCTTTCCGGGGATTAATCCCCAAGTGTTAAACGAGTTCTTCTCGAATAATAGCGGTGGGTTAATCGGTATGTTTAACGCCTTTACGGGAGGCGCTTTGTCCCGTATGTCTATTTTTGCTCTGAATATTATGCCTTATATCTCGGCATCGATTATTATTCAATTGGGAGCCAGCGTTATTCCTTCTTTATCCGCTTTGAAAAAAGAAGGCGAATCGGGTGCTCGGAAGATGAATCAGTACACCCGCTATTTGACAATTTTAATTACAGTTGTTCAAGCATTCTTTATGGCCAGAGCTCTGGAAAGCGGTGGTGCCGTTATTATGTCTTCTCATGCTATGTTTGAACTGTCTACGGTCGTTTCTCTGCTGGGCGGAACAATGTTTGTTGTTTGGTTGGGTGAGCAAATTACGGCTCGTGGTGTCGGAAACGGAACCTCTTTAATTATTACAGTGGGTATCGTTGCCGGTATGCCTTCTGCTTTGATGCGTATTTTTGAAGAAGGTCGAGCCGGTGCTTTATCAACGGGATTGTTATTGTTTATTATGGCTTTGGTCTTTGCCGTTATTTACATCGTTGTTATGTTTGAGCGCGCTCAACGTCGTATCACAATTCAATATCCGAAACGCCAAATGGGTAATCGGATGATGCAGGGCGTTAGTTCGCATTTACCCTTAAAAATTAACCCGACAGGTGTTATGCCTCCGATTTTTGCCAGCGCTATTTTGGCAATTCCTGTCGCTATTGTCCAATTTTCAAGTCAAAACTCGACCTCTGAATTTGTAACAAAAATGGCGACGTTGTTAACGCCGGGGCAGTGGTTGTATATTGCCGTGTTTGCTTTCTTGATCGTATTCTTTACGTTCTTTTATACCAGCATTCAGCCGTATTCAAATCCGACGGAAATTGCAGATAATTTGAAAAAACAAGGTGGCTTTGTTGCCGGTATTCGTCCCGGTAAAAATACGGCTGATTATCTGGATTATGTTATTACACGTTTGACTGTTTTAGGCGCTATTTACTTGACTGTCTTGTGTATCTTGCCGGAATTCTTAATTGCAACGTTCAAAGTCCCATTTTTCTTGGGTGGAACAACTCTATTAATTGTTGTTTCCGTTACAATGGAAACAATGACGCAGATACAGTCTCATTTGATTGCTCATCAATATGAAGGTTTAATTAAAAAAGCAAAATTGAAAGGACGGTTATAATATGGCTGAAAATAAACTTCCTCCGAGACATATTATTATGATGGGGCCTCCGGGTGGCGGAAAAGGAACTCAGAGTGCTATCTTGTCCGAAAAGTTAGGGATTCATACATATTCTGCTGGTGAGTTGTTGCGTGAAGCGACGTTGTCCGGTACTCGGGAAGGAAATGCTATCAAAAAAATAATTGATAAGGGAAACTTGGTTCCTGCAAAGTATATTGTTAATCGAATCAAAGAAAAATTAATGGAACCCGAAAATCTAAAAGGATATATTTTAGATGGTTTTCCTAGGACATTAGATCAAGCTAAAGTTTTTGAAAAAATGCAAAAGAAGTCTTACTTCCAAAAAAACAATCTGATGGTTGATTTGGTGATTCTTTTGCAGGTTCCCGATGATTACGTAATCGAACGAATCATCGGTAGAAGTCAATGCGCTAAATGTGGGGCATTGTATCATGAGAAATATAAGCCGACAAAGGTTTTCGGTGTGTGTGATACCTGTGGCGGCAAAGAATTTACACGGCGGGCGGACGATACCTATGAAACGGTAGTATCTAGACTCCGCAATTACCGCTCTGTAACGGCTCCGGTTATACCTTACTACGAAGAAAAGGGGCTTTTGGTGTGCGTTGATGGGACGGGACCTATTGACGTGGTTAGTGAAAAGATAAGAAAAATAGTAGGATATTGAATTCGGGCTTGACACTGAACGAAAAATAGAGTATAATTCCCGCTCGTTCGGGTGTCTTTTGAAAGGGTCTGAACTTGATTTTGTATTATTTTTTATAGGTTTAATGGAGAAGTACCTTGGCACGTATTGCTGGTGTAAACATTCCGACGTCTAAATTGGTTGTCATTGGGTTGACATATATTTATGGTATTGGTCGGAAAAAAGCTGAAGAAATCTGTACACAGGTTGGTATCCCCGCAAATAAGCGCGTGAGCGATCTGACAGATGAAGAAACATTGAAAATTCGTGAGTTGATTGATAGCTCGTATCATGTAGAAGGAGATTTGCGTCGCGAAGTTTCATTAAATATCAAACGTCTGATGGACTTGGGATGCTATCGTGGATTGCGTCACCGGAAAGGTTTGCCGGTTCGTGGTCAACGGACGCATACAAATGCCCGTACACGCAAAGGCAAAGCCATTGCGATTGCCGGTAAGAAAAAAGTCACAAAGTAAGACGGAAAGGATAGATTTCGATGGCTGAAACAAAAATAGTGCGGACAAAAAACCGCGATAGAAAGAATATTGCAGTGGGTGTAGCCCATGTAAACTCTACTTTTAATAACACAATGGTTACAATTACGGACACGCAAGGAAATACAATTTCTTGGTCTTCGTCCGGATTAAAGGGGTTTAAGGGATCTCGTAAGTCAACGCCGTATGCGGCTCAGGTGGCGGCTGATGATGCTGCTCGTAAAGCAATGGAACACGGTTTGAAGACAATTGATGTTTATGTAACGGGACCGGGTACAGGTCGAGAATCGGCATTACGTGCTTTTCAGGCTGCCGGATTGGTAATTACATCCATTAAGGATATTACTTCTCTGCCGCATAACGGATGCCGTGCGCGTAAGCGTCGGAGAGTTTAGTGTTTCTTGGAGAGGCGGAACTTGTTTTTCCGACTCTCCTTTATCTTAACAAAGGGGATCCTTTTATGATGATACAAAAAAATTGGCAAGAGCTTATTAAACCGGAAAAGTGTTCGGATGAACAGATTGTGCCCGGAATGAAAGCAACTATGGTTATTGAGCCTTTGGAACGCGGATTCGGGACGACTCTGGGAAATGCTCTGCGTCGGGTCTTGCTGTCTTCTTTACAAGGCGGTGCCGTTACGGCAATTAAGATTGCCGGTGTTTTGCACGAGTTTTCATCTATTCCGGGGGTTCGGGAAGATGTTACCGAGATTATCTTGAATATTAAATCATTAGCTTTGCGTGTAGATGCTGAAGGTCCGCAACGTATTTATTTGAATGCAACAGGACCGGGGGTTGTAACAGCAAGTCAGATCGTAACCAATCATACGGTTGAAATTATGAATCCGGATTTGGTGATTTGTACCTTAGATAAAGACGCTAGCATTGATATTGAAATGATTGTGAATACCGGAAAAGGGTATGTGACAGCGGCTCAAAATCGTCCGGAAGATTGCCCGATCGGATTATTGCCGATTGATTCTATTTATTCTCCGGTTAAATCTGTTGTTTACAAGACTGTAAATGCCCGTGTCGGTCAACAAACGGACTATGATAAATTGTATTTAACCGTTGAAACAAATGGTGTCGTTACACCGGAGGATGCGGTTGCCTTGGCTGCACGTATCTTGCAGGATCAATTGAAGGTCTTTATTAACTTTGAAGAGCCGGAAGATGCAACGTTAGAAGATAAAATTGCCGAGCTTCCGTTTAATAAGAACTTACTGTTAAAGGTAGATGAGTTAGAGTTGTCTGTTCGTTCGGCGAATTGTTTGAAAAACGATAATATCATTTACATCGGGGATTTGGTTCAAAAGACAGAGGCCGAAATGTTGCGGACTCCGAATTTTGGGCGTAAGTCTTTGAATGAAATTAAAGAATTGCTTGCCGGTATGGATTTGCATTTGGGTATGCAAGTTGAGGGATGGCCTCCAGAAGATCTGGAAGAGTTATCCGCAACTATTGATTCGGAGGCTTAAAGTCAAATCGCCGGGAATGGGTCCCGGCGTCTGACCTTTGCATTGCCTAAACCGGGTGTGGATGGTCAGTAACGCTATCGGCTTTGCGTGTTCAAGGCCTAAAAAAGAAAGGAAAGATAAAATGCGTCACGGTTTTAAAAAAAGAACATTGAACAGAAAAATTGCACATCGTCGTGCATTGTTCGCTAATATGGCTGCTGCTTTGATTAAGCATGAGCAAATTAAAACAACTTTGCCCAAAGCTAAAGAATTACGTCCTGTTTTTGAGAAATTGATCACAAAGTCTAAAGAAAATACTCTGCACGTTCGCCGTCAGCTGATCTCTTTCCTGCGGGATGAAAAGATGGTTGAGAAATTGTTGACTGTTTTGGGACCGCGTTATAAAGATCGGAATGGTGGTTATGTTCGTGTTTTAAAAGCAGGCTTCCGTTTCGGTGATTGTGCTCCGATGGCTGTTGTTGAATTAGTAGATCGGGATGTGACGGCTAAGGGTCAGGATTCTGGTCAAATCGTTGAAGTTGAATCAGAAGCTCCGGTTTCTGAAGATGCTCCGAAAGCGAAAAAGACAACAAAGTCTAAGACGGATAAAAAAGCTGAATAATTCAGTGTGTAATCATTGTGAAAAAGGAGGCTGTTAAGGCTTCCTTTTTTTGTGGGTTAATTGTATTGCATGCAGTGAAATTTAAATAACAACTTGATAGAATAATATTTTTTATGATTCGAACGTAACACTACCTGCGTAAGCAGGTAGATGTAGATATACCACCCCAGCCGTTAGGCTTGCGAAGCTTTTGGACTGGAGCCGGGGCAGGGACCCTCATTGAGTTTTGTCAGCTTGCCTCTTATTTTTTCAAAAATGTTGGGCGGTACATTTTTAATGTTATTATTTTTTATTTTGCTGTTTCTGGCCGCATTATGGGTACTTCTCTTTTGCTGGCTTCATTTACAAAGCAGATGCCCATTTCTATTGGTGGGCAGGATTTATTTAGCTTTTTAGATGAAACTCCACCGGCTAATGCCGGTGGTATCATTTTAGTTCAAGCCAAGCTTGCCCCATATCTTCGCGCCCTTGGTGTTCAATGTAACGTTGTATCACTGCCTCGTTGATACCAACAGTACTGACAAAATACCCATCCGACCAAACACTTTCCGTACCAAAATAACATTTTTTAAGAAACGGATACGTCTTCTTCAAATCTCGTGCCGTATTAGATTTAATTATACGCACAACACTACCCACACTCATTTTTGGTGGAATGGATACCAGAAGATGTATATGATCTTTGTCATGGTTTTGTTCAATGAACTCTATTTGTGGGTAGTGTTCATGAATTTCTCCTAGCCGTTTCTTAAAAAATCCATATACGCCAGCATTAAATATCTTCTTACGGTATTTTGTCACTATCACTATATGATAATGGCAGTGATACACGCAATTACTCTGTTTTCTATATATTACCTGTTCCATATCT
>CASEYR010000018.1 GCA_949292205.1 uncultured Alphaproteobacteria bacterium
CCGCTCACATGCCGCTTTCAAATAAACTGCTATCGTTAAGCCTTCGGCTTTAAACCGATCGACTAAGCGACGAATGTTTTGTTCTATTGTCTCTGGACTCTGGTAAAATAACGATGGCTGTTTACATGCCGCTTTCAAACAATCTGCTGTCGTTAAGCCTTCGGCTTTAAATCGGTCAACCAAATTACAAATATTATTTTTTATTGTCTCTGGCCTTTGGGAAAATAACGATGGCTGTTTACATGCCGCTTTCAAACAATCTGCTGTCGTTAAGCCTTCGGCTTTAAACCGATCGACTAAGCCCCGAATGTTCTGTTCTATCGTCTCCGGTCTTTGGCAAAACAACTGTGGTTTCTCACCTGCCGCTTTCAAATAATCTGCTGTCGTCAACCCCTCGGCTTTAAACCGATCGACTAAGCCCCGAATGTTCTGTTCTACGGCTTTAAACCGATCAACTACGTCATTAATATTTTGATGTACCCGTTCAAACGGCAACGTAAAGGATGTCGGTGCCGCAATAAAAATTTCCCGCAACTGATCTTCATTCAATGACCATTCTTGCCGCCAATTATCTAAAATATCCGGAAATGAAACTTGATATTGTTTGGTATATTGGATAAAAATAGCCAACATCTTATCTGAAGAAAACGTCTCTTTCCATTCTTTTTCCGTAATCTGGAAATACCGACACATTTCTGTTAATACGGAAGATGCCTGATTCACGTCAGACTCTGCACCCAATCCCATCAATCGTTTCTTAATTTCTTCTTGTTGAATCATAGATAACAATATCTCCTTATTTTTCGGCTGTTTTATTCAATTTTTCGACCTTTTGTCAGTCTACCACACAGTTATTATTTTGTCAACTCATTTTACAAACGGGCGACAATATCGTAATGATAAAAAATCCCCTTTTGGAAAGGGGATAATGTTAGAATCATCTCATCATTTTGACCGATCGGCCGGCTCAAATGGCCGTGGAGACGGCACCGGCGGTATTTTTCCCGCCCGATGGCGAGCAAAATCCGGATGAAGTTCTTCGGCATAGGAAAAGAACTGCTCTAACTCAAATCCTTTCAGTTGTTTGCTTGGGATAGCATTTCTGCCGAACGGATTAACCGTCTTATTATTTTTCCAAACTTCGAAATGGACATGAGGCCCCGTCGACCGTCCGGTGCTACCGACATACCCGATAACTTCCCCTCTTTTGACCTTCGAGCCGACTTTCAAATCTTGGCGATACCCGTTCATATGACCGTAAGCCGTCTGATATCCGGAAGCATGTCGAATACGGATATACTTACCATACGCCCCTTTTCGGCCCAGCTGAGTAATCACACCATCGGCAGCCGCCATAATAGGTGTATTCATCGGAGCCGCCAAATCAACGCCGTGATGAAAAATTTCATACATCAGAATCGGATGACGTCGCCGACCATACGGAGAGGACAGCCGAGCACGAGCCTTTAACGGACGCTTCAACAGTAGCTTTTCGGCACTTTTTCCCCGAGCATCATAAAAGGAAGGGGTTCCTGTCCGATCGGTATAAGCATAGCGAGCAATTTCTTTTTTATCTGTTTTCAATCCGACGAAGAGTAACTGTTTTCCGCCGATTTCCAGACCACTGCTTGTTTTTTTAACTTCAAAAATAATATCAAAAGCGTCACTAGGGCTAATTTCACTGTTAAAATCAACCTCGCCGTCCAAAGCAGCCGTTACCTGAGCCACCACAGCATCCGGAACACCCGCTTTCACCGCAGAGCCCGAGAAAGTCCGTTCAACCGTTCCCTGTTTTCTGACAGAAATCGTCTCAATCCGACCGGCGGCCGTAAAAGGCGTCCAAGAACCATCGTCCTCCCGCACAACGGCGATTGTTTCACCCTCTTTAACCTGAACGGACAAGCCTAATAAATCGCCCTCTTTCGTTTCAAAGAACATAAAGGTCAGCCCCGGTCTTAATGCTTTTAAATCAATCATCAATTCCAGTGATTCAACAATGCTCATCCGATCGGATACAGGGACTTTTTCATCTGCCAAAATACCCAGCAAGCTATCCCCTTTATCCAACGAACGCATATCCATACTCAATTCGCCCAGCTGAACCCGCTTTTCAAGCTCTGCCAATGAAGCTTGCCGAGCCGCAACAACCGGCTCATCCCCCAAATCCGTATGCACCTGCTCTTCTGTTTCTGGCACAATTTTAGAGGAGTCAACCACACTTTCTTCCGGCTTCATCAAAATAGTTGCCGTCGGCATAATAAAGAATGGAAAAGTCGCGGCACACAGCATAAACATCAGAAATAAGGATAAATCTATTTTTTTTCGATGTTTGGCAACACCGACTTTTTTATATGCTTTGTAACGCAAAACGCGGCTACGCTGCAATGTTTTATGAACGCTCTGTTTTAATGTCATGTCGATCATTTTATGATAATTTGCACTCGAAAGTCAAGACAAAATAGAGGTAACGTAATCTATCCAACAATTATATCGGCATAAAGAACAATCGGACACATCTATCCGACATAGACTGACGAATACCTCTTTTGTAACATTTTGAAACAATCATTGATTTGATTTTAAAAGAAAGACAGGGTATGATGCCCCTATCAAACCTGAAAAAGGAGTTTTTTATGATTGCGGAAATACAAACGATGACATCTTATAAGTATTGTGAAAAAACACTTCAGAATGCCATTCCTTGTGTTGGTATTGGCTTACATAGCGGTAAGAAAGTCGGCATGACATTAAAACCGGCATCGGCAGGAACAGGAATTGTTTTTGTGCGAACGGATGTTACGGATAAGAAAAACACAATTCCGGCAACATATGATAGAATTGTTGACACACGTTTGTGTTCTTGCTTAGGCAATGAAGAGGGGGTCACCGTTTCCACCATTGAGCATTTAATGGGGGCTTTATCCGGCTTTGGTATTACCAACCTGTTCATTGAAGTGGATAGCCCTGAGGTTCCCATTATGGATGGGTCTGCCTCAGATTTTGCCACTTTAATTGAATGCGCCGGAGTATTAGAACAAGACGCTCCTTTAAAAGCACTAAAAATCAAAAAAGAGGTTTCTTTTTCGGATGGTAAAGGGGCTGAGGTTTGCTTGTATCCCGCCGAAGAAGGATTATCAATTGACTTTATGATTGACTTTAAGCAATCTCGTGCCATTGGTCGTCAAGAATACTCCATTACATTAACACCTCGCTCTTTCAAGGACTCTGTAGCTTATGCTCGGACGTTCGGTTTTGCCCAAGAAGTGGAAATGTTACGAACAATGGGTTTGGCTCGGGGTGGCTCACTGGATAATGCCGTTGTTGTTGACGGAGATAAAGTTTTAAATCCGGAAGGGTTAAGAAGCGAAAATGAATTTGTCGTTCATAAAACATTAGATGCCGTTGGTGATTTGTATCAAGTCGGTATGCCGATTATTGGTCATTTTTCAGGTGTTAAGTCCGGACATGCACATACAAATATGCTGTTGCGTCGGTTAATGGCTGATCCAAGTGCTTATGAAATTGTTACATTGGATGAGTATGAAGAAACTCTCTATCAAAAAGAAAGAATGTCAGCTTAATTTATTCAGCTCCGCTTTGGCGGAGTTTTTTTTAAAAAAGAATATTTGACTTGCCTTGAAAAGAATGCTATTTTAATTCCAGTTTTACGTTTTTCAAAGGATTGACAATGAAACAGTTTTTTATCGCACTTGCACTCGGTTTAGCTTTGACGGCTTGCTCCTCTGAAATACAAGAGAATCGAGAAACCCGATCAACCGTTTACGAAGGTCAAACAACATGGGATTTATATGAAAACTTCGGCGTTCCGACAAAAGCCGAACGCATTTCGGAAGAAGAGATTCATTTCTATTATCACCGCGAAGCAATCACGCGAGATTGGACTCGGATGTACTATGATTGGTGCGATATGACATTTGTAGTCGTCAATGACCGTGTTGTTGATTGGTGGGCGAATGGAAACCAATGTTTTCTGAATGTGGGCCCCGGTGAAGCTGTTTTTGAGTCTAAAGCTGAAGAAGAGTATAATCAAGAGAGTATGGAATATCCTTCAGAACAAGTCTATGAAGATGGTAAGGATTCCTATTACCCCCAAGAGGATGGCTATCGCGATACATTATTCTAAGAAGAAGAAAAGGCGGGAAATTCCCGCCTTTTGGTTATCTTGTAACCTCCATGAAAATAATTATATGGGTAAAAGGAGGAACCATGATGACAAAACACTTAATCATTTTAGCTCTGTTAGGCATTTGCACGGCTTGTCAAACACCGTCCGAGGCAAACTATAGAAGAAATATGAATGCTTGGATCGGAAAAACGCCGCAAGAATTAATTTCCCAATGGGGACAACCGACACAAGTCTTAAATACCGCCGAAGGACAAGATTTGATTTATATGGTTGAAAAACAAATTCCCCTTCCCGGAACCAACGGACGCTATGCAACGGGTCAATTAGACTATGCCAGCCCGTTAGAGGGAACTCCAGCTTATCAGACAACTCTTTCCTGTCAAACGACATTTGTTGTTCAAAACAACAAAATCATCAATTGGATGTTTGAAGGAGATAACTGCAAAGCGAACTAACACATCCTTTCTTTTTGTGTCATCAGCATCTTGAAAGTTCCGCGACAACCGGCGGGACTTTCGGTTTTATTGCTCTTTCCACAAAATAAACTTGATTTTTTTTCATTTTTAAAGCAAACTGTTCTCCATGAAAAAATCCTATTTTCTGAAACGTCTGTTGTTAATTCCACTCACTTTATTCGGTATTATCAGCCTCAATTTTATCATTGTTCAATTAGCACCGGGTGGTCCCGTTGAACAAATGATGTCGAAACTGGAAAATACCGGAGGATCAGCCATTTCTCGTATTGGCGGATCTGCATCGGATATGACACCCCAACCCAGTGGAGAAAGTTCTTACCGGGGGACTCAAGGATTAAGAGAAGAACTTCGAAAAGAGTTAGAAAAACAATTTGGTTTTGACAAGCCGGCATTAGAACGCTTCCTTCTCATGATAAACAACTATCTAAGGTTTGATTTTGGAAAAAGCTTTTATCAGGACAAGACGGTTATTTCCTTAATTGTTGAAAAATTACCCGTATCTATCTCACTCGGTGTATTCAGCACTCTTTTAATCTATCTGATTTCTATTCCTTTGGGCATTCGCAAAGCCGTTCAAAAAGGATCTCGCTTTGATACGGTCAGTAGTTGGGCTCTAACAATCAGCTATGCTGTTCCGGCATTTCTACTTGCTATTTTTTTGATTATTGTTTTTGCGGGGGGACGTTATTTTAATTTGTTTCCTCTGCGAGGTCTTATTTCCGATAACTGGGACATGCTATCATGGCCTCAAAAAATAACAGATTATCTTTGGCACCTTGTTTTACCGGTTCTTTCATTAGCTGTCGGCGGTATTGCAAGTTTGACTTTTTTAACACAAAATGCTTTTCTGGACGAGCTGGGAAAAGCCTATTGTCGAACAGCTAAAGCCAAAGGCGTATCCGCTAAAAACATTCTATACGGACACATTTTTCGAAACGCCATGTTGATTGTGATAGCCGGTTTTCCCAGTATGTTGATTAGTATGCTCTTTACGGGATCCGTTCTGATAGAGGTTATATTTTCTTTAGACGGTCTTGGCTTATTGGGGTTTGAAGCCGTTCAAAACCGAGATTATCCCGTTGTATTTGGAACACTTTATCTGTTTGCGCTAATCGGACTTATCTTGAATGTATTAAACGATTTTGTCTACACACTGGTAGATCCGCGTATTCATTTTGAAAAGAGGTTACAATGACTCAAACACTTTTTCAGCGTCGTTGGAATCGTTTTAAAGGAAATAAAAGAGCCTTTCGCTCCTTGATTTTGTTTCTGATTATTTTAGGTATTTCACTTTTTTCCCCTATTTTAGCCAATGATAAGCCTCTTGTTCTACTCTATCGCGGGACATTTTTCTTTCCGATGCTGGAAACATTAACAGATGATCGTTTAGACGGTAATTTACCCACCGTTGCCGATTACACAGACAACTACACAAAATGGCAAATCCATAAATACGGAGGCATGGTCATGCCCCCGATCCCATGGCACTATAACACCGTTGATTATAATGCTAACACACCCTTCCCAGCCGCCCCCTCTTTACGTCATTTCTTAGGAACGGATGATCAGGGACGCGATATTTTGGCTCGCTTGTTATACGGACTTAGACTCAGCCTTCTTTTTGGATTGACATTAACACTTTTCTCGACCTGTTTGGGTATTCTTGTCGGAGCCATCCAAGGGTATTTCGGCGGAAAAACAGATTTAATTATCGGTCGCATTTTAGAAATCTGGAGTTCCCTGCCTCAACTCTTCATTCTGATTATTGTTTCAAGTCTGATTAGCCCTGGGTTTTTAACACTGTTATTGGTTCTTTTATTATTCAGTTGGACATCATTGACAGGCGTTGTTCGCGCCGAGTTTTTAAAAACCCGCAATTTGGACTATGTAAAAGCCGCCAAAATCCTAGGTGTTTCCGATTGGAACATTATGAAGCGTCATATTTTACCCAATGCACTGGTTGCAACAATTACGTATATTCCGTTTATGTTATCAGGAGCGATTGTTGCTCTCTCTGCTTTGGATTTTTTAGGTCTTGGGTTGCCCCCTGGGACACCCAGCCTTGGCGAGTTAATTCGACAAGGTAAGGAAAACCCCCAAGCCCCGTGGATTGGGATAACGATTTTTGTTACTTTGACACTGATTCTATCTCTCCTTTTATTTATCGGAGAAGGTGTTCGCGATGCCTTTGATCCCCACACGGAGGAGAAAGCATGAATCTACTTGAAATTCAGGATTTACGTGTCCACTTTAAAAAGTTTTCTCCGGTCAAAGGGATATCCTTGGCAGTTAAATCCGGTGAGTTTGTCGGACTGGTGGGAAACAGTGGATCCGGAAAATCAACCGTGGCTATGTCTATTTTAAAGCTGCAAAACGATACCCGCTTATCCGGTCGAATTCTCTTCAAACGAAAAGACCTCTTAAAAATGAGCGAGACTGAACTCAACCACATTCGCGGTGGTAAAATCGCTATGATTTTCCAAGAGCCGATGACAAGCTTAAATCCGCTTCACACGGCAGGAAAACAAATTATGGAGGCCTTAAAACTCCACACTGAGGAAGCCACAAAAGAAAAAGTGATTGAGCTTTTACATTTGGTTGAATTGTCCGATGCCGATCGCATTTATCGCTCTTACCCGCACGAACTATCCGGCGGACAACGCCAACGAGTCATGATTGCCATGGCTTTGGCCGGAAAGCCGGATTTACTGATAGCGGACGAACCGACAACGGCTCTGGATGTCACTGTTCAAGCGCAAATTTTACAGCTTTTAAAATCACTCCAACAAAAACTGGAGTTAAGTATTTTATTTATTACACATGATTTAAATATCGTTCGTCGCTTAGCTAACCGTGTTTATGTTATGAAGCACGGAAAAATCATTGCAACGCGGATACCGGAGGATAAAAACGACATTCCCGCTCACCCCCTTCCTCAAAACAAGAAAAGTGTTTTATCCGTTCAAAACCTAACCGTTCGCTATGGACAAACCATAGCGGCCGAAAACATATCTTTTACACTTTTTCAGGGACAAACCATCGGTATTGTCGGAGAAAGCGGCTCCGGCAAATCAACGATTGCTCGGGCTTTGGTTCGCTTAATTCCGGCTGACGGGAAAGTCATTCTAGAGGATACGGATTTTCTGTCTTTATCCGGAAAAGCTTTAATCAAAAAAAGAGCCTGCATTCAAATGGTATTCCAGGATGCGGCAGCTTCTTTAAATCCCCGTCTATCTGTCGGAGATTTAATCGGCGAAGGTTGGCGATTGCACAATAAAGGAAACGCGCGTCCGGTTGTCGAGGCAATTATAAAATCCGTTGGACTGAATCCCGATATTATAGACCGCTACCCGCACGAGTTATCCGGCGGACAAAAAACACGCGTTGCCTTGGCCCGTGTTTTGATTTTAAGGCCAGCCGTTCTGATTCTGGACGAGGTTACATCATCGCTTGATATTTACACACAAAAGCAACTGATGACACTTTTAATCAATCTGCAAAAAGAATGGGGAATATCCTATTTATTTATTTCACATGATATGAAAGCCATTCGCCATATGTCAGATAATATCATCGTTATGAAGCAAGCTCATGCCGTTGAACAAGGGACGACCGAGCAGATTTTTACAACCCCTAATCATCCCTATACACAGCAGCTTTTAATAGATAGTTTTATTCAACCGGAACAAAAGAAATAAAGCTCATACCACACTCTCTCATATCTAGATGCCAATATTGGCTCTGATTACTCAGACGCCTTCTTGACACTCGTCTTTCTTTTGGGGGAAGCAGAAGTCTTTTTCTCACTTGTTTCAGTTGCTTCATCCACTACAACCGATTGTTCCTTGTTATCAGAATCTTTATCTTCTACTGATTCTGACAGAGAGATATCTCCGCTATCCGGAACCGTCTTACGAGGCGGAATGGAAACCTTTTCATCTTCTTGACGAATTTTGCGACCGGCCAACAAAGCATGAATTTCATCACCGGATAATGTTTCATACTCAACCAATCCCTTGGCTAAAATATCCAACTCATTCCGATATTTTTTCAACAGCTCCTGCGTTTGATGATAAGCATTCGTAATAATCTTGTGAATTTCTTGGTCTACCCGCAAAGCCGTTGCATCTGCCATATTTTTTCGCTTAGAGATATCATAGCCCAAGAAAACTTCGCCTTGAGGCTCTTCATAAGCAATCGGACCCAAAGTATCACTAAAGCCCCATTCGGTAACCATTTTACGAGCAATGGTTGTCGCCACTTGAATATCATTACTGGCGCCGGTTGAAACCTTATCTTTACCCAGAATCATTTCTTCGGCAACACGTCCGGCGAACAAAATACTCAGCCGTGAAGTCAAATAAGTACGACTTTGTGAATACTTATCCTTTTCAGGAAGTTGCATTGTAACTCCCAAAGCCCGTCCCCGAGGAATAATGGTTACTTTATGTAACGGGTCAGATTCGGGCAAGTGTAAAGAAACGATAGCATGTCCGGCCTCATGATAAGCAGTCATTTCTCGTTCTTTTTCATCCATAACCAAAGATCTCCGTTCAGATCCCATCATCACTTTATCTTTAGCATCTTCCAACTCTTTCATGGTTACCATCGTTTTGTTACGTCTGGCAGCCAACAAAGCCGCTTCATTGATTAAGTTTGCCAAATCAGCACCGGAAAATCCGGGAGTTCCTCTGGCAAGCACATCTAATTTGACATTCGGAGCCAACGGCACTTTTTTAACATGAACCTTCAAAATTTCTTCCCGTCCGCGAATATCCGGATTGGATACAACGATTTGACGATCAAACCGACCGGGACGAAGCAAAGCCGGATCCAACACATCGGGTCTGTTTGTTGCCGCCAGCAGAATAATACCGCTGTTTGTTTCAAAACCATCCATTTCAACTAAAAGCTGGTTTAATGTCTGTTCCCGTTCATCATTTCCACCGCCAAGACCGGCTCCCCGATGACGACCGACGGCATCAATTTCATCAACGAATACGATACACGGAGCCGCTTTTTTAGCTTGCTCAAACATATCCCGAACACGGGAAGCCCCAACACCGACGAACATTTCCACGAAATCAGAACCGGAAATGGAAAAGAAAGGGACATTTGCCTCACCGGCGATTGCCTTAGCCAATAATGTTTTACCCGTTCCCGGAGGTCCGATTAACAAAGCACCTTTGGGAATCTTTCCGCCCAACCGCTGAAATTTAGCCGGAGCCTTTAAAAAATCAACAATTTCCTGTAGCTCTTGCTTAGCCTCTTCAATACCGGCGACATCGGCAAAAGTAACTTTATCTTTACCGGATAACAAACGAGCCTTTGACTTTCCAAAGCTTAAAGCCTTTCCGTTACTGGCAGCCATCTGACGCATCATCACAATCCAGATACCGATGAACAAAACCATAGGTAACCAAGCCAAGACTGTTCCGATCCAAGACTCACCGTCCTGAGGCTGTGGTAATGCCTTAATTTCAACACCTTGTTTCTGCAGCAAAGGCACAAGCCCTGCATCTGCCGGCATAAAGCTGGAAAAAGCCTTACCGTCCTTCATTTGACCGGACAGAGCCTGTCCTTGAATTTGGATATTTTTAACTTCACCCTTTTCAATCGCCGTTGTTAAAGCGGTATATGATAATTCTTCGGCTTGTTTTTGTTTCGGATCCGTATAAAAGATATTAGATAATCCGATAACGACTAAAAACAACACACCCCAAACCAAAAAGCTTTTTCCCATAGCACTATTCTTTTTATTCATTTTTTACCCTCTTCACATTCCTTCATCCAAATATACACGGGATATATAGTCCCTTTTTTATAATCAAGGCTTTTCATTTTTTCAAGCTCTTTTTCACTTGGCCGACAAAAATAAACCTTTACCTTATCATCCGCCGACACACTTGGAACGGCACATCTAACCGCATAAGGCAAATTCGAATCGCCCATTGGTATGCCTGATTGAACTTGAACGGGACAAGCAGACAACACCCAAAAATGATCCCATTCTGTTATTTGAAAAGGCTGAATTTTCGTTGGCAGAGACATTCTTCCCGCTTCACGAGTCACAAACACATTTTCCTTACTTCTTAAGATTAAACAGCCCCCCAGTGTTTCTTTAGATGATTGAGATAAAACACATCGTTCCAAAGCATCTAAAGAAATTTGTTTATCACCACCGATTTGGAGTAAAGCTCTTTGTATGACACGAATTTGTATTTCATCAGGTAATGCCTCAAAAGAGGCACGATGAATCACGACAAACCCTTCCGGCAAGACATCAACCAAAGCCGCATAAAATCGATCAGCATAAAAATCCAGAGCCACTCTTGCTCTTTTTAATCGCTTAGCCGTCCGAACAACAACCGCTTCGGATAATCCCATATCGGATAAAGTCGGCTGACGTTGACGCCATCGCACACGTTCATAAGAGGTATCGGCATTCATGCTGTCTTCAACCCAAGATATATCTCTTTGTAATAAAGCCTGTTTCAAATCTTGTTTAGAAACGGATAAAAAGGGACGACAAATCTGAATACCCGATTGTTGTCTGACTTCAGACATGGCAGACAAGCCATCAACACCACTCCCCCGAGCCAGCCGAGCCCAAAAAGTCTCTACCTGATCACCGGCATGATGAGCTGTAAACAAACGGCTAATCCCTTTTTTTTGACACCATGAAATCATCAGCTCATATCGTTTTTCTCTCGCTTGTTCTTCAATGCGTGAGTGTGGCTTATCTCCCTTCCAGACCAATATGTCATGTAGTATTCCCGCTTGTTGCATAACACGCCCGACATACAAAGCCTCATCGGCTGATTCGGCACGCAGCTGATGATCAACCGTAACTGCATGAACGGAAAAGCCGTTATTACGTCCGACATCTGCCAAAGCTAAAGCCAAACACAAGCTATCGGCACCACCCGAAACAGCTACCCCGACAACCTCTCCCGTCGCAATAGGATATCTTTTCAAAAAAGCATCTATAGCCTGTCGAATTATTTTGGACACACCAGTTTCTGAGCCTCCGTTGCCGCACGTTTCTTTAATGTATCAGATGCCTTTGGAAACTTTTCGGGCAGTAGACTTAAAAAACCACAGGCTTCATTTTTTTTACCCAGCTGAGCCATTGTCATACCCAACTTCAACAAATTATCGGGTGCTTTAGAGTTCTGTTCATATTGAGTCAACCCGTCGGAAAACACACCGGCAGCCACTTCATACTGACCGCGAACATAATATGTTTCACCCAACCAATAGTTGGCATTTCCGGCTAACGTTGAGTTGGGATAATCTTTGATAAAAGTAGAAAATGCTTTTTCAGCCTCCGCATACTTTCCCTTTTTCAACAAATCATAGGCTGCATCATAGGCAGATTTATCTGCATTTTCAATTTTTTGAATATCCGGTTTTTTCCGAGGCACGCTCGGAGTCCCCTCCGGAACAGTTAAAGTTGTCGGAAGTGTTTGAAAGCGCATATCAATATCGGCATTCATTTTTCGTATTTGCTCTTTTAATTCGGCAACGGCAAAAGATAACTCCTCGGTTTTACGAGTCAACTCTGCAATAACATTATTCTGAGCATCTAATTGACCATATAAATCACTCAACCCCTCTGATGAGACAGGGTCCTCTTTTGACAGCGATGTTTGACGTCGATTTAAAACAGTTCCGGATTCATAAACTTTTTTTTGGAGCAAAGTCATTTCTCGATCCAATCGATCGATTTTATCGTTCATCATATCCATTTGTAAATCAGCCCACGCCGGACAAGCGACAGACAGCAAAAGTAAAGCACCGATTATATACTTCATAGACAACCTCTTTTTGAATAGCTCTTTTTATTCTTTCTGTATTTTACAATTAAGATACCGTTTATGCAAGTATTTTCACCATTTTATCAAAATAATTCCCCTCTATCAGATGACAGAGGGGACCCCGTATTCAAACGTTATATTGCTTAATAAGCAACAGTTGTTGCGTTACGGTTTTTAGCCCAAGCTTCTTCATTAGAGCCAGCAACCGTCGGTTTTTCTTTCCCGTAAGAAATGACACGAATACGATCAGCAGATACACCGTTAGCAATCAAATAACGACGAGCAGCATTTGCACGGCGTTCACCCAAAGCAAAGTTGTATTCTGTTGTTCCGCGTTCATCGCAATTTCCTTCGATAACGATTAAAGCGCGGGGATTATCTTTCAACCAAGTTGCTTGTTCAGCTAAAGCAGCTTTAGCTTCTGCGGATAAATCCGAGCTGTTTAACTTAAAGTACACAACAGGCGTTGTTTCATCATTGAACTTTTCGGTTATGCCTGTTGCCTGTAAATCGGAAATAGCTACATTCGGATCCCAACCACCGTTAGCGTTTCCATACAAATCAGCACCTTCTTCCTTGGAAGCACAAGCACTCACCAAAGAAACCGCACATACAATCGCAAATAATTTTTTCAACATATCAATTCCCTTTCGTTTAAAACCACGGCTTATACCGTTATTTCAGAAAACCATAAATATAAACCAAAGTCAAGCGCTTTTCTCCCTCACGAACAAAAAAGATAATCAACGACCGCATTCACACACAGACAGACAAACAAAAACGCCCCGATATCGGAGCGTTTTTGTTGTTTATTTGTCCACACACTGAGGACATGGTTCATTCGGATCCGGACACGGACACTGCGGTTTTGGTGCCGGAGCCGGTTTGTTTTTTTGATACTGCTCCCAGAACGTTTGCTCTTTTTCCGGAGCCTTTGGCGGAACCGGTTTTTCCGGTGCCGGTTTTGCTTTCGGCACCGCCTTAGGAGCTGGCGGAACTTGTACTGCCGGCGCCACGTTATCAGTAGGTCCCTCCCCCGTGACGGTTTCAACCGTTTCAATTACGACAACACGTTCTGTTTTATACGTATTTGTTTCCTCATCATAAGAGGAAGTAGATTCATTCCGAATAATAGCGACCGAACGCCCATCCTCCATTTTAGCCGGCACAAAAGTCTTTGGAGAATTTTTATAATAGGTATTAATAACACACTGACGATAAGCAGCATGGTCATCTGTCAAAGGACATCCGTTTTCAACACGGTTAGCCATATGTTTTTCATTTCGTATTTCCGTAGCTTTATCCAAATTCGGTTCATACGACGTACATGCAGCCAGAGCCCCACAAGCGCACAGAATGAGTCCTATTTTTTTCATTATATTCTCCTTTTTAATCAGATGTAATTTGGTTTATATTTTCGTTTTAAAACTTTTTTTTCCAAAAAGCAACTTTTTTTTACTTATCATGCAACAAAGGTGACCAAGCCGGTCCGGAAGCATCCTCCGGCGTATCAAAAACCCGCTCGTTATACCCCGTTACATCAATTGAGTATAATTTGACCCCTCCGTTACGACCGTTACTGTCCCAAGGCATTTGCTTAAAGAAGGCCAAGACACGTCCGTTCGGAGACCATGTCGGAGCTTCAACCATAAATCCGTTGGCAATTAATCGCTCACCCGAACCATCCGGACGCATCACACCGATATGGAAGACACCTCCCTTTATTTTTGTAAAAGCGATATAATCTCCGCGAGGCGACCAAACCGGTGTTGCATACGTTCCCTCACCAAAACTGATACGCTTAACATTACTTCCGTCTTTATCCATGATATAGAGTTGCTGATTTCCGCTTCGATCCGAGTTAAAAACAATCTTCTTACCATCCGGAGAATAGCTGGGAGACGTATCAATAGCCGGATGATTTGTCAAACGCTTTTGTTTTCGTGTCCGTAAATCATAGGAATAGATATCCGAGTTTCCCCGAGTAGCCAAGCTCATAACCAAAGACATTCCGTCCGGAGAAAATTGCGGAGCAAATGACATACCGTCAAAGTGTCCGACCAATTCCGTTTCGCCCGTTAAGATATTCATCAGATAAACTTTCGGATCTCCGTTCTTATACGAGAAATAAACAATTTTCTGCATATTCGGTGAAAACCGAGGCGTCAAAGCCATATCTTTTCCATCGCTCAAGTAACGGAAATTAGCTCCGTCTTGATCCATTATAGCCAATCGCTTTACGCGTTTTTTCTGATTACCGCTCTCCGAGACAAAAACGATTTTTGTATCAAAGTAGCCACTTTCACCCGTAACACGCTCATAGATGGAATCGGCAATGATATGAGCAATCTTACGCCAAGCCTCCGGCTCGGTTGACAAAGCTTTTGCTTCCATTTGAGTCTGAGCAAAAACATCCCACAAACGGAAAGAAACTTTCAACTGTCCGTTGGGGCTTTGCTCCACCTGCCCGTTCACCAAGGCATGAGCTTTAATAGCCTGCCAATCCGGAAAACGGGGACGCGTGTTCACGCCTTCCATTTTTTGAATATAGGCATCTCGATTAACTAACCGAAACAATCCGGATCTTTCCAAGTCTGCAGCAACAACATTTGTGATGCTTTCGGCAACTTCACCTGTTGTTCCGACCCCCGTAAAATAAGGAATCGCAATCGGAGTCGGTTCAGAAACGGCACCGGACACATCTATCCGTAGCTCGGCTTTAACCGAAAAAACGCTTAAACAAACACATACAGCAACAAAAACTTTTTTCAAAAACGACATCTGGCTTCTCCGAATTCATACAAACGGTTGTCAGTATGCCATATTTTCGGATCAATTTCAAACAAAAAATCATCCGCTGCATTGAGCCTGTTGTTCCGGTGTTAACGAGCTAACATCTGTGGGACATTTTTTACAAATATCCCCATCCAGATACCTAACCCCCGGACAAGCACATTTGTTTTCGGGAACACCTTTGACAGAGAAATCTTGCGGTTCACCACACGTATGACATTGCCCGACATTATCCCATATCTTACCATCCGTACAGTATTTTGCACAATAATGATTAAATGAGCGGCGATTACCACATGCCTCGCACAACGCTGAATAGTCCGAACCGGCATAACTTCCCAAATAAACATATTGCACATCTGAATCACAGGAATAACAAGATGTTGACCAGTTAGGATCGCATGTTGGCGCTGTATCATTTCGGCACGACCCCAAAAAGCGTTGACCATAACATTTTTGACATTCTCCAAGATCCGTAGGATAACGACTTCCATCTGCTTGGTACACGCCTCGTGTATCAATTCTCTCGGGAACATCACAAGCATAACACTTTCCGACACCCGACATAATATCATTCGGATTCTCACAGGGCCAAGCACAGTAATGACCATCTCCTGTTCCAATATAAATACGCTCCGGACATCGATCACAGTCAGCTTTATTTTTAACAGAAAACGGTTCAGAATCCTGTTCACATAAACGACATATGTTAACTATGTCATGGGTAACTGTCCGATTGGGGCATATACGACACAACTGATTCATAGAATTTTCAGAATCATTGGTATACCATGATGTTGTTAATTCAATCTCATCATCACAAGCATAACAATCTTGTTTTCTGTAATCCATTAGAGGTTTTTCAGGCGGACATGGCAAGGAACAAACAGGTACATATCCCATATAGTATTTTCGATTTGAACACCGAAGACACCGGTTAATCACCTCTTGCGGCGGCTCAGATGTAGCGGATTCAGCCAATCGAATATGTCTTTTTGTATCATCACACGCCCAACATTTACCATTAGCATCCATTAACGGTTTGTCTGGCGGACAACACTTTCCATCAGAGTCACAGCATTCTCCTTTTTCATTGAC
>CASEYR010000019.1 GCA_949292205.1 uncultured Alphaproteobacteria bacterium
GACCTGCACAAACGGAAAATGTATTTCAACTTGTGGCGGTGGTGAAAGCTGTGTTAAGAACTTTGATGACGGTCAGTATGTCTGTTGTCCAAGCGGAAATATCAACGGGTCATTCTGTTGTGAAACAGTCAATGAAGAAGGAGAATGTTGTGGCTCTGACGGAAAGTGTTGCCCGCCCGATAAGCCTGTTATGAATAATCAAGGGAAATGTCAGGCCTGTCAAAATGGAACAATTATTTTAGCTAATAAAAATGATTGTGATAAATGCTCTGAAACACACCAATTGCATTATCTGATGGGTTCGTATAGATGTTCTCCGAAATGTCCGGATGATCAGGTAATGGGATCGGATGGAAAATGTCATGGGTGTAATGATGCCCCATTCGAGATATGGCACCGTTCTGCCGAGGATGGATTTGCTGACGCGTGTGAACGGATATGCCCTAATAGACAAGTTACACAAACGCAAAGGGATGGTGGATATCCCTATGTGTGTGCTGTAAAATGTACTGAGCCGGATACATTTATGGATGGCTATGGAAATTGCCAGCCGTGCTCTTCGGAAGATGTCGTAAAAGCTTCTGTAACGGAATGTCATAAATGTGGTGGTAGTCGGGTTTATGCCTATGGTGATTGGTGCCATCGGTGTGATTTGGTGGAGGGGGATTTATATACGGATCAATCTTACTGTCTCCAATGTCCGAATCTGATTGCCAGAATCGGCGGATGTAGTACATGTGATAGTCCGACAGATGATATTTGGTTGTGGTGGAATCCCTCACAGGAGAAACTTGACTCTTGTCTTCAATGCCGAGGAATACGTTATTTGAAAAACGATCACTGTATTCGGTGTCCCGCGGATATCAGTTCGCTAACACCGGAACAGCAGGCTCAATGCAGCGGATAAGTTCGCTGAATTCCTAAAAAACATAAAATCGTCTTGATTTTTTTTTCGTTTTTTTGTATAACTACTCTTATGACAGAAAAACAAAACGAGATTAAATCAGAGGAAAACGTTAAAGAGACAAAACTGGCTGATGCTTTGTCAGAACGGTACTTGGCTTATGCTATGTCAACCATTGTGGCTCGCTCTCTGCCTGATGTTCGGGACGGTTTGAAGCCGGTTCACAGACGGCTTTTATTCGCTATGCGCCAGTTAAAGCTGGATCCGACAACGGGATTTAAAAAGTGTGCTCGTGTCGTCGGCGATGTTATCGGTAAATATCATCCGCATGGAGATACCTCGGTTTATGAAGCTATGGTTCGCTTGGCTCAAGATTTTGCCGTTCGCTATCCATTGGTTGACGGTCAGGGAAACTTCGGAAATATAGACGGGGACAGAGCTGCTGCTATGCGTTATACAGAGGCTCGTTTAACACCCGTCGCTATGGCTTTGATGGAAGGGTTGGACGATAACGCCGTTGATTTTGATAAGACCTATGACGGGGAGGAGGAAGAGCCCTGTGTTATGCCCGCTGCTTTCCCGAACTTGCTGGCTAATGGATCTTCGGGAATCGCCGTCGGTATGGCAACAAATATTCCGCCTCACAATGTCGGTGAAGTATGTGATGCTTTGCAGTACTTAATCAAACACCCAGAGTGTGATGTTGAAAAAATGCTGGATTTTGTGCAAGGGCCGGATTTTCCAACCGGTGGTATCTTGGCAGAATCTCGTGCTAATATCGTTAAAGCCTATACGACCGGTCGTGGTGCGATGAAAGTACGCGCTAAATGGGAAAAGGAAGAGCTGTCCCATGGACAATATCAGATTGTTGTAACGGAAATCCCGTATGGTGTTCCCAAATCCGATTTAATTATGAAAATTGCAAAACTGCTGGCCGAGAAAAAATTACCTTTGCTGGCAGATGTGCGTGATGAGTCGGCAGACAAAGTTCGAATTGTTTTAGAGCCGAAATCACGTGCCGTGGCTCCGGAACAGTTAATGGAGCATTTATTTAAAAATACGGATTTACAAGTTAATTTTAACTTGAATATGAATGTGTTGGATGCCGATCATACGCCTCGGGTTATGAATTTAAAGGAGGTCTTGTCCGCTTTCCTAAAACATCGTGAAAACGTTTTAATTCGTCGGTCTCGGTTCCGGTTGGATAAGATTTCTCATCGGATGGAGTTGTTGCAGGGCTTTTTAATTACTTACCTCAACTTAGACAGAGTCATTGAAATTATCCGAAATGAAGATGAGCCTAAGCCTATTATGATTGAGGAATTCAGCTTGTCCGAAGTTCAAGTTGAAGCTATCTTGAATATGCGGTTGCGCTCTTTAAGAAAATTGGAAGAAGCTCAACTGAAAACCGAATTTGAAAATCTCGCTCTGGAAAAAGCGGATTTAGAGGTCTTGCTGGCCGATGAGCAAGTGCGGTTTAAAAAGCTTTCCGAAGAAATTGCCGAGATTAAAAAGCAATTCGGACAAAAAACGACTTTGGGTGCCAGACGGACTCAGATTGCAGAGGCTGTTGCTTGTGTCGAAGTACCCATTGAGGCGATGATCGAAAAAGAACCAATTACGGTTGTCTTATCCAAAAAAGGCTGGATTCGTGCTTTGAAGGGACATACGGAAACAGATGATTTGAAGTTCAAAGAGGGCGATGGCTTGAAGTTGGCTTTGAAGGCTTATACAACGGATAACATTATGCTATTTGCTTCTAATGGTCGCTTCTATACGATTTTGGGGGATAAAATCCCCGGGGGACGCGGATTTGGAGAACCTTTGCGGTTGTCTGTTGATTTGCCCGAAGATGCCGATATCGTTACTTTGTTCGTATGGCAACCGGAGGATGCTCTTTTGGTTGCTTCCTTGAAAGGAAAAGGATTTATCGTTCGGTCAAAAGATATTATTGCTCAGACCCGTTCCGGTAAGATTATTCTGAACTTGGCCGATGGTGACAAGGCTATTCTCTGCCGACCGGTTGCCGGGGATCATGTTGCTGTCATTGGGACGAATCGTAAGATGATTGTCTTTAAGGCTGATGAGATTCCTACAATGATGCGTGGTAGTGGTGTCATGTTGCAAAAATATGCCGGTGCTGCTTTGTCTGACGTTAAGTTCTTTAACTTGGCAGAGGGTTTGTCCTTCCCCTCCGGAAACGGTATTCGTGTCGAACGAAATATGACGCTGTGGTTGTCTAAACGAGCCAGTGTCGGTAAGATTCCGCCCGTTGGATTCCCGAGAACAAATAAGTTTGACCGCCCTTAAGTTATTTTGACGTATCAATTAAGTGTCGTTTTCGGAAATGAGTAAAAACGCATTCTGTCTTTTTTTTGTGTTTTAACACTTGCGTTTTTTTTATCTTTCCTGTAACTTAAAAATAAAAGGAGAAAACAATGCAGATAAAATCATTATTGGGAACGTTGTGTGCTTTGGTTGTATCAACCTCGGTTTGTGCTGCCGGTAACGGTATGGAAATTTTGGGAACATATGATGATTGGACAGCTTATGTTTTTCAAGATAAAGATGGTAAAGTTTGTTATATGGCCAGTGAACCGACAAAATCTCAAGGTAAATACAAAATTCGGGATGATGTCTTTTTGTTCGTAACTCATCGGACGGCAGATAAAACGTTTGATGTCGTGAATGTTATGGCCGGTTATACGTATCGTAAAGGGTCTAAACCGACTTTTACGGTTGATAAGAAAAAACCGGTTACTTTGGTTTCTCATGCCGATACCGCCTGGACGAAGGATTCTAAAACGGATAAATTGTTGGTCGATCGTATGCGTAAGGGAAATACAGCTGTGTTAAAAGGAACCTCTCAACGCGGAACGTTGACCACGGATACGTTCTCTTTGAAAGGTTTTTCCAAGGCTTATCGGGCAATTCAAAAGGCGTGTGGGCGTGAGTAAATGAAAGAGTTAATCGGGTTAAGCTTTGACGAGCTGACGCAGGAATTGGTTGCACTGGGTGAAAAGCCCTTTCGCGCTAAGCAATTATGGCACTGGATTTATAATAAGGGTGAGACTGATTTTTCTAAAATGACAACGCTGGCCAAGCCTTTTCAGGCAAAGTTGGCGGGGCTGTATACAATTACTCATCCAAAAATCGTAACAGAGCAAACCTCTGTTGATAGAACGCGTAAATGGCTTGTTGAATTTCAAGACGGTAAGCAAGTGGAATGCGTTTATATTCCGGAAGCTGATCGTGGGGCTGTTTGTATTTCAACTCAGGTTGGATGTGCTCAAGGATGTAAGTTTTGTCATACCGGTACTCAGAAAATGATGCGTAACTTGACGGCAGGGGAAATCGTCGGGCAATTTATGACAGCCAGAGATAGCTACGGTGAATGGCCAACCCCGACAGATGAAACTCGCTATCTGTCCAATATCGTTGTCATGGGAATGGGAGAGCCTTTGTATAATTTTGAAAATTTAAAAACGGCTCTGCGGATTTTAATGGACGGTGACGGAATAGCTATTTCCAAACGAAAAGTGACGGTATCAACGGCGGGTATGGCTGACCATATCCCTGAATTAGCAGATTTGGGGGTTAAATTGGCGGTTAGCTTACATGCTCCGAATGATGAGATTCGTAATCAAATTATGCCGATTAACCGTAAGTTCCCGTTGAAGACTTTAATTGAGGCCTGTAAAGAATATCAGCGTCGATCCGAGCGGAGGCAGTTCATCACGATGGAATATGTGATGTTAAAAGGCATCAATGATCAGCCGGAACATGCTCGGGAGTTAATGGAACTGGTTAAGGGATTGGAAGTTAAATTTAACCTGATTCCTTTCCACTATTGGGAAGGGGCTCCGTTTGAACCAAGTAGCAATAATACAATTCATCGCTTTTCCAAGATATTGGAAGAAAATTGGTTCGCAGCACCGATACGTCGGTCTCGGGGCGAGGATATTATGGCAGCTTGCGGTCAATTAAAGTCAGCCAAAGGGAATATGGAATGAAATTAAAAAGACAGACGGCAAAAAAAACTCATGAGGTAAAATACCCAGAGTGGATAAGGAGAGTATATGAGTTACTGCTTATGCTTGAACGGATGCCGAGTAGCATCTCTTTGGATAAAAAATCTTTGTGCAAATACTCGTCTTTAAGCCCCTTTTTGTTTAATAGGTTATCTTGGAATTCGTATGAACGTGAGTGAGTCTTATGTCGGTGTTTATAACTTGGTCAGAAAAAGATCGGTTTTTTTATTTGCCGGAGAGCGGTGATTCTGTAAAGAAGTATTGACAGAATCGTTGAAATGAGTATGCTAATTGGGTATATTTCACATAACGGATTTAAAACGTATTTAAGGGGATGGAAGAATGTATTATTCTCGTCAAGAGGGACGTTTACCATTTATTCAATTTATTTCTCAACTCAAAGAGGACGATATTGGTCTTAATCTACCGGGGCGGTATCGGTATCTTTTTGAACAAGATGGTCAGACATATGATTTAGATAATCTGCCGGATGGTTTTGTTTTAAAGGGAAGTGTCAAGCACAATATTTGTTATGATTTTTCCAGATTTATTGTTGAAGGGGATTATATTTCCAATACAGTAGTGCATTCGCCCAAAAAGGTTCTTGGAAGTTTCTTTCTGGAAGATTGTTGTGCCAGTAATTTGAAGGGGGCTCCGCAAGAGGTGGGGGGTGACTTTATTTGTAAAGGTTGTCGTTTGAAGACACTTGAAGGAGCTCCGCAAGAGGTTGGTGGCGATTTTAATTGCTCTGATAATCAGCTGATGACATTAAAAGGAGCACCACAAAAAGTCGGTCGTAGCTTTATTTGTAGATACGCTTGTCTGGAAACACTTGAAGGAGCTCCGCAAGAGGTTGGTGGTAATTTTAATTGCTCTCATAATCAGCTGGTGACATTAAAGGGAGCACCACAAAAAGTCGGTGGTAATTTTGACTGCTCTTTTAATCGGTTGAGGCGTTTGGAGGGGGCTCCGCAAGAAGTTGCCGATATCTTTTTCGGCGACCATAATAATCTTTCTACTTTGGAGGGATTGCCGAAGAAATTTAGTGGCTCCTTGTTTTTTCTCAATAATCGTATATCCACTTTTATCGGATGTCCGGAAAAAGTAGGTGGATTTCTTAGACTTGATGGAAATCCGCTGGAAAGTTTAAATGGGGCCCCAAAAGAAATAGGTGGCAGTTTTTCGTGCGTTGGTTGTGGCCTGACAAGTCTGGTTGGTGGATTGGTCAAAGTTGGCGGTGATTTTAATTGTTCCGATAATCAGCTGATGACATTAAAGGGAGCACCACAAAAAGTCGGTGGTAGCTTTATTTGTAGACATGCTTGTCTAGAAGCACTTGAAGGAGCCCCGCAAGAGGTTGGTGGTGATTTTAATTGCTCCGATAATCGGCTGGTGACATTAAAGGGAGCACCACAAAAAGTCGGTGGTAATTTTGACTGTTCTTCTAATCGGTTGCAGAACTTAGAGGAGGCTCCGCAAAAGGTTGATGGGTATTTTGATTGTTCTTCTAATCAACTAATGACTTTATCCGGAGTGTCTGATAAAGTGGGCGATGGTATTATCTACTTTGATAACCCAGAGCTGGATCCGGACGGTTGCCCGTCAAAAAAAATTAAATTGTTCCAAAAGGGAGCGGATGAATTTTTATTTATACAAAACGGTCTAGAATATAATTTGTATGATCTCTTTGATGAAGATGGCAGTGACGTTTTTGTTATCAAAGGAGGGATTGATTTAAGCGGACGTGGATTGACGAATCTTCCCAACTTATCCCAAGTGATTGTCAGGGGTGATTTTGATTGCTCCGGTAATCGGTTGCGGAGTTTGGCAGGATCTCCACAGGAGGTTTCCGGTAATTTTGACTGTCGTCACAATCAGCTACGGAGTTTAGAGGGGGCTCCGCAAAAAGTTGGTGGTGATTTTGATTGCACGAATAATGATTCTTTAAAGATGTTAAAGGGCATTAAAAATATTAATGGCGTTTTGTTTTATTCTGGGGAACCAGCCATTCCCAATGCCATTTCAGAGAAGATTGCTTTAAAGAAGGTTGAATTAAATGAACAGCTGTCTAAGACAACAGAAAAGGATGATTCTTTGAAGTTAAATCAAGCAACACGGGTGCTGTCGCAATCATCGGATGTATCACAAATAGTAAAGGCGATTATTCAACAGAACAAACTACCTCAAAAGATGAATTTATCAGATATGACATCAAAAGTATTTTTGATATTACAGGTGTTGGAGGAATTTGAACGTCTTAAAAGGGAGGGTGAAATCTCGGAAGATGTTGCACCGACAGAAAAAACAAGTCATTCAACGGAGAAATCCGAAACGAAGCAAACGAAGTCTCAGAAGGAGAAGCCCGTTCCCAAGCCCAGACGTGTGGCAAATCGGCGATATCCTAAACCTCATGATTCGCATGAACGTGAGTAAGTCTTATGTCGGTGTTTACAACTCGGGCAAGAATAGGTTGGGTATTTTGGATACCTTGAAAATTTGACTAATGCAAGGACTGTCATAAAAGTGTCATTTGATTTTTGCATTCATTTCGGGTATACAATAAAACAGTTTTTTTAACATAACGAGAGGAAATAACAATGAAAACAGGTATTATGTCCGGTAAAAAAGGCTTGATTATGGGCGTTGCAAATGATCACTCCATCGCTTGGGGTATCGCAAAAGCATTGGCTGATCAAGGGGCTGAACTGGCTTTTACATATCAAGGTGAAACTCTGGAAAAACGTGTTCGTCCGTTGGCTGAGTCCGTTGGATCGGATATTATGATCCCCTGTGATGTGTTGGATTCTGCTTCTATGGATGCTGCCTTCCAAACAATCAAAGATAAATGGGGTAAGATGGACTTTGTCGTTCATGCCATCGCTTTTTCGGATAAGAATGAATTAAAAGGTCGCTATGTCGATACAACGGCTGCAAACTTCAGCAATTCTATGTTGATTTCTTGCTACTCTTTCACAGATGTTTGCCGTCGGGCTGCCGAATTGATGCCGGATGGTGGTGCTTGTTTAACTCTGACATACTTGGGCGCAGAACGCTATATCCCGAACTATAACGTAATGGGTGTTGCTAAGGCCGCTTTGGAAGCTTCCATCCACTTTATCGCTTTCGATTTGGGAAACCAAAACATTCGTGTGAATGCAATCTCTGCCGGTCCGGTTCGGACTTTGGCTGCTGCCGGTATCGGTGACTTCCGTCAAATCTTGGGTTGGACCGAAAATAACTCTGCTTTGTGTCGGAATGTGACGATTGAAGATGTCGGTGGAACCGGTATGTACTTGTGCAGTGACTTGGCTTCCGGTGTTACGGGCGAAATTATCCACGTTGATGCTGGATATAGCCATAATGCTATGATTAACCCGCGGAATGCTCAAAAGTCTGCCGAGTTGTTAAGCTCTTTCAAATTGTCCGAGTAATCTTGTCGGATTGAATAAAAGCACTCCCTTTTGGTGAGTGCTTTTTTTGTATCTCTTTAAAGTGGATTTAAAGACCGGCCCAATGTTTAAAGTCGTCACCGCGCTCTTCAAAATTTGTGTACAGGTTATAGCTGGGAGCTGCGGGGGACAATAAAATAGTTCCGCCATTCGGGGTTAAATGTTGAGCAATGTTGACAGCTGTCGGCATCTCGGATGTTATACCGGTTTCAATTCCTGCCGTCTGTGCCATATGTGCCAGTTTTGTTCCTGTGTCCGGAAGTGTTACCAGCCGCATTTGGTCTTTATGCTCGGCTAAATAAGCAACTAATGCGGTATAATCTTGTCCTCTGTCCAAACCGCCGGCAATCAAGGTAATCGGTTGACCTTTATCAATAGCTTTCAGAGCGGCAATCGCTGTTTCCGGTGTCGTTGAAATACTGTCATCAATATAGGTAATCCCATTCCGACAGCCGATTGTCTGCAAGCGATGAGGAAGTGCGTGAAATGTTTTAAACGCCTCGGCACAAGCAGCCGGTTGTAATCCCAGTATATCAATGACTGTCAGAACGGCACAAGCATCTTCGGCATTATGCAAGCCGGGGAGGGGGAGTTCGGAAATCGGAAAGAGCGGAAATCCGCCGTTATAAAACCAACCGTTTTTAATGTGAATGCGAGATTGAGCATTAAAATAGACAGCGTCAATATCCGATGTTAATTGAGATGTTTGATCGTTGGTAGCATTTAAAATGGGTTGCTTTGCCAATCGAATCATATTGAGTTTATCATTGTAGTATTGTTTGTGCGTGCCGTGCCATTGTAAATGCTCTGGATAGAGATTCAGTAAGACGCCAATATCCGGATGTCCCGTTAAATCAGCACATTGATAGCTGGACATTTCGGCTACAACGTAATCAGCATTCGTATCAACCAAATCCAGTAAGGGGACTCCAATGTTTCCGCCTAAAACAACAGATTGGTTCAGATGTTTTAATGTATGAGCCAATAGGGCTGATGTTGTGCTTTTTCCTTTTGTTCCCGTTATGGCGATAACACAAGTAGTTTCTTTTTTGTTCGCAAAAAACAAATTTGTTCCGGAGGTCACAATAACACCTTGTTGAACAGCTTTCCGTATTTCAGAACGGTAGAGGCTGATTCCGGGGGACTTTATCAGGATATCACACTTTAAAATATCGGAAGTATTTGCCTCTTCAATGGTCAGTAATTGAGCGGTCGGACAATGATCAGACAGAGCTTTCCAAGCTGCTTGCCCCTCTTTTCCCATTCCCCAAATTCCGATTTTTTTATGTTCTAAATTGTGCCAATACATCTTGTATTAAGTCCTCCGGTATCAAATGATTATTTGTCGGCGTGAATATCATACCGTCATCCGACGAATGAATATGCGATTTTAAAGATTGAATCACGATATCATCTTGCCACTCCGGCCGTTGGGACAGCTGGTAAAAAGCCCAGCGAGATTCATTAAACTCTCCGACACATTCAAACGGCTTATGACCGGATAATCCCAGTAACTCACGATAACCTTCAATTTGATTGGTATCATTTAAGGGATTTGTGCCGACAATACGGATTAAACTTTCTCTATCCATAAAGGGAGCCAGAATCAGAAAAACAAATCGACATTTATCGCAATCACCGCACCAACGATCAAGTCGTTTTTTTTCATCCAGCTTAAACGCTTTGTTACAGCTTGTAAAAACAGGAAAATAGGAATGACACAAGGTTGAAAAAAGACGAGCAATATGAGCCTCGGATAATGGCCTTAAAAGAGAAAAGTAACGAAAATCCGGCGTAATGGTTTGTGTGATTTTAAGGAAATCCCTTTCAAAACTTAACGATTTACTGTATTGGTGGTTAATTTGTAACTCTCCCTGCATCAAATTGCCCACATTGGCCGACCGTTCACAAGACATAATAACATACTTCTTGTCGTATAAAATTGCACAAGCCCAAAGGATAAATGCCAATATTCCCGTAATCGGAACATGCCCGTTGTAGACTGTTCCTGAAGCATTTAACTCTATCAAACGAGGGTCAATTCGGCGCGTCAAAGCAAACGAAGGTAATCCGGATTTTTTAATACAATCTTGTATCGGACGAGGCTCTCCGATAGAAATTGCGGCAGCGGGTAAATCCATTTGCTTGATAAGCTCAATCGTGACGCAAGAATCTTTTCCGCCACCCACCGGAATCAGTGCATTGTAAGGCAGACACAGATTGACAGCGTTACGATGACAGGTGTTGTCCGTCGGAAAGTTAATTTTATTTTGGAGGTTTAAGTTATTTCTGACGGCAAATTCCCCAAGACCGTTTAAGTAAAAACGATTGAAAAAATCAGTCTCGGCAGGTGTTAATTTGTCTTGTTCAAGAATCAATTTTGGCGGTAAAAACGCTTTGTAATAACTGATTCCCGCAGCAATGTGAAGTAAATGAAAAATTTGATTTAAAGCTTGTCGCTTTGTCGGAGACAATTTAAACGGTGCTTCGGGAAAAATAATGTGCTCGGAAAACTGCTCCGTGTCATCTACTGCGTAAGTTAGAGTCAAAATTCCCGTTTCTTCGGAAAAATCAACATTTTTATAATAAAAAGCCTTGCACAAAATCTTTTTTCCTTTTACAATCTGAAATAACGTGTATTGTATACGCATTTTATCATTTTTTCAAGGGGAGAATATGTAATGGCTGTTCTATCAAAAATCAAACCGGCAAATGTGGTTTTTGTGTTGTTAATCATTTCTTTGGTTGTCGTTGGGGGATTGGCTTTCAGAGATGTGTTTCGAACTCCGGAAGAACAATTGGCTTACGGAATTGAAATGCTTGATAAAAAACAGTATGGTGCTGCCGAAAGAGCTTTGGCAAAAGCAACGAATGCCGAAACAAAAGAAACAGTAATACAGGCCGCTTGGCGATTGGGAAATTTGTATCGGGTCGGAGCTGATGGCTTCCCCTTCAACGGACCGAAAGCTGAATTGTTTTTAGAAAAGGCTGCTTCCTTGGGGTATGCACCGGCTCAGTATGAATTGGCTCTGATGTATGATGTGGGCGATAAAATCCCCGAAAACCGCCAAAAAGCAATCGGGTGGATGAATTATGCGGCTCAGGCCGGATTGCCGGAGGCTTTGTATGGCTTGGCTGTTTGGGCTGAACGAGGGTATATGGGAGAGCCGGATATGAACAAGGTTGTTACACTGTATGAACAAGCTGCTCAAAAAGGGCATATCAATGCGATGAAAAGTTTGGTTGTCTTATATGGGGACGGTTTCGGCGGATTTCCGCATAATTTGGAGCGGTCGGCTTATTGGTTGAATGAATTAAATAAAAAAGCAGAGGAACAAAATAAATGACATTGAAATATCGGAAAGATTATCAGGCACCGCATTATCAGTTGCCGACAACGGATTTGGACTTTACGTTGGAACCGACGCAGACCATCGTCAAAGCAAAGTTAGTATTCAAGGACTATGACACGCGTCGTCCGTTGGTATTAAACGGTCAATATATGGAGTTGTTGGATATTCGGATGGATGGAGCTCCTTTGGCTCGCGAAGATTATGCGTTAACGGATAAAACCTTGACTCTGTCCCCTGTTAAAGCTGATTTTGTTTTGGAAACGACTGTTTGTATTAATCCGGAGGCAAACACCAGATTGATGGGATTGTATACGTCCAACGGTATGTTTTGTACACAATGTGAGCCGGAAGGGTTTCGGAGTATTACCTATTATCCGGATCATTCCGATGTGCCCAGTCGCTGGACGGTAACAATTCATGCCGATCGGAAAAAGTATCCGGTTTTATTGTCTAACGGGAATAAGGTAAAAGATGAAGGGGATATGGTTGTTTTTGAAGATCCTTTTAATAAGCCAAGTTATCTGTTTGCATTGGTTGCCGGTGATTTAGATTCCATTCATGATACATTTAAAACAATGTCCGGAAAGGTTGTTCAACTGGGACTCTATTGTGAAAAAGGCAAGAAAGATCGCTTGACTTTTGCAATGGAAGCTTTGAAAAAGGCAATGGCTTGGGATGAACGTCGCTTTGGGCTTGAGTATGACTTGGACTCTTTCAATATTGTCGCGGTTTCTCATTTTAATGCCGGCGCGATGGAAAATAAGTCTTTGAACATCTTTAATGATGCAGCCTTGTTGGCTTCTCCGGATACGGCTACGGATGCAACCTACGAGTATATTGAACATGTTATTGCTCATGAATATTTTCATAACTATAGCGGTGATCGGGTTACTCTGCGTAGCTGGTTTGAGCTTTCTTTGAAAGAAGGATTTACGGTGTTCCGTGATCAAGAATTTGGTTATGATGTACGCTCACGCTCTGTCGGGCGAATTGATGATGCGATTACGTTACGCTCGTACCAATTTCCGGAAGATGACGGACCTTTGGCTCATCCCGTTCGGCCGGACTCTTATCAGGAAATTGAGAACTTTTATACCTTGACAATCTATGAAAAAGGAGCTGAGGTTATTCGAATGCAACAAGCCATTGTCGGCGATGAAGCGTTCCGAAAAGGGTGTGATATCTACTTTAAGCGGTATGATGGACAAGCTGTTACGATTGATGAATTCGTTAAAGCGATTGAGGACGGTTCCGGTGTTGATATGACTCAGTTCAAACAATGGTATTCCGTTGCCGGCAGACCGCGTGTCGCCGTTACGACAAGTTGGGATAGCGGTGTGTTTTCCGTTCATTTGAAACAAAGTCATAAAACGTGTCAGACGCCGTTTGTCATTCCATTACATTATGGCTTGGTTGCTTCCGACGGACAGGATATGAAAACGGGGACTTTTGTTTTAAATCAATCTGAACAAACGGTTACGTTTGAAGGATTATCCGAAAAACCGGTTTTGTCAATCAACCGCTTTTTCACCTCGCCGGTGGATATTGATATAACTTATACAAATGAAGAACGGTTGCGGTTAATGATGTCGGATTCAGATTTGTTTAACCGTTATGATGTCGCCCATCAATATGCTTTGGATGTGATGACGGATATGGTCAAGAATAGACGCTTTGAGCCGGATATGAATGTTATTCGAGCAATGGGGTCTTACTTGAGGCAGGAAAATCTGGATAAGGCTTTTCTGGCAAGAGCTATCGTATTGCCGACGGAAGATGATTTGGTTGACCGCTTGGATCAGGTTGACATTGATGCCGTTAAAGAGGTTCGCCGAGTGATGCGTCAGGCATTTGCCGATACCTATTATTCCGATTTATTGAAATTATATCGTGATAATCAGTCTTCTGCTCCTTATTCTCCGGATGCGGATTCGGCTGCTAAACGAGCCGTTAAAAATGTTGCCTTGGGCTATTTGGCGTTGACTTTCCATAAGGATTTAGTGTGGGCTCAGTATCAATCGGCAGATAATCTGACGGATCTGCTGTCGGCTTTGAATATCTTGGTCAACAATGATTTGGATAATAAAGAGGCAGCATTAGCCGATTTCTATAATCGCTATAAGGGTGATGATTTAGTTTTAAATAAATGGTTTGCTATACAAGCCAGATGTCCGAAAGGAGATGCTTTGGCTGTTGTTAAAGGACTTATCAATCATCCGGTGTTTGATTACAAAAACCCGAATAAAGTACGTGCCGTTATCGGTGCTTTTTCCGGAAATTTGGGGGCTTTTAATCGTGCGGACGGAGAAGGATATCGCTTCTTTGCAGGCCAGTGTGCTTTGATTGATAAACTGAATCCGCATTTGTCGGCTCGGTTAATGACGGCGTTTGCAAAGTACCGTAAATTTGACGAGAAACATCAAGTGCTTGCTCGTGAGGCAATGGCTGGGTTGTTGGCTATATCGGATTTATCAACAAATGCCAGAGAAACAATTGAACGTATTATGGCTTAAGGAGGAAGTATGGAAAATCTGGATCAAATTGTTGCCGATTTAAATACATTGAATGATCAGTCGCGATTTGCTGAGGCTCTGGCTGAAGTTGACTCGTTGCTGAATCAAGAGCAAAATGAATCGTCTTTATATGTCATTAAGGGGAATGCTTTATACGGTCTGGGGCGGTTTGAGGAGGCTCTGACCGCTTATGCACAAGCAATAGAAATAGATACATTTGATGTGCAGGCTCGGTGTAATTACGGTTCGACGTTGTATGTTTTAGGGCGATATGTAGATGCTTTAAATGCGTGTGATGCCGCAATTTTAACAGATGATAAGTTTGCTCCGTCTTATATCAATGTTGCTCATTGTCTGGCGGCTCTCCACCATGAGGATGAAGCTGTCTATGCTTTACAACAAGCATTTATGTTGGAACCCAATGATGCTCTTTTGGGACGGACGGTTGCGGATATGGCTGCGGATTTGGATAACTATGAGGTTGCCCGGGATACGTATTTTGCGGTAGCTGCTTTACCAAATGCAGCATCCGATACAGATGAGGCTATTTACCGATTTTTTGTTAATGCAAAACAAAAAGGAACGGATCGTGTGACTCTGATGAAAGATATTGATTTATGGCGTCAAAAGTTTGGGCGTAATCCGAATGTATTAAGATTGTCCGGAGAGTTATTGAAGGGTTAAAAGCAAATTAGTCAAGAAAAGATTTGCTTTTTATTTGGAAAAGCGGTATTCTGAACCAGATAAAACTGTATTACGAAAGGGAAAACTATGGCAGGTAGTATTAATAAAGTAACTTTGGTCGGTAACTTGGGACGTGATCCTGAAATTCGGCACACAAATGCCGGTCAAAAAATTGTTCATTTATCCGTTGCAACATCAGATACATGGCGGGATAAATCCGGTGAACGTCAAGAAAGAACGGAATGGCATCGGGTTGTCGTCTTCAATTCAAATTTGGCTGATTTTGCCGAGCGGTTTTTGAAAAAAGGGTCAAAGGTTTATGTTGAAGGAGCTCTGCAAACACGTAAATATACAGATGCCTCCGGACAGGAAAAATTTACAACCGAGGTCGTTTTGGGTGCTTATCGTGGTGAGTTGATTCTTTTGGATAATCGTAACTCAAATACAGACATGGGGATGTCCTCCGATACTTCATCGGCTGCTTCGATGGATAATACGGCTTCTAACGGCTGGGATAGTGCTTCGTCGGGCGGTGAGGCCGGCGGTTTTGATGATGAGATTCCGTTTTAGGAGAATTAAAACTAAAGAAAGCGGTTCATATTTGAACCGCTTTCTTTTTATGATTCGAACGTAACACTACCTGCGTAAGCAGGTAGATGTAGACATACCAGCCCAGCCGTTAGGCTTGCGAAGCTTTTGGGCTGGGCGAACGT
>CASEYR010000020.1 GCA_949292205.1 uncultured Alphaproteobacteria bacterium
TTTAAGTATCAAAACTCGAAATGGTGCCGATATAGGATATATTGCCAAAATCCTCAATGATTCCAGAGTAGAGGACATTATAAAAACAGATGGATCATTAGAACCCCCACACAATGCAACGGTCATATCTCACAAAAAAACATTACCATTATGTCGTAAATTGAATGAGAAAGAGTATTCTTGATAAGAAAAATATAATATTCGATAGGACATCTCGTATATATTTCTATACGGGATGTTTTTTAAGTTTAAAGGACTTAGAAATATATTGAAGTAAACCCAAGCAAACAAGATTTTCTCAAGTTTTTAATATCCATGAATATGGGATAGGCACATATCACATACTGTAACTATCCATATTGTATAAAAAAATTTAAAAAATGGCATCTGTAACATATTTAATAAAAGAAGACCCTAACAAGGGTCTTCTTTTCAATATCCTAAAAAAAACATTACTCAGCTTTTGGTTCTTCAGCCGGTATTTCAACGACTTCTGCAACCTTTTCAGCTTTTTGAGCATGCTTTTGATGAGCCCGTTTAGCTTCTTCCTCAGAACGTGCAATATTCACACGAACTGTTTGAGAAACATCAGGATGTAAAGACAAACGAACATCAAAGATACCCATGTTTTTAAACGGTTGATTTAAATCAATCTGATGACGTTCAACTTTGAAACCAGCATCACGAATTGCTTCGCAAATATCACGCATTGTGACAGAACCGTATAATTGACCGGTTTCTGCGGCTTGGCGAATAATTGTAACAGACAAACCTTCCAACTTTTTAGCCATCTCTTCGGCTTCTTGTTTCATTTTCAGGTTATGAGCTTCATATTCTTTCCGCTTTGATTCAAAGTAAGCCAAGTTATCCTTTGTCTTGCGCAATGCCTTCTTTTGCGGAAATAAATAGTTACGAGCATATCCGTTCTTAACATTGACGACATCACCCATTTGACCCAAACGTTCAATTCTTTCCAATAAAATAATTTCCATGGTTATCTCCTTAGTCGCTTACAAACGGTAACAAAGCCAAGTAACGAGCGCGTTTAATCGCTTTAGAGATACTGCGTTGGTGTTTTGCACACGTTGCAGATACACGAGACGGAACCATCTTGCCACGTTCCGTGATATGGCGTTGCAACAACTTGATATCTTTGTAATCAATTTCATCTACATTTTCTGCACAAAATTGGCAGGATTTTTTATGGCGATAAAAAGAACCTTTGATTTCAGCCATTTTTTATTCTCCTTCCGTCACTTCAATTTCAAACTTGTCATCTGCTTTGGCTTTTTTATACTTCGGCTCCAACATGACGGACGGCCCTTCTTCCAAAGCTTTTACTTTAACCGTTAAATAACGCAACAGGTTTTCATCTAACCGCATCAAACGTTCCATTTCAACAATGGCTGCTGCCGGAGCGTCAATGTTCATCAATACATAATAACCCTTGCGGTTTTTCTGAATCTTATAAGCCAGATTGCGCAAACCCCAATCTTCGCGTTTTGTCACTTTTCCGCCTTGAGCTTCAATAACGGCGGCAAACTTGTCTGTTAATTCCGTGACTTTGTTCGGTGTCAAATCCTGACGAGCCACGAATACATTTTCATAAAAAGGCATTATACCCTCTCCTTTTGGATTATCTCGTTTCGGTTTATGCGCTTTATTCCCCATGAACAAAGGCCTGAAACATAGCCCCCGTCCGATTAGCGGGAGCAAGGATTAAAATCGGAAACGGGGTTATTTTATCCGATTTTTTTCTAAAAATCAAGAGTTATTTTAAAGCCCGATTGTTTTTTTCACATCCTCTAATTTTTCCTCAAGGGCTTTTTCCGATTCCGAACCTGAGTCTATATCCAACAATAACCGTGTCGCTTCGTCTAACACAGGATCCTTTTTCTCGTATTTTTGGCATTCCTCACGCCCAACATACGGCAAAGATGTATCAACCAAATAGGATGCATAATACATTAAATCCGAACACTCTTTCGGCGTAAAACTCAAACGATACGGTTTGATGGTAACCGGCATTGGTTCTGGTGGATTTTTCTTTTGCTCCAAGCAATAGTTAACACACTCACCCTCATGGTAACGATTTAAAATAATTCGGCTTCCACTCTGCAATAAAATCACGGCCCGCGGGCGAATTTCGGAAACGAACATGTCCTCGCCAACGGGAGAACCCGTTTGAACCGTTATCTCTTTTCCCGCTTTGTCCCGTAAAACCGCTTTACCATCATCTGTCCAATTAACATATAAATACGGTTGAGATTGAAAAAAGGACTCTTTTTGCAAAATATCTTCACAAGGACAATCCATTTTTTGCACTTTTTGAGGTACCGCCCCCGCTTTCGGAGTTGGTTCACAGGTAAATGCTTGAGGGGCCATGTAATTCACAGCATCCACAAAGCTAATTTTATTCTGGCGAACTAAATGAAATACCCCCAGATTTTCCTCAGCCGCCGGACACCCCAGTAAAATAGCCCGCCAAAAACAGGTAAAAGCCTCTTTCATATCCGGATTCAAATCTGCCTTCCCCGTAAAATACAAATAGCCCAAAGCATTGTTTGCAACTGCCGAACGCTCACCAGATGCTTTTGATAGTAATGCAGCTCCGGCATGCGGATTGTAGTAAGGAGTCCCCTCTTTAATATACAATAACCCTAATGTTTCGGTAATTTGTGTTATTTCCCGACTTGTCAAATCCCCGGTTTTTAATGCATTTGTAAATGATGTCAAAGCATTATCAATATCGCCATTTTTTAACTGCACCCCCCCCTGATAAGCAAGTGCCGGTCCATAATTTAAGTCAATAGCCTTTTGACAATATAACGGTCCATACTCGTGATTCGGATAACGTCGGCACAGTTCGTATAATGCACGCTTCATTTTATGAGCAGATGCGTATGGCGCCCAAGTATTCCATGCCCGAACCTCATCATCAAAACCACAATCTGTGTAAACACCTTCATTGAGAATATCTTCCGATTCACGTAACATAATACGACATTTTTCATCAGAAAAAGATTCCAAGGACTCCGCCGCGAAAACAGGCTGAGAAAATATTACAACAAGTCCAAGAAAAAACAAAAGGTACCGCATCATCATTCCTCCAGTAATAAAGTTTTTCCTAGTCTACCAAAATATGCCCCCGAACACAAGCAAAAAGAAAGGGCTTTTTTTTATTGACTTTTTTACTTAATTCCGCTATATGTAAGAAATATTGTTAAACTTAAGAAAAGGAGAACAAGAATGCCAGTTGTAACCTTACCCCCAAACTATAGGCCTTCCCCAAAAGAAGAATACATGAATGAAATGCAGCTTGAATATTTCAAACAAAAGTTACTTGCTTGGCGTTCCGAGTTGATGAAAGAATCTGAAACAACCCTTCAAGATTTGAAAGAAACAAGCCTTAATGAGGCCGATCCAAATGATCGTGCCAGCAGTGAAGCGGATCAGTCTTTAGAACTGCGGACTCGCGATCGGATGCGTAAACTGATTAAGAAAATCAATCAAGCATTAGATCGTATCGAAAATGGAACTTATGGATACTGTGAAGAAACCGGAGAGCCTATCGGATTGGCCAGATTAGAGGCACGTCCTGTTGCCACGTTAAGTATTGAAGCACAAGAACGCCACGAAAAAAAAGAAAAGACTTTTGCGGAATAATAAATGAACACCCCCGATTTATGGAAAATAAAGAGCCCCTTTATTTTAGCATCTGGTTCGCCTCAACGCCGAATCCTCCTTGAAAAGGCCGGTTTTTTCCCTTCGGAAACTCTTTCTGCCGACATTGACGAGAGTGTTCAAAAAAAAGAGCTCCCCGCTCGCTATGTGAAGCGTATTGCTTATCAAAAGGCTCTGGCTGTCGCTGCGTTGCGACCCAAAACATGCATTGTTGCTGCTGATACCGTCATAGCCGTCGGAACACGAATCATCCGAAAAGTTCAAACCGAAGAAGAGGCTCGAGAAAAATTGATGCTTCTATCGGGAAAACGTCATCGCGTCATGACCGGTATAGCCATTGTTCATCCGGATGGAAAAATTATTTCAAAAGTTGTTCAAACAGCTGTTGTTTTAAAACAAATGGATAAAGCTGATATTGATGCCGTTATTAACTCCGGCGAGTGGAAGAATGTTGCCGGCTATCAAATTGAGGGCGTCCTATCCGCCTGTGTTCGAAAAGTTATCGGTTCATATCCGAACGTCGTCGGCCTTCCGATTTTTGAAGTTGCTCAAATTTTGAAAGGTATTCTTCGGTAGATGAAATTATTTCAGCAAAAACAAGCGGGTGAAAACAGAGTTGTCTTGATAAATCAACAAGAAAAACCTATCCGCGTTTTCATCCAACGGGATATGACATTAACAAAAGATGAAATTATTCGAGCCGTCATCACTCAATATCATCCGATATTACACGGTTATTTTGCCGAAACTCTGAAAGGTGCCGTATTCTTGCCAACGGATAAAAAACTGACATCCGGCGAGCCTGTTGTCGTTCATATTACAAAAGAGCCTCGTTCAGGAAAAGATGCCACCGGCAGAATAACAGACGAAAAGCCAAAAGAAGCTACCGATATCGCTTTGACCTTGTCTGAAAAATACCACATTCCCGTTGCTGAAATTTCATCGGCCGAGATGGATGAAATAATTGATGAAGCTATGGAAAGTCATATCAAATTACCTTGTGGCGGAGAAATTCACATCGAACACACAAGAACGGCTTGGACACTTGATGTTGACTCTGCCGCATCAACAACTACCTTGGATATCGTTAATAAAGAGGCTGTTTCCGAAATAACCCGTCAAATCATACTCAAAAATATGGGTGGCTTAATTTTAATTGATTTTGCAGGCTCAAAGCATAAAAACACAAGACAAATGCTTGAGGCCGAAATCAAACAAGCCATGTCCGAAGATACTCTTTCAAAATTATCCGGTTGGACTCCGGCCGGTTTATATGAAGTTCAACGTTGCCGAGAAGAAGCTTCTCTTATGGAAAAATGCTCTCCCAATAATCCGATTGCCATTTATTACAAGATTAGACGGGCTGCTGCCGAATATCGCTCCGGAAAGCCGATTATCTTTGCCGCACCGAGCGTTCTGGCTCTTTTACGTTCATCGGATCTGATAGCGGAATATCATCCCCTATACGATCAACCCATTTCTTTTTTTGAAATTAAGGAGTCTTTTCATGGATAAAGAAATTCCGATTTTACATTCAACCTGCCCTATTTGTGGTAAAACTTCCGTTTTAGAATATAAACCGTTTTGCTCTAAAAAATGTGCCGATATCGATTTGGGACGCTGGTTAAAGGGAACTTATGTTATTCATACCAATGAAGCCCCAGAAACAGCTGATTTTGAACAAAATAACGACGTCATAGATGATGTTGATTAAAAAAAATTATTTTTTTGTAAAAAAAGACTGGACATTTGCTTTTTTTTAGGGTATAAGACTTTCACAAACCAGTTGCCTGGGTAGCTCAGTTGGTAGAGCAAGGGACTGAAAATCCCTGTGTCGGCGGTTCGATTCCGTCCCCAGGCACCACTAAAAATCGCAGAATTTTGATTCTGCGTTTTTTTATTTTCAAAAACAATCCATAGACTTTTACATATACAAAAAAAACCGAGATAAAATTGATGATTCATATCACATTTAATTTTGTGCCCTAAAAACCTAAGTTGACCGTATATTACTTGATAAACCAAATTTGATTTATCTGTTTATTCGAACTAGTTGGTATCCCAGACAAACAATCCCACTCAGAATCAATCAATTTCACGAAGCTTCACCAACACACTCTGAAGCAATCGAGCTGCCACATATGCATCTAATACTTGTCGACGTCTTTCCTGTCGCATAAAACAGGCTTCTTTCAGGTAATCTTCTGCCTCAACCGAAGAATAGCGTTCATCAACCCACAAAATAGGCAAATGATACTTCTCATCCAAACGCGTCGCGAATAAGCGTGCTTGTTGAGCTGTTTGCCCTTCTGTCCCATCCGGCTGAAGAGGTAATCCAATCACAAATCCGGTTACTTTTTTAGACGAAACAATATCATCTAGCTCTTTTATTTTAGAAATAATTTTAAAAGGTTGCGCAAGTTCGCGAGATTCATTTGACAAAGCGATTCCAATACGGACAGAACCATAGTCTATACCCATCAGAACCCCTCTTGGCCCGATATTTTTTTTAAATTCAGCACATGAAACTGCTTGAAATTTTTCCCCACTTCGTTTAGGATACATCTCTGTCATACGCTATTTATACATGGGATGGGAGAAAGATGCAAGGAAAAAAAATCATTATTGCCGCAGATCATGCGGGTTGCCCATTAAAGCAACAATTAGTTGACTATTTAAGATCTCAAGATTATGAGGTTCTGGATTTCGGAACATCCGATGAATCTGTATCCGTTGATTATCCCGACAAAGCTTATCTGCTGGCAAAAGGTCTATATAACCATGAAGAAGATGTCGGTATCTTAGTCTGCGGCTCCGGCATTGGCATGAGTATTGCCATCAATCGATATTCCTTTATCAGAGGCGCCTTGGTTTGTTCTCCGGAAATGGCAAAATTAGCCCGTCAACACAATAATGCCAACGTTTTAGTCCTAGGTGGACGACTTACCTCTTTTGATACGGCAAAGACGTGTTTAGACCTTTTCCTGACAACGCCGTTTGAAGGCGGACGTCATGAAATACGTGTCAAAAAATTAGAAAGGATGGATCATGAGTTTGAAAATCAATAATTTTTTTACGGATCCTTTAAATGAAACGGATCCCGAAGTGGCTGCTGTTTTAAAAAGAGAACTGTTACGCCAACAAAATCACATTGAGTTAATTGCTTCGGAAAATATAGTGTCTCGGGCTGTTATCCAAGCTATGGGCTCCGTTTTAACAAACAAATATGCCGAAGGCTATCCGGTGCATCGTTACTATCATGGATGTGAATACGTTGATCAGGCGGAAGAACTGGCTATAGAACGTGCCAAGAAACTATTTGGTGCCGAATTTGTCAATGTCCAACCTCACTCCGGATCACAAGCCAACGCCGCCGTCTACTTGGCTCTGTTACACCCCGGCGATACCTTAATGGGGATGAGTCTTGATGCCGGCGGTCACTTGACTCATGGTTCTCGCGTGTCATCTTCCGGCAAATACTACCACAGTGTTTCATATGGAATCGGAGATGATGGGTTAATTGACTATGCTGCCGTTGCAAAATTAGCCTTAGAGCATAAGCCTAAATTGATTATCGCCGGCGGATCTGCCTATCCACAAATTGTTGATTTTAAAAAATTCCGCTCCATAGCTGACAGTGTCGGCGCTCTGTTAATGGTTGATATGGCTCACTTTGCCGGACTTGTCGCCGGTGGCGTCTATCCTAATCCACTAGAAACAGCTGACGTCGTAACAACAACAACTCACAAGACATTGCGCGGTCCCAGAGGCGGTATGATTTTAACCAATAATGCCGAAATTGCAAAAAAAATTAACTCTGCCGTTTTCCCCGGATTACAAGGAGGTCCCTTAATGCATGTCATCGCGGCCAAGGCTGTTGCTTTCGGCGAGGACTTACAACCCGATTTTAAACTGTATGCTCAACAAATTGTCCGTAATGCCGCTGCTTTGGCACAAACTCTCACAGAGCGAGGAATTACATTGGTTTCCGGAGGAACAGCAACTCACTTAATGTTAATTGATTTGAGATCTCGCGGATTGACCGGTGTCGCCGTTTGCGATGCTTTGGCCGAGGCTCATTTAATCTGCAACAAAAACACTGTTCCGGGAGATCCTCAGAAGCCGTCAATCACCTCTGGTTTACGTGTCGGAACACCGGCAGGAACGACTCGTGGCTTTAAAGAGGCCGAATTTATTGAAATCGGACACATGATTGCCGACATTATAGACAGCATGGATAAATCTGCCGAATATCAAGAACAAATCAAAGCCTCTGTCCGAAATAAAGTTCAGGAAATCTGCAATCGCTTTCCATTGTATGGAGAAAATATCTAATGCGTTGCCCTTTCTGCAGTTGTCCGGATACTCAAGTTAAAGACTCTCGCACAAGCGAAGATGGATACAGTATTCGTCGCCGTCGTAGTTGTCCCAAGTGTGGCTCTAGATTCACAACATTTGAACACATTCAAATGCGGGATTTAGTTGTTGTCAAAAAAAATGACGTTCGCGTTCCTTTTGAACGTGATAAACTATATCGCTCTATCTTTCTTGCTCTGCGGAAACGAGATATTTCTGCCGAGCAGGTTGATCAAGTCGTCAATAATATTGTGCGACAACTTGAATCCAACGGAGAACCGGAAATTCGTTCCTCTACAATCGGAGAATTAGTAATGGATGCTCTGTTATCTCTTGACAAAGTCGCTTATGTCCGCTATGCTTCCGTTTACAAAAATTTTACAAGAACCGAAGACTTTGAAGAATTCGCATCAAAATTAACGACTAAAAAATGACAAACACAAATACATCAAAACTAAAATTTACAAATGCTCGACTGTTAGCTATTCAAGCTTTATATGCTCATTCCGTTTCCGGCGAAGATTGGGATAAAATAACCAGTCGCTTCCTGTTGGGAGAAATGGGCGGAAAATTGATCTCTGAGAACGGTAAAGGGGATGAGGAATATATAACGATTGAAGAAGCTGATGCCGGATTATTTACTCAGATTATGAAGGCCGCTCGTGAACACAAAGAAGATATTGAAAACACTCTTCATTCCGCTTTATCCGGAAATGTCCTTTATGAGCGTTTAGAGCTAACTTTGCAATGTATTCTGCAGGCCGGCATCGCTGAATTTTATGCGAATCCGTCTTTGGATACCCCCATTATTATCAATGAATACGTTGATATTGCACGCTCATTTTATGACGGATCAGAGATAAAAATCACAAATGCCGTCCTAGATAAGTTTGCTAAAATCGTCCGAGGATAAAATAAAGCACCAACTATGGTGCTTTTTTCTTGCTATCTATTTTATTTTGATTTATACTGACCGGTATCAGTATTAATTTTAAGGTTGTAAATATGGATGTATCATACAAAAAGCGATTCGCTTATATTTCAGAAAAGTTATTTTCTTTTCGGCATCCAAACCTTATCAATTTTCAGCCATCATTTTACGGTATTTTTGTAAAAGGTATTTTACAAAAAGATTTTATTTGTTATATTTAATAGGGAAAGGATACATAAATGTCACCAATCACAGTTGAAAAAAGGAGTATTACACCACGTGTTCGCACAAAAAAAGAGCGCCCAGAAACTCGTGAAGAGAAAATGATTGCCACTCTATCTCCTCATCTAAACATTATGGTTAACGCCGTTCGACGTGCCGGCCATAGTATGATTCGGGATTTTGGTGAAGTATCCAGCCTTCAAGTTTCGCAAAAAGGACCTTATGACTTTGTTTCAAATGCTGATCTATTCGCTGAAAAAAACATCATTTCCTACTTAAAGGAAGCTCGTCCAGATTATGGATTCTTGTCCGAGGAATGCGGTGAAATTAAAGCTGCCGAAAACTGTCGTATGAAATGGATTATTGATCCAATCGATGGAACAACAAACTTTGTTCACGCCATTCCCGTTTTTGCATTATCTATTGCTTTGATAGAAGATGATGAAGTTATTTGCGGTGTTATTTATAACCCTGTTACAAATGAGTTATACTATGCCGAAAAAGGAAAAGGCGCCTTTTTAATGACCCCAGGCGGTAATAAGCGCCTACGCGTATCCGGAAGAACAAAACTGGCTCACTCCCTAATCGGATCCAATGCAATCAGCAATCCGCGCAGTCAAGATCTTATTATGAAAACAGCAACCCGTGTAGCTTCAATTCGCTTTAACGGTTGTACAACACTATCTCTTGCCGCAGTTGCTGCCGGTCAATTAGATGGTTATGTTGCCTGTCAGTTTAAACTTTGGGATATTGCAGCAGGCTATCTATTAGTAAAAGAAGCTGGAGGCTTTGTATCTGATTTTAATGAAAATCGTGGAATTGCTGATATGCTAAAATCACAAGGTATATTAGCAACAAATATGGCTTTAAAAGACAACTTATCTCAAATCATCAGGAGGAAACATGATATATAAGGTTGCAATAAACAGTCTTTTGATTTTTTTCCTTTTAAGCTGCCCGATCGCCAAAGCTCAAGAGAAGATTCCTTTATTTTCTCCGTCCTTATTCACAGGAACGGAATACTATCGCGGTAACACTAAACGACCGGCAACTGTAAAAAAGACAGTGACACCGATTGTTCGGAGAAGATCGGTTTTAAGATTTCAGGAAGGTGTTGCCACTTTAACGGAAGATCAAAAAAAACAGTTAATTCCGTTTGTTGAAAGTGCTCAACGAGGTCAAATATCTAAAATTCAAGTTACTGCCTTTTCAACAACCTATTACCACTCTTATTTGCGGATTTTAGCAATACAGCGCTATTTTAAGGCCTATGTTCCCAAATTAAAAATATATGGACGTGAGGCAAATGTAGAAAGCGTTATGGAAAGCAATAATAATACCGTTGATATTGTAGAGATTCAGTAAAAAACACTTGCAATTTATTTAAAATGGGTGTATAAAGAACACCTCAATCGTTTAAATGGAGTATAACAATGAAAAAAGACATTCATCCCGACTATCATGAAATCACCGTTGTGATGACAGACGGTACGGAATTTAAAACACGCTCCACCTTGGGCAAAGCCGGGGATGTCGTGCGTTTGGATATTGATCCGTTGTCTCATCCGGCTTGGACTGGCGTTTATCGCTTGATTGACTCTGGTGGACAATTGGCCAAGTTCAATAAAAAGTTTGCTGCTTTTAAGAAATAAGCATCTTTTTATTTACAAAACAAAGACTCCTCTTTCGAGGAGTTTTTATTTTTAAATTGTATTCCTTCAATAAAACTCTTAAACAAGAATACGCCTTGACTTTAAACAGATAATCATCTAAAATAATCAAAATTTTTAATAAAGGAGAAAAAAATGGCTGCAACAACTATGGATCAATTAGTATCTTTATGCAAACGACGTGGATTTATCTTTCAAAGCGCCGATATTTATGGCGGATTGCAAGGTGTTTATGACTTTGGTCCATTGGGTGTTGAATTAAAAAACAATTTAAAAGCCGCTTGGTGGCGTTCAATGGTTTATGAACGGGATGATGTTGAAGGTCTTGATGCCTCTATTTTAACACACAGAAAAGTATTACAATACAGCGGGCACGAGGCAACTTTTACAGATCCTTTAACTGATTGCAAACGCTGCAAAAACAGATTCCGTGCCGATCATATCAAGGATGGAAAATGTCCTGAATGTGGCAGTACGGAATTAACCGAACCCCGTATGTTTAATTTGATGTTTAAAACAACGGTCGGTCCGATTGAAGGTGGAGATAATTATGCCTATCTTCGTCCGGAAACGGCTCAGGCTATTTTTACACAATTTAAAAATGTCGTCGATTCAACGGCCAGAAAAGCTCCTTTTGGAATCGCTCAAATCGGAAAAACCTTCCGAAATGAAATTACTCCACGTAACTTTATTTTCCGTGTTCGTGAATTTGAACAAATGGAATTAGAGTTCTTCGTTAAACCTGGAACCGATCTGGAATGGTTAGAAACATGGAAAAATAACCGCTTGAAGTGGTGGGAAGATCAAGGTCTTGATTTGAATAAAATGCACGTTTTGACCGTTCCAAAAGAAGAGTTGGCTCATTATTCAAAAGCAACTTATGACTTGGAATATCAATTCCCTCATGGAATGGAAGAATTGGAAGGCGTTGCCGATCGTCAAGATTATGATTTGGGGAACCATACTCGTTATCAAAAGGATTTAGATATCCAAGCTCACGTCCATGAAAATAAAGATTCAGAGGCTAAATTGGCTCTATTTGATGACGAAACGAAAAAGTGGTATGTCCCGTTTGTTGTAGAACCATCGGCCGGCGTAGAGCGTGGTGTTCTGGCCGTTTTGACGGAAGCTTATACCGAAGAACAATTACCGAATGGAGAAACACGAACAGTCTTAAAACTTAAAAAACATTTGGCTCCCGTCAAGGTTGCTGTTATCCCGTTGAAACGGAACAATCCGGAAATTATGAAAATGGCTCATGAAATAAAAGCTATGTTACTAAAAACCGGAATTGGTCGTGTTATGTTAGAGGACTCTGGCAATATCGGTAAAGCTTACCGTCGTCATGATGAAATCGGTACGCCAATTTGTGTAACCGTCGACTTTGACAGTATTGAAAAGCAACCAGCAAGCGTTACAATCCGTAATCGAGATACTATGGCTCAGGAACGCATTGCCGTTGACAAGCTTAGCGATTACTTGAAAGATTTCTTCTTAAAATAGCTAAAAAGAGTCCCTGTCGGACTCTTTTTTTATGTTATAGTTACTCAGTTATTCAAAAGGAGAAAGTTTATGGAAATGGAAATAGAAATAGAAATAAAAGAAAAAGCTAAACGATTAATTGCCCTATCTCAACATAATTTTCAAATCGCATTTTAAGTGAAACATGTCATTTTGAGGATCTAGCAAAGAATACTAATCATTGGCATTATATTACTGACAACTATGATAGTGTTATGGATGAGCTGAAAAAGGCTCCGAATCGGGCTAGCTCCGCCTTAGCTACTCTGGCAACATCCGGTTATTTCGAATCCTCTAAATTCTATACCATAGTTGAAGAGGCAAAAAAAGCTTCTCCGAAAGAATAGAGCTTCTATTATATTTTTAACATCTTCACTCACAAGCAGATACAACCATATATAAATACGATCTCTCCTATTTATCTCAATCCCATTTTTATAAATATTATTCAAATTATTCAAAAAAAGGTTGCAATAAGCCTAAAAATACATTATACTTCTTTCAATTTTAACAAATAGACCCGAAAGGAGGGGAGTACCATAGTTACGATCGTTGTTCATGACAATAATGTCGAGCAAGCGTTGCGAGTTTTAAAGAAAAAAATGCAACGTGAAGGTAGTTTTCGTGAAATGAAACTGCGTCGATATTATGAAAAACCGTCTGAAAAAAAACTTCGTAAGGCGACTGAATGTATTCGTCGTTCTCGGAAGATGCAGCGGAAACGGTATAGCATTGAAGGATATTAATTCTTTTAGCGTAAAAAAATCCCTTTTGAGTTATCAAAGGGGATTTTTATTTACTTTAAAGTAATTTATAATAAAGAAGACAAAAAAAAGAGCGATAACTGATAACTCTTTTTTTTATTCAACGGTTACATCTTTTTAACAATATATCTTTCGTATACTCTAATCTAATCAAATAGAAACTTTATTATCTGTAAAGATATTTTTTATATTACTTTTTTTAGGAAAAGAAGAAGAAAGGTAATTCACTCAAGAGAAAGTATTAGGTTTAGGATCAATAATTAAAATTTCCTCTAACAAAATAATTCCTGGCAAGTGGGGCAAGTACATTTTCTGAGAAAAAGTCCGCACAGAGGAAGAATAAAAAACTTCCTGCTCAAGAATCCTTGTCAGTAGCAGAAGGATATATAACATTTCCACTTAAAGAATCGCAGCCTGAAGATCCATCAGGATTTCCCGGGTAAAAAGGCATCGGCAAAAGAAGAAGGATCCCTCCCCCAAAGCCCCCACCAGAAGAAGCTGGATTTCAACCGA
>CASEYR010000021.1 GCA_949292205.1 uncultured Alphaproteobacteria bacterium
GGTGTTCATAAACCATTCCCGGTTCGCTTCCTCCACATCTATTCGCCCATCGGGGGCAGCGTGGATCCGTCCGGTTTTTAAGGCTGTCTGCACGGCATTCAGAGCGATTTTGTTATCGGCGATGACAAGAGCTCGACGTTGCGTTTCGGTTAAGTGCGGTAACCTGATAACCGGAACCTCTGTTAGACCAAGGCGCTGAGCGGCTAAAAGTCGGCCATGTCCGGTAATAATGATATCATCTTGATCAATAAGGATGGGATTCGTGAATCCGAACTCCTTAATGCTTGCCACGATTTGTGCGATTTGTTCATCGTTATGTGTCCGAGAGTTGCGGGCATAAGGGATAAGTTTGTCCGTTGGGTAGTTTTCAAAAAACTCCATGATTTTCTCCAAAAAAAGTAAAAGTGACCCGTCAAAACACAGGGTGACCAGCCAAAAGTGCAAAGTGACCAGCCAGATTTTTAGGTGCCCCCTTAAACCCCTTTATTTGCAAGGGTTTCAGAGATACCCCGACCAGCCAAAAAAATTGTGTTTCGCTAGAAAAATAAAGCGGCTTGCGTCCCCGCATACGCAAAAGAGCGAGGAAGGACCCGCTCGGTTAGTATAAATTATTTTTGGGAAATACTATTTGTAAAAGCTCTTTTTAATAATTCTTTTAGTGAGTATTTTGTATGTATGCAAAACGGATAATCTATTTCATTTTGAGAATCAAATAAATCATCTGCTTGTTTAGGACATCCTCTGCCGCAGATGTATAACGCTGGACACTTTAAGCATTTTTTATTATTGACTGTTAAATTATGTTTCCAATTGGAATATATTTTTGTTTTAAAAATATCTTGGAACGAGGATGTTTTTATGTTTCCTACACAGTCTTTTTGTTGATTCCAATAACCGTGGCAAATTGTTAAGTCACCATTCGGTTTCACAGTTAATTGTTGTCCGCCAACAGCAGAACAGTCATTGAATTTAAATCGACCACTATAAAATGATCTAAATTTTCTTAATAACCTGTCCTCTTTTATGTCATATTTTGAAAGAGTGTCATGAGCTTTGAACAAAAATTTCGAAGCTTTTTTATAATACCTTTTCCATTCATCAGTTTTTGTCGTGTAATGAAGTAAGTTGAAATTTATATTCTTGATATTTAACTCAATTAACCATTTCAAAAATGAATGGTCCATCAATGTGTTTTCTGAAAGAGTGACGGATAACCCCAAATTGAGATGGGACTGTTTTAATTTTTCTATATTTTTAATAACATTGTTATATGATCCTAAATGTGTACTCTTATAAATGCGATTAGTATCGTTTAATTTTTGTGGCCCATCTATGGAAACACCGACTAAAAAATTATTTTCTTTAAAAAATTGAATCATATCATCTGTTAAATGAGTCCCATTTGTGACAATAGAAAATGTTAAAGGAACGTTCTCTTTCTTAAATTTTTGGACCACAAATTGGATTATATCAAAATTAAGTGTTGGTTCTCCGCCATAAAATATAATACTCGGTTTTTTTATATTCCCTGTTTTGATGTGCTGAGAAAATTTATTCACGATTGCTTCTGCTGTTGTACAATCCATTTTAACAGCTGAATCATTTTTTATTTTACCGATAAAGCAATATTTACATGCGAGATTACATCCTCCCGAAGGAATGATATATAATAGATTTATTTCATCTCGTAAGTTATTATAAACAGTTAATAATTCTTCTTTAGCATTCACATCTTGTTTTTTATCTTTTAGCAGGATACCGCATTCATATAAATTATTAAGTTCTTTTTGCGTATAATGATCTAAATTATTATTCCATATGTCGTCTGCCTCTTTTTTTGAAACAAAGATAGGTTCAAATAGCAAACTATTAAAAATAGCATACGTATCTTTTTTTAAGTAAACTTTATGAGCGAATTGAGAACGCATCTATTGTTTTTCTCCATCAAATGATAATTTCAATTCAATAATGCCGTTAAGAAAACTTTGTAAATGAGATGATTTTTGAATAATATTCAAAAATAAAGGCATGCATGAATCAAGTTCGGAATAACCGGTTTTCACTGCGTTTTTAAACTCAGGGTACAGCTTATTTAAAATGGCACATGCCGCTAATTCAGATCGCCCCCATATCTGTTTATCAGACATTTCTTTTTTGGTTTTGACAGAACGTATTTTGATAAAAACCTGAGAAAGCACAATTTCAAAAAGAACGCTGTAAACGTGATATAGAGGGTTCTCTTTTTGAGACAGCCGATGATTGATAACTATATTATATTCTTTCCAGTTGGAAATAACGTCTAAATAACATGCTAACAAAACACGATAATCCGGTAGTTTCTCTTCAAAGAAAGAGTTCAGTTTTGATAAATAGTGTTCTTCGTTGCTTTTCCAAAAACATTGAAAATAAGATAGAGATTGAAGCAGTTCATTTTTATTTTGACAATATACCTTTTCCAATAAATCTTCTAATTCTTCATCCCATTGCATACGGGGACGTGTTTGCATTTTATGTGCCATATCTAAGGGAAAGTGATATTGTTTTGCACGGTCATTTAATGAAGCACCCATTGGGGCAACACAAAAAACATCCATTAATTTTTGTTTTTCCGTATCTAAAGAAACGTAAAATTCAATCATCTTTTTGCTATCCCGATGATGATAAAAATGATGATAAAAAGGGGATGCGGTTTAAACATCCCCCATTACAATCAGGCAGCCCGTGTTCTATTGAAATCTTTGTAGATTTTTTTCATGGAAGAAGCAACTTTTTTGGCCTCTGGTGAGTGGAAACCACCACTACCATCTCCGGAACCGCACGAACAACTACTGTTTGAACAAGAAAAGTTATCAGTCATATATTGCTTGTACATTCTAAACATGTTTCTCTCCTTTTAAAATATATTCCAAAGTTAGAATACAATTATAGTTTATATATATACTTTTTTTATTGTCAACATAAAATCTATCAAATAATCCCATTCCTGCAAAGTTTTGCGTAAATAGGTTTGTTAAGGTCGAGTTCTTCTAGCAGTTCAAAAGGTTTCTTGTTAAATTCAATCGTGGTTGATGTTGTCACACCATCTTTGATGGTTTTAATCGTTGCACTCGGGATCTTGGCTTGTCCAATGCAAGACGAGAGGTAAACAAAACATTCATCGTTATCTTCAAGATACTGCAAAGCCAAGTGGCGAGCATAGATGTTTAAGCTTACATCGGCCTTGCTGCCATCTTTCGTCCACGGACTACCACCACCGATGGGGCAAGCCGTTGAGTAAAAATCACAAGCTAATTTGCGACCGGTCACGCCACAATCTGCCACAGAAGAATGGGTTTTGAATGTTCCCGTGCCATTGATAATGAGGCTGTCAGGCGTTTCGCCCAGTGTTTTAACAATAAAACCGGTCAAATCTTCCGATTCTTTCATCGGAATGGCGACAATTGCTGTCTCAATATGCCCGTAATCGTTGAGAGTAATTTGTGTTTTTATATCAATGCCGAGGTTTTTACTTTCTCTTGCTTTGATGTACAGAGCGTTGTTCAGCAGGCGAGAGAGATATTGTTCCTTGCTGATAAGTCCGTCGCCCTTGCAAGCATAACCGACAAACACGCCTTGATCGCCCCAACCGTTGGAAATAACACCTTGGTTTATGTCTGCTGACTGTTGACCTATGAGTTTTATGACTTCAATCTTGCGAACATCTATGGCATTTTCTCCCCAGTTTTCGGCATATATTTCATCATAGCCGATATCTCTCAGGGCATTTTTAACAAACTCTTCAAGATTGGATAAATCAACATTGCCTTTGATTTCGCCACCTAAAACGACGGTGTTGTCCTTAACCATAACCTCAACAGCATATTTGACGTCCGGATCTTGGGCAATCATGCGATCAAGGATATAACTTGATATGTAGTCAGCCGTTTTGTCTGGGTGTCCGAGCGAAACGAACTCTGCGGTTTTCTTCATGATTTCTCCTTTTTGCTTATAAAAAAAGCCCGACAGATGAACTGTCGAGCCGAATGCTATATGTAAAAATGTATAAACGGGACGGTTGCATAGAACCATCCCGATTATACCCTTATTTATAGCGATTTCTTTTGAAAGTGTCCACTTGTTTTTTGCACTCTGCATTTTTCCTTTCCTCTGAGATAAAACTCAATCTTTACAATGGCTTTATCATACTTGATCATTAACCTTGTCCGGCACAGCCCGAATTCTCGGCACAAAATTTTCCATGGAATACGATTGGCACGCTTCCAAACCAGTCGCCTTTCATAAATCTCTAAAAGCGGCATCCATTCCAAAATAACCATTTCCCATAGGCTGATCTGTTCTTGAGTTGGGCGAAGTCTAACCGGCCTCCGATCCATAAAGGCGATTTCTTGTTGTGTATAAATGATGTCCGGCATGCAACACCGATATTTTGGAACCCGAACAGCGGGAAGCAGACGATCAACATAAGCGGCTGTTTCCAAGATGTCTTTGATTTCATCAATACTCTTAACTTTCATGGTGCACCGCCTTTACTTTGCCAAGCATATCGGCACAAACATCCGAGAAAGTCTCCATTTCACTGAGTGACAGTCCGTTTTCTTTGCAAAACCATTTCCGAACGGCTTTACGCCAATCAACGGCAATATACTTCTTGCCATTCATCCAGCCACGAGCCTCATTCCATTTCACAAACGCAACAGGGTCAATCGTGTATCCGCTTTCTTGTGCATACGCCGCCACCTCATCGACACTCGGCGCACCAACATATTCCGACTTATCCACACAACTCGTCCCTTTATCTTTATCTCCATTTTCATTTACATTGTCCGATTCATTCTCTTTCTCCGACTCACTCGGGTGGGATGGTAGAACTTTTGCTTGATATTTGCTTAACGTTTGCTTGGATTTTGCTTGACGTTTGCTTCCGCCTTTAGAACCATTTGCTTGGCGTTTTTCGCAGATTTCCTTATATTTGGCATTGTTTTTATCAATAGTCGCTTGCAAAGTTTCTAAACGCTTTTTGACAGGCTCTGATAATTTTATGGATAGGTCGCCGTAATAATTAATTTCGCAAAGCGCAATTATTAAATCAGCCACTTGGCTTTTCCGGAAGTTATGCACAGCTGACAAGAATTCTGCCGGATACATGATAAAAGATGTCTTTTTATCCATGCTTCCTCCTGTTGTTTTTGATGCGAATAATACCTCTAATCCAACGCAGAGTTAAGTCCGCTCGTTTTAATTGGATTCTTAGATATGATATTTCCTTAAGAACATCTTGTTCCGTTTTTTCCAGTTTTTCGGTTTTCCAGCAAATTAACTGATAGACAGGAATATTTCTGATACGTATAAAGGTGGAAATAGATTTTTTCATCATTATCTCCTTTCATTTATTTCCTCATCAGTTACAAATGCCGCTCAATCCAAAAGTGTCGCTAACTTTCAAAATTTTCTTTCAATTTCTTTAAAATCTTATAAATTGTTTCTTTTGAAACAGTTAATAAACGACCCGTTTCCCTGATATTGGCACCGCCCATAATTATTAAGAGGCAATCTCACTCTTTCGATGTTAAGTTCTTCAACATTTTGGAGACAACCTCTTGATCTTCCGTGTTTTTAATGGGATTTGTTTCAAAGGAAGTTCCCAGTTCTTCATTAATATACTGTTGGGAATAGTGTACTTGTCGTCTTTTGGTGCGTAATATTTCCAACGCCTTGTTGCGGATAGCGATAAAAAAGAAACCCTCGTTTACACGAGGGTTTTGAAATGCTTTTAATTTTTGAAAATAAAACAACCATAGTTCTTGTTCTAAATCTTCTCGATCATGGTAACTAAAGTAAGTTGTTCGCATTAATCTAATAACTTGAATTTTAATATATTTTTGAATGTTAATAGGTAATACCTGTTTGATATTTCCTTGCATGTCTGTTTCTCCTTTTGTTTGTTAATTGACTTTCGTCTACAAACAAAAGTTTGTGATTAAAAACAGATTACGAAACAACAAATAAACCTTTGTATATATTGAAAAATACAAAGGTATTCAGATGATTAAAAAAGTATGTCGATGATTATTTAATCGGTTGAAATTTAAACTTGATTCGTTGTTCATCCCAACGATAAGGGATAACATTGCGCATAAAAGTATCCACAGTCAGATAAGTTGGTTGTTTTCCCTCTAAAATTGTTTGAATAATATCAGGAGCAAGAATTGTTAAGCGCATAATCTTCCCGAGGTATCCGCAATTAATGTGTTCTCTCTTAGCTAGTTCTTTTTGAGTAATTCCTTCTGTTTCCATTGTTTTTGTCCATTGAAATGCACGGACAATCGCTTTTATCAGAGCTTGGTCTGTTTCTGTCTTTGTCATTTGAGCAGATAACAAAACTGTTTTACCTCTTTTTTTAATTAAACAATAAGGGACTTTTATCATGTTTGTCCCAGGCTCTAAGGATTCCAACATCTTTTGTGGCATAACTGCTCGTGTGGCGTTTCTAAAATCAATCAGAATATAATTTTGATAAACAATAATCTTATGAATTAACAGATGCAGGATTTCTCTGCATGCCGATAGGCTTAATCCCGCAAAAACCTCTTCAAAATCACTCATGGCATCAAACACCTCACGTTCTTGACAAGCGAGATCAATGCTTTTGGTTTCATTTGCCAATGTTTGAATAAAGTTTGTTGTTTTAAATAGAGGCTTGATTGTTTTTAAAATAATATTTTCAAACTCACCGGCATTGACTTGTGCAATGTCGCAGTGACTATGTCCTTTCTTTTCGGCAGTATCAGAGATATAATATCGATAACGTTTAGGGCCACGTTTAATTGTGGTTATATGCATGGGACTATCGCAACACCCGCATTGGATTAAATTTTTTAATAAACCATCATCTTTGTATTCAGGACGTTTTGGTCTTCCCGGATTTTTTTGTTTTTTGATTTTATTTACTCTTTCAAAAATACTTTTTTCAATGATCGGTTGATGGATACCATCATATAATTCATTGTGAAATTTTATTTTTCCGATGTAAATCGGATTTTGTACTATGGAAGAAATATGGCTTGCCTGAAATACAGAAGGTGTCTTTGTTGCATTTCTTAATTTCGGATGCCAACCTTTTTCGTTCAGTTCGTTAGCAATAATCAGCTCTGAAGGAAGCTCCGGATACCGATTAAAAATATAGCGCACAATTTCTGCCTCTTTTTGATTAATAATCAGTTTTTTGTTCACAACGTCGTATCCGAGGGGAAGTCGGCCTCCTGTCCACATACCTTTTTTGCGCGTGGCTGCTACTTTATCCCGAATGCGCTCGCCGGATATTTCGCGTTCAAATTGAGCAAAAGATAGTAAAACATTGAGCATTAAACGTCCCATACTGTCGGCCGTATTAAAATTTTGAGTCACTGATATAAAAGAGCAATTATGACGATCAAACAATTCAATCATTTTGGTGAAATCCAGCAAAGAGCGGGATAAACGATCGATTTTGTAAACAACAATCATGTCAACAAAACCATTTTCAATATCTTGAAAAAGTTCCTGTAATGCTGGTCGTTTCATGGTTCCGCCACTATACCCGCCATCATCATAATATTTTTCTATAATTGTCCACCCTTGATGAACCTGAGATCGGATATAGTTTTCTCCGGCCTCTCGTTGTGCTTCCAGAGTATTAAATTCTTTCTCTAATCCTTCATCATTAGATTTGCGCGTATAGATAGCACATCGAACTGTTTTCATGATTTCCTCTCATCAATTTTAAAAAAGCGATTGCCGGATAATCTTTGTCCGGTTATGGTATGGGCTATGGCGGACAGGCTTTTATAAACTTTTCCATCCATGGTAAAATGATCCTGACCCACAGTAATCCGATATAATTTTCCTTTATATGTTTTCTCGAGAACGCTTCCTTTTGTTAGGTGGATAGGGGCTGTCGGTATTGCCATTTGATACAATAGGAATTTGGTGGTACTTGATAGGCCGCCAAAGGTCAATTCTTGCAATCTATATATCAGACGCGATCGCAAAAACTCTTTATTACGCGCTTTACAATCCCATCCGAAATACTTTTTGAACTGTTGCTGTAATTCCGGCATGCCCATCCGCTCAATTTCTTTTATTTTTTCTTCCAGCATTTTTTTCTATCTCCGTTGACCAATGCATGCTTGAAACGTGATTTATATCCAGTCTTTTTTTGACAAAATCAGAAGTATTTTTCGCTTTTGTATAAGTGATAACGGCGTCTTTCAGCAGTAAAGCTAATTGTTTTTGCAGGTTCATTTCTTTTCCTCCTGCACATTAAAAATGCCGCTGGCATTGAAAGTGTCGCAAAAAAACAAAAGGGCTGCGGTTTATTTAATAATCTTTCCTTACCGATAGCACATCGAACTGCACAAGTTGGCAAAACAGGGGGATAGACCAGGCGGAATAAGGCTTTCCGGCGTTTGCAGTATTTTGGACACTGCTCTCTTAATTATGGTATACAAATGTGAAAAAAGGGGGAGGGAAGTAAAAATCGTGTCGTCATATAAACAGACCGGTTTCCTCGAAAACAAGGCAGAATAAGGGCTTTTGCGGGGTATGAAAAAAGAGAGTTTTATACAAACTCTCTTAAATTTGGTGGAGGTAAGCGGGATCGAACCGCTGACCTCTTGAATGCCATTCAAGCGCTCTCCCAGCTGAGCTATACCCCCAAAAGGTCAATATCCACATTATACATAAAAAAAATAGGATTGCAAGTAAAAAATGCCTTTTTGCTTCTAATTTTTAACAATGAGATAAGTTTCTTTTAAAAATCAAGCTTTATTATAAAAAATATGAGAGAGATTTTTGTTTAAACAGATTTTTTAAAAGATACTTGATTTTTTTTGAAACCCATAATATAGTACTCACGAAGTTCGAATTTTGATTTGGCTTCCGAGTGCCTGAAAGGGTGCAAGAGAGTTTTCGTATGCTCAATATGCTGGAGTAGCTGAATATCCTACCCGAAATGATGTGTTTTCTTTCTATGAAGACATACTCATCATTAAGGTATCCCAGACTGCTGGGTCGGGGAGCCTATAGTGTATGTTCAGGGGTTGCATCTTCGGATGCAACCTTAAAGACTGCAGGAATCATTACAGCATATTTGATTTACGAACTCTCCGGCCACTTGTTTTTCAGGTGGTTTTACTTATAAAAAGGAGAATATGATGAGAAAGACTTTTCTTGCAACAGTTGCTATAGCTTGTTTTTTTGCCTTTTCGGCAGAGGCACAGTATTATGGAGCTCAGCAATATGGACAATCTGGTGCAGCTACAGGGTATTACGGACGTACTTCACAAGGTGCCAGATACAATAACTCAGGGTATAACAGAGGTTCTTACTCCCGCACCTCGGCACAAGGTCAACGCTATAGTCGGGGTTCCTATGGTTCTCGAGTCCAATCACGTCAAAAACAAAAAGCTTTGTCATTTTATGTAACGCCTCGAGTTGGTTTTGGCGGAACGTATGGATGGGTTAGCGAAATTGATACACCGTATGTCCCTGTTTTTGGGGGAGCCGTCGGTCTTAAATTTCATAACTTCCGAGGTGAAGTAGAATTTAACTATAGACTGGAAGGCGAATTATACAGTGAAAGTGTGGATGTGGGTTCGGTAAGTGCTAAGTATGAACTGAATTATAATCAGTATGATTTTGCATTGAATGGATATTATGATTTTGATTTGAAGTCAAAGTGGACACCGTTTATCGGGGCCGGACTTGGCTTGGCTAAATGGAAAATATCCGAGAAAGCTACTGTAGATACAGCGTTTGGTTCAGGAACATCTGAAGATGAGTTTTCTGATACTGGCTTTATCGTAGCTGTAATGGGTGGTGTTTCTTATCAGATGACGGATCATATCGCATTTGAGGGAATGGCTCGTTATCGGTATTTGTCCGTTGATGCAGATGCAGGCTCTGGTTTATCCAATGTCGATGCTATGATTGGCGCTCGTTTCAGCTTTTAATCATTGCTGTTTAAAATACCCCGCCGGTGTGCGGGGTATTTTTTTCTTGCCTTTACGGTAGGCTTGGCTTATAGTGACTTTATGAATGATGTAACAACAGATGATTTTTTGGGTGGTCTTGTTCGGTTAAAACAGCCGAATAAGGGGTATCGGGCCACATCGGACTCGGTTTTGGTTGCGGCTGCTGTTCGGGCGAAGCACGGAGAAACAATTTTAGATGTTGGAACGGGAACAGGCGTTATTCCGATGTGTGTGAATGCGCGGGTTTCGGGATTGCGATTTACGGGGATTGAGTGTCAGTCAGATTTGGTGTTGTTAGCCAAGGAGAATGCATTTGTAAATCACTGTGATTTAATGCTTATTGAAGCAGATATATCCAAGCGTCCTTCACCAATTCACGGTGTGCAATTTCATCATGTTGTTACGAATCCTCCGTTTTATACCGAGCATGGTGAGCGAGTACACCCGCAAGAGGCAATAGCTTATAAACAGCAAATGCCGCTAAAAGATTGGCTTGATTTTTGCTTGCGTCATTTGCGAGCCAAGGGAAGTTTTACGATGATTCATCGAACGGAGAGTTTGCCGGAAATTTTATCTATTTTGAATGGGCGGTTAGGGGCTTTGGAAGTGTTTCCGATAGAGCCCAAGGCGGGAACCCCCGGTAAACGAGTTATTATTCGCGGGATTATGAACAGTAAGAAACCATTGCTGGTTTACCCTGGGTTAGTTATGCATAAAGATGACGATTCGCGAACAGAGTTAGCAGAACGCATAATGCGTGCCGGGCAGGGGTTGGATACGCTAATAAAAACATCTTGACAGCGACGTGTGTTTTGTTGTATAATCGTCCCGTTACGGTCCCGTAGCTCAGCTGGATAGAGCAACTGCCTTCTAAGCAGTAGGTCGCACGTTCGAATCGTGCCGGGATCGCCATTTGTTTTGTCAGTAGTGGAGGGGATATGAAATACCGAGTACCTACTGTTGTCGTTTTGGAATCGAATGATACTTATACCCATTCTGCCTACGGCAATTCCGATATATATATTTTTCAAAATAATTGTTTATCAAGAGGACTTCCAGATCGTGACAAGGAATACGTTCAGGAAGGTTTTGACCACGGAGCTTTGGTTTTGAATCGGATTATCGGCAAAGATATTGGTCTTGCTCCTAACGTTCGAGTTATTTACGTTTCTTCACAATCTATTGGGCGAGGTAGTTTTGATAGGTTAAAAAAATTAAAATCGCTACTATCTTATGCACAAAGACACAATATATGTATAGATGCGATTTCTATTTCTGATACCATTAGTCACGCTTGGCGTCCGGAGCTATTATTAAATGAAACTGCTGCAAAGCAATTTGGCTGTTTGGCTCGATCTGTTTTGAAGATGGAGTCAGAAGATGTTGAGATGAAAGGATTGTTTGATTGCTTTGAACTAGCAAGAAAACAAGCAAGTGTTCGGAATAATTATTTTTTGCAGGATCTCAGGGAAAAAGAGGTTCAACTGAGGCTGGATAATTTGTATAGATATGTGTCGAATTGTTCTTCAGATAAATATACAAATATTTTGTTTTCGTTGAATGTATTAAAGGGTATTGCTGTTGGGCATAAGAACTTGATGTTGTCTTGTGAAATAAACAATATGTTGATTAAAGAGCAAGGAGCGCAGGGATTGTGGCAAGAGATTCAGTCGGATGCTCAAAAACAAGGGATTGCCATTTTTTCGGTTGAAACGTGTCTTGAACACAAAATAGGGTTGCATGGAATAAATGCCGTAGGTGAAGTTTTTTGTGATGCGGAAGATGAACGTATTCATGTGCGATGTGATGCAGATAAAACATTTTTATTTCCAAATGGTTGTATACGTGTTCCCGATTCGTATCGTGGTCGGGAATCTTATACGGAGATTGCTCGGGGCGGGTTGAGTTCACTTATTCCTTCAATAGCTGGTATGTTTGTTCGAGGGCGTGCGATGAAACCTGATCTGACTATGTCCCAATTTTTAAAGTTTTTAAAATATTCCGCGGGGGAAAAACGTTTCAGCTCGAATGGATTATATGCGGGGTATGTTGTGAATCCCCAAGAATTTGATAGAGTTGTATTACTTAATCAAGAGATGCGTCACCTAATGCAGAGTAAGAGTTCTCGCAGTTGAGGTCGGAGTTTTTGTTCGGTAGGAATGATTGTTGACGATTGCTGGTGAGGACTCATAATAATGTGTGAGAAATCCGATTTAGGAGATGTTGTTTGATAAAATAATGTCCCAAAAGGTTCCTCTTTGAAAAAATATCAAAAAAAGCATCAATAAAAACAGTGATATATAAAAAAGTAGCAAAAAATGGGGAAAAAGAACAAAAAAGGTGTTGACAAGAGGGAGGGGATGGTGTA
>CASEYR010000022.1:0-12500 GCA_949292205.1 uncultured Alphaproteobacteria bacterium
TGATTTTTTAAAGAGAATTTATAAAACACCAGATAAAAAGGAAATTCCATGATCAGATATGCCGAAATGGCTAACATGATATTGCCCGACACGGCTTTTAAAGGCGTTGTAAAGTTTAAAAACGGAGTGAAAAAAGTGATGGTTTTCAAAAACAGCAAAATGGATAAAAGACGTAAAAGCAATTCGCTGGCGAATAAAAACAAGTATGATAATAAATGCTTGAAAACGTCTTTTGAAAAGATCCTGCTCAAGAGTTGAGGAAAAGCTAAAAAAAGCATTCTTTGATAAACAATTGTTTTCAAAGTATTCTTAGGCATGAAAATCAAACATCCCATTGTCCGGCAGAAAAATAAAAACAAAAAAAAGACCGGATAGAACAAGAACGTAAAAGGCGTGTTCGCAGATAAATCGGATAAAGGAGTCTTGAATTGATATACCCAAAATGCCATAAAAACGCAAAACAAAGCGATTTTTAAGATGTTGAAACAAACAAGTTGGATTTTTTTTACTTTCGACATAAAAACCTCATCAAAACACAACGTTTGTTATGGTTATTTATAACAAAAGATCAAGTCTTCCGGTCGTCCGGCAAGGTAAAAACGTGTCATTTCCATTTATATCAGTTTTGTCTGTTTTAAGGCGGCTGCAATAAATCCTTTGAAAAGGGGATGAGCTTCAAAAGCCCGAGACTTGAATTCCGGATGGAATTGTACGCCGATGTAAAAAGGATGATCTTGCAGTTCAATGATTTCCGGCAACATTTTATCCGGAGACAAACCTGAAATGATCATGCCTTTTTCTTCAAGACGCTTTGCAATTTTAATGTCAACTTCGTAACGGTGACGGTGACGTTCGTAAATAACATCCGCATTATCATATAATTTCGCAGCCAGTGATCCTTGCTTTAATTGGCAGGGATATGCCCCCAAACGCATTGTCCCGCCCATGTCGTTTTGTTTCGTACGAACTTGTTTGCGACCGTCTTGTTCCCATTGGGTCATCAAAGCCACAACCGGAGTGCAATCTTCTGTAAATTCCGTTGAATTTGCGTCTTTAATCCCTAAAAGATTTCGTGAAGCTTCAATGACAGCCGTTTGCATGCCAAGACAAATCCCGAAAAAAGGAATTTTCCGTGTTCTGGCATAGTGTTCTGCAATCATTTTCCCTTCGATACCCCGTTGCCCGAATCCTCCGGGAACCAAGATGCCGTGAATACCTTGGAAAACGGCATTGAGTTGTTCTTCGGTCATGGTTTCTAAAGTGTCGGATTCAATCCATTTTATATTCACTTTGGTTTTATGGGCTATTCCGGCGTGGAACAAAGCTTCATTCAAAGATTTGTAAGCATCCGGCAAACCGCAGTATTTACCGACGACACCGATTGTTGTTTCATGTTCCCAAGCATTAAGGGTATGCACGATTTTTTGCCATTTTTCCAAATTTGGATCCGGTGCGTTTTCCAACATTCCGAAGTGTTTTAAAATTTGACGGTCAAGACCTTCATCGTGATATTGCAAGGGGATTTTATAAATACTGTCGGCGTCTAATGCTATAATGACGTTTTGAGGATTGATATTGCAAAACAAGCCGATCTTTCGGCGTTCGCTATTCGACAGCATCAATTGGGAACGGCAAAGTAATATGTCGGGTTGAATCCCTGTTTCCAAAAGTTTTTTGACAGAATGTTGCGTCGGTTTTGTTTTTAATTCTCCGGCGGTCGGAATGTAAGGTAAAAGGGTGAGATGTAAAAATAAACAATTATTGCGTCCGACTGTAATGGCAAATTGACGGACGGCTTCTAAAAACAGAGTTCCTTCAATATCACCAACAGTTCCGCCGATTTCATATAAAACAAAATCTTCGTCCGTTAAAGCCGATTCAATGAAATGCTTTATTTCATCGGTGACATGGGGAATGGCTTGCACAGTTGCGCCCAAGTATTCTCCATGACGCTCCTTCATTAAAACGTTGTAATAGATTTTCCCGCCGGAAATGGAATCAGTTCTGTGGCACGGGACGCCGGTAAAGCGCTCATAATGTCCTAAATCAAGATCCGTTTCCGCACCGTCTTCCGTTACGAAAACCTCTCCGTGTTGATAGGGGGACATCGTTCCGGGGTCTATATTTAAGTACGGATCCATCTTTCGCATACGAACCTTATAGCCTCTTGCCTGTAATAAAGAACCGATGGCAGCTGACGCCATTCCTTTGCCTAAAGAAGAGACGACCCCTCCCGTGATAAAAATATACTTTGCCATTTTATTCCTTCAAGATTTGTTGAACAGAAGGTATCATATAGGGAACTTCGATAATGTAAAGCGTTTTAAATCTTTGTTTTTAAAATGCAATGCCGCAATATGGAAAAACGGCTTGTCCGGTCGATTTTGTCAGAAAAACTTTTCTGCGTGTTTGCTTGCGTACTTTTAAAAGTCGTTCTCTGGATATCTGTGATGAAACACGCTTTGATTTTATATCTTCCTGTAAAAACAGGAACGGTTTCCCGTATGACAGGCGGCGCCGGTTTGATCGACAAGCGCCAACAAAGTGTCGCCGTCACAATCGATTCTCAATTCGATCAGCTTTTGAACGTGTCCCGAAGTTTCCCCTTTCCGCCATAATTTTTGACGGGAACGTGAAAAATAACACATATGCTTTGTCTGCAAAGTTTCTTTTAAAGCCTCTTCGTTCATCCAAGCCATCATTAATACCTCGCCGTTGTCAAATTGTTGAGCGATGACAGGGACAAGACCGTCAGAGTTGAAATGAACTGACGAAAAAAATTCTTCAAGTGTGACTTTTTGCATTTTTTTTGCCTTTTTCATAAAAAATATAAAGCTTTTTAGCCGGGAACAGTGTAAAAGAAAAGAAATTATTTTTACTTAATATTTCTTGGGAATTGATAAAAAATGGATATTCGGGATTTACGAACTCAAATTGATAATTTAGACGATCAGATGCATGATTTGTTGATGCAGCGTGTCGTTTTGGCGGAACAAATCGGACAGTTGAAAGCCAAAAATCCTGAGACAACCTCTTCTTTCGCATTGTGTTCCAAAAGGGAAATCGAGATCTTGCGCCGCTTGTGTAACAGGCATAAAGGGAAAATGGACAAAGAGGTCTTGATCCGTATCTGGCGTGAAATCATCAGTGCCAGCGTGAATTTGCAATCGCCTTTAAACATAGCGGTCTTTATTACGGATCAGTCTAAAAGCAATCTTGAAATTGCTAGAAATTATTTCGGTGCCTATACCCCTGTGATCCTTTGCCGGTCGGTGAGTCTGGTTTTAAAAGAATTGACACAAGGTGAGGCTAATATTGCCATATTGTCTTTGAATGAAGACAAACAGGTCTGTTGGTGGTATGCCGTCGCCCAAGAAAATAAGCGCCCAGTCAATGTCTTTTTGAAGCTGCCTTTGACAGGGAGCGGTAAAAATAACGGTAATTTGCGTCCAGCTTACGCTTTAAGCGAGTTGCCCTTCGAAGCAACAGGACAAGATAAAACGCTTTTGGTCGCGGAAACAGATGGAACTTTAAGCTTGAGCACCTTGGATTTACTGCTGAAAAACGAAGGCATAGCGACTGATGCCATTTGCGATGCCTACACGCCTGATGCTATGCGTAAAGCTTATTTGTTTGAGGTTGACGGGTTTGTGTCAAACAAGGATGAACGCTTGAATTCCTTGATCGAAAAGGAAAAGGGAAAAGTAACCATGTTACGGATTATCGGCGGCTATCCTGTCGAATTGTGTTAAAGGGGGAATATAATGAAAAAGTATCCGTTTCCGGCTCATGCGGAAATATTATCATTAAAGCCTTATGTCGGCGGTTCTTCCGCTATTGAAGGGATGGAACATGTTATAAAGTTGTCTTCAAATGAAAACGCTTTAAGAGTGAATCCAAACGTTGTCCAAGCCTGCCGTGATCATGTGCCGGTTTTGTTCCGTTACCCCGACGGCGGATCTCAAAATTTACGCAAGGCAATTGCTCAAACCCATCAGATTGATCCGGAAAGGATTGTTTGTGCAAACGGATCGGATGAATTGATCGGGTTGTTGTGTCATGCTTATCTGAAAGCTCAAGATGAAATCATTATCACTCAATACGCATTTTTGATGTATCGCCTTTATGCCATCGGGTGCGGGGCGTCTGTTACAACCGTAGCGGAAAAAAATTTCAAAGTCGATCTGGATGCGATTTTAAAAGCGATTACAGATAAAACGAAAATCGTTTTTATTGCCAATCCGGGAAACCCGACGGGTACATATTTGTCAAAAGATGAAATTATTAATTTCTGCCATCGCTTGCCGACAGATGTCATGCTGGTTATTGACGCGGCTTATGCGGAGTTTGTTGATGCGCAAGATTTTGATGCCGGTATAAGCATTGTCGATGAATTTCCCAATGTTGTCATGTTAAGAACCTTTTCTAAAATTTACGGATTGGGAGGACTCCGTTTGGGATGGAGTTATGCTTCTAAAGAAATTACAGATGTCTTGAATCGTGTGCGCGGTCCTTTTAATGTTAATTCCATGGCGCAAGTCGCCGGTGTCGCCGCCGTTCAAGATCGGGCTTTTGTTGAAAAAGCTTTTGAACACAATAAAAAATGGTTGAAAATTTTGCAAAAAGAGTTGACGGATATCGGGTTGGAAGTAACGCCGAGTGTGACCAATTTTATTTTGGTGCATTTTCCTTCGGATAAGAAGACGGCTCATGAAGCGGATGCTTACCTGCTTTCACATGGGATTATCGTCCGTCGTGTCGATTCCTACGGCTTGCCGAACGCGTTGCGTATGACAATCGGAAACGATGAGGAAATGGAAACCTTACTGAAAACATTAAAGGAATTCATGACTGTATAAAGCTAATCCTGTCTGTCGTATAATAAAATCCGGTCAGCATAAAATTTCCCGGATTGAAAACTGAAATCAAAAGTAAGAGAGGGGTATTTTTCCCCTCTTTTTTGTTTTATCTTTTGTCCGAGAACGACTTTAGCCATGGACAGTTGGCTTTGACGGATACAGTTGTTTTCCTGAAGGATTTCTAAAAAATCAAACAATCCGTAAGTCGTTGCTGTTCCCATAGCGGAAATTTCAAAATTTTTGTTAACTGTGAATGTTCCGGAAAAACCGCTCATAAGGGGAAAAAAGAACAATTCTCCCTGTGTTATTTCAAATTTTCCTTTGTTTTTGATAATGTTACAAATTAAAGATGATTCTTTTTTGTAATTTAATTCTTTAACAGTTCCTTTTAAAAGAAAATAATCTATTTTTTCAGGTAATTTTCTCTTTAAATATTCAGGAAGAAAAATTGTTTCGGAAGATATGGAAAAAGTTAAGGAGGAAAGATCTTTCGCAAAAAGTTTGAAAGAAATTTCTGAAATCAGAAAATCTTTCATTGATTGGGGGGAGGCTGCTTGTATGTTTTTCAAAAAAACATTTAAAAAGAAGGGGATATCAGATGAATCCGAATGGATGATTATTTCCCCGTCTTCCACGACCAAGCGGATATCCTTATTTTTGATGGTGGACAGGGAGTGGGTGCCGTTAATTTTAATTGAGATCGTTCGTGAAGAAAAAGGGGTTGTGTTTACGGTTAGACGTGATGACTTTAATATCCAGCTTCCCATTGTTCGCGGTGCAGTGATAACAACATTATCCAAGTTGAGCTCACTAGTTAAAAGTTTATAAGAGGAAGAAGCGTTATAAGAAATAATAAATCCTTCTTTTTCAATTTGTTTTGATATTATTTTAATGTTGTTTTTTAAAAAAATTTCTCCTTGGACACAAAGACTGATATAGAAAATGAAAAAGAAAAAAAACAGAAAAAATAATGTTTTTCCGTTACAAACAATATCAAAATAATGTTTTATAATAATTTTTTTTAATAACACTTTGTTTTTTTTGTATTTATAAAAGCGCGATGGATTGTTTAAAATCAAGACATAAAGACTTATATCAATAAAAATCATTTTTGTATATTATACTTTTCCGGAAAATGAATGTTGCAGGAGAAAATGTATGGCAATAGAAGCGATTGTTTTTGATTTCGGAGGGGTTCTAATTGATTGGAATCCCCGTTATTTGTATAAAAAAATTTTTCAAAATGAACAGGAAATGGAATATTTCCTTTCAAACGTTTGTACGACAGAATGGAATTCTTCTTTGGATAAAGGGAAGCCGTTTAAACAAGGTGTTGCGGAATTAATAAAAATATACCCGCATTATGCTCAAGAAATTATGGTGTATGATACAAGATGGGAAGAAATGTGCGGCTCTGTCATTCAGGGCAGTGTTGATATTTTAAGATGTGTCTCTCGATATTATCCCGTCTATGGCTTGACGAACTGGTCTGCGGAAAAATTTGAAATCACTTTCAAAAAAAATGATTTCTTTAAGATTTTCAAGGGCATTGTCATTTCAGGCGTCGAAAAGGAAAAAAAGCCGGAACCGCGAATATTTAATATTTTAATTGACCGTTATAACTTGAATCCCAAAACAACGGTTTTTATAGATGATTCTCCTGCCAATATAGAAACCGCAAAAAAACTTGGTTTCCAAACGATTCATTTTCAGACACCGGAATTATTAAAACAGGAATTATTAGCAAAAAATGTCCGTCTGTCTTAAATGAAGCTGACTTTCCTGCTGACGACCGGATCGATTTTTGCAAGCGCTCTGAAAGAAGGCAACAAATCGAACCTGTGTGAGAGAAATCCTGCAGGTAACATCGGGATATTATCAACATTGTGAGGATACTTCGTGATTATACCGCGCAAGCTGTTTAAAATACCGCTTTCTGCATGGTTGCTCAAACAACAAACTAGATAAGTCAAGCTGGGAACTTCTTTGGATAAATCAAGAAATAAAATACAGTCTTTCCTTGCTCTTGACTTGGTAAAAAAGGAGTGCTTGATCGTTTCCAACACTTCCAGACACTCGCCGATCAATCTGCTTTGGACGGCTTTACCGTCTTGTAAAAAACGGTATTTGTGATTATTGATCTGTCTCTTTTTTTTGAGTTGCTTGTCGGAATTTCCTCAAAATCTGAAAATTTATTTGTTCATTCGGGGAAAAGTCTTATTTCCTTACTGATTCTTGTATCAAAAAAACTTTGTAAAAGCTGTGTTTCACATAATCAAAAAGAGCTTTGGTCTTTGCCGAATATTGTTAAAAAAGCCGGTTTGTAAACAGAAGAAACGCCTGCTTTTAAAAAAAGAAAAGTGAATCTTAAAAATTAAGGATTTACAGAGATGGCTTGATAACCAAAATAGTGTAACAAGCGGATACAATCGTTACTGCCGATCGTTGTTATTATGGCTTTGATAGAGTGATCATTAAGTGTCTGATTAATATCAGTTGCCCGTTTTAAAGGATTCTCATACAGTTCTTCCGGTAAAGCCAATCTTCTATGATCTTAAATCAAAAGCTTTTTCGAATTGTTTCTTGGCGATTTTGTGGCGTTGCTCAAAACATATGCGCCACACCATGAAGGGAAAACCGTTGCGACATAATCGCTTTTTTTAGGAAAGTGTGCTTTTTTAATGTAAAAGTCATTTGCCTTTTCTTTACGGATTTATTTGAAAATTTCACATTGGAGGCTATAAAAAAAACAGCCTCCATCTGTTAAGAGGCTGTATATTTTTTTAATCTTCGTCTTTTTTATGCTTTTTGTGTTTTTTATCTTTTTTACCGTCTTTTTCTTTGTCCATTGTCTGATCATCCTGCATATTGCCGGATATTGCAGAAAGTTCGGCTCTTTCTTTTTTTCTGAGGGCTTTCCTTTCTTCTTTCTGTTTCATTTTTAAATTGTATTTTTCTTCCGCTTGTTTTATGGCAAGATCTCTTTTTTGTTGTTTCTGTTGCAACAGTAATTGCTTCATTTGAGCTGAAAGTTTATGTTTTTCTTCAATTTTTTCAATTTCTTTTTTGTATTCGCGCTCGATCTTTTCAATTTTATGCTCGAGCTTATTTTCAATACCGTCTTTGGCCATTACCGGAGCGGAAACGAAGCATAACAGTGTGAGTAATAAAAGGCTTTTTTTCATAAAATCCCTTCCTTTTGGCAAGTTGAACAATGCTTTCAGAATGGAACGTTCTTTGCTGTTTGGTCAATACGACAAAGAGTCTGTATATTTTGACGGAAATCCCGTTTTTTTATTCTGATAACAGTTCTTCTTCCTTATTTTCGTTAAGGGGTTTAATTCTCAAATTGCGCTGTTTTCTGATAGCAGAAGGATCAGCTTTCTCCGGAGTCTTAATTCTTAAGTTCCTTTGTTTTCTTGCGGAAGAGGGAGCGGATTCCTCCGGAGTCTTAATTCTTAAGTTCCTTTGTTTTCTTGCGGAAGAGGGAGCGGATTCCTCCGGAGTCTTAATTCTTAAGTTCCTTTGTTTCGGGGCTAAAAAAGGGGGATTATCCCGATTTTCCATTATAAGCTCTTGACGAGGAGTTTCATTATACGATGAAGGCAATACCTCTTCGGCTACTCCGTCTTTTTTTAAGGTTGAAAATAGAGCAATACAAAAAAATAAAAAGAATATTTTTTTCATTTTCGGATCCGCCTTTTTATTCGATTTAAAAAGTATCCGGTAAAAAACAAAAAGGAAAAAGATATTTTTTTGTTTGACAATTTTTTTTGTTTTCATATCATAAGCCATTATGATGGAAGTAACAAAAAACATTTTTTTCTTGTGTCAGAACTGGTGGTGGCTTTCGTAAGGGAAGCCGCGAAAGTTTTTTTTATTGCCGCGAGTTTCCCAAAACGGGAACAGCGGTTTTTTTATACTTTGTTTTATAACCTCTCGATTCCCGGAAAAACGGCAAAGGTCAATATAAAGTAGAAAGGTTTAAAACAATGACATTTATATCTCAATTTTCCAATCCGGATAAGAATGGTTTTTTCCACGGTTTCGGAGGAATGTTCCTGCCCGAAGAGCTGAACAACGTAATGCGCGAGATAGCGCAAGCTTATGAGGAAATAAAGGATACTACGGCATTTAAGGAAGAATTGGCTTATTATTTGAAAGAATATGTCGGGCGTGAAACGCCGTTATATTATGCTTCCCGTTTAAGCAAAGAAACCGGTGGTGCGAAGATTTATTTGAAAAGGGAAGATCTTTGCCATACAGGCGCTCATAAGATCAATAATGTCATGGGACAGATATTACTTGCCCGCCATATGGGGAAAAAACGAATTATTGCGGAAACGGGAGCAGGGCAACATGGGGTGGCGACGGCGACAGGAGCCGCTTTGTTCGGCATGAAGTGCTGTGTATATATGGGGGAAGAAGATACTAAACGACAAGCGTTAAATGTTTTTCGCATGAAAATGTTGGGGGCTGAAGTGATTCCGGTTAAAAAAGGTCAAGGAACACTCAGTGATGCCGTTGATGCCGCTTTTGAAGATATAACACGGAATTATTCTGATACATTTTATTTGGTCGGTTCTGCGGTTGGACCTCATCCTTATCCGATGATGGTTCGTGATTTTCAATCGGTTATCGGAAAGGAAGCTCGTTGTCAAATTTTGGCTCATGAAAACCGGTTGCCCGACTATGTTGTTGCCTGTGTGGGCGGTGGTAGTAACTCGATAGGTCTGTTTTCCGGTTTTATAAATGATCCTTCCGTCCGCTTGGTCGGTGTGGAAGCGGCAGGAAAAGGATTGGACACTTCGGAACATTGTGCGACAATGGCAAAAGGAAAACCGGGATATTTACATGGAGCTTATACTTATTTATTGCAAGATTCTGAAGGAAACCCTGCTTTGACATACAGTATTTCAGCCGGATTGGATTATCCCGGAGTCGGGGCGGAACACAGCATGTTAAAAGAAACGGGCAGAGCCGTATATGAAACGGCGACAGATCAGGAGGCAATACAAGCTTGTATGCAATTGTCCCGAATCGAAGGAATTATTCCTGCTTTAGAATCGTCTCATGCGTTGGCTTATGCAATAAAATTGGCAAAAACGTTAGATAAGGAAAAAATCATCATCGTAAATTTGTCTGGGCGCGGTGATAAAGATGTTCATATTATACAGCAGGCTGTTACGTTTGAATAAGCTTTAGAGGATAAAGAAAAAGAGGCGATAAACAGAACGCCTCTTTTTTTTAAGCTTTGTTTCGTATATGATCTTCTTTTTCGCTTTAGAAAGAGGATTGTAAAAGGTGAACTATATTGTCGATTCCATCAAAAATTTTTCTCAGAAATGGACAGCATTTTTTCATAAGATGTATAATTGGGTTCTTCGATGTTCTGAACATCCGCAAGCCGTATGGTTGCTTGCTTTGTTTTCATTTGCCGAAAGTTCGTTTTTTCCGATTCCTCCTGATGTTTTACTGATTCCTATGATGTTGGCGCGTCCGCAACAGGCGTTTTGGCTGGCAGGAATTTGTACAGTGTCCAGCGTTTTGGGAGGATTCGCCGGATATGCCATAGGAATGTTTTTATACGATACTGTTGCCGTTCCTATTTTTTCATTTTACGGATATATGGATCAAGTGGAGGCGTTTAAACAAGCCTATAATGAATACGGTGCTTGGATAGTTGCCGCGGCAGGATTTACACCGTTTCCTTACAAAGTTATAACGATATTAAGCGGTATGACAGATTTAAATCTTGATGTTTTTACGATAGCCTCCGTTTTATCCAGAGGCGGACGATTCTTTTTATTGGCTGTGTTATTGTGGAGATTCGGCGCTCCGATGCAAATTTTTATCGAAAAGAATCTCGGTTGGCTTGCGACATTGTTTTTCGCCTTGTTGGCAGGCGGTTTTGCTTTAATAAAATATATGTAAAAAATGGCGGTTTTCCTAGAGTGAGTAAAAAAAATGAAAATTTTTAAAAAACTTTCTTGACATAGGTCGTTTAGTTACGTATATAAGTTGATGCGCCGGTTGATCTGGTGGATGAGCCGGAAGCGATAGAGATCATAGATAGTAGAGTGAATAGGAAGAGAGAAGAGATGTACAGGCGGTGGCTGGTAGAGAGCGGTCAGTGCAGGTACATTAAGACGAGGAAGTACAGTGCAGGTACATTAAGACGAGGAAGTACAAGGATTGGTATTTTTTATAGAGATATAGAGATATTGATTTAGTAAGATGTAGAGTTCTTGTTAATTACATTTGAGAGTGAAGCATAACGCAGAACGCAAGAGTGAGAGAAGTGCCTGGACGGACTTTTAGATAAACATGAGAGTTTGATCCTGGCTCAGAACGAACGCTGGCGGCAGGCTTAACACATGCAAGTCGAACGGAGTATGATGTGCTTGCACATTATATCAGTGGCGCACGGGTGAGTAACGCGTAGGAATCTGTCTATTGGACTGGGATAGCCTCTGGAAACGGAGGGTAAAACCGGGTAAGACCTGAGGGTGAGACGAGTGATCGGCCGATAGAGGAGCCTGCGTTAGATTAGGTAGTTGGTGGGGTAAGAGCCTACCAAGCCATCGATCTATAGCTGGTCTGAGAGGATGATCAGCCACATTGGGACTGAGACACGGCCCAAACTCCTACGGGAGGCAGCAGTGGGGAATATTGGACAATGGGGGAGACCCTGATCCAGCCATGCCGCGTGAGTGAAGACGGCCTTCGGGTTGTAAAGCTCTTTTACATGGGGAGATAATGACGGTACCATGTGAATAAGCACCGGCAAACTTCGTGCCAGCAGCCGCGGTAATACGAAGGGTGCAAGCGTTGTTCGGAATTACTGGGTGTAAAGGGCGTGTAGGCTGTTGTACAAGTTAGTGGTGAAATCCCTGGGCTCAACCTGGGAACTGCCATTGATACTGTATGACTGGAGTATCGGAGAGGATGACGGAATATCCAGTGTAGAGGTGAAATTCGTAGATATTGGATAGAACACCGGTGGCGAAGGCGGTTGTCTGGCCGATTTACTGACGCTGAGGCGCGAGAGCGTGGGGAGCAAACAGGATTAGATACCCTGGTAGTCCACGCTGTAAACGATGATTGCTGGGTGTTTGCCTTTAGGGGTGAGTGCCGAAGTTAACGCGATAAGCAATCCACCTGGGGAGTACGGTCGCAAGATTAAAACTCAAAGGAATTGACGGGGGCCCGCACAAGCGGTGGAGCATGTGGTTTAATTCGACGCAACGCGAAGAACCTTACCAGCTTTTGACATGCCAACTATGGTTACCGGAGACGGTGGCCTTCACTTCGGGTGGGTTGGACACAGGTGCTGCATGGCTGTCGTCAGCTCGTGTCGTGAGATGTTGGGTTAAGTCCCGCAACGAGCGCAACCCTTACCCTTAATTGCCATCATTAAGTTGGGAACTTTAAGGGAACAGCCGGTGACAAGCCGGAGGAAGGTAGGGATGACGTCAAGTCCTCATGGCCCTTACGGGCTGGGCTACACACGTGCTACAATGGTGATTACAGAGGGAAGCGAGCTTGAGAGGGTGAGCGGATCCCGAAAAGTCATCTCAGTTCGGATTGGTCTCTGCAACTCGGGACCATGAAGTTGGAATCGCTAGTAATCGCGGATCA
>CASEYR010000023.1 GCA_949292205.1 uncultured Alphaproteobacteria bacterium
ATATACATTATGCGACAATGGTTAAAAGGTGGTTGGAAAGATCGTTGTTTTACTCTATAACGTAACTTAAAAAAGAAAAGGAAAAACAAAATGACAAACGTAAACGAATCAGGTCGTTCAATGGTTGAAATGTTGGGCGTTTTGGCTATTATCGGTGTGTTGTCCATCGGTGGTATCGCCGGTTACACAATGGCTATGAACCGCTATCGTGCCAACGAAATCATTGATGCCGCTTCTAAAATGGCTATTATTGCTATGACGGCTAACGGTGGTGTCGGGAATCAGGTCAGCAATTTAAGCGATGCCGGTATTGGCACATTACCGTGTAGTGCAACTATGGTTGCTGAAGCAAACGGTGTTGTTACTGTTACATTGACAGATTGTACTGAGGTTGCTACAGTCATGGACTCCATTGCAGGAAATAAAGCATCTAACTGCGCTGATAACTCTTGCACATTGGACTTTTCGGGTAATACATCTGCTATCAACCAATAGTTGGGGCTTTTGTTCTAATGATTCCTCTCGGTTTTGCAAGACCGAGAGGGATTTTTTTTGTTCTATGTAGATATTAGTTATAAATAGAACATCCTGTATTTATATGCCCTCAAAAAAACAGGTGGATGAACCACCTGTTTTGACTCAAATGATTTTTTTATTTGATTTTTCCCAAGGTCTCGGGAGCGCGAAACAGGTCTACAATTAACCAAATGGCTCCGGCTCCGACCAGAATATAGACAAGACGACTCATCAAGCTCATGACCCCGAAAATGCCGTCCACTAAATTAAATCCGAATACGCCGACAAGTCCCCAGTTGAGTGCCCCAATAATGACCAGCCAAAAAGAAATTTGTGTTAAAATTTTTGCTACCATTTTTTCCTCCTATTGTATTCATTTTTTGCTTTTGGCTTGGTTTATATGGGAAAGTAAATCTAAAATGTCAACAAAAAGACATTAAATGGTTGATAAAAACGCTTGACTTTTCTAGTAAAAGTTGAGAAAATTGTTCGTGTATCGGGAAAGTATCTTGTGGTGGGTATTTCATCGGTAGAGATTGAAGTCTGAATAGGGGGGGTAAATCAGATGTCAACAAAACAGAAAAAAAACGGTTATCGGCATGTTTCTGAAAAAAATCATAAACAAGCAGAGTATAAACCAAATTTTATATTGATTGACAGGCAGTTTCTGTATGCTTTTGCCAGAGCTTGCGGTATTTTCGGAGTGGCTTGGAATCATAGAAGTCAGCGGGTATCTAATTCTAATGATTATGGTGTTTGGGAATTTGCTCATCATACTTATAGGCATTCTACGATTATTGATAATCAAACGGGGCGGATTATTGATATTTCGGAAGATTAAGATATACTGTTTATACAGACTTAAAACATGTTTGTATACATGAACCGTGATTGTTTTTTTTAGATAGACTGAAGCGAATATTTTATCTTGGCGATCATTTTTTATCTTCCATCCTAAAAAAATAGGAAAAAAATAATTTTTCTGTTGTCAAGACGGGAAAAAGAGGCTATCCTCACTCCCTATGGGCATGGGAGGCATGATTGATAATAAAACGCTGGATTAATATAGATGATTGTCCTAATGAAAAAAGAAATATGTTTATGTGTGGGTGTATTGTTCATTTTGTTGAGTATGATGCAATCTGCTTTGGCTCGTCCCATTATATGGCGGTTGGATGCGAAAACAGCCGGTTCTGTCGGTGAAATAACCTCTGGTCCACAGGATAGTATTTACAACAGACCTTATTCTTTAGATGATAATCAAGTTAACCAAAAGATGTTATGGCGTAATACCGGTGCTTTGGTTGGTATCGGTGTCGGAACGATGGGGCTTTTATATTTAATGCCTTCTAGTTTTACTAACTGGGAGGATGACGATGATGAAGGACCGTTTGAAAAATGGTGGGATAATGTTTCGCATGCCCCTGTTTGGGATAAAGATGATTTCTTTTTGAATTATGTTACTCACCCGTATGCGGGTGCTATTTATTATATGGGGGCCAGATCTGCCGGTGCTAATGCCTCTTACTCTTTTCTGTATTCGTTTGCTATGTCAACGTTCTTTTGGGAGTATGGTATTGAGGCTTTTGCCGAACGCCCCTCCATTCAGGATTTGATTGTGACCCCTGTAACGGGCACTTTGTTGGGTGAGTGGTTTTATGTAACAAAACGACAGATTTTGGAAAATAACCATGAACTCTGGGGATCAGAAGTTTGGGGGAGAACCGCTTTGTTGTTGATGGATCCAATCACGGAGGTTGCCGATTGGTTATGGGGAGATGAAAAGCCTTTGAAAGATTCGTTGACTTTTTCTTCCCAACCGATGATTACTCGTGGCGGACAAGTCGGATATGGACTGTCTATGCAGTTTAGATTTTAAGCTTAATCTAAACGATTATACTTTCGGACACGATAGGAACTTTTACCACCATTCAGATAAAGCTCTAAAAACACGCTCCCGTCAGAAGAAATCTCTTGTCCCGCAATTTTTTTTGATGATCCATAACCGACTATGAATCTATTATCATCGCTTAAATAAACCGAACCCATTGTATTGGCGTAATGTGGAAGAGATATTTCTTGAACACTTTTTATCTTGCGGTTTGGTTCATCTAAATCAAATATTAAAATGCGAGATGTGGTGGCTAATTTGGGAACATGCAGGCCTTTTGTTGAACTGATGAGTCCCGGAGAGCGATTATCAAAAATCATTAAACGACCATCAGGCAGTATGGAAATGGCATGTTGGCTGGCAAAACGATATTTATCCGAAATGTTGAAATCATCAGCCAGACCCCCTAAATGCCAAATAATCTTACCACTCTTTCGGTCAATTTTGACAATTGAAGATTGTCCCCCGAATGATAAGATAAAATTATTGTCTTTGGGGTCTATTATAACTGAATTAAAATGAATGTAGTCTTGATAGTAGAAGGCTTTATAATTGCATTGATTCAAACATGTCTTGTACAATTCGGGGTGTTGTCGGCTATCCCATTCAAAGATCACTTGATTGCCTTTGATTTCCTGCAGTAAAAGTGCCACAATTCGCGCCGGTTGATCTTGATGTGGGATAAATGCTTCAGTCTGATAATAAGAGGCAACGATAAAGTGGTCATCGTCTAAAATAAGTGAATCATGATTTTCAATACCAAGCACAGGATGGTTTGTGGTCGGTAACAGGCGAATTCTTTTGAGCGGATTCAATCGTTCATCCATTATTAAAAGAGCACCTGACCAATATTCAAGTGGAGGCATATTCTTTTCTTGCTCCATAACGGAATAACGAACGCGTCCGTCAGGTAAAACTGTTTTTTTAAAATCAGATAGGCATTTTTTATCTTGCCGATTCCGTCGAAAATATACCAAATCACCGTTCGCTTTGGAAATATACGCATACGATGGTTTTTTACAGCTACCCTCAAATGGGGTAAAGAATAGATAACCGTTACTCTTTTTCTTTTGGATAAGACGATATGTCGGCATTTCTTTCGGAAAAATGTCTATTCGATAGGTTTGATCCCCGATGGATATGTTGATAAAATCACCGGGTCTAATTTTGGATACGGATACCTTTTGTGTTTGATTTCCAAAAGAAATAGTATTGTCCGTTAGTGCCGAGAATGAAATCGGCAGATAGGTTTCATGTTCAGGTTTGAAAGGAGGAATTGAGGATTCATTATTGATACGTAATTTTGCATGCGGTTCCTCGGAAAATGTCAAATGCGCAATTTCGGATGAATGAAAAAGATCAAGTAATGAAGTTGCAGATAAAGATTTCCATAGTTGAATTGATAAGAATATATTTAATAGAATAAGTGGGGGGATTGATAGGGTAAAAAAATGTTTCATTTAAATGGCTCGAGAAATAAAAAATGTATTATGTTTATACCATTTTATTTGCTTGGCGTCAAGGAGTTTAAAATGTATATTTCTTGACATTTGAATGTGTTCGTGATATGTGTGAGACACGTGTAAAAGTACAAGATTAAAAGAGGCGAAAATGAAAAAAATAGCTGGGATTTTGTTAGTTGTTGCCTTGATTTTAAGTGGATATTTTGGGCTTCATTCGGATTGGGTTGGTAACTTGAACAGTGTTTCGGAACAAAACTCTTTGGACGAAAATGGTGACTCCGAAGACGGCGTGTTCGAGGGAGATGATTTTTCGAGTGATATTGTCTTGAAAAAGGCTATTGAGCTGTCAAAATCAAGTTATCAAGAGCCGCCTAAAATATCAAAAGAGTTGGCTGATTTAAGCTATGATCAATATCGTGATATACGCTTCATTCGGGAAAATGGCCCATGGTATCATAATCACAGCCCTTTTGAAATTCAATTTTTTCATTTAGGTGGTTTGTTCTTGAATCCGGTTGTTATTCACGAAGTGATTCGGGGGAAATCTCGTCCTTTTGTGTATGATAAGTCTTTTTTTGACTATGGTAAAAATAATCTGTCTTTGTCTGAAAATCCGAGGGGGTACAGTGGCTTTAGATTGCACTATCCTTTAAATAGAAGAACGTATTATGATGAACTTATCAGTTTTTTGGGGGCTAGCTATTTCAGAGCTTTGGGAAAAAATTTGAAATATGGATTGTCTGCCAGAGGTCTTGCCGTTGATACCGCCGAACAAACCGGAGAAGAGTTCCCTATCTTCCGAGAGTTTTGGATTGAAAGACCTTTCGGGCGGGCGAGAGAAATAAAAGTACATGCTTTGTTGGATAGTCCGAGTATTGTCGGCGCTTATACCTTCCGTATCAGACCGGGGACAAATACGATTATTGATGTCGATGTCATCCTGATTCCTCGGAAGAAAATTAAAAAGTTGGGAATTGCTCCTCTAACCAGTATGTATTTATTCGGAGAAAATACCAAAAATCAATTTGACGATTATAGACCCGAGGTTCACGACAGTGATGGTTTATTGATTCGTAATGGCCGAGATGAAGTGTTGTGGCGTCCTTTGGATAATGCTAAAGTCTTACGCGTCAGCTCTTTTGAAGATGAAAATCCAAAGGGATTCGGATTATTGCAACGGGATAGAAATGTATCACACTATTGGGATTTTGAGGCTTTTTATGAGCAACGTCCCAGTGTTTGGATTGAACCGATTGGTCATTGGGGAAAGGGTGTCGTTCAGTTGGTGGAAATCCCAAGTCAACAGGAAATCCATGATAATGTTGTAGCCTATTGGGTTCCGGCTAATCCCGTCGTTCCCGGTCAGCCTCTGAAATTTCAATATCGGATGTATTGGGGAGCAAATGTTCCTATGGGGCTTGGTAAGGCTTCGGTTGTTGATACGTTTACGGGGATTGGTGGCATCTCGGGCGTTCCGGAGGTGCGAAAGAGAAAGTTTGTTATCCATTTTGATGTATCTGATTTGATGTCTACCGATAAAAATGTGCATAATACTATAGAAGCAGACCTGAATTCAGGTGATTTAAAGGCTGAGGTATCGGCTACAACCGGAAATATCATGGAATCTGTTACAAAATATGATCCGATATCAAAACGAGTGTTGGTCTATTTTGATTTTAAACCTGAAAATGCCGTGTCGGAGTTGCGTGTTTTGCTGAAAAAGAACGATCTGCCCGTTTCTGAAATATGGAGTTATCAATGGTTACTATAGAAGTGCATACCGCGGAAGATGTAATACGGGCTTATTTGGAAGTGTTGGGATTTCATTCTGATGTGTTGGATAAAGCCGTTCGTTATTTAAAAAAAGAAATTGATTTTTCGGGAGTCAGAGGGGATTCAATACCAATTCTTTTAAATGCCAGAATTGCTTCGGTGGCACAGATTGTTTTTCCTGAAAAAAAAACAACGATATCGCAGGTTGCTTTAATTAAAGACATTTTTTTGACGAATGGCGGGGTTGATCTGTGGGGAATTGAAATATTAAAAGCTGATGCCGTTTCTTCTGATTTTGTCGTTTGGGCGCGCCGGTGTAGAATAGATCCGATGCCTGAAATTATGACAGCAAAAATGGAAAAGCAAAAAATTTCTTTGTTGCATCCGGCTCATATGTTAAAAAAAATCCTTCGGAAAAAGAAAGGAATATCCGTCTATGTTTCCAAGTAAGAAGTATCCTGTGCCGATGGCAGTTGTTGTTTGGCGTCGTTTCCTTGTCTTTGGCTTGATGTTTATTATGACCGGTGTGGCAACAACAAAGTGGATTATGTCTATGCCGAGTGATTCATCCATTTATGCTAAAGTCGTTATGATTGTTTTGTTTGCTTTGACTTTTGGTTGGATTGCTCTGTTCTTTATATCCAGTTTGCTGGGGTTTAAAGAATTGTTGTTTGGACGTCCCGCTCCGGGGCTGAAAATGCCTTTGAAAGAGGCTGAGATGAAAACAAGAACAGCTATCTTAATGCCGGTTTATAATGAAGCCCCTCATCAAGTCATGGGTAATTTATTGGCTATTGCTCATGATCTGGCGGCTACCCCTTATGCCTCTTGTTTTGATATATTCGTCTTAAGTGATACGACAAACCCAAAGTGTTGGGTGGCTGAAGAAGCTGTTTGGAATAAAGCCAGAGCTATGATGCCCAAATCAATCCCTCTGTATTATCGGCGACGGGTTAAAAATACGGCTCGCAAAAGCGGAAATATTGAGGACTTTTGTAAAAAATGGGGCTCTTCTTATGAAAATATGATTGTTTTAGATGCAGATAGTTTGATGACGGCAAAAGCTATTGTTCAAATGGTCTTTTTAATGGAGGCAAATCCTGATGCCGGTATCATGCAGGCTCCGCCTCAATCAATTAAAGCAAAGTCATTGTTTTCCAGAATTCAACAGTTTGCAAATAAACTCTACGGTCCGATTGTAACCGCCGGCTTGTGTTATTGGCAGATGGGGGATAGTAACTATTGGGGACATAATGCTATTATTCGCGTGCGTGCTTTTATGGATTGTTGCGGATTACCCGTTCTGCCGGGGAAAGCGCCGTTCGGCGGCTTTATTTTAAGTCATGATTTTGTGGAAGCGGCCTTGATTCGGAGAGGCGGTTGGACAACTTGGCTGTTATCGGATGTTGAGGGGAGCTATGAAGAACTTCCGCCGACCATGATTGACTTTGCAGCCAGAGATAGACGCTGGTGTCAGGGAAACTTGCAACATTTAAAGATTATGCTTTCCAAAAAGTTACATTATATCAGTCGGATTCACTTTACCATCGGTATCATGTCCTATCTATCTTCAGCTTTGTGGTTCTTGTTTCTGGTGACCGGATTGGCGGTTGCTTTGGGGCGTGAGTTCTTTCCGCCGACGTATTTTTCTCAGGTCAGATCTTTGTTTCCGGAATGGCCGATTTTTGATAAAATGGGAACATACTTTTTGTTCGGTTTTTCTCTGTTTATGCTGCTGTTCCCGAAAATATTGGGGTTGATTGTTTATAAGGTTAAAACAAAGAAAACACATGGGATTTGCAAAAGTGTTCTGCTTGAAATGTTTTTTAGTGCGCTTATCGCTCCGATTATGATGCTCTTTCAAAGTAAATTTATCTGGGACATTGTCACGGGGCATTCTGTTAGTTGGAATACTCAAAATAGAGGGGATAACGGAACTTCTTGGAAAGATGCTTTTAATCGGCATATGTGGCATACTTTCTTGGGCTTGATAACAACTCTGATTGTGTTTTTGTATGTGCCGGCTTTGTTTTACTGGATTTTGCCGGTCACTGTTGGTCTTGTGTTATCTATCCCGTTGTCTGTTTTATCCTCTCGCGTTAGTTGGGGAAACTGGTTTAAACGTTATGGCTTTTTCTTGACCGCTGAGGAAGAGTGTTTGCCGAATATTATAAGTGAAGCAGAACGATACTCTAAAAAATTGTCTGAAGGAAAAGAAAAATATGATATTCGTATCTTGATTCAAAATCCGGCTCTTAATTTTTTACATGCCTCGTTATTAGATGTGAACGGACCAAGTCCGGTTTGGGATAATACCATGATAGAACAAGCATCTATTAAATTGGAAAACCATATTAACCATCAGGTTGATTTGGATTTGACGCCCGAAGAGGAAGTGTGTTTATTGTATTCTCCAGAGGTGTTAGAGCGAGGTCTGATTATTTGGCACCTAAAGCAAAGAGTATGACGATTTTTTAGATTAAGCCAATCTTTTGTATAGCAGGTTGTTTATTTATCTAGTTTAGATTAAATATTTTCTGGGAATTAAAAAACCGCCCAGATGGACGGTTTCAAAAATGGTGAGCGCGCTGGGATTGCTCGGGGGTATTTCCCCCTCGTCCTCATTTCATTCGGACCGCCTGACGGCGTCTACTCCGCTGTCGCTTCGTGAACGAACCCAGGGCCACCTGATTAAAAGAAGATTATCATAAGTGTCATAAAAAATCACAAATGATAATGAATGACTTGATTTTATTAAATAATTATATTATGGGACAGGAGCGGGACAAAATGGTTTGTTGGTTGAAAACAAAATACACGGGTGTGCGATACCTTGGCGCATATTTTTTCCATGAGTCAATCGCTTTTTGTGCACTGAGAGGAAGAGGGTTTCTCCCAACCCAGACATAATGAATTCGGTGTGGAATCGGAGTGGGGCGAATGAGAAATACTCCTGATACAAGTGTTATGATGATCATTAAAAACAGTGTTAATTTCTTCATTTCTTACTCTGAATCATAAAGTTTATAATAAGGGTTACATATTTCTATCATACCTATTGAGTGTTGTTATATACTACAACTTCCTTGATAAAGTCAAAAAATAATACCACTGTTTCTAATCCCCAAAGATTGCCCAAATTGGTAGGGTAAAAAGATTTGTATGGAAAATGGAAATTGATGTATGCTATACAAACGATGCTATCACAGTGATGACTAATTGGCAATCGTTTTTTGAATGTTGTTTAAATGATTCGGACAATCAAAAATAATAAATCCCTTTGATTGAACCGATGTAATTTTGATAGCGGTGGCGAAAGGCAGCCTCTGCACCTAAGCGACATTCAAATTGAGACCCAAAGCGAGCGGTTAATCCCAGTGATAAATCGGCTTGCCACGGAGATAGCTTTTGGCCGGAAAGGGTATAGGTCAGTGCATTATTTAAAATAACACGGCTGTTGTCTTTGTCAGAGGATAAATCGTAAGAGGCGCCGACTTCAAAAGACGGAATAATGGTTGTGTCCGGTGTGGGATTCCAACTTCTTTCAATGGAAAGTGTTGTAAAACCCGTTAAAAAATGAAGGTTGTTAGCAAGAATCATCTGAGTTGCACTATCGGTTGATGTTCGACGACGAATGAATGCGTATTGCAATCCGACTTTTGGGGTTATCGTCCACTGTGATGGCGTGAAAACATATCCGATATCACTACGAATGCCGGTTGTATAGGCTGATGGACGATTTGTGACTTGATATCCTCCGACATCTTTATTTTCTTTTAGGCGGCTATAAAAGAAAGAAAGCTTTGTGTTCCAGATGAAATTATTGGGTGTGTAAGATGTGTAAAAACCAAAACCATGTGTCGGTGTTTGAATACTTCTTAAGTGATCTTTTAGTCGATTGAATTGGTATAAATAGGCAGCCCCTAATGTCCAGTCGTTTTTAATGTACTCTGCCCCGAACCCGATGCCGTATCCATAGATATGAAGTTCAGGGTAGGCTGTCGTTGCATCCAGACGGGATCCCGAACCAAAGGTGTCTGCCCACAGAATTCCTTGACCGATACGGTATTCTTGGCGATCAGATTTATCAGTCATTTTTTGAAAATGATCAAGATAGGAAAGGCCAAGGACTTGTAAGAGCGGAGCCGCAGAGGGAGCTAATGCCGTTAAAGCTTGAACATACTCATCACCGTTGTTTTGGACTAACATATCCAACTCTTCATAGATTGCATGCGCTGTTCCGGATTGCATGGGGGAGGGATTTGTTTGCCAGGCTGTTGCCGTGTTCTGGTTGTTTTGTGTGCCTCCGGATTTTTCAATTACATCTCGATAGGTCTGGCTTTGCTTTACCTCGTACCAGCCGTCTCCCAGTTGTGTGAATGTGTAGAGATTATTGTCTATATTGGGCGAAAATGCGTCAATAAAACTCTGTGTGCTTTGTAACAAATGAAAAGAAAGAGAAGAATTTGATCCTAATACAGTGTTAGAGAGAGTCACTTTTAGCTTTGCTCCCGGCGTAATCGAAATCGAATCGGCACTTAAATAACCATACGACGCACTATCTTGGATGGTTAATGCTAAAACAGAGTTGGCGTCAAAAACGGCGTTTCCAACGGTGGCTTTTGTGCTTCCAATGTCCAGTGTTCCGTTTTCTACCGTTAACGAAGAGGCATTGAAAAAAGTGCCGCCGTCTTGAACTTGAGTAAGGCCGTCTGCAATAACAACCGAGCCGGTATAACCGCTCATATCGGCGTTGAGTGAAATTGTTCCTCCGGTCGGAACATTCTCGCCGTTAATGACGTAGGGGCGATTGATAAATATATTGCCGGATCCGGTAATTGGGTCATTAAATATCACGGCTTGATCGGGAGAGGCATTTAAATTTAAAACGCCGTTTGTGGAAATCGCATTCGGTGTTCCGTTGGCGGTATTTCCAGAAAATAAAACATCACTGTTTTCGGCCAGAATTGTCAAAACACCAGAATTAAAAATAGCGCCTCCATCCTCTCCGGCCGTGTTTTGTGTGAGGACACTATCTACAAGATACAAAACATCATTATTATAAATGGCTCCACCATAGAAAATGGCTGAATTATTCGTAAAAGAGGCATTCTTGACAAGCGCATACATATCATCGCCCAACATACCGACATTGCCAATTGCTCCGCCATCAAACCCACTGTTGGTTATAAAAGTAGCATTATCAATCTCTAATGTGCCGCTGTTATAGATGGCTCCGATATCGGTTGAAGATGAGTTGTTTTCAAAATAGACATTTTTCAGTGTTGCCGTCGTCGCACTGTAAAGAGCCGAACCACTGGAGCCTGTGTTTGAAATAAAACTAGCCGTATCAATCGATACCGTTCCATCGTTAAAAAGGGCTCCGCCGTAACGATAGGACGTGTTGTTTTCAAAAAAAACATTGCTGAATGACGCCGTTGTCCCGAAGTCACTGCTTAAAACACCGCCATTTCCAAAAGATGCTTTATTCCCTTGAAAAGCACTATCCGATACACTTAATGTAGCATTGTTTGTCAGAAAAAAGACCCCGCCGCCGCGGGAGGCTGTGTTGTTTGTAAAGGCTGAACTTGAAACTGATAGAGTTCCGCCACCATTTTGAAAAACGCCGCCACTTGGCGATTGGACAAATCCGGTATAGGCCGTGTTGATAGAGGCTGTTTTATCCAAAACGGAAAAACTTCCTCCGTTTGTGAGAGAAAGGGTTTGATCGGACAAAAGAATAAATCCGTTCATGCTGTTTCCTAAAAAACCGAAAGATGAACCGTCTATGTTTGTAACAGATGAGCCGGGACGTCCGATGGTTGTGTCGGCACTTAAAGTACCCGTGATTGTCAGATTATTTTCGGGTGCTTCGTATGACTTATATGCGGCGTAAAAGGAGTCATAATCAGAAACGTCTGTTGCTGCCGCAGAAAAAGCCGGAAAGAGAGAGGCTATTAGAACAAATCTTTGAAAGGTATTTAACATAATGACTCATTATTCCACTTTTAATGATGTAACTTATGTATGGTTTCGTAAAAGGGAATTCAAGAGAAAAATAAGCCGAAAATCATAGACTTTGGTCTTATTAAGGCGATTGTTTTTATTTGTTTCTGTGATGACGTCCGAATAAAAACAACACTCATTGAATTGGTGATACAAAAAAACCGCCCAAATGGACGGTCTTAAAAATGGTGAGCGCGCTGGGATTGCTCGGGACTATTGTCCCTCGTCCTCACGTCGTTCGGACCGCCTGACGGCGTCCGCTTGCTTTCGCTGCGCGACCGAACCCAATGGGTTCAAATCCGGCGCCAATCATGATTTACAAAAAAACCACCCATAAAGGGTGGCTTTTTTATAAATGGTGAGCGCGCTGGGATTCGAACCCAGGGCCACCTGATTAAAAGAAGATTATCATAAGTGTCATAAAAAATCACAAATGATAATGAATGACTTGATTTTATTAAATAATTATATTAT
>CASEYR010000024.1 GCA_949292205.1 uncultured Alphaproteobacteria bacterium
TTGCGAGCGAACCCTCTTTGCCGGGTTCTCATCCCTCGACCCACAACCCATAAAAAAAACGGCTGATGCCGCTTTTTTTATTGGAGCGGGTGAAGGGAATCGAACCCTCGTCTTAAGCTTGGGAAGCTTCCGCTCTACCATTGAGCTACACCCGCATCTTTTGACCCCTGAGAGTTTAACAAAAGGCTTCCCTGTCGTTACGTCCGGAGAGGTGTTCGTATACTATCCGATTTCATGGAAATTGTCAAGTCTCTTGACTGTAAAAAACAATTCAGGTTTCACCATTTGTTGCGAATCGGAAAAATATGGTTTTATTACTTAAAAAACAAAGGGAAAGACTTTTTTGTGGGAAAATGTTGTTGCTTTATTTGTTAACAAATTATTTCTAATCATGTCTGAAATAATACATATCATTTTATGATGGGCTTGAAGAAGTATATGAAAAAAATATCACATTATTTTTTTTTCATTCAGATGTAATTTTTTTGTTGACGTTACTTTTGAAGTGAAGTCTTTTAAAAAAAGAAAATGTTTTTTTTACACCATATCTAGTGTTAATTGAAAGGAAAGGACACAAAATGTTGGAAGTTGCTCAAAATAAAGAGGAAAGCCGTGTGGCGATTGATTTAGGTCCTTTATCCGATGTGATTCGTCGTGACGGTGAGCGAATTGCTTTTGATGCATCACGAATTGCTACCGCCATTACTAAGGCCGGTGAGGCGACGACCGAGTTCGGTTCCGAAGAGGCTTGGCTCTTGACTCAGCAGGTTGTAAAAGTTTTAAAATATCGCTTTGCCGGAGCTATTACGCCGACTATTGAGCAGATCCAAGATGTTGTTGAACAGGTCTTGATTTCTTCCAACTACTACAAAACGGCTCGGGCCTATATCGTTTATCGGGAGCAACGTGAAAAGGCCAGAAAGGATCATCAGGCCGTTATTGATGCTATTTCCTCTATTAATGAGTATCTGGACAGATCTGACTGGCGCGTTAATGCTAATGCAAATCAGGGCTACTCCTTGGGCGGCTTAATCTTGAACGTTTCCGGAAAGGTTGTTGCTAATTACTGGTTGAACCATGTCTATACGCCGGAAATCGGGTTGGCTCATAAAAACGGTGATTATCATATTCATGATTTGGATATGTTGTGCGGTTATTGTGCCGGTTGGTCTTTGCGGGTTTTAATTGAGGAAGGCTTTAACGGCGTTCCGAATAAGGTTGAATCTAATCCGCCACGGCATTTGGTATCTGCTTTTAGTCAGATGGTTAACTTTTTAGGGACGCTGCAAAATGAATGGGCCGGTGCTCAGGCCTTTTCTTCGGCGGATACGTATTTGGCTCCCTTTATTCGAATCGAAAAGCTGAAATATGAAGATGTTAAGCAAGCAATGCAGTCGTTCATATTCAACTTGAATGTTCCATCTCGTTGGGGGACTCAAACACCATTCACAAACCTAACCTTTGACTGGACTTGCCCTGCGGATTTGGCCGATAAACATCCAGTGATCGGCGGAGAAGTTCAGGACTTTACGTTCGGGGATTTACAACCCGAAATGGATATGATTAACAAGGCCTTTTTGGAAGTTATGCGGGACGGTGATGCAAAGGGACGGCCGTTTACTTTCCCAATCCCGACATATAACATTACAAATGCTTTCCCGTGGGATTCTCCGAACATTGATTTGTTGTTCGAAATGACCGCTAAATATGGGTTGCCTTATTTCTCAAATTATGTCAATTCGGATATGAAACCATCCGATGTGCGTTCTATGTGCTGTCGCTTAAGATTGGATTTAACAGAATTGAAAAAACGCGGTGGCGGATTGTTTGGTTCTGCTGAACAAACCGGCTCTATCGGTGTCGTGACGATTAATTGCGCTCGATTGGGATACTTATACAAAGGCAACGAAGAGGCTTTGTATCAGCGTCTGGACGAGCTGTTAGAGTTAGCAAAAACGTCTTTGGAAATTAAGCGTAAAACAATTTCTATGCATATGGATCGTGGATTGTATCCCTATACAAAGAGATATTTGGGGACTTTCAGAAGCCACTTTTCAACCATCGGTGTGAACGGTATCAATGAAATGATTCGTAACTTTACGGGCGATCAGGAAAATATAGCTACGCACTATGGCCAGATGTTTGCTAAAAAGTTGTTGACTCATATCCGATCAAAATTGGTCGATTTTCAGGCCGAAACCGGTAATATGTATAACCTTGAGGCAACTCCTGCCGAAGGAACGACTTACCGCTTTGCCAAAGAGGATCAAAAACGCTATCCCGATATCTTACAGGCCGGGACAAAAGAGGCTCCGTATTATACAAACTCGTCTCAATTGCCGGTCGGTTTTACGGACGATCCGTTCACGGCTTTGGACTATCAAGATGAATTACAAACGCAATACACCGGCGGAACTGTTCTGCACTTGTATATGAGTGAACGAATTTCTTCCTCAGGTGCTTGTAAGGCTCTGATTCGTCGCGTCTTGGAAAATTATCGCTTGCCCTATGTCTCGGTTACTCCGGTCTACTCGATTTGTCCGAAGCATGGGTATTTAAGTGGGGAACATCAATTCTGCCCGTTATGTGATCAGGAGTTGATTGCTCAAAAACGAAAAGAATTGGAAGCTGTCTGATTTATAGGAAAGGAGAACAATATGACAGATAAGGAAATTTTGGAGGCTAATCAATCTTTACGTCAACCGGTTGAATGTTGGACGCGGGTTATGGGTTATTTCCGCCCTTACAGTCAGTTCAATAAAGGAAAACAAAGCGAATTTAAAGAACGCGTTTGGTTTCAGGAAAGCAATGCTTGTCCCTGTGAAATGAGAAAAGCCGGATAACCGTTGTTAAACAAAAAGGAGGCATTTAAAGCCTCCTTTTTGATGGAGTATTCATATGTCCGATAGGGTTTCTATAGCGGGTTTTGTCCCTTTTACAACTATTGACTTTCCGGGGAAACTAGCTGCCGTTATCTTTTTGAGCGGTTGCCCGTTGCGTTGTCCGTTTTGTCATAATCCGGCTTTGCAAGGATTGTCGGCCGGGGATAATTTATCTTGGGATGAAATTACCTCTTTCTTGGAAAAACGGTTGGGAAAATTAGAAGGGGTTGTCTTGTCGGGCGGAGAACCTTTGATGCATCCTGCCGTTTGTAAAATGGCTCGGCAAATTAAAAATATGGGGTATGCTGTGGGCGTTCATACAAGTGGATACTACCCCGATCGGTTAAAGGAAATGTTACCAATTCTGGACTGGGTCGGCTTGGATATTAAAGCACCTTGGGATAAATATGCTTTGTTGTCCGGTCGTGTCGGTGTCGAATCGCGTGTTCAGAAAAGCTTGGATTTGTTGTTGGATAGTAATATCTCTTTTGAAGCTAGAACGACCTGTGATCCCAGATATTTGACTGTTTCCGATATTCAAAAAATTGCCGAGGCTTTACATTCCAAGAATGCTCAAACCTATGTCTTACAACGCTATCGGACTTTTAAAGAAGATGTTAATCCGCCGGAAGAATCTAAAATATGCTCTTTCTTTCAGAACGAAGACCTCCAAAGTTTTTTGAAAAAACTCTTTCCGAATTATAATATACGCTAAAAATTTTTTTCTTGAATAAAGAGATTAAGTGTGATACTTTTTGAAGAAGAAGTATTATGGAAATGGAGTATTATTATGTCAACAACACCAGATTTAAGGAAGAA
>CASEYR010000025.1 GCA_949292205.1 uncultured Alphaproteobacteria bacterium
ACCAGTTAACAAGTTTAGAAGGGGCTCCGAAGGAGGTTGAGACTTTTAATTGCTCCGATAACCAGTTAACAAGTTTAGAAGGGGCTCCGGAAAAGGTTGGTGGAGATTTTGATTGTTCCTCTAATCAGTTAATGAATTTGACAGGAGGACCGAAAAAAATTGGAAGAAATCTTATTTGTGGATTTAATAAGAAGTTGGAGGATTGGGGAAAGTTCAACGGCGAGGTTGGCGGATCTGTTTATATAGCTGGCAGTCTTTTGGAAGCACGAATAATGAATAGGGTAGTTGTTTCTCCTTATCGTATTATTAGCTTGACTAAAAAGATAAAGACAGATTCTCGTTTTTATTCTAGTGGACTATCTATGGTGCAGTCAACGGTGGCGACTCATCCTTGGGAAAGTAGAGCTGCCTATGAGCGTCGTGCTGCTCAAAGGTTTAGAGAACAATTTGAAAGAGTGCAAAGAATAAAATCTCAAAAACCGAATGAAAAGCCGTTAAAAAGTGAGGACTTTCAATCCATACCCGGACAATATGATTTATTGAAAGAGGCTTTATCCAAGAAAAAACCGGATGTCGTGCAAGAATTATTCAAAACAGGTCAGGTGACAGGTTTGACACCGGAAGAAGGTGAAGCGTTATTGGGATTGATTCCGAAAACCGAGCGGTGGAAGGTTGTGAAGCGTTTTATTAAGTCACGCATTGTTAAGTATCCCATCCTTCGGCCGGCACAAGAAACGAAGTCGTCGGGTTCTTCGACCCCTGAAGATGCCCCGAATCCGGGCAAGAAACTGTCCGGGACGGGTCTGAAAGGATGTTTGGAGAAAGCGGTTCAAGGGTCTTCATCAGAATCGCAGGAGCGTCCGCATGCAAAAGTGGCACAATCTCAGCCTGTGTTTAAACGTATAGGCGGTAAACGCGGCCCGCGTGATTAAGGGATAAAAGTGCGGTTTAAAACCGGTCGGTTATCGGCCGGTTTTTATTTTTTGAAAAAAATGAGTTGTTTCTTGGATTATCTTGTTTTTTTTGAATGGAAAAAGTTGCATTTTGGGGTAAAAACGGTTATACTTCCCATATGACAACAAATCCACATACATTGCCGGTTGATTTTTTGGAGTGTCCTGCAGATTGTCCTTTTCTGGGAATGCGAACATTTATGCCGAATACACTCCCTTTCTATTGCAATCAGTATGACACGTTTTTGGGAGCTAGCCCCGGACAAAAGATTCTGCGTTGTGCTAATTGTCGAGGTGTTGTGCGGAATAATGTTTCAGCCGGATTGGCTTTTATCGAGTCTTATATCGGTGTTCCGGCTATTGAAACGCGAGAAGCTTTTTTACGTCTGGATCATGGATTTCAAAAAATGTTTGTGGATTTGATTTCCAAAACAGGTGTTCAAATCGTCTTATCATCAGGTGAATCGGATAAGCCGGCTAATTTGGCAGATGATATTTTGAAAAAATGGAAAGAGGCTCAAGATCGGGTCGGCTCTCCCGAGGTGCAAGAATTCGCCGGATTGTTGGATGCCGAGGGGATGCCTCTGATGAGTCGTCAAACAAAAACATTGTTAATGAACTTATTTCAAGTTTTGGATAACTCGGAAAAGGACATGATCAAAAATGTGCTTCAGAATCCAAAGCAAGTGGAATCCTTTTTGGAACAATTTGAGCGTCAGCCTCAAGATAATGACTTGTTGAAAAACGTGAGAGCATTGGTTTATGATTACGATCGCAAAGCCAAGGAGATGGAGAGGGAACAGCAGAGACAATTAGAAGAAATTCGTCATCGTGAGGAGCTTTCCAGATTAATGCGACGTCGAGATAATGAAAGAGGTTTTAGTCGATGAATTTGAAACATCCGTCTTTAATTATATGGGATTGGGATAATACGTTAGTGAACAGCAGGCCTGTTGTGGTGGCGGCTCTGAATGACGTGGCGAATATGGCTCATTTACCGCTAATTACGCATCAGGATATCGTGGATGTGATGGGAACACATATGGGACGATTTTGGCAGGAGAATTTCGGCGATAAAAAGACAGAGGCAGTTGATTATTACCTATCACGTTATGTGGCTCATAATGAGAAATTAGAGCTGTTTCCTGAAACACAGGATGTTTTGGATTGGGTTCGTTCAAAAGGGATACCTCAAATAGTTGTTAGTAATAAAAATCAACATATTTTGGATGAAGAATGTCATCGCTTGAATTTGGGGAAGTATTTTGACAAAGTTGTCGGAACGGATGATCGACATATTGCAAAGCCGACAAGAGCATTTGCCGACGAAATCTTTGGAGAGGAGTGGCCTAAAAACGCTTTGATGATTGGGGATGGCGAATCAGATATGATGTTTGCTCAGACATTGGGTGTATTCGGGTTGTTTATTCGTCCGGAGGGTCAATCGGTAACGTTTTCGTATGATGCCCGTGTAGATGATTTAGCCGGTGTTTTTCGTTTTTTAAAAGATTATATTCGGTAGGTTAATATGCGTACACATTGGGGCTCTAAACTGGGATTTATTATGGCAACGGCCGGTTCGGCTATCGGACTGGGAAATATCTGGCGATTTCCGTATCTGGCTGGTCAATATGGTGGTGGTGTCTTTTTGTTGGCATATCTTTTATGTGTTGTCGGTTTGGGCTACTTTATGTTGGTTTCGAAATTAGCTTTCGGACGAACGGCTCAGACGAATCTGATTGATGGTTTTCAGGTTGTTGCGGAACAGAATGGCAAAAAAGCTTCTTTTGTGTGGTCGCTTTTTGGGGGCTGGTTAGGCTTTATCAACACATTATTGGTTAGCAGTGTTTACGTCGTTGTTATCGGTTGGACGGCTGCCTATGTTGCTGAAGGTTTTGCTCTGTGGAGTGGGGTATCTCAACGTGTTGTGGATGCGTCTTTGTTTTCTGATTTAACGGGGTCTTTTGGGGTACAGCTATTTTGGGGCTTTTTATGTATTGCGATTAGTGTTTTTATTTTAGTTAAAGGTGTTAAAAAAGGAATTGAGCGCGCTTCACTATATCTGATGCCGGTTTTGTTTATGTTGCTCTTGTTTATGGTTATTTGGATGATGTTTTTGCCAGAGTCTGGAAAAGGATTGCTCTTCTTTTTGAAACCGGATTGGTCGCGAGCTGGATTTTTGCCCGATGGATTTCATTTTTCAATTTTTGCCGATTTAATGTTGGCTGCTTTGGGACAGGCAATCTATTCTCTGTCAATGGGGTTGGGGGTCATTTTTACGTATGGATCTTATTTGACTCAAGATAGTAACTTAAAAAGTTCGGCAAAATGGATTGCCGGATTAGATACATTAGTTGCATTTTTGGCGGGATTGATTATTTTGCCGGCTGTCTTTGCATTTGGGTTGGAGCCGGGGCAGGGGCCATCATTGAGTTTTGTCAGCTTGCCTCTTATTTTTTCAAAAATGTTGGGCGGTACATTTTTAATGTTATTATTTTTTATTTTGCTGTTTCTGGCCGCATTA
>CASEYR010000026.1 GCA_949292205.1 uncultured Alphaproteobacteria bacterium
TTGCAAGTTAGCAATTCCTTCCAAATTATTAACAGTTAAAGTTGTATAATTTTTCGAAGAATCCTGCATATTGATATTTTTATCATTTGCATTTAATGTTCCCTCGATTGTTCTGTTATCTGCAAGAGTGATATCGTTTTGAAGAACGGTTGTACCGTTTCCTTTAATATCACTGGTTAATCCACCTTGAAGATTTAGAGTACCTTGGTTTTCGAAATTACCTGCCAATTTTGATAAATCGGAAGTAACCTCTTGAGAAGCCAAGATATAATGCTCATGTACGGTAAAGAAGCAAGCAACCGAAAACAATAGAAACAATAGATAGACCGCCAGCACTACACTATTCCGAACCAAAGACCAAAAGATAAGCATTTTGAGAAAATCTAAACTTTTGGATTTTCCTACAATGCCGACTACGGCGGAATCCCTCCCACTCCTTATATATTTCTTTCTGTATACATTGAATTTGTATTTAGTAAAATACAGACAACACCCCGGATCAGCTTTTGGTTGGACAATTCCAACCAAACACCACAGCAAACAGCAGAAACTATTCTGAACGCCAAGAAGCCGGTATGATTGTTAACATATAAGAGGAAGAAAAATTTCTTTTAGGTACTTGCTTTCCTAAAGCTGATGTGATATAATAGTTTCATTCCAGAAAAGGAGTAAAAAAATATGCGGCAAGGTATTCTTAAATAAAACTATAATCAAATAGTGGGAACAAAGAATTATGATAGTCCCTTTCACGGGGGCTTGGTTTTTGTACCCAATTTAAGAATACTTTTGCCTTATCAATTTTGACATATCCCAAAAAACAGCAATCACAAATAGGTGTATGCTGTATATGTGTATGTCCGCAAATTATAATCCCCAGTGGTAAAAGTATTTTACTGCTGGGGATTTTTATGCCCTTTAGGGCTGTAAAAGGAGGACAATCACATGAAAATAATAAATATTGGCATCCTTGCCCATGTAGACGCAGGAAAAACAACATTGACGGAAAGCCTGCTATACACCAGTGGAGCGATTGCGGAACAAGGAAACGTGGATAAAGGAACTACAAGAACAGACACTATGATTTTGGAACGGCAACGTGGAATTACCATTCAGACAGCAGTTACTTCTTTTTGCTGGAATGATTATAAAATCAACATCGTGGACACTCCCGGTCATATGGATTTTTTAACCGAAGCATACCGATCTTTATCTGTCCTTGACGGAGCTGTTTTAGTCATTTCGGCAAAAGACGGCGTACAGGCACAGACACGTATATTATTCAATGCGCTTCAGAAGATGAACATCCCGACAATCATCTTCGTAAATAAGATAGACCAAAATGGAATCGACCTGCGGCGTGTTTACCAAAGCATCAAAGATAAACTTACCAGTGATATGATTGTCATGCAGGAGGTTGCCTTGTCGCCCAAGATAACCATAACCGATATTTCTGATTTGGACAAATGGGATATTGTTATTTCTGGAAGCGATGAACTGTTAGAACGATATGTTGCAGAGGATCCTTTGGATATACAGGAATTACAATATGAAAAGTGCAAAAGAACCAGATGCTGCTCTTTGTTTCCTGTTTATCATGGGAGTGCAAAAGACAATTTAGGAACAGAAAAACTGATCGAAGCGATTACAGAAACTTTCATTACAGAAACAGACGATATTCAGTCTGAATTATGTGGATATGTTTTTAAGGTTGAGTATACAGACCGGAAAAAACGGCTTACTTATTTACGCCTGTATCATGGGACGCTCCATTTACGGGATGAGCTGCCGCTGTCAAAAAAGAAAAAAATAAAGATTACAGAAATGTGTATTCCGTTAAATGGTGAAATCGTCCCGGCTGACCATGCTGATCCGGGAGAAATTGTTGTTTTAGCTGATGATACTTTGAAACTGAACGACATTCTGGGAAACGAAAAACTCTTACCTCAAAAAACACGGATCGATGATCCCATGCCATTACTTCGGACAACCGTAGAGCCGCAAAAGCCGGAGCAAAGGGAAGCCCTGTTAAATGCCCTCGTAGAGATCGCTGATACAGATCCTCTTTTGCATTTTGACATTGATACTGTTACCCATGAGATCATGTTATCTTTTTTGGGAAAAGTACAGTTAGAAGTTATTTGTTCGCTATTAGAAGAAAAATATCATGTGGGCGTGGTTACGAAAGAGCCTTCGGTTATTTATCTGGAAAGACCGCAAAAAAAAGCGAGCTGCACGATTCATATTGAAGTGCCGCCGAATCCGTTTTGGGCATCCATCGGACTGTCTGTTACACCACTCCCGCTTGGCTCCGGTGTACAATACGAGAGCCGGGTTTCGCTGGGATACTTGAACCAGAGTTTTCAAAACGCTGTCAGGGATGGTATCCGTTACGGGCTGG